>JAJEET010000110.1 GCA_022820835.1 Candidatus Poribacteria bacterium
CATTCAAGTAAAAGTACCATACGATCAATATGCTTCAGTCCAGGTAGATTTTATCCAATCAAATCAGATTTCTGAGGATATGCTTCCAACCCCGGGTGAAAGTCTTGATCTTGAAACCGAGATGCCGCCTGTGCTTAGCAAGACTGAACCTATATCAAAAAATAACCAAGACTTAGAAGTTGCACTGCCATCGAGAATTTAGACCGCACTCCAAACCAAGATCACGCGACAATAACAATCTCATAGAAAGGAGCATCCTATGAGCACCAAGCGAAAACGCAAAAGATTCACCCCCGAATTTAAAGCAAAAATCGTTATAGAAGCACTCAACGTCGAAAGTTCCGAAGCAGAAATCTGTCGCCGACATAACATCACCGAAGAACAACTCTCACAATGGAAACGCCAATTCCTTGAAAACGCGGCCACCGCCTTTGAACCCAATCGTAAGCAGTCCGATGCCGCTACGGAGCGAATTGCGGAACTGGAGCAACTCCTTGGCAGGTTGGCGCAAGCAGTGGACATCCAAAAAAAGGCACTCGACTGGATTGCGTTGAACCGACCTGAAAATGAAGACGCGTTGTAGCGGACACCTGCGATCACAACCCGAACTGGAACCGACAGACCCTAACCCATCGCAGAAAAAGGACGGCACAGATTTTTGCGTACAAAAAAAATTAAAGTGCCTTTATGATAAAAATCACAGCAGCCGAACGCGTCTTTCTATTCCGCTTTTTCACTACCGAACATTACGGAAAAACGCTTACAAACCCATACAGACACTCGGTTCTCAACCTTATGTAAAAAAACACCAAAAAGCTAGAAAAGATACCATTTGGTATCTTTTTCCGGCGTTCAGATATGGAAAGTTCCGAGTTGGGACAATACGAGCATAAAGTCAGCGCGTTTTTTCATAGTAACTTTCATAGCATGCTCCACCAAAATTGCCAAAACCCGCCCATAGCATCCGTTCAGACCCTTTCACAAATTTCATAGTACCCCGATTTACTATGAAAACTATGAAAATTTACACCACTGCCTTCCACTCTTTCCACCCTATGAAAAAATAGACCGACAAGCCTGAATGCTGACAACTGAAAGGCGACGTAGTCGCCGTACTGACAACTGAAAACTATTACCCAAAAAATAATTGCAAATAGATCCATTCCGTGATATACTATAAATGGTTACAGACTGCCACATATCATTAAAGGAGGAGTGAAGAACATGGGAATGGGCGGAATGGAAATCTTTATAATCCTTGTGATCGCGCTCGTCATTTTCGGGCCTAAGAAGTTACCGGAAATGGGACGTTCGCTCGGAAAAGCGATCCGAGAATTTAAGAGTGTCGGCACCGAACTCCAAGATGAACTCACAAAGGCAGCAGATGAAATCGATAGGGACATAGAACCGAACATCAAGCCACCACAGACAAAGGCAGCAGATGAAACCGATAAGGACACAGAGCCGGACATCAAGCCTCCGAAAACCTCTTAATCGGTAGACGCACGAGCGACCCACACTATGATGATGGAATCTAATGAAGCTAACGAATCAACGGAATCAACCGATGTCGCAATGACTTTCTGGGAGCATCTCGAAGAACTCCGGCGACGGATTATCATCTCCGCTATCACAATCGGTGTGTTTACTGTACTGTGCTTATCCTTCAGCAAACCGATTGAAAAGGTGATTATGTTCCCACTCGGGACCTCAATGAACACGTTGATCGCAAGCGCCATTGACGCTACCATCGGTTCGGAAGGATCAATATGGGGGTTCTTCGCAATTACCATGCGCGCCGGTACCTCCAATGTCAACGCTGAACTCATGAAAGTTGGACCTGTGGAGGCTATTATGGCGTTCTTGAAATTAGGGATTACCACCGGCATTTTGCTCGCACTCCCGATAATCATTTATCAGGTCTGGGCATTCATCTTTCCAGCGTTGAACCGTCAGGAACGCCGATTCGCTGTCCCGCTCTTTCTGATTATCATCACATTCTTCATCCTCGGCGCTGCCTTCGCCTATTTTATTGTTACACCCGTCGTCCTACAGTTCTCCGCAGAACTATTTCCAGAGATGCCAAATAGATGGGACTTACAAAACTATGTAGGTTTCATAACACAGTTAATCTTAGGCTTTGGTCTCGCTTTTGAGTTACCGATCGTAATGGCATTTTTGTCGCGTATCGGAATCATTAACGCACGCGGGTTCCGCGAAAAACAGAGCTTTGCTCTCTTGGGGATCTGTGTTATGTCGGCACTATTGACACCTGCGGATCCCACGTCCATGTTACTGATGGCGATACCACTCTTCGTTTTGTATCAACTCGGCATTTTCTTTGCCTATCTCGTCGAAAAGGAGCCTGAAGCGTATGTCTAACGAATCTTTAAGACAGCAGCTCGCGTTACTTTACCAACTGCAAGAACGCGACTCCGAACTGTTGTCAATCCATCAAAAACTTCAAGATATCCCACGTCAGATTGTGCAATTAGAGGCGGGGGTTACCGAGTCTGAAGAAGAGACCGCAGCGAAATCCGCTCAACTCGCGGAAGTCGAAAAAGAGCAGCGCGCCAAAAATGCTGAACTCGAAATGAACGCAGAGCAACGCGAAAAATATAAAAACGAACAACGATCCGCTACGTCTAACGAGGCTTATAATGCTTTAGAACGACAGATCGAATTCTTAGACGACAAAGACGCAGAGGCTGAAGACGTGATCCTGAACCTTATGGAAGATCACGATCGTTTGAAAGCAGAACTGGCAGAACTTGAAACTAAGGTCGAGCAAGAAAAAGAGAATGCCGATACCAATACCGAACAACTCCGACAGGAACTGCAGACATTGGAAGCAGAACGCGATGAAAAAATGAAAGCACGAAAAGCGTTTCTACCCAAAATTGATAAAGCCCGCAGAGATGAGTACCACCGGTGGATGAAGGCGCAAATGGCAAGCCAATCCGGTGCAGCACGCGCGAAAGCAGGTTTCATCGCACTCGGTAAAGACGGCACCTGCAGTACCTGTAGGATCGCTATTCAACCACAGACGCTCAAGGAGGCACAAAAATATGAGAAACTCGTTTACTGCTCAAGCTGTAAACGCCTCCTTTACGTCGAACCGCCGACACCAGACATCCCGTTTCCCTAACAAAAACGTGAATTTAAAAATGAAATTTGAAGCGTTTTGTAGGTTGGGTTGAACGGAGACCTACTAAAAATCGCACACAACAAAGCGTTTCAACAGAACAGAAAAACCTGAAATCAACAAAAACCGAGTGAAACCCAACGCACTATGAGACCCACAGGAGAAATCTGCAGCCGATGCCATTTTTTGTTATTGACGAACAACCCAAAAAAAATATCTTCGACGGTGCCAGCATCCGTACCCTTCACGGCGAAAAACTGATGATGTCCTTTGTGAATCTGAAACCGCATAGCATCGTCGCTGAACATAGCCACCCCCATGAACAGATGGGAATGGTACTCGAAGGAACATTTGAACTCACCATTGATGGAGATTCCCGAACCCTTAAAAAGGGGGACGCGTACCTCATTCCGTCCAATGTCCAGCACAGCGCGAAAGCCTTTGATGAACCCGCCGTCGCACTTGACATCTTTAGTCCACCGAGAGAAGATTACAAACAGTGAATATCTATCACCCCATTCAGGAACTTCAGGCATTCGGCATCGCCACCGCCGGGATCAGTCTACGCCACGGTGGTGTCAGTCGTGCGCCTTATGCGTCCTTGAACCTTGGTGAACATGTCAATGACGATCCAAACGCAGTCGAGACCAATAGAAAAATCCTCTTCCAAGAGACCGGCTTGACAAATCTGCGCTACTGTCGTCAAATTCACAGTGCTTCTGTCGTTCATGTCAACGAGGAGACGCAGCCGCTCGCGGAACATATCCCCGAAGCAGATGCTCTTGTCACCGCACAGCACAACATAGCATTAGGTATCTTTACTGCCGACTGTATCCCAATTTTCGTCTTAGATATTGAAACACCGGCGATCGGTATTGTCCATGCCGGGTGGCGCGGTACATTCGCACAGATAGCCATAAACGCCATCACACAAATGAGGACGCGCTTCGGCACACGCCCGAAAAACTGCCACATTCATTTAGGACCCTCCATCCAGAAATGCTGTTATACTGTCAGCGCGGAACTGCTCACCCAATTCACAGCGGAATTCGGCAGCACCGTAGCCAACGGCACAAACCTAAGTCTACAAACCGCGAATATCCACCAACTCATCGAAATCGGTGTGCTACCAGCTGCCATCTCCGTATCTGAATTCTGCACCGCCTGTCGTACCGACCTATTTTATTCACATCGCGCTGAAAACGGACAGACAGGCAGAATGCTTTCATTCATCAGACTTAACGCTAAAAACGAATCTGCACGATAGACCGACACCTACTCACAACTGACCGTTGACAACTATTCTCCTAACAATTGAATAATTTGCATTCCCAAAAAAAATATGGTATCATTAAATAAAGTACATAATTATAACGAATTGAGTGATTCAGTTGCAGCACCACCCTCATCTGTAACTCTACTGCGATTTGTAGCGTAATTTTCTCTGTCCGTTCCAGCTGGTTAGACCCAATAATTTGTTAGGCGACAATTTGGTAGATGCCAAAGGAATCGTAAATGCGCACGCTATTTGCAATATCGTCCATTATTATCGGTATCGTTGGGTTTATCTTTATCGTACTCGGAGGTGTTCATCCTAAGAGGTACCAGAGAACGCTGGATGAGAACAGCACCGCAGTCCAAGTCACACAGGTTTATATGGAGGCAACATATACCATAACCGTCGGCATCGGGATTATTAGCGTCGCCGCATTGGTCGCCATCATCGGGATACTCTTCCATATCAACCGACCTCTGAACGCCGTGGATACGCAATCAGAAGATAATCTGGACACCTGACAAAGCATGTAATCGCACTAATATTAGAATTAAAAAAAGAGGGGACATTCAGAGGACAAGGCGCGAGGTGTACAGTTGAATCCGATTGTCAATAATCTCTACACTGTCAACGAACGTATCGCACGCGCAGCGGAACGAAGCAACCGCACCCCGGATTCAATAGAACTCGTCGCTGTTACAAAAGGACGCTCAATATCAGAAATACAGACAATTCTTGACGCGGGTGTCAAAAACATCGGCGAAAACCGGGTACAAGAGGCGCAGCAAAAGTACACCACAGATGCCGTAGCGGATCCTAAGATATGCCGGTGGCACCTTATCGGACATCTACAACGCAATAAGGTGAAAGCAGCACTTGAGATGTTCTCGATGATTCATTCAGTTGATAGCTTACGGCTCTTAGCAGAAATAGCACGCCGTTCCGAAGAGCGCACACAACCGGTAGATGTACTTATTCAGGTGAACACAACCGGTGAAGCAAGTAAATACGGCTTAGATGCCGACGATGTACGCACATTCATAGCAGACGCAGAGGCGTATCCGACTGTGAATATCGTCGGTTTGATGACGATGGGGCAGTTAACGCCTTCACCAGAGGCAAACCGTCCCGCTTTCGCATTACTGAGATCGATCTCCGAAAAGATAGGGGACGAACAATTCCCCGGCGTTACCATGCGCTATCTCTCTATGGGAATGACAAACGATTTTGAGATCGCTATAGAAGAAGGTGCGAATCTCGTTAGAATCGGTCGTGCGATCTTTGAGACTTTACAGTAACAGAACTTACGCGACGCCAGTGCAGGATTTTTGCTGGGGTGTTTCTTCAGGGTTTGTAACCCCGCTCGGATTGATCTTTATGTCGAGATTTATGAAAAATGCGTAAATCTTATACAATTTTTTACAGATGTCCTATATATGAAGTATCCAACATCGGTACCGTTGGGAGAGACAAGTGGTAAAAGACCTTCGTTTAGGTGTAATAGGTGTCGGAAAAATGGGAGGCATCGTCGTGCGGAGTATCGCCGACGTCGTATTCCCCGCACGGCAGATCTGGGTCACTGATTTAGACAGTGCACTCGTCGAGCAACTCTGTGATGAAAAAGGCACCAACAACGCAGGCGACATCGTAAGATTGGTAGAAAAGACAGATGTCATTTTTTGTGCTGTGCCACCAGTAGCTGTCCCAGGTATTCTACCACACGTCGCGCGCCGCTTGTCAACACCACAATGGCTTATCAGCATCGCAGCCGGTGTCACGACATCAACACTCGAATCTTATTTTGACACAACACCACCGATTGTACGGGTGATGCCAAATATAGCCGCATCGGTAGGCGCTGCAGTATCGGTGCTAACAGCAGGCAAGCGAGCGAACAGCGAACACCTTGAAATCGCGCAACAAATTTTCAACGCCTGCGGCACCTCGTTAGTTATGGAGGAACGGCATCTTGACGCTGTGACCGGATTAAGTGGGAGCGGGCCCGCGTATGTCGCACTTATTATTGAAGCACTCGCAGATGGCGGTGTCCATGTCGGGTTACCGCGAACAGACGCAGAACAACTTGCAATCCATACAGTTTTAGGCGCAGCGAAGATGTTAGCTGAAACTCAAGAACATCCAGCCGTTCTCAAGAATCGTGTTACAACACCCGGTGGAACAACCGCCGCCGGACTTCACGCTTTAGAACACGGAGGCTTGCGGGCGACGCTCACTGAAGCCGTCCTCGCTGCAACAAAACGAGCGAAAGAACTCGGCAACACATAACTCGGATGGGTAACAACAGAAACTATGCCTATACATAACCTCGCTTGGTTCATCGCTCGATTGCTTGACCTTTATGCATTCGTTGTTTTAGCAAATGCAATACTTTCTTGGTTCGTTTTCGGCACCCAAAATTCGGTCATCAGACAGATCTATTGGTACACAAGTCGCCTCGTTGATCCTATTTTAAGCCCGATTCGTAAGGTGCTCACACCAGTATCGAGCAACTTCGGTATCGATATTTCACCTTTCATACTGATTATTCTGTTACAGATTCTCGCTGGCATGCTTAGATCATAAATTGACAGATACACGAAAAAAGCGCAGAGGCGACTCACACAGAAAATATAACCGTCTCTAATTAACAGGCGGTTCACAGACAGGCAACCCTATAAATATGAGAAAACAAAACTCTCCCGCAAAGAATACGACGCGTAAACGTGGTAAAACCAAGAAAACGGAAGAGAACCCTGAATTGATGGACCGGACCTCGGAAAATACCGTTCTTGAAACTTGGGAAAAAGCCACTGTATTCCCACTCGTCAACAAGAAAACGACACCTACAGCTCGCACCGCGTCGAAAGCAAAGTCGCAACGCCAAGCCTCTCAAACGGAGACCTACGTCCTTCGCGAAATTCCGACTTCTGTTGATGCACTCACCCACGACACACTCTGCAGGAAAATCTGCCAAGATGTCTTCCTCAAAGCGTCTCTAATGCAAGGGCATCAGGTCGTACATGTACCAGCATGGGAAACCTACCCGTTCTGGATAGAAGAAATTGTCATAGCAGACGCAAAACCCAAATCTCCGATCAAACCGTCTATTCTCCGTAAACGATGTCGCTCACGTCACAAGCAAGAATTAGGAACCCAGAAACAGAAACTCTATCAACTCGGTATTTTCGCTGATTGGGCAGCTTCGCAGAAAACCCTCGAATCTCGGCAAGAGGCACGGCTCATCGCACTCATAAGCAGACTCCGTGATTCTGACTACCTACACGACCTACCACAATTGAGTCCATGGTGCCCAAAATGCGCAACCCCGCTTAACAAAACGAATCTTTTACAGGCACAGACACATGTGTTGAACGGTTACATCAAGTTCCCCTTTAGCTTAGGGTTGGAAGAATTTGGGGTCGATGTCTCCTTTTGCATCCAAATACAGCATCTCTGGGAGTTAGCTGGCACCATTGAACTCGGCATTACGAGCGACACAACCTACCTGCTTACAAAAAACGATGAGGAATATCTACTATTCGCCGCACCCCAATTTGAACACTACTGTAAACACCTTGCTAAGGAAGACACGCAGCCTGAACTCGTTAAAGAAATTGATGCAACCGAACTGGCACAATATGTCGTGGCACATCCGATCTTTCCATCAAAAGAATTAAACATTACGCTCATACCTGAACCCGTTGTGGCAAAAATCGCTGACGAATTGACACACTCCCTAAAATCCGGCGTTATCCCGCTAAATCCAGCACATGATCAACTCAGTTACGATATCGCGCAAGCGTTAGACATCAATGCGATACCTATCTTTGATGAGACCGGAAAATTCACTGAAGAAGCCGGTCAATTGTGTGGTCTATATCTCTTTGATGCCGAAAAGTTTATCGTCCCGCAACTCGAAAAATACGGATGCCTCCTAAAGACGAACAACGATGAAATACAGGAACCCCACTGTCCGCGCTGCAAGGAATTCGCCGTTTTTCGCCCATGCTCTACATGGGTGTTCTCTATTTCAAATAACCGAGACACCGCTGTTTCACTCAAAGCAGAAGAATATTGGGATAATTACGGTGAAACAGAACATAAACATATCGGTGATGTCCGAAACATTGTCCATAATTTCAGAGACCTGCAAGTTTCAACACAACGCCAATGGGGAATGCCGCTCCCAATCCTACTCTGTGACCAATGTGATACACCGCTCACCGATAAAAATGCACTCACAGCCATCCGTAATTCCATCCAACGCAGCTTTGAATTCTGGTTCGGATTAAGCATCGAAGAACTCTTGCCTGCCGATACGCGTTGTGCAAACTGCAATTCATCTGACTTCCGTAAAGAGGCGACGCTGATTGACAGCCATTTTGCGAATCTGCTTCAAATCATTGACAACTCCGATTTCAAGAAACCACCCGGCGGACACACCAGTATCATGTTTGTCCCTCATACGAAGGCTGACAATTATGAGTGGATAAAATGGCTCGCGGAGATCAGTGTCATCTCCGCCGCACTCAGCAGAAGCCGGCCCATTAAAGAAAGTCAACCCTTTAAGCAACTAAAACTTAAAACATTACCCCAAATTAATAGCAATATCCAAATTGATGACGCATTTCTCAACAAATATCCGGCAGACGTGGTCCGCCTCGTCGTTATAACGCCTAACAATAACACAAGACAGATGAAAGCCGAACGGCTCGAAGAACTTGCCAAAAAACAACTAACAGAATATCAGCAGCTGCACGCAGTGTTCGATGAGATCAGCGGTTATCTCTATCCGCTCCTTCTCGATTCTCATTCAGAACTCCATAAAGATGAACCCGAGATCGAAACAAGTTTTGCAAGTGCCCCAACGCATACGGACCTCGAGTCTTCAGGAACAGAACAGACAGGGCAAACGACAACCGATAAATCACTCCAAATCGATGCACTTGTAAGAGCCGTCGCAGCGCAGCTTCTACAAGAGGTACAGCACGCATATCAAGCAGCGGATTTTCATGGAATGTGGAAAATGTTAACCGATTTCTGTCAAGACGACCTGCGCTATTATGTCCGCACTTTGGAATCCCGTCCAACGAAAACGCTGAGCGCAGCACAGATGACGCTTTCACATATAACAACCTCACTCCTGCAACGTCTGGCACCGTTAACACCGTTTTTAGCCGAACATTTCTATCAACGCACTTCTATAGACGTTGTAAACGGAAACCATAGCATTTTCCAAAGAAACTGGCACGACCTCTCGACGCTGACCGAAAATAGCTCGATGCCTTCCAATATGAAAAATGACGATCCGAAAGCGGAATGGGAGGCACGCAAAAGTGAATACGAACCAAACTCCTAAAAAAAATATATGGCAAAATATTATCCCCTTAATTTGTGTGGCGTTGCCTGTCTTAATACTTGATTGGGGAACCAAACGGCTCGTGGAAAATTATATCGCGCTGGAAAGTAGGGGCATCCAGATTATCCCCGGTTTCTTCAACCTTCGACACGACAGAAACTCCGGGGCAGCTTTCGGGGTACTTGCAGGACATCGATTCTTGCTCATTTTTATTACCGTTGTCGCACTGATCTTTATCTTCGCTTATTATCTCCGATTCAGGGAGAGCCGGTGGATGCAGGTCTCCTTAGGGTTTCTACTCGGTGGTGCTATCGGGAACTTCATTGACAGAATCTTTTTAGGCGAAGTGATTGACTTCCTTCAGTTCGGTATCGCCAGTAAAGGTCTCTTTTGGCCCACTTTTAACGTCGCTGATATTTCTATCTGTATCGGAGCAGGCATGCTCATTGTTTACCTATTCCAAAATCGTAACCAGCACCAAGAAACCTGACGCATCAGCCACAGTACATATTCACTGAGTCGGATATATACAGTGGACATCGAATCCTATTCTGCATTTATGGAGAAGCGCTGTGTATAAATTTAGCACCCGATTGCTCTTGATAAGTTTAGTTTCCCTTTCTTGGGTAACGTCCCAGGCAACAGCACAACTTCAGCCGGAACCGCCGGCAGAAGAAGACCATGCTGACTATAGCGAAAGCGCATTACGGCGATTTGAGATTATTACGCTCAGTTCGCTACCCTTTACCGCTATTCATAGTTACCTCGCTGTTAGGGGTGTAAAGATGTATCGTGAGAATCTGTTCGCACCTGAATTGACACCACAGGACTATCGCATCGTTGGAATCGGTGCCGTTTCGTTGTCTCTTTTTATCGGTGTGTGGGATTGGTTCCATACACGCAACGTTGACCGCTCTGCCCCACGCGTGCCAGAACCCAAAGAACCGCCAACTGAAGAACAAGACCCCGAAGGCACCATTGCTCGCTTGTCTAAAGTGGATCCATACATAGCAAGGTATCGGGCAATCTCCCGAGAGACCTCACTAAATAATAGGTTCAATAGATGGGCAAATGATCCTGCCATCGGTTTGGCGATACCCCTCCTTCAGATTCGTTTCTGAATTTTTTAACTGTGGCCCCTCGCTCATCATGGATGTTTTTTAATTCACTATTTTCTTAAATGAAGATAAAGACGGATTTCTTATTAACCTCTTCATTGAAATCTCCATTCTTCAGAATGGAGATGGGGCGATGCTAAGGGTTTTCACATCGCGACTGTGTTTGAATTAACAGACAGGCATGATCGCGTCTATTTTTACCCATATATAATTGATTTTTAGTTGATTTAATTGTAGAATTAAATTACCTTTGTGTATATTGTATAACATAAGGTAACTTAATGATGGATGAAATAAAAATAGAAATTTTTAAGACCAATAGTGGTAAAGAACCTTTTACTGAATGGATTAACTCAATCAGGGATCAAACTACACGTGATAAAATTCTAAGGAGGCTTAGGCGTGTAGAAAACGGTAATGTAGGTAGTTTTAAACCATTAGTAACACCTAAGGCAATTTGTGAATTTAGATTTGGTTTTGGAGCAGGCTATCGTATTTATTTTCGTTTCTTATCTCGCTCAAATATATTAATACTTTGTGGAGGTGATAAATCATCACAAAAATTCGACATCAAACGTGCCGAAAATTATTACTCACAATATCTGGAGAATCAGTTATGAAACAATTTAGAACTTTGAATGATATTATGATGGAGAGACTTTCGGATCCAGAAAACGCTGCTAATTATCTTAAGGTTTGTGTAGAAGAATACCTAGATGATGGCGATTTGTCTTTTCTGCTTAAAGAAATTAAGAGTATTATAGAAGCCCAAGGTGGAATTAATGAGATTTCTAAGTTTATTAAAATTAGCCCCAGAGAATTAGATAGAGGTATATTCGGCTATAATTCACCACAATTGAATATAATCTACTCAATTATTAAATCATTAAGAAATCAGGTTCCAAAAGAAAACCTCACAAAGCAGTTAAATATAAGTATTCCTACCGACTAAATTAAGATGTGCACGAAATTTCCAGTCTTTAGACTGTGGAGGATTCAAGTTCCCAATTCGTGTCACTTCAGGGGAAATCCATCTTCTGAGAATGAAAAGAAACGGACCAAAAGGCTAATAGTTAAAAACTAAAATGCGTATTCTTTTTATGGGGACCAGTGAGTTCGCCGTTCCGGCACTCAAGGGACTCATCAGCCACAAATTTGAACTCATCGGTGTCGTCACACAACCTGACCGACCCAGTGGACGCGGAAAACGCCTGCGTCCGCCGCCTGTTAAAGTCGTCGCTGCGGAACAGAAGCTGCCGATTTATCAACCCGAAAAAGTCAGAGACCCGAACTTCGTCCGCACCCTCGAACGTCTCGCCCCTGATGTGGCTGTCGTCGCGGCATTCGGTCAACTTTTACCGCAAACCGTTTTGGATATCCCGCCCTGTGGAACCATCAACTTGCACCCCTCTCTGCTACCGAAATACAGAGGTGCAGCCCCTATTCAGTGGGCATTGATTAACGGCGAAACCGAAACTGGTGTGACACTCATGCTACTCGACGCCGGCGAGGATACCGGCGATATTATTTCTGCTATCCGCATCCGAATCCAAGATGAGGACACAGCCTTTACATTGACAGAACAATTGGCACAACTCGGTGCCGAACAACTCGTCGAACGTCTGTCCGAAATGTCGGGCGATAGACCACCGGCATCAACACCGCAGAACAACGCCGAGGCAACGCACGCACCACGCCTGACAAAAGAGATCGGAGAGGTTAACTGGCATTACCCCGCAACGACAATTTACAACCTCGTTAGAGGCACCGCAATCTGGCCCGGCGCGTACACTTTCTTTCGAGACAATCTAAGATTGAAAATTATCAACTGCCAACCGCTTCCACAGCTGCTCGATGCACCGCCGGGAACACTCGAAATCGTCGAAAAACGGAAACTACTCGTTGCGACTTCTGAGGGCGCACTTCAACTCCTGAAGATTCAACCCGCAACCAAAAAGGCTATGGAAGCAGGCGATTTTATTAACGGGTACCAAGTCCAGACCGGTGAACAACTTTATACGGCATTATTATGAATCGCATTAATGATACCCTATTTGCTGTCGTCAAGGTTTTACTCTACCTCTCAATCCTGGCTGGTATAGTCGGCATGCTAATCGTTTTTCTGGTCATCCCGCGATGGGTTCGGACAGAAGAGGTACTCGTGCCGAACATTATCGGTAAGACCTACTATGAAGCCGTTCCAGTCCTCGATAAAGTTGGACTCCGCCCCGCAAAAGAGATTCACGAAGCAAGTAGTGAGGCACCAAGAGGTGAAATCATCGAACAAGATCCAGAACCGAATTTTAGAATCAAATACTACCAGCCGGTCACGATTACCGTCAGCATAGGGGTCGAATTGGCTCCGGTTCCCTCTGTTATCGGAAAATCCCAGCACGCTGCTATTGAAACACTCAGAAGTGCCGGTTTTCAGGCGAATAAGGTTGCCAGCGTCCATTCCGAAACCTATCTACAAGATACCGTTATCGCGCAAACCCCGCCAGAAGGCGGCGGACAGCGACGTGGAACCAAAGTTAATCTCTTGATAAGTGAGGGACCTTCACCACAATCCATACAACTCCCAAATTTCCAAGGACAGACGGCTACGGAAGTGCTTGTCGCTTTAGAAGCCGTAGGACTCAATGTTGAAACCATCTATAGCTCACATCCGAAAATTCCCGAAGGTTCAATTATTACGCACAAGCCAGCCGGCGGTGTACTCGTGAAAACCGGTGACCTCATCCTGCTCGAAATAAGCGGACAAGAATCCCAGGAAAATGTCGGTAGACTGCTCCCCTTCAAGTACAAGGTCACAGAAGCGGAAAATCGGAACCTGTCACGGCACGTCAAAATTCTTATCGTTGATGATTCAGGTGAACGCATCGTAATTGATCAATTGTATGCACCCGGCGCAGAGATTGACCTTGAACGCAAAGGTGTGTATGTCTTTGGACAAACACAGGTGATCGCCCTTGAGAATGACGAAAAAATACTCGAAAAAATTTATAAATAGAACAGCACCGAAGGAGCTACCAAATTCCGTATCCTAAAATCGCACCCTCACTCCTCGCTGCAGACTTCAGCCGTTTCGGTGATGAAGTCAAACGGATGGTCGATGCTGGCGCGGATATGCTTCATTTTGACGTTATGGACGGCGAATTTGTGCCAAACTTCGCTATCAGTCCACCGCTTATTGCTGCCGTCCGTCAAATAACAGAAATCCCTTATGATGTCCATATCATGGTGACGCACCCCCTCCGCTATATCGACACACTCGCCGAGGCAGGTGCAGATTTCATTACGTTTCACATCGAAAGCAGTGATGAACCCAACGAAGTCATTTCAGCGATTAAGGCACATAATATTAAACCCGGCTTAGCATTTTCACCGAAAACGCCTACCTCTGCCGTCACCCCCTACCTTTCAGATGTTGACTTGATCCTACCGATGAGTGTTGAACCCGGATTCGGTGGACAAACCTTCCAACCGAGCACTTTCGAGAAAATAGCGGAGTTGCATCAAACGGCACAAAAATTGGGACAACGGCTTGACATCTCGATTGATGGCGGTGTAACCACAGAAATCGCACCGCGTGCTATCCGTGAAGGCGCGACAATTCTCGTCGCTGGCACCGCTATCTTCCGCAGCCAACAGCCAGAGACAGTTATTGAAAAACTCCGCACAGGGAACGAGTGATGCACACCTTTTACGTTCCGCCGCTTCAGATCCGCACTGATATTGCCAGGATCACGGATTCAGAGCATCACCATCTACGCAATGTGCTCCGTATAACGCCGGGTGAAACTGTCCGAATTATTGATGGACAAGGCAATGTTTATACCGGAGAAGTGCGCGATAGTGGAACAAAAAACGTTTCCAGTGAAGTTAGGATCCTCAGCCATGAATTTCACCCAAGCGTACCACCTGCGATGACACTCTTCCAAGCACTCCCCAAGAACAATAAGATGGAGTTGATTCTTCAAAAGACAACCGAAATCGGTGTCACACAGATTGTGCCGTTACACACAGAATACGCCTTGAAAAAACCGAGTCGAAACCGTTATGAACGCTGGCACCGTGTTATCATCTCTGCTACAAAGCAGTCTAAACGCGCATGGTTACCTGAATTATGCGACCCGCAGACCTTTCAAACCTCCCTCACACAACTTGATCATTTTTCGCTCCGTCTATTCCTCAACCCGGATCCGAATCAGGCATTATACACACAGCACATTAGAGAAGTCTTACAGAACGCATCGCAGGCAACCGCCATCGCGCTCTTTGTGGGTCCAGAGGGTGGTTTTTCTCATACGGAAATCAGCGCAGCAAGTGAGAACGGATGCGTCCCCGTAACGCTCGGCACAAACATTTTACGTACCGAAACCGCCGCCATCGTCGCAGTCGCCGCCATCGCCTATGAATACCAATTGTGAAATGGATTTCCTGCTCGTGGCGCACCGCAATAAAATTACATAGTTCACGCGAACCTCTTTGCTGACGGCTAATCGCTGACAACTGATCGCCTTTAAAAAATCTATTGACAAACTTCCACGCCTTTTGTAAAATTCCCGATTATGGATGCTAAAGAACTCACCAAAACGCTTATTGCGTATAATACAGTCAGTCCGCTCAGCAACGTTGAGGTCATGGATTTTCTGACCGAAATACTTGAAGCCGCAGATTGTGAAGTCGAACGCGTTGAATACAAGGATCCCGCAGGTGTGCTAAAGGTCAACCTCATCGGACGGAAAGGACCGGTGAACGGAGAACGTGGGTTGGCACTCCTCGGACACATAGATACTGTCCCGGCTATCGGTTGGTCAATGGACCCGTTTGAGGCACGGGTTGCTGATGGAAAGATGTACGGTAGGGGCAGCTGCGATATGAAAGGCAGCGTCGCTTGTATGATTGAGGTGGCTTCACGTTATGCAGGGTCAAAGTTGGGAGCACCGCTCTACGTCGTGATTACGGCTGATGAAGAGGTCGGATACTTCGGCGCAACTGCCGTCGCTGAAAAATCGGAGATGTTCAAAAAACACGGGTTTCCACAATACGGGGTCGTCGGTGAACCGACGGAACTGCACGCCGTATATGCACACAAGGGGGCTGTCCGTTTTACTGTTACCGCACACGGACGCGCAGCACATAGCAGCACAGGTGAAGGCGATAACGCCAATCTCAAGTTGATTCCGTTCCTCGCAGAGATGCGCGACATTTACCACGAATTGACGAACGATACGCGATATTTCAACGACGAATTCACGCCACCTTTCACGGATTGGAACATCACAATCAGCGATGGCGAGTGTGCCGCAAACATCACCTCACCCTTGAGTGTCTGTAGTATTAACTATCGTCCAATGCCGGGTGATGATTCGCAGGTCTGGATAGACCGCGCACGCGAATCCGCTGAAAAGCACGGGTTGATATTTGATCTCTATATCAACGCGCCACCCGTACGCACGCCACCGGATGCAGAAATCATCGAAGCAGCACTCGAAATCACCGGTGCAGACGCGCCTAAGACTGTTGCGTATAGCACCGATGCTGCGGTTTTCGCACAGCACATGGAGACTGTCATCATCGGACCGGGAAGTATTCTGCAGGCGCATACCGTTGATGAGTGGATGGCGTTGGATCAATTTCCGCAGGCGGTTTCAATCTTTAGCCAGTTTGTGGATCGGTTTTGCGTGGCTTAAGGGAATCAAAATAGACGGCATCCGGTTTCACCCATTCCGCTTCGCCGTCTGCCCATATTTCACGCTTCCAGATCGGAACAATCTGCTTGAGTCGGTCCATCGCGTATTTACACGCTTCAAAACCGTCCTTGCGATGCGGCGATGCGACAGCAACCGCGACGCTTACCTCACCGATCTCTAATTTCCCGACACGGTGGACCATCGCAACGCGACTAATTCCCCATTTATCCGAGACTTCCTGTGCAATTTCTGCCATTTTCTTCTCCGCCATCGGTGGATACGCCTCATATTCGAGACATTTGACGGGTCTTCCATCGGTATTATCACGGACAGTACCGAGGAACAGTACCACTGCACCGGCATCCGGTCCTTCCACGGCTTCCCGCACCGTCTCGCCTGTAATAACCTCCGTCGTGATTTTAAACATCGCACCCTCCCGTTACCGGCGGAATCAGAGCCACCTCGTCCCCTTCCGCAAGTTCGGTGTTTTCCGTAGCGTATTCCCAATTGACAGACATCTGCATCACTTCATAAAACTCAGCGATCTCAGGCCACTCTTCCTCAAGTTTCTGTAAGATCGTTTTCACGGTGGCACCATCAGGGAGCTCCATCTCTTCTTCAGACCTATCTAACATCTCGTGACATACGGCAAAATATTTGACTGTGACGTTCATAACGATTCCCTTTCAACAAAATTTTAACTGTTTAGGACTTATGCAGCCCCCACTGCAGTCGGGGTTTGAAACCGCGACTGCCATAGATGTGTCATTAATTGTAAGTTTACTATAAACTGCACCAAAAAGTATAACACAAAACCTGTTATTCTGAAAACTGAAAACCGACAACCGAGCACTAAAAACGAAAATTAAGTTGCCTTTTATTAACGATTTTGATACAATAAGGGAAGTTGTGTCAATGTGAGTCAGCTATTTTGGAGATAACGCAGGAGGTAAAATTATGAGACCGAAAGCGATTTGTTATCTAATCATCATGCTGCTCATCACAGGGATGATTGCCTGTGGGGCAGACGATGACGACTCCGAACCGACCGAGACAGATACTTCAACCCCTACATCTTCAGAACCCGCGGAGCCGATAGTAACTGCTGGAAGGAACGTCGACTTTGCCGTTGAAGAACAGGCCATTCGAGAACTCTATGAAAGATACGTAACCGCACACGGCGATCAAGAGACTGAGATACTTGCCGACGTTTGGCTCAAAAGCGAATCAGATGATGTTTTTACCGCATGGACCTTCTGGGCTGGCACTTTTGAAAGGAACAACGGATGGAAGGCGGTAACAGCAGCGTGGGACGGAATCTTTCGACTCCATCGGGGAGTAATGACAACTGGCATCACCTACATCGCTATTGACCGCAAAGGCAAAGCAGCCGTCTTACGGGCCACATACAAGTGGGACGGTCTGCAAGGCGATCTGATTTCTGCACTCGAAAAGGATGAAAGTGACTGGAAAATACGCGCGATTGACTACACCGGAGGGAAGAACGGAAAGCAGGTCAAAGACCTCATAGAACCCGCGCATACCTTCGGAGAGATTCCCGAAGACTAAGATTAACAGCAAGTTTTCGCTTGCAAGCTTCGCGCATCTAACAGCAAGTTTTCGCTTGCAAGCTTCACGAAAATGGACAAAATCATTCTCAAAGGCATCCGATTCCACGGCCACCACGGTGTCCCGAAAGAAGAGCGACACGTCGGTGGCCATTATGAAGTTGATGCAACTTTGCACCGTCCGCTCATCAACCCGGGTAATACGGATGCACTCACAGACACCGTCGATTACGCCGAAGTCGTTTCACGCATCGTTGAGATCGGTACACAGCAGTCGTTCCAACTCATTGAGGCACTCGCCGAAAAAATGGCTTCGACAATTTTAGAACAATTCGCAGTCGATGCGGTGCATCTCATCGTCAAGAAACTGCGACCACCGATAGAACAACCTATTGACTATTTCGCCGTTGAAATTTTTCGTAAGTAATGTATAGATTCTGCACCCTCATCTATCTCCTTTTAGTAACAACCGTCATCGCAGAAGCCGGTGGCAAGAAAGAGGTACTGTTCGCCGACCTAACACCAGGCCTCCACATCTACCGTTATCACTGGGATGTCGAAACATGTGTGCTTTATGTCGCCGAGATGTCGCGCAGTGAACCGACGCTCCACTTTGAGGTCGCACTTGCAAACGCACAAGTTTTAGGAAAGGAGAGCGTCCGTTCTATGGCAAATCGCCGTAACCAACGCGGTGACCGACGCGTCATCGTCGCTGTTAATGGCGGGTTCGGCGTTCTCGGAGATATGCGAGGCTACGGCGGCGTGTTAGAAAACTTACATATCCAAGACGGAGAACTCATCACGCAACCGACCGACACCGAGGCATGCTTCGGCGTAACCGAGTCCGGCGAGTTTTTGAGTTCGCCTGTCCAAATGGAAGCGAGCATCCACATCGGTGCGCAGACACTGCAACTCGGATGCGTCAATCAGCGTCGTCTTGATGGGTGTCAAGTAACGCTTTATACCCCGCGACTCGGCGAATCGACACGCACCAACCGTCGTCGCGGTAAAGAGGTCATAATCAGTGGCATCTCACTCCCATTGACACCTCACTACGAACACCCCTACCGTGTAGAAAATGTCCTGAGCGACGGAAATAGCATCATTCCAAGAGACGGTGCAATCCTCTGGTTTAACGCACGTCTGAGAGACCCGGCGATTTCCGCGTTCAGCACTGGCGCGAGCGGCACGCTCACACTCTCCTTATCACCACCCGAATGGAACAAGGTTCAACACGCCATCGGTGGACGCCTCCGACTCCTCAAAAATGGGCAGATTAATCAGACAATCACGGAGATGCACAACGCCGAAAAGCGTCACACCCCGGGTAAACGGGCACCTGTGCTCAATCTAAGTCATGAACCCCGAACAGCGCTCGGTTACAACGCTGATAAACTCTTTCTTGTCGTCGCAGACGGACGACAACCGCAATATAGCACCGGTCTAACGCTCTATGAACTCGCCAGTATTCTCATAGACCTCGGCGCAACGGAAGCCATTAATCTCGACGGCGGCTCCTCCAGCACCTTCGTCGTCAACGACACCGTCGTCAATAAACCCTCCGGACAACAGGAACGAGATGTCCTAAACGCCGTCTTTATCACAGTAGATATACCGTAGGAGCGAACTCCGGTCGCGCTATCTTCTGTAAGAGCGAACTTCGGTCGCGACCAACAATAATGGAGGCATATTTTGAAGATTTATTCTGGAGTCGTTTTTAGGTCTCTAATATCTCTATCACTGCTATTTTGCTATATTTCATCCGCTGATGCAGCAGACATACCAGCACTCGTGGCGGCAACCCCGCTCTCGCAAACCGCAATTCAATTGCAATTTGACGGAGAACTACAAGCAGAGACAGCCGAAGACCTCAATAATTACCAAATCGCACCAGACGTTCAAATCGAATACGCGCTATTGGATCAACGACCCAACCGCGTTCTATTGATTACTACGCCATTAGAGATAGAGAAAACCTACCGTCTCACGCTTCCAAATTTACAAACCGGAATCGTGATTACACTCCCACTCATAAACGAGATAACCTTCGGTGCAGGCGATGCCGTCACTTTCTCTGGCAGTTCCCAGGATACCACACTGTTGGTAAACAAAGACAGAAAGACCCGAAACAACAATGCCGGTGCCGAACCGACGCTTTTATGTGATCCGGCAGGGAGTGTCTTCTTCGTCGCCTTTGATCTGTTTGACGCTTTTGAGGATATGGGAATCCGTGAACCGGCGCAAGTCTTAGACGCGACGATAAGCCTACACGTTCAGCAGTGTGAAACCGACACTGCGCAGACCGTCCTCTACCGGCGTGTCCTGCTCCCGTGGAAAGAAGGTAGAGGCACATCAACGCGTGCTGAAGATAACGAACTCACATACAACAGCGCGTTGCATCGCGAACTCCCGTGGAATAGACCCCCAGCACAAGCCATGCTGTCAGGCATAGACGGCGACAACGAGAGTGACTATAACGGTTCCGAAGATGTCGCCCACCGCATTGACGGCACAAACGAAATCCAGGGTGTGAGCAAACGTTATGAATTCAAAAGCGAACGCCTCACCGATGCCGTCCGTTTCTGGGTCGCAAACCCCGACTACAACTACGGCTATCTCTTCGCCTTACAAGACGGTAGTGTCCCCATCGTATTCTCTTCAAAAGAAGCAACCGACGAAAACCTCCGACCACTCCTAACAATCCGCTATCGGACAGTAGATCAAAAGGAAACACCAGAAAACAGTAAATAAGGCAATTATATGAACGAATTTAATAAACAAAGGTATTATGTCGTACTAACTTCGTATTCAGGGGATAAAGGTGCAGATGTCATTGCTCGTCAGCGTCGGAATGATACTGGTGGACTTCTGATACAGGCTAAGCATCGACGACAAGCAGGGGGTAAAGCAGACAAGCATGCCGTGGACGAGATTTTAGCAGCAAAATCGTATTATGAAAAAGAATATGGAACAACTTTCCAATTTTCTGCTCCGATACGTCCTGCTGTGACGTTGGTATTTGTATTTTTTAGCCACGCGGTAATAGCATCAATTGCTGCATAATGTGAACCCGTTTCGCAGAGAAAAATATTGACTTCTCTAAAAATATATGATAAACTTCTTGTCAGAAGGAAAGAGTGCTTTTGAAATTGAGGGTAGCCTAGGAAATTTGCTTTGATATCTTAATATCACTTGGGGCGGAATAATCTTATAACAAACCGAGGGACACATGAGTACTACAAACCGACAGAATCGATTAGACACGCTAAAAATCCGTGAGACAGAAGGAACCCTGACACAAAAGGAACGCACAGAACTGGATGCTATCTTTGCAGAATTGGATGCAGAGGAAACCGTAGCATTAAAACCAGCAATGGAAAAGCATCAAGCGTTCATTGATAGTTTGCTTGCGGAAGAGACGGAACTTGAGACAACTATCGCACAGTTACAAACTATTGTCACTGCTCAGACACAGCTCGTGGAGGATGCCCGCGCATACCTAATGCAACTTCGCGCAAAACACGCTATCCTCGCAAATAAATATCACGCGATCACTGGAGAAGAACTCGCCAGTGGACGTTGAAATTGAAAACTACCTAATCACGGAAATCACACAAATCAAATAAATCACAGTTCATTTCACACATACCTCCGAAGATGCACCAACGTCCGCTCCACCGCACCCAGATTCTCCTCAATCAATCGTTTCCCGATGGTGCCCGCTGTCGTCCGGGCATCCGCATCATCTAACCACATCGTGATAGCGTCTGCCAATTCTTGCGCAGTCCGAACCAATTTCGCACCAGCTTGATCTACGAGTAGAGATGCCTCGTGCGCATTCTGGATCGTCGGACCAAAAATCACAGGTTTCGCCATCGCAGCCGGTTCCATCACATTGTGAACACTTCCACGGAAACTCCCACCGACAAACGCAATATCTGCCAACCGATACAACTTCGCAAGAAGTCCTACCGTATCAACGATAAGCACATCGACCGCTGACAAATCCACTTCAGACCTGAGGTCAGAAAAACAGAGATGCGCCAATCGCTCGCGCATTAGATGCCCACGAATCTCCTTTATCCGTTCAGGTGTCGGTTCATGCGGAACCAGGATTAGATGCGGACGATTATCTGGTCTGCTCTCCCGTAGCAGCCGATACGCAGCCAATAGTACCCTCTCGTCCTCTGTGTAGGTGCTACCAGCGATGAGAATAGGATGTTTTAGGCTGCCCTGTCCCGGAAAAAATTCTGCATCAGCTTCAACAGAGATTGCCCGTCGGTAAACCTGCTCATAGCGTGTATCCCCGGTCACAACAATTTCGTGTTCCGATGAACAGAGTTGTTGAAAACGCGCTGCATCCGCATCCGAAATCGCACAATGCACACGGATATGTCGGTGCACACTCCGAAAAAACGGTTTCGCAAAGCCGGATAACCGTTTCGATTCGGCATGCAACGTACCAGCGACCACGATAATCGGAATCTCATGTTTTGAGGCTTTCCAGACGAGATTGGGCCAAATATCAAATTTAGAAAAAACGATCAGTGCCGGTTCAATGCGTCGTATTAAACGCTCAGCATTTCCGGGTGTGTCTAAAGGTAGGTAAACGGCAGCATCGGCATAAGGGTAAGATTTTGCGTTCGGTGCAACGGATGGTGAAAAAAAGGTTAAAACAATCCGGGTCTCTGCATAAATCGCTTCAATAAGCGGTTTCGCCTGCTCGAATTCACCAACAGAGGTGAAATGGAACCACGCCGTTTTCTCTAAGCCTCGCGCGCGCTGGAGCTGGTCAGTTAGTTCTGCAAAAACCCGTTTTCGTCCGATGATGCCTTCTTGAATCTTCGGGTTGCAGCATCCGGCACAGTGAAAACCGACGAGCATCGCTGGGACCGCGAAAGCGTTATAGGCAAGTTTCCAAAACATAGCGAACCGTAGGTTGGTAGGAGAATAAAAAAATGGAAGGACAGAAAGAAACATGAATCTTGAATCTTCCGACCTTCCATTTCAAGGGCAGGGATTTACAGTACGTCTAAGATTTTCTTTTTCAGTGCGTCTTTAGGCATCGCGCCGACAATCTGTCCCGCAACTTTCCCATCTTTGAACACCAGCAGTGTCGGGATACTCCGAACATTATACTGCATCGCTGTCTGGCGATTGTCGTCAACATTGACTTTCCCAACTTTGAAGGTCTCTGTATTTTCTCCAGCAAGTTCTTCTAAGATCGGTGCAATCATTTTGCACGGACCGCACCATTCTGCCCAAAAGTCAACAACAACAGGTGTGTCTGATGTAAGCACCATTCCTTCAAACGTATCGTCGCTAATTTCAAACGTATTCTCAGCCATGATAGCTCCTTACTATAGTTTAGTGTCTTGTAGGCGAGATCGCCTCTGTCAAAAATAAAATTTATTCCAAAAGTTCTTTTTAATATGATACTCTATTTTATGAAAAATTGCCAATCAATTTTTCATTGCCCAATTAGATATTGATAAACATAGCACTCCGCTGGAGTGCAAATGATCCTGGCTCCATTCATTTTTTTGCTTGATAAAAAATGTAAAATATGATATATTGTCGAAAATTGAGGATTAAGAAATTGTCCAATCAACGCGATGAATATCATTTTACTGATCCGAATTTACAATCGATTGTAAGGAGGCACCGCATGCCTGATAAGGAGAAAAAACAGGGGACAAACATCTCCCGCCGGAACTTCTTGAAAGGTGTAGGGACCGGGACTGTCGCAGCGACCGTTGCACCCAGCGTCTTGATCGGCAGCGAAAAAGCGGCTGATGCCCAAACAGAGGAATCTGTCGCCAGCGCAACCATTCAACTTAATATCAACGCGAAACCGTACCAAGTCGAAGTAGAAGCGCGCACAACCCTTTTGACCGTTCTACGCGACGGAATTGATACAAGTGGAAATAACATTGACTTGACCGGTGCCAAACTGATTTGTGACCGGGGTGAATGTGGCGGCTGTACGGTCATGGTAGACGGAAAAACGGTCTACGCCTGTATGATGCTGGCTATGGACGCACAAGGCATGCAGATAACAACCGTCGAAGGTTTAGCAGATGGCGACGACCTGCACCCCGTCCAAGACGCATTCATTCAACACGACGCACTGATGTGTGGGTTCTGCACGCCCGGTTTCGTCATCTCGTCCGCAGCACTGTTGAGCGAAAATACCAAACCGACGCTTGAAGAAATCAAAGTCGGTCTGTCCGGCAACACATGTCGCTGTGGCACCTATCCGTTCATCTTTGATGCTGTCAAAACCGCATCACGGAAGATGTGATTCCTATCGCTGTTATTGAAAGCAAGCCTCGGCTTGCCGGACACAAAAACCTACTGCTCCATCGGAGTGAGTGTCCATAGGAGGAAAACGTATGGCATCATGGGGAGAAGCAAGCGAATCTCGTCTTATCGGCAAACGGATACCCCGTTTGTCAGGTAAAGATAAGGTTACAGGAAAAGCGAAATATACCTTTGATATTAATAGACCGGGAATGCTTTACGGACGCATCTTACGTTCCGAAGTCGCGCGTGCAAACGTCGTCGGTTTAGATTTAAACGATGCGGAAGCGATGCCCGGGGTCAGAGCAGTTTTACCGCTTATTGAAGTTGGGAGGCAAATTCGTTATCAAGGACAAGAAATCGCCGCAGTCGCAGCGGAGACAGATGACATCGCCAAAGACGCGATTCGGCGTATCCGTGTTGACCTTGAAGAACTACCACATGTCGTCACAGAAGAAGACGCAATGCGGGAAAACGCACCACAGATCCGAGACGACTGGGCTGGTAATCAGAGCGAACCGAACGTCAGAGAAGAAGGCGACATTAACGCAGGATTTGAACAAGCCGCCGTCGAAGTAGAGGCGACCTATCACACACCTGTCCAAACGCACGTCTGCTTGGAGACACATGGACATGTCGCTGAATGGGAAAATGACGAAAATCTAATCGTCTGGGCATCCACACAAGGCGTTTTTGGAGTCCGCAACGATTTAGCCGGTCGCTTCAATCTACCAGCAAATCAGGTTAGAGTTATCACGGAACACATGGGCGGCGGTTTCGGTAGCAAATTCGGACCGGGTGTAGAAGGACGCACCGCAGTGGAGTTAGCACGCTTGACCGGCAGACCCGTCAAATTGATGCTCACTCGGAAAGCCGAGCACCTCGTCGCGGGTAACCGGCCTTCGATGACACAGCACGTCCGCGCAGCGGCGACGAGCGATGGACGGATCATCGCCTACGATATGAAAGGCTACGGCACAGGCGGTATCTCAAGCGGCGCGGGTTTCCAAGCCCCTTACGTCTATCATGTCCCCAACCGACGCGCGGAACGCAGAAACGTCGCTGTCAACGTCGGCAACCAACGCGCAATGCGTGCACCGGGACACCCACAAGGCGCATTCGCCATGGATTCGCTGATGGATGAACTCGCCGAGAAACTCGGTATGAATCCACTCGAATTCCGACGTATCAACGATCCGAGTGAAATTCGGCAAGCACAATACACCCTCGGCGCGCAAGAGATCGGATGGCACCGGCGTAACAGTGTCCCTGGTTCTGGCACCGGCGTGAAAAAACGTGGCATGGGAGTCGGCAGCGGGCAATGGGGCGGCGGCGGTGGCGGCGGCACACAAGCACGTGTCACTATCAACTCCGATGGCACCGTTGAAGCCGTTACTGGAACACAAGACATCGGAACCGGTATCCGTACGGCGATCGCTATTATCGTCGCTGAAGAATTGGGACTCAACCCAACTGATATTATGGTAAAAGTTGGCGATAGTGGACCCGGACTTCCGTCCGGTGGGAGTGGTGGTAGTCAGACAACCGCATCTGTCGCGCCGGTCATCAAAACGGCTGCAGCGGCAGCAAAACAGAAATTGTTTCAACGCGTCGCACCGCAGCTTCAGGCACCGGTGGAAGACCTACGCGTCGGTAACCGCACCATCTACGTCGTCTCTGATAGGACGAAAACGATTAAGTGGGAACTCGCAACCGGGCAACTCGGTATGGAGAGCATCAGTGAAGGTGGAGAATGGGATAGAGAACTCCGTCAAGGCGGCGTTGCTGGCACACAGTTCGCTGAAGTTGAAGTCGATACCGAGACGGGGGCCATCAGCGTTATCAAAATTGTCGCCGTTCAGGATTGCGGGCTGGCAATCAACCGATTGACAACCGAAAGCCAGATTAACGGCGGCGTTATCATGGGCTTAGGGCAAGCACTGCTCGAAGAACGCTTCATGGACGCAGTGACCGGTCGGATGCTCAACGCGAACCTTGAGGATTACAAAGTACCCGGAACTTTCGAGATTCCTGAGATTAAATCTATCGTCTTTGATACGCATAGGAAGGTTACCGGGGTCGGGGAACCGCCATGTATCCCGACACTCGGAGCTATCGCGAACGCCGTCTACAACGCCATCGGTGTTCGGATTCGGGAACTACCGATTACACCGGACAAGATTCTCACCGCACTTGCCGAGAAGAAGGCATAAGGGAAAAGACGTTTTTCGCAACATCAGAAACCTTAGCCTGTAATGAAATGGAAGGGGTTTGCTTCGGTATTTCTTAAGATATACGGGAAGACACCTCATTCAACTTACCTAATCGAACCGCAAGGAAATTAGAAAGATGGAAAAATTTAGTTACGTCAACGCCACCAGCCTGGAACAGGTTACCACACTGCTGGACGACAGCCGTTGGGGCGAAGTCATGCTTATCGCAGGCGGCACGGATCTGCTCGGTGAACTCAAGGAGTACATTGAGACACCTAAGACGCTCGTCAATCTCAAAACCTTACCCGGTATGGACGGCATCAAGGTAGATGATGCTGCAGGCTTAACAATCGGTGCCTTAACGACTATCACAGACATCGCGAAGCACCCAGCGATTCGGCATCACTACGCTGTGTTAGCAGAAGCCGCAGGTTCTATTGCAACACCACAGATTCGGAACGTCGGCACGCTCGGCGGTAACCTCTGTCAACGTCCACGTTGCTGGTATTATCGTGATGAAGCGACCAGTTGCCTGAAAAAAGGCGGAGACATCTGTTTCGCTGTTGACGGTCTAAGCAAGTACCACGCGATCCTCGGTGGCGATCCTGTTTACATCGTCCATCCGTCGGACCTCGCACCCGCCCTTATCGCACTCGGTGCCTCGGTCAAAATCGTCGGACCCGAAGGTGAGAAAACGATGTCTCTTGAAGATTTCTTTACCTTACCCGCAGCAAACCCGTTCCGAGAAAACGTGCTGCAACCCAACGAAATCGTCGTTGAAGTCCAAGTGCCACCTGCAAAACCGAATACGAAGAGCTTTTACCTGAAAGCACGCGAGAAAGGCGCGCCGGACTTCGCATTAGCGAGCGTGGCAGCGGTCTTTGAAATGAATGAGAAGACCTGCGTATCCGCGAGCATCGTTCTCGGTGGAGTCGCACCCGCACCGTGGCGGTCCAAGGAAGCCGAAGCCACACTTACCGGGAAGATGATTGACGACACGGTCAGCAAACAGGCGGGCGCGGATGCCGTCAAAGACGCACAACCCTTGAACGACAACGCCTATAAGGTGACTTTAACACAGAACCTCGTCAGCCGCGCCGCTATGATGGCCACAAGCTAAAGGAGCAGCAATATGTTAGAAGGCAAGACACTTCCAATTCTTGATCGTCCAATTTGCCAAAACCTGCGGACGAAGGCGATCTACATTCCGGGCGGCAATCTACAGAATCTCGTTGAAAACAACCCCGGCTCACACTATTGGTGTAACTGCACGATGCAAGTCGTAGGACCCGATGATGAGTTTGTATCACCGGATACCTGCAAGCAATCTCGTTCCTGTTTTAATCCAATTGGCGGGAAGCCTGTGGTGTAAGTGGTTATCGGCAAGATGGCTGTCGGCTATCGGCTTTCAGCCGTCAGTACCAAGAGATTTTTGATGAATAGAAAACCCTCTTGGCTGACAGCCGACGGCTGATGGCTAATCCGCTGACAACTATAAGAATATGTTGCTGAAATCTTTGATGCAATGGATACATGTTGGATCCGTCGTCCTGATGATAGGCGGGTTCTTTTTCTTTCGCGTCGTTCTGCTACCGATTGCCAACCGTTCTACAGCGTCCGATAACTTGATCGCGTCCGCTTTGCGACGTTTCAGTGGTGTCGTCTGGACAGCGTTGTTAACCATCCTCATATCCGGTTTATATAACTTTATTACCTTTTTCCGCAGCGCACGCGCAGAAACCGCTATCGATCCAGTTGTTTCAGACTACTCGTTCTATATCTTCATCTTAGGTATCAAACTCTTTATCGTCTTTCTTATATTTACATTAGCAGTCGTCCTGACCTTTCCATATCCGGTGTTCGATGTGTATCAAAAGAGACCCGCGCCATGGCTCAACCTAACGATTGTCTTGGGACTCATCGTTATTTTTTTATCTGCCTACTTGCGTCGGTTGGGATAAGCAGTTTTTTAATATCCTGCGTTCCGTTCTTCAATGAACCCTTCGCGAAGATAGATTTATCGAAACCCAACAACTCAAACTGACAGCCGACGGCTGATGGCTGTCAACCTTAGTTACTGGAGGAACAGATGGCAGTTTTAAGTTCCGAAGACCACGCTTTTTGGGAAGAACACGGCTATGTCGTCATCCCTGATGCTGCACCATCAGAATTAATACAAGATGCCGCTCAAGCGGTCTGGGATTTCATCGAAATGGATGCCGAAGACCCCGACAGCTGGTATCCCGACCCGCCTCGTAAAGGTATCATGGTCGAAATCTACCAGCATCCCGCCCTATGGGCAACCCGTCAGTCCCCGCGCGTTCATCAGGCTTTCGCTGAAATTTGGGACACCGAGAAACTCTGGGTGAGTTTTGATCGAGCCAGCATGAGCCCACCCAATGTCCCCGGTAAATTTGAACGCACAAACTTAGGACTTCACTGGGATACCTCTATTGACCTACCTTTCCGTTTCCATGTGCAAGGCGTTCTCTATCTTACCGATACCGCCGCTAACCAAGGCGCATTCACCTGTGTACCCGGATTCCATAACAAGATTGAAACGTGGATAAAAAGCCTCCCTGACGATGCAGATCCGAGGAAACAGGATTTAGTGGCACTCGGAGCAGTTCCCGTTCCCGGTAAAGCCGGAGACCTCGTCATTTGGCACAGCGCATTGCCGCACAGTGCAGGCATTAATACCGCTGACATCCCACGCGTTGCCCAATACATCACGATGTACCCCGCAGGCGAAACCAATCAGGAGGCACGGCAGCGACGCATCAACGCTTGGAAAGAACGCATGGCAGGCTTCGGCGGCGAACGCGCGGAAAAGGAACATGAATCAGGCGAAACCGCGCATTTAACCGAACTTGGCAAAAAGCTGCTGGGACTTCAAACGTGGGGATGAACCGACAACTCAATCGGCTTGTCCGCAGCTATCTCAGATGGTGTCCAATCACTGATGGGAAAAGACAACTCCTGAATCTCACCAGAGATTGGATTACCCCTGAAGATCCGATAATAACTTTCGAGACCAAGTACCGGTTCCGACTGAAAGCCAACTTAGCAAATCCTGAGCACCAGTACCTCTATTTTTACGGCACACACGACGAGAGGTATATCGTCACCAAACTACTGAAGATGATCAAACCGCGGGATATCTGTTGGGACATCGGCGCAAACATCGGGTTCTATACCTGTCTCCTCGCCTCACAGGTAGGAGATAGCGGGGCAGTTGTAGCGTTTGAACCCGCATCACGCACTTACGGCTACCTCCATGAAAACGTCTCTCTGAACCAATTCACAAACGTTACTGTCCTCAACAAAGGACTCGGCAACAGACAGGAACGGCGACCCCTCCACTATTCGGAAGCAGGACTCGCCGAAGGTACCGCCTCCTTGAAGTATACCAACAAGCGGACCGCATCCGAACGTGTAACACTTGACACGATTGACAATCTTTTCAGCGAACTATCGGCTCCGGATTTCGTCAAAATTGATGTAGAAGGGTACCAGTTAGAAGTCCTACAAGGTGGTGAACGCTGTTTAAAAACACACGCCCCGCTCATAATGGCAGAACTCAAAGATGTCGGTGAAACAAACCGCGATGTTTACGCAGAAATTGAAGATTACGTCACAGGTTTAGGGTATCAACTCTACGAAATCAGGAAACATTCTATCCGGCGATGTAACAGACTTTCTGACACAACTCAGCGGAATTTCTTCCTTGTCAAAGAGCACTCCCACGCCTTTGCCAGAATGTTACCGTGGCTGAAGTGACCTAATATCCCTTCCCAAATTACACTATTCGCCTCTAAACCGTCCCAACACCGGATACGCCGGATCGTTATACCCTTTGCCAGTGTGTTCCCCGAGCGGCACCAACTCGTTAATAGCCGCTTCATCGGACTCCGTTAGTTTACAATCTAAGCACCCTAAATTATCCTCAAACTGATCCATCGTGCGGGGACCGATGATGACAGAAGTAATCACTGGGTTCGCCAACACCCACGCCAACGAAAATTGCGTCAACGTCTTACCGTGTGCCTCCGCCAACGGTATCAACTTTTGTGCGACTTGATAACTCTCCTCGCGGAGTTCCGTCTGTAAAATCCGTCTATCTTTTCGCGCCGCTCTTGAACCTTCCGGCGGTTCTTCACCGGGCAGATACTTACCCGACAGCACACCCCGTGCTAAAGGACTATACGGCACAACACCAACACCATACTTCTCACAAAACGGGAGCAACTCGACTTCAATATCCCGATTCACAATGTTGTAAAGCGGTTGTACACACACGAACTCCTCCAATCCGTGCTTCTCGCTTGTCCAGAGTGCCTCACAGATACGCCACGCCTGAAAATTGGAACAGGCGATGTAACGTACTTTTCCTTGGCGCACGCAATCGTCCAACGCTCGTAACGATTCCGCTATTCGCGTAGATGCGTCCCAGCGATGTAAGTAGTAAACGTCAATATGATCCGTGCCGAGACGTTCGAGACTCGCTTCAACCGCCGACATAATGTGAAATCGGTGTGATCCAGCTTCGTTCACATCGTCTCCCATCGAACCGTGTACTTTCGTAGCGATAACCCATTTTTCTCGGTTTGCGCGAACCGCCTTCCCGATAACCCGTTCAGATTCACCGTCGTTATAGACATTCGCGGTATCCATAAAATTGATACCCGCGTCCATCGCGCGATGAATAATCCGAATCGAATCCCGTTCACTCGTCGGTCCACCAAACATCATTGTACCAAGACAGAGCGGTGAAACTTTTACACCCGCGCGTCCAAGCGTCCTATATTCCATACAACTTCTCCTTTTTATGGCTAATCCACTGACAACCACTTACGCCATTCGTATACCGCCATTGACATCAAGCGTCGCTCCCGTCACATAGCGTCCCTCTTCTGAGGCGAGAAAAAGAATCGCACTCGCAATTTCTGAAGCGTCGGCGACACGTCCCAACGGAATCTGATCCGTCATATCTGGGTGATTTTTTGCCATCTCCGTTGCCGCCACACCGGGGGCAATAGAGTTAACAGTAATACTATATTCGCCAAGTACACGCGCCAACGATTTCGTCAAACACATCACCCCCGCTTTTGAGGCAGAATACGGCGCAGATGCCACCAAGCCACCAACCTGTCCCGCCAATGAACCGAGATTGATAATCCGTCCGGATCGTTGCGCCTTCATCGTCTCCATCACCGCCTGAGAACAGAGGAACGGGCCTTTGAGATTCACAGCCATCATCCGATCCCATTCCGCTTCGGTGCATGCATCTATACGGGTATAGCTAAAAATACCAGCGTTGTTGACCAAAATATCAATGCGTCCAAACGTTTCGAGCGTTTTCTGAACCATTTCACGGACAGAGTCGCCATCCGCCACATCTGTTTCAATCACCAAGCACTGTCTACCGAGGTCCTTTATTTCTGCTGAAGCCGCCTCTGCATTCGCTATATTCACTTCAGGGATAACGATGTCCGCGCCCTCTCTTGCAAAGGCGAGGCATGTCGCCCTCCCGATACCGCCGCCACCACCTGTAACAATCGCAACCTGTCCCTTTAAACGCATCTATGTTTCTCCTTTCATTATGTAGGAGCGAGCTGGGCTCGCGATACCACAACTAAACGACCTCGGAATTATATCTTTTTATCTCTTGAAAAATTGCAATAAATGTAGTATAATCTTATTATCACACGAAATTCGGAAAAAGTCAACACGCTAAGATGGGAATCGGTTTCCTACCACTCACATCGCAATTTTATTAGGACAGAATTAAATTATGAAAACAACACTATCTTTACACAGGCTTAAGCTTGTGTTGGTTTTAATCTTCGCTTACGGCTTCGCCTTTACAGCGACAGCCCAAAATTATTATCCTGCGGATGTCGGCAACACTTGGGTTTTAGAGAACACTGACATTCAAGAACGCCGCATCTATAGTCTTGAAGCTCCCGATACTTCTGAAGACCCCGAGGTCATCACCCTGAAGATCGAGATAGAAGAAATCGACACTGGCGACATTGTTGATACTGACAAATATTTCCTAACTGTCGGCAGTGAGGACATCAAACTCCACAGAACAGTTTTGGAAGAAGGGGCTTTTGGCATTATAACGACCAGCTTTCCAACACCGGCTACTTTTTTTCCTCTAACCTTAATGTTAGGCGAGCAGTGGCGGATTCATACCGACGCAGTTAAACTGAGTATCTTGCCGTTGCTGTCTGGAAAAAGTACCACTAATTTAGAAGTTGTCAGGTTTGAAGACCTTGAGACACCAGCCGGAACCTTCCGTAACTGTGCAAAGGTTAAGTTAGCGTTAGAGTTCTCTGCTGGATTCACAAGTCTTACATCAACGACTTATCAATGGTTAGCACCCGATGTGGGACCCGTCCAATACCAAAACAGCGACGGTGAAATCTTTCAATTAGTAAGTTTCGAGTTACTAACTGTCCCTGACGCACCCGATACAACAGAAGAAGACATGATGCCCGAACAACCTACTGAAGAAGATCCTATGTCTGAAATGCCTTCTGAACCGGCTGAGCCTTCTGAAGAAGAGACGATGCCTGAACCGGTGCCGTATGACGTGACAGGCGACGGCGTTGTAAATATCTTAGACCTCACCTTCGTTGCGTCTCACTTCGGCGAATCGGATCCCGAAGCAGATGTAAACAGTGATGGAATCGTCAACATCTTGGATCTGGTACTCGTTGCACAAAACTTCAGCCGTTAGGTTTATCTGGCTCGATAGTGGTGCTTTGTCAACTCGAATGATAAGGTAAATCATCGTAGGGGCGAGGTTGCCTCGTCCGACACCAAGTAGAAAACTCAATTTGAGGTTTGACGGTGGCACTTTGTCAGCTCGAATGATAAGGTAAATCATCGTAGGGGCGAGGTTGCCTCGTCCGATACCGAGTAGAAAACTCAATATAGAATAACGGGTTAAATCCGTTTTAGTATTTTCACGAAAAAATAATTGTAACCTTGAAATCAATCACTGGGTTACATTTGTAACCTCTAAGACCTATCACACGGAACCTAAAAGAGGTCAATATGGTAACTTGGAAAGTGGTGTTAGTTGTAATTGGCATCGCTGCACTGGCGATGGCAGTTGGAATGTGGTTGGGGTATCAATATGTGTCGGAAAAAGAGGACATATCCCCAGAGGGAGGGCATGCCCCTTCTGACCGTACGGCTCCGCGCTACGACCAACCACTCGTGTCTTCACCAGTCCTCGCGACGGTTCTGATAGGATAGTGATATTGTTCAAGTCTATGTCTTTTTTTTATTTGAGGAGTTCTAAACTATGAAGTCTACCAAACTTATGTCTTGGTTCAAACCGTTTTTTGTTCTAAGCATTATCTGTGGGTTCGCACTCACAGCAACCGCACAAAATTATTATCCTGCGAATGTCGGCAATACGTGGGTTCTCTTGAGTACCGACGGGGCTGAACAACGCACCTATACCTTTGAGGGACCCGAAACTATTGATGGTGAGGAGTTTATCCTCCAGAACGTCGCCAAGGAGACAGTCGGAACAGATGTCGTTCTCTTTGACAAGTCCTGGGTAACTGTTGCTGAAGATGGAGAGATTTTACTACATCAAGTCGCCTACGACCGAGGCGTATTCGGCATCGCCGAGGCGACTTGGGATCCACCAGTCACTAATTTTCCCGCTGCGCTACCTTTAGGACAGACCTGGCAGATTGTGACGGAAACCGTATTGCAACTCGTCGGAGCAGCAACCACTACCACTGTTTTAGAAGTTGTTGCAATCGAAGACGTTGAAACGCCAATCGGCGTATTCAAAGATTGTGTTAGGGTAGAGATTAGTCGAGAAGCCGTCACGGCAGTTCAAATCCTGACAGAGGAGGAGATCCTATGGCTTGCACCCGATGTGGGCCCCGTTAAATTCTTCGATGATACAAACAGCGTTACTTATGAATTGACAAGTTACAACTTAGTCGAACCAACTGTGGTTGAAGATATCCCTGTTGTTGAGGATACACCTGTCGAGGAACCTCCAATGACTGAGGAAACGCCTGTCACCGAAGAAGAACCTGTCGTCGAAGAAGGGATGATGGAAGAAGATATGGTTGAAGAACCCGTCGTCGAAGAACCCGTCACGGAAGAACCGATGGTCGAAGAACCGATGGTCCCCGAAACTTTCGGTTTTGATCTCACACTTGAACCGGGTTTGAACATGATTTCTATCCCATTGATGCCAGAAGAACCTTACACGGCAAAGTCATTGGCAGAAATGCTAACGGCTACCCTCGTTATTCAATTGGATACAGCAACTCAGGAGTTTAGTGCTTATACCACCCTTGATGAAGGTGATGGCTTCGGCATTGACGGTGGTATGGGGTATATCGTTAATACACCTGCTGGCGGTATGGTGAAGTTCACCGGAGCCGCTTGGAATAACCAGTCTGAAGCCGCTGACGCTGATCATGCCCCCGCTGCACCAACACTCTCAAAAAATAAAAACACATGGGCGTTTGTCGTCACCAGCAACATTGGTGGTATGGAGGCAGGCACCGGCTACACACTCGTCGCTGAAAACCTCCGCACTGGTACCATCGCTACAGAGAATATCACCAGCGATGTGAAACGTTCCGCCGCTGTCTGGGCAGACCTGAACCGTAAGAGCGTCGTCGAAGCCGGCGATAGACTCGAAATCGCACTCTATGACGATCGCGGGAACGTCGTCTCCGGTCCCTTCCAACGCACCGTCACAACCGCTGACATCCGCAACGCTTTCTTGAGCCTGCAACTGAATGTCGGCGATGTGCAACCGAAGGACACCATCCTTGCCCAGAACTTCCCGAATCCGTTCAATCCTGAAACGTGGATTCCGTATCAGCTGAGCAAACCGGCTGAAGTTTCGATCAGTATTCACAATATTTCGGGGCATTTGGTTCGGACGTTAGACTTAGACTTGCAGCCCGTCGGTTCCTATATGACACCTTCGACTGCGGCGTATTGGGATGGTAAGAACGCTGTTGGTGAGCGCGTATCGAGTGGTATCTACTTCTACACGCTCCAAACCGCTGATTTTGCTGCAACCCGACGCATGGTTATTCTCAAGTAGGAAACATACCGATACCCTAAAAAACGCCTTGATGTCACCATCAAGGCGTTTTTTTATCAAACCGCAGGCGTACCTTGCAATACTTTTGTCGCTTCACATTTCGGGGGAACGAATTCGGAGGCTGATCTGAACGGCGACGGTATCGTTAACATTCTCAATCTAACGCTCGTTGCGCAGCACTTGGTGATTAGGGGACGTTACGCCACCCGTTTTTGGGTTTCGTGTGCCGCAAGCGTTTCCGCATGCCACGAAGATACCTCGTTCCCATTTCGGAACCGCCACGAAAATCTGAGCGACGCGTCACCTCCGTTATAGAAAACTGCTTCTGCACTCCCGTCTTGTTGTTCTAAAATAGGGCGCACCAGAGAGAGAAGATTCGGTGGCGGATGGCTGTTCCCATTGCCTCGTTGGACCTCTAAAAGTTGCGCCACTGCACCCTGTACCTCACGCGTTCCAAGAAGCAGCGGACCGTAGCACGCCGTAACCGCACCCTGTCCCCAATTCCGTCCGTGTCCCGCCGCGACTGAGCAGACCGCGCCACCCATGTCCGCATGTTCACGTCCACCACGTAGCACGCGCCGCGCCATACCCAAACGTGTCCCAGCACTCTCTAACGCACGCATCGCATACGTCCTATCACCTGTTACCTGATACGCAAGCGTTAATGTAGCCGTTGACGGTTCCCGAATCGGTTTCACGGAGCCATCATCAGACCATTCACCCCAGTACGCCATATCCGCGCGTTTGCCGACTCCTGGTTCCCGACGGCGGTTTTGTTGCGGAAAAACCAACGCCAGCAGCTCAGGCGATTCGTCAGGCAAATCTGCCAATCCGGCTCGGATTGCTGCGTCAAAGCCAGTGTCCTCAAACGTCCAACGATAGTAACTCAACGCAGCCGCCGCCGGATCGTTAAACGGATCGCTCAGTGATGTCACGAGCGGCTCTACAATCCGCTTTGCTGCCGTTTTAAAGACTTCTTCGCCAGATAGCAGGTAAAGATCCCCCAACGCATAGATGGCACCAGAAGCCAATAGTACCTCAATTCCCGCAAGCGGATCCCTCGGAATATGGTGCGAACTTGCCACCAACCGCTGTAAATTCTTTGCGTCAACCGCGGCTTCATTGAGACCTTCGCCATCGTGCGTCCAGAGCAACGGCATCGGATCCGGCGCAGCAACAAGCTGCTCGGCACGCTTCGCCCCATACCGCAATGCCCACGTCAGATAGCGTTCCTCACCCGTCACACGGTACGCCGCAAGTGCGATATGGATAAACCGAAAATGCTCCGCCAGTTCATACCTGTCCCTTTCATCGTTCTTAACGTCTCGGCTGCCGATATTGTAGCCGATAAACGTGTCCCTATCGTAATCATACCACGGCGGGATTTCTGGCACCCAATTGCCGATATGCTCTGCAGCGTCTGTCAACAGGTGAACGGCTTCCGTATCTTCAGGCACCAATCCGATATAGCGTGGCAGGAAAAGCAGGAACGGCTCCGGTCCGTGATGTGCCTCCGCCTTCGGTTCATAGCCGTGGACGCAATCCCGTTTCACCCAACCGAGCAATGCCGCCTTCAACATATCGAAATGCTTCAGGACCGCTGCATCACCTGTGATGAGATAGTGTGGAAACCATGCCAGCGCGTAGTTCGCTTCGTCTTCGCCCCCATCGTTCGGACCCGGCGGATCGAGCAGCATGCTCTGTTTCAGCCAGCGTCCCATCTCGTTTCTAAGTGTCGTATAGCCGGTATAGCATTCGTGGATCGTCTTGTCCATCAATCTCTCCTACAACAGTGACTTCACAAATTCAATGCTCCGTTTCGCGATCGTCTTCGGATCCGGTTTGAAATCAAAGACCTCTGTTGAGACATAACCTTTATAGTCAATCTCTTTGAGTGCCGCAATAATCGGTGGATAATCGACATTGCCAGACCCCGGCAAGTAGCCGTTGTCATCGTTGGAGTGAAAATGTGCGACGTGTGGTGCGTGTTTACGGATCTGCGTCGGCATATCGATCCCTTCTTTCGCGGTACTACATACGTCCAGGATCATCTCGAAATTCGGGTGATTGACAGCCTCGACCATCTCAACGGCTGTATCCGGGTGCGTGATGAAGTTCGTCTGATCGCTCGACAACGGTTCCATACACAGCATCACATCTCTCTCGCCTGCCAGTGCCGCACTTTCAGCGAAGGTTGCACGTGCGTACTCCCACGCCTCCTCAAAACTGAGGGGGTCCATCACGTTTCGTTGTTGTGGTGAACCGATGACCATCACCTCACCTCCCAAATCCGCACAAAGGTTTACCAGTGCCAAGAAATAATCGCGTGTCTCCTCGCGAATCTCGGCATCCGGATGATTAACGTACAACCCCGGCGGCGAGACAAGTAGCCAGTGCAGCCCCGCAATTTCTATCTTCGCATCTTCCGCCGCTTTACGGATACGCGACCGCTCGGCTTCACTGATATCTAAAACCGAGTCTGCCAAAGTAAACGGCGCAATCTCAACCGCATCATAACCGAGTTCAGCGGCGTAAGTGAAAACATCTTCTATCTTCCAATCTTCAAACATTTCGTTGCATATCGCAATTTTCATTTTTTATCCTACCTCTATTTTTTTATCTATTGTAAAGCGTTCACGCTTTTTTGTCAATTTTTTCTCTCCATAGACCAGAACCATTCAATTCAGAAACTATTTCGTCGGAGGTAGGAAAGTTAGAACGCATTTGCCATATCCGTTTGTTCCTCAAGCGAGATGTGGAACATGCCGTGATCGTGAGTTCCAACGTAAAGTCGACCGTTGCTGGTAACGAGGGATTGGATTCTGCTGGGAACTTCTGAAGAAAGCAGTTCCCACTTGCTATGAGTATCTAAGCGGTAAGCACTGCTATCGCCGACCCCGTAGATGGTAGTGCCATCTACAGCGAATCTGTCTATAACGGTGGGCATACCGGTTTTATCGGTGATGACCTGCCAGTGTTCTCCAGTTTGTGAGATCAAGACACCTTTATCCGTTGCAAGACAAATTGTTGAACCTGCGAAGGTAATCTCTTTGAAATGCGCAACGGAGATCGGCAACGTTGAGGTAATGTCTTTCCAGTTGTCTCCACTATCAACGGATTGAAACAATTTTCCATTCGATTGACCAACGTAGATGGTTTCACCTGAAACAGCCAGTGTAGATTCCGAGTCAATATCGACGAATCCTGTGTCTGTCCATTCCGGATCACCGGGTCTCCATTTGAAAAGCCGTTGCCTAAATTCAGCATAAAATGTCCTGCCACCGACAGCGAAGGCTTCAATTTTCGTGCGTTTTTTTCTAAGGAGATGCGATATATATGATCGTGCAGTGCTATCGTCTGGCACTGCATCGGCTTCAAAAGCTGGAACATCGTGAATGGGAATCAGTTCATCGCCTGCAATGGATGTGCGGAAAATACTTGGTTTGTTTTCCTCAATTGAAATAGAATAGAGGATAGTATCAGCAGTCGTTAGCTTTATGTTCGCATAAAAATCGGTATCTAATTCGGGTATGTGCTCGTGCGTATTGAAATGAGCACTTTCCCAAGTCTCACCCCCATCAGTTGACTGAACAAGGTCACCCCCGATATGCATATAGAGTCTGTGGTTTAGGGCAACCAAGTCGTAGAGTTCGGGACCTGTCATCCCGTTTACGAATCGATGCCAGGACTCGCCGGCATCAGTTGTGCGACTGATCCCGAATGCATCGGCTTTATAAAATGTCCTCTCATCAATAGCGATAGCTGGAAATCTGGGTGCCATATATGAATTGATAATAGATCTAAGAGGGGTCCAGGTTTGCCCACCGTCAATGGATCGAAATTCGGCTATTCCGAGAACTAAGAGTGTTTTACCTGCAGCCAAGACTTGTATAGCAGAATCTAAGTTTATGACTTGAGATTCATCTGTAGGTGTTATTTCAGTCCATGACGCTCCAATATCTGCAGAGTGGAAGATTCTTTTTCGTGCGTATTTACGGCTAGGTATTGATGGATTTGATTTATCGGTTTCTGACAAAACAATATCGGGTGCTATTCCGACATAGAGGTTGTTTTCCTCGACAGTCAAAGCGTAAACGGCACCAGATAGGTCAGTGAGCAGTTGTTGCCAGTCGCTTGAACCGAGGCGATAGAGTCCTCGGTTTGTGCCAGCGAATAGGGTGTTTCCGATTATAGCAACTGTATAAATCCGTTTCCCTGCCAATCTCTTATTTAGAGATATCCACTGCTGACCGGCATCGGTTGATTGAAAGATCCCCTTCTCTTGAAGGGCAAGATACAGCACTATGTTTGCTTGTGGATTGTGTTTCTCGCTTGCATCGATGCCGATGAGTCCACTGGCGACACCTTTGGGACGCGGTCCAAGTGCGTTCCACGTATCACCGCCATCTTCTGAAGCGAGCACCTCATCAGCGGAAACAGTATAGAGGGTGCCTCGGTGTTCTGTTATCGGCACTCGGTACTGTCCGGTGGGTATATCGGTATTAACAAGCACCCATGTTGTGTCGGGGGTCAACCTATAGAGCCCCGTTTTTGCAGCAGCATAGATCGTTCCATCAGCAGCTTCAAAGATGTCATAGACGACACCGCCTTTCGGTCCGATTGACTGTTTCCACTCTGAAGTGGAAAACTTTCCGGGATCCTCCCATGCGTTTGTTGTGAGGGAAGTCTGTGAGGTTTGCATGCCAGCCCCACTGTTTTTACTGGGAATGATTGTTCTGCCAATCTGATTTCGCACATCAGGCCTTGCGACAATATCAATGAGGATAGATTCATCAACGAGTTCAACGGTAGGTTCAGATTGTGTGTCAAAACTGTATGGCTGCTGAAACCGGAGCAAGTATTGGCTGCCCATACCCAAGAGTATCACCAATGTCACTGCGGCACCGAAAGCTGCCCAAGGGAGTAAAGGTTTTTTAGCGGACGGTGTTGGTGTCGGATTCGAGTCGGCAATGTGTCGCATGACGTTCTCAACGAGATTTTCAGATAATTGGACCCCGTTAAGCGTTTCGCGGACCAATGCTTCTTCTTGTAAACGCTTGCGGGCACGGCGAAGTCGGCTCTTAATCGTATTCACCGATACACCTAAGAATTTGCTGATCTCCACCGAGGTCATTTTACCGAGGTAGTGAAGCGTCACAACGGTCCGTTCACTTTCCGGTAGCTGCTGTAGGAGCCTTTTGGCAAGATTTTGTCGATGCTTAGTGTTTTCAACTTCACGCTGATGGGATATATGATGTACGTAGAAGGCTTCTTCAACCTCTTCTGGACGTGTAGCTTCTAAGGATTGCATATTCAATTTCTTCATTTTAGCTTTGTTCCGCTTTATCCAATTAATGCAGCGTCGATTCGCGATGACATAAAGCCATCCTTCAAATCGGTCTGGATCCTCTAAGGTCCCAAGTTTTTTGTAGACTTGGATAAAGGTGTCTTGGGTGATCTCCTCTGCAATGTGAAAATCCCCAATTTTCCGCCATATAAGGGCATGAACGCCTTTTTGGTGTATCCGCATTAATGTACTGAAAGCCTCGTCATCGCCAGACAAAATTCTACGAATCAGTTGAACGTTGTCCTCTACCATCAAAATTCTCCTTGCTACCAGTTGATTTACGGCTATCTGCTTCTGTGTAGCAAATGTACAGGTTCCCATGATATTGCCGCTGTTCAAGTTGATGAAACCAAAATATTTATTTATAGCGAAACCTACAATTAAGGAGACACTTTTCCTTTAACAAAAAACAGTTCGTAGGGGCGAGGTCCCCTCGTCCGTCTTTCAAAATGTGTCCTATTATTTTTAGAGGTCACTATAGTTTTCATTAGTTAGTAGTAATTGTAGCATAAAACGCATTTGTTTTCTGAGATTTTTTTTGGCGATATGCACCTTTTTCGCCAATATGTGTGTCTTTAGATTACGAACGGTGAAAAGTTAGCACGCAGATTTAAGATTTTTTTAGCGATATGCACCTTTTTCGCCAATATGTGTGTCTTTAGATTACGAACGGTGGAAAGTTAGCACGCTGAAAATTTTATCAACTGAACGAGACGAAAACCTGGAGAATAACAGTGAACGATTTTTTTCCAAAAACCTTGCATCCGCTACATATTTTTGAAGAGGATGAGGTGCTTTATGCAGCAGACCTCGAGAAAGCACGCATTGTTGAGCTGTCGGTTGTGATGGCAGAGATGTTGAAGTTTGCGGAGACGCAGAACGATCAAGAAATCCAGCGGACACTCAGAAAATCTTATCCGGATGATGACATTTTTGAGGCGTTTGAGAGGTTCGCGGCACTTGAAGGGCAAGGACTGCTCTTCAATCGCGGCGAAGGACTCAGAACGACTTTCGTCACAGAGCGTCAACACCGCAAGTTACTTGTCGCTATTCCGGGGATCGCTGTAGATTCGTTTTTTGATATTGAAACGCTATCTGCTGGCACGAACATGGCACTTTCTTACATGTTTCACCACCTCATCAACCACGTAGACCTCCATTTTGCTGGTAAACAGAATCGGAAGTTAGCTGAGCGTATGTATGAAATCAATATGAATGTGCGAGACTTCAAGCGTCTGAGTCGAAGGATTAGTGAAACATACTTCGGTATTCTCACGCTACATCAGGAACATGAGAAGTGGCTTTTCCCGCTTTACAAGGAAAACGAACTTCCTCCTATTCTGGTTCAGTGTCATGCGCCGCGCGGACACGGGGGCAGTGCTATCAATTCCCTTTTACGACATTACGCGGCGATGCGGGATTGTGACGGTTTTACAGCACCATCGGATTATGTCCGGGATTTTTATTCGGATTATGTCTGGGATCCGAGTTTCTTCAACACGTTGCCAAACGGTGTGGATTCGGAGTTGTTTCAACCGATGGAAAAGACAGCGGCGAAGCGGGAAATTGCTGAAATGGTCGGAGATGCGCGTATCGAGACGATGCCGACTGTCGGTTATCTCTCGCGAGTGCAGTCGGAGAAAGGGGCATCTGTCTATTTAAAGTTGGCGGAACTGAATCCGCATCTGCTTTTCTTGATTGCGGGACCAGGTCTCGGTAGATATGCGTCTCGACAGCTGCCTGATAACTTTGTGTATGTCGGTTTCCATCCACGTGAAAAACTACCGGTGATCTATAACGCGTTTGATGTCTACTGTTTTCTGTCGATGTCGGGTGAAGAGACGTTCGGGTTGACAGTGCTTGAGGCGATGGCGTGTGGCGTGCCGCCTGTCGTCCCGAATTTTGATGGCGTTCCGTCGGTTGTCGCGGATGCGGGGTTGATTGCGGATGCCGAGAATTTCGACCAAGACATAGCGACGCTTGTAAGTTATCCGTGTCCGATAGATTTTTCTGAAAAGATTAACGCGTTGGTCAGCGATGCCGAGAGGCGTGAGACGTTTGCTCGGAAGGCAAGAGAACGGGCAGTATCGTTCACGTGGGATAAGACTGCGCGCAAGATTATGGAACTATTTGAGGGACTGCATCGCAAAAAGCAGCTTATGAATCCGAACAGGCTTTTGAATGTGTTCGCGCCTACACAAGCGTTGACATCGGAAGAAGCGGAGATGCTGAAATACAAGGCGGCTGTGTTGAGTATGAACACGCGTTACGAGCGATGTCTCATAAGAAATGCGGTGTACCCGATGCGTGTTGAAGATGGGTTGGCACTGAGTATTCTGAAAGATCATACCGTCAGAGAAGCGGAGGCACTGCTTACTGCCTTGGTTTCGGATGAGGTAGAAGCCAAGGCAACCCTTAAAAGGGTTCGCGGCTTAATCAATGCGACGGCATGATCAATAGCCATCAGCAAAGAAGCCGTCAGCGGTCAGCCATCAGCAAAGAGATTCTCTGCTGAAAGCCGACGGCTGATAGCCGATAGCCATTAAAGGAGTGAAATTATGGTATCTCAAAGGCGTTACCGATTAAAACGTCATTACAAATTTGAACAGGACGATCGCAAGTATGTAGCCGATCTTGAGACAGGCGACATCGTTGAAGTAAACGCCGTAGAATGGGAGATTCTTTCGCGTTATGAATCACAAACACGGTATCAGATCGTAGAGGGTCTAAGACAAGAATACAAGGTGGCATCTATCTTTGATGGAATTGAGCGTTTGGAGCGACTCGGCAGACAGGGTTCACTTCTGTGCCCAACTGTTGAAGCAGAGGAGGGTATTGGGGCGGGCGGTGATGATCGTCCGAAGGTGTTGGTTCCGTTCGATTTTGCCCGGGAGAAATCAGCGTTGGACCACGCTGCGAATTTGAAACGCTACCAACTCCTAACGCACCTGACAAAATATGCCGAGTTAGAGACGTTGACCTTTGACGAAAGTGAAGCGGAGGATCGTATGGATCTGGGTGAGATTGGTGTTCGGCATATAGAAGTTACGGATGATAATACTTTTTCTCCAGCGTGGTATGCAGGGGATGGTTATACCGGTATTCTGCTCCTGTCGCAATTTCTTTTAGGTGATTTGTTCTTCTATCAGGTCCCCGATGTCCCGATTCTGCACTGCATAGAAGGTTTTCAAGGCTTACAAGGGCGTATGCATGAGACGCTTCTGACACTGAATGCTTTCCAAGATGCGAAGGATACGTTGGTTGTCAAGTCATCGTGGATGAAGGCGTGGCTTGGTGAGCTGGGCATCCCCGAAGAAAAGGTGTCTGTTATTCCTGATGGCATAGACGTGGTTTCCGAACCGTTAGCGGATAAGGCGTTGGCGAAACATCACACGGCTGCGATTTTTGACAATCCGATGTTTGGTAAACAACCGATTATCGGACTGATATCTGGGTTTGAACCGAATCATGGCGCGGCGTGGATTTCTGAGTTCGCGCAATCTAACCAACACCTTGCTATTTTTGTTTATGATGCGATGTTAGCACGACACGCGCGACATCTGCCAAAGAATGTAGTCGCTTTCAGTGTTAACAATGAGAAGAGTCGAGCGATTTTACCACTATTTTTTCAAGCACTGGATCTTATCTGTTTTCCAGCGGTTCCCGGGACACCGCTTTCGGTTGTTTCCGAGGCAATGGCGTATGGGACAGCTTGTGTTGTCATGACGAAATATGGAATGCCGACAGAAGTTGCGGGTGCCGGGGTTGTCGTAGAATCGGAATCGGATAGTTTTGGTAATTTCCGGGTGCCGATGCGGCATCTGTCAGAAACGATAAACGATCTGTTAGCACCTTGTGGTGCACGCGCGGGATTTGAAGACGCTGCGAAAGCGGTGACGCAACGATTGACTTGGGAGAAGACGGCACAAGAGATCGCGCGGTTGTTTGCAGAACCCGATGGGAGTTTCGCAGAGATTCCTGGCGGTAGACCGGATCCCTTGAGACCTGAGAATCGGGAACTAACCACGGCAGCGGTTAAAGAGACGAGTGCCGACTTGGCAGTGGCATGGGATGCGGATGCCGATCGATGTTTTTTCTTTGATGAGACGAGTGCGTTCGTTGAGGGCTGTTATATCACGGCGGTGCTTGCGAAAAAAATCCTTCAGCAGCGGGGACGTGGCGGTGTCATTTATGATCCGAGGGCTATCTGGGCAGTAGAGCATGCTATCCTTTCTGGTACGGGTACACCAATCCTCAGTCGATGTGGGCACTCATTTATCAAAACCCGTATGCAAGAGACGGGGGCAATTTTTGCGGGAGAGGCGAGCGGACACTACTATTTCCGAGACAATTCCTATGCTGACAACGGGATGATCCCCTTTCTGCTGGTGCTTGAATATCTCAGTGTAAAGGGCATATCGTTTGCTGAAGCCGTGAACCCTTTACGTGCGGCATATCCGGTCTCTGGTGAGATCAATTTTTCATTTGAAACACATCGTGAAATACGAGACGCGCTGGATGCTGTCCATGCTGTGATGCACACTTGGGGGAATCCGTGTGTTGAGGCACCGGTTGACGGTTTGTCTGTTAAATTTCCGTCCGGTTCTGGGGGGTGGCGGTTCAATCTCCGGGAATCGAACACGGAGCCGTTGCTGCGACTCAATGTTGAAACGATTGAACATGAGGGACTTCTTGTTGAAAAAACGATGAAAATTAGTGAAAGACTTGAAAGTATCGGGGGCAGACGGGAAACAAAATTCCGCTGGGAATCCGAGCGGTTTACTTAGGGGCATACAAATTCACTTTTGAAATTTCATATTAATTTTTATGAAAGGGGGTATTATGGCATTACAGAACAAACTTGAGACCAGCCATTCCTTTGGCGAAATCATCGGCAAATGCAAAAAAATGCAGCACGTGTTCGCCCAGATTCAAACAGCGGCAGCAGGGAATATTAGCGTCCTGATTCAAGGCGAAACCGGGACCGGCAAAGAATTGATCGCAAAAGCAATACACGATAACAGCCAGCGAAAAGTAGGACCCTTCGTTGCCATCAATTGCGCGGCAATACCAGCCGAATTGATTGAAAGTGAGTTGTTTGGCAACGAACGCGGAGCTTTCACTGGGGCAAACGAGCGGCGGATCGGACAGTTTGAATACGCAAACACCGGTACACTTTTTCTTGATGAAATTGGGGATATGCCACTCAGGTTGCAAGCGAAGTTGCTGCGTGTCCTACAGGAGCGAGAATTTCAAAGGATAGGGGGCACGAGCACTATCTCTATAGACATCCGTGTCTTGGCTGCTACCAATCGGGATTTAGAAAATGCTATCAGAGATAGATATTTCCGTGAGGATTTGTACCATCGCCTCGCGGCATTCCCTATCACGGTTCCGCCTCTGAGAGATCGACGCGAAGATATTCCAAGCTTGGCACATCACTTCCTAAAAAAATATGCCGCAGCCGCCGAAAAACCCATTCGCAACATTTCTACTGATGCCTTACAAATGTTAATACAGCATGACTTCCCGGGCAACGTGCGCGAACTGGAAAACGTCATTGCGAGGGCAGTCTTATATGAGACAACAGACCGACTGCAACCCCAAAGCCTCATTTTACATCAGACGCAAGAGGGTTCACAACCGGCTACAAGCAGCCTGATGGATACCACTACTATTCTTCCACTTGACGAAGTTGAACGCAGAGCCATCATCCACGCCCTCAAAGCGACGGGCGGTAATGTCTCCGCTGCGGCACAGGCATTGGGCATCGGTAGAAACACACTTTATCGGAAAATGGAGGAACATAACCTGCGACCGTAAGAATGTTGTTCCAATATGGAACACTGTTCCAATATGGAACACAACACGCTGAAACTCCCTCTATCACAGGCTCTGCAACCTACACCGCTTCCAAACGTGTTTCATTTTGGAACATTGGATAAAAAACAACTTTAAGCAACCCGATCACGTTGCGAACAACCCAGATCCCATGTATCACCTTGACAGACAAGGATATAGCAGAGCTGGATATCACGATTTCACCAATTGGCACGATTCTTGCTTAAGTGCTTAAGTTATGAGTGTAAGCCAAATTCCTTGATGTTAGTTGCGTCTTACACAAAGTATCATGGGATTTTAGTGTTGCATCGCAGACAGCTACAACAAACGCTGTTTCTGGTGGTACAACTGTTTTGATTTGACAATAACCCAGGAATCTGCTACTCTCATGCACGTTTTCTGTTGTTGTCATAAATATTTTACAATTGGCAAATTGGCAGACTTTCTTTTTTATACTTTGGAGAAACCCAGACACAAAACGCGTCTATCCAAATTCTGTCTCATGCGATGCAGGTGCGTCGAACACCTACACCGCGAAGCACTGCCAGTGGTGATTTAACTCAAAATTGAACACGCCTATTGTGAAATTTTTAGATGAGCCCCTTATCCCTTATAAGGACAGATTGCCAAATCTTTCCTGACGAGGCATCTTTACCTTGTAATGAATACTTAACTCGGAGGTTTTGTATGTTCCGTGACATTCTTTCAAGTCGAAGTATTATCTTTGGACTCGTTTTCTTCGTGTTGATCGTTGCAGGCACCCAATTCTATAGTTGGCACGTCCGCCGCACTAGTGTTCTGTCAATGGCTTGTTGACGGATATAGTCTCCTGAGTTTGATGCGTGCGTCGTCAATCGTAAATCGCCATTCGACAGTGGCACGTTGTTGATTTCTCCGGTTTTGCCACGCCTGAACCTCGCGCTTGAGGGTC
>JAJEET010000125.1 GCA_022820835.1 Candidatus Poribacteria bacterium
TCCTGCTTCTGCACAGGCACTGTTGCCAGATAATTATGAAGAGCTTGACCAACTCGCAAAATGTGAAGTGCTTGATGATGCTGGACTGCTGCACTGGCCCAAAGGTAAAATAGGCAGACCGCGGTGGAAGAAGTATTTATCAGCGATGCCCGGTGTTGTAGCAGGGGACTTGGTTCTTGATACACCACCTGTAAAGGGCAAAGAAGACACTGGCTATCCGACGCAGAAGCCCCTCGCCCTCTTAGAACGCATCATCAAAGCGTCATCAAACGCAGGAGACATGGTATTAGATCCGTTCTGTGGATGTGCCACAGCGTGTGTCGCAGCAGAGCGTTTACATCGGAAATGGGTCGGCATAGACATATCACCCGATGCTGAGGACATCACAAAGCTGCGATTGTCGGATGAGGTCAACAAAGCCGCTGATTTATTCAATCCATTGGCAGATGTGATTGTTCGCAAAGACGCACCGGAACGGACAGACAACGCTGAGGAGATAGATATTCAGAGGCGTTTACCGAGATACCAAACGCACAAACCCGAATTATTTGGTAGGCAGCAAGGCAAATGCAACGGGTGTCAATATCCGTTCCATTATCGCAACTTGACGGTAGACCATATTACACCCCAAAGTGGAGGTGGCACCGACCATATAGAGAACCTACAACTGCTGTGTGCTGCGTGCAATTCAACAAAGGGTAAAGGGACCCAAGCAGAACTGATTTCACGATTGAAAGCACAAGGCGTGCTGAAATAGCAAGTCTCAAATTAGGAAGCGCCGCAAAATAGTGTAAGAAATACCTATTGACACACAAGCACAAATATGATTTACTATTTCCAAAAGGAGACACCTCATGAAAACGATTCTCGTGATGGCACTCTTATGTGCGTTCGCGGCACCAGTGTTCGGAGCATTAACCGATATTGACCTTGACAAGATCCACTTGATTATTCAAGAGGAAATCAAGCCTATCAAAGCCGACATCGTGACACTAAAAACAGATGTGGCAGTCGTAAAAGCGGAAGTCACGCATCTAAAAGAAACCGTCAATAATGGCTTTGGCGATGTTCAAAAGAATTTTGACAGACTCAATAACATCATCATTGCCTGCATCGGTATCCCTTTAGCGATTCTCGCCATCGGTGCAACGATATGGGGCATCTTAGCAAACAGGCGCAGTAGAAAAGACGAGACCCTCGAAAAGCAGATTGAAACCCTCACACAAGAAATCGAAACGCTCAAACAACAGCGGATCGCCAGCCCTTGACCAAAGGAGCAACTCATGGCAAATCGGAGATTCGAGGAAGATGTAGATGCGGGGCTTGGATACTATCTAACTGAAAAAGAACAACAGTATAGTAGAGAGTTATCGGAAGTGAGATCTCACTTAGAGGAGCGCGTAAAGGAAGTCAAAACGGATCTTGAGAAAGACATTCGGGAAGTCAAAACGGATCTCAAGGATGACTTTAGAGAAGTCAAGGCAGATCTTAAGGATGACCTCAAGGGCATAAAGGACGATCTCAAAGGCGTAAAAACCCAAGTGATGGTGTTAATGGGGATTGGTATTACCAGTCTTATCGCACTCATCTATCTTTGTGTGAATATTCTTCCAAACTGAATGCATGATTTGAATAGGAGGTTACAAACGATGAGAGTTATAAGTGCTTTAATCGCTATAATGGTTCTCTTTATTTCAGGAATATGGGTTCAGGAAAGCAGATCAGAAATTGACCCAGAATCCCTTATGGGAATGTGGGACTTTGATCAAGGGAAGGGAAATACGGTTAAAGACTCTTCAGCAAACGGTAACGACGGGAAAATCGTTGATGCCGCACGGGTTGAAGGTTATGAGGGCATGGGCATCGAATTCGATGGGAGCAATCATGTCGTTATTCCTGCAAGCGAGACGACAGACGACTTCCTTGACGGATTCACGTATCTGCTCTGGGTGAAACCGCTCGGTAACCCTTCCGGTCAACACGTTCGACTCATAGAGAGAGACTGGCATAACCCAAACATTCTTATCGGTCCCAACGACTTCTACGGTAGTTTCCTATTCAACGGTGTGATAGATAACAGCCAGATCCGGGGCGGGACATGGGAGATGGAGGAATGGAGTTTTGTCGCCTTAACACACGACGGTGAGATACTTGCGCTCTATGTTGATGGCGAAACTGTTGCGGATTTGAAGGTCGGAAAACCGACTTTCACACAAAATAATGATGGCGGCTCCATCTGGTTAGCAGGCTGGAAAGGTGGACCGGGATGGGATTTCAAGGGTGTGCTTGATGAAGTTGCGATCTTCAACGCGCCGCTGAGTGAAGACGACTTGAACACTGTCATGACAGAGGGACTTGAAGGTGCTCTCGCTGTCTCATCTGTCGGTAAATTGGCAACGACTTGGGGGGACATCAAGCAGTAAGCAACGGTTATCTGCGAGGTCAAGGCATATAATGCGGGATAACGATGTACAGTTCGCAGTCGTCCGAGAGGATCCGATGGTGGAGGCGGAGTTGGTTCGATTAACAAAAGCGAGCAACGTGCTGTTAATCGCTTCCGGTGGTTGTACTGCCCTAACACTGCAAGCATTGTTTCCCGATTTGCATATCACGCTGGTTGATTTTAATCCAGCACAGTTAGAACGCGTTCGGGAAAAGATGCGTGCGCTGCGAGATACCGATACAGCGACGCGCCATCAGAGATTTAATATCGACACCAGCGATCCAAATGGACTCAATCAAAACGGGAACTTTGAATCGCTGTTCCGAGGTTTACGCGAATTCATCTTTGACTTGGTGGCTGACGAAACGGAAATCCGTGCCTTATTTGAAGAGAAAGATCGGCTTACCAGTGTTTCGGAACGCCTCTTTTCGAGTCAGTATTGGTCAGTGGCGTTTGATCTCTACTTTAGCGACTCGCTGCTGAATGCGATGTTTGGTCCAGATGCTACACAGCACGCTGAACCGGGAAGTTATCCACGCTACTTTCAGGCGTTATTTGAAAGAGGGTTGACATCTACAGTGGCGTTTGATAATTACTTTCTTCACCACGTATTTCTTGGATATTATCTCCAACGTCCGGCGAGCCTGCCGCACTACCTTCTATCACCGCCCACCGACTACCATTTTGAGATGGTTGAAGGCACATTGGATCAGGTCCCCGAGCTGCAGCGTTTCGATCTAATATCTCTCTCCAACATCATGGATTGGATGCCGCTAACTGAGATTACCTCGTTGATTAGTCATCTTCAAAACGAGATGAAACCTGGCGCGAGGGCCCTGTACCGCCAGCTCAATAATCACACCGATCTTTCAACCTACTTTGGCGATTCATTTGCGTTCAATACGGCGTTGGGTGTCCGATTTCAAGAAACCGAACGCAGTCTGTTTTATTCCAGTGTTCATGTCGGAAAAAGGAGATAGAGACCGATGAACCGAAGCATTGACAACATCCTGAAAGAGACAAATGTGTGGATGAATCCGTACTTTAAGTCTCTGCGCGACGGGACATTTGATTTTGATGATTTTGTTGAAACACAAATCCAATTCTACTTTGCCGTCGTCTTCTTCAACCGTCCGATGGCAGCACTCGCCGCCAAGATTCCAACTTCAGAATTGCGTCTGGAGGTTATCCGAAATGTTTGGGAGGAACACGGTGAAGGCAATACCTCCCTGATGCACGAGAAAACATTTATCGCCTTTCTTGACCGACTGGCTGGCATTAAACCCGACGATATTGAAAAACGGGCAATGTGGCCCGAAGTTCGCGCCTTTAATACCGTGCTTGTCGGTGCTTGCGTGATGGATGAATACTTGATTGGTGCCGGTGTCATGGGGATCATTGAACGGATGTTTTCAGACATCGCGGGATGGCTCGGAGAACAGGTTGTGCGTCATGACTGGATCCCTGCAGAAAAACTCATCCACTATAATCTCCACGAAGACCTTGATATTAAACATGCAGACGATTTCTTTGATGTGCTCCGTCCTGCTTGGGATGCGGATAGCGAAAACAGATACTACATTGAACAGGGGTTACGTCTCGGTGCGTGCGTCTTCAATGCGCTTTATGAAGGGCTTTACAAGGCACGAAAACGTCGCATTTATCGCGATGTACGCGGACCCCACACACGGGCATCGTAGTCGTATTGAGGTATCGAATGCCGTTAGACCGTTCTTTGGATATTAAGGAATTACGCACTGAGGAGTGGAAAGGTTTCCACGCCCGAATCGCGGGCTTAGAGAAGGGAACGAGTTATCCGTTGGGTGAAGACCGATTTGAGATTGATCACGGCGAGGATTATTTCGCGTTCTTCACGCGACTCGGGCAGCTTCATTACTATGTGGTGCTTGACGGAAAGCGTGTGGTAGCGGTCGCCGCTGCGATTTTGCGCCGCGTCCCACCTGCGCGCGGTGAAAAGCCGAAAACGGTATGGTACCTTTGCGACTTGAAAGTCCATCCCGAATACCGCGGACGCTATCTGCCTGCTGCAATATTCGCGCATGCCTTTCCAAAACTGTATCCAATTTCCGCTCGCGCGTATGCCATCTCCATGGATCCGGACCCAGAACGTCCGAACCCTGTTGCACGTATGCTAAAACGTTTCCGGCTTGCACCGATGTCGATCGCTACGAAGTTAGGGATCGTCTCCGTAGATGCCGAGCGGATGCGAAGCGTTGCGCCGGTTTTACGAGACCACTTCGGACGCGTCTCTTATCTATCGTTAGCAGGTAAAAAAGACATCATTTTGCAAAGTACGCGTTCCGCAATGCCGCTATTACATGTTCAGTTCGGACCGTGTGCGGCGCAGGGACATCCCGAACCCCTTGATGATTACGTCCACATGTTTTGTGTTTCGATAGATCACCCGCTGCTTGAGATACTGAAGCAGCAAGCGATTTATCCATCAGCCACAGCCACAGTCGTCCATTGTGGTATGGAGAAGTGGGATTGGGATTTCATTCTCACCAGCGATATTTGACAACGAAACCCGTTTCTGTAGGAGCGAGTTTGCTCGTGATCTTTCTGTAAGAGCGAGTGTTTTTGCTGGGGTGTTTCTTATGCTCGCGATCTTTCTGTAGGAGCGAGTTTTGCTCGCGACCATAAGTGTCAATTTTAGCAATAACAACCGTCGCAGACCCAGACCCGGTAGGATTTTTGCTGAAGAAATCCGCAGAAACACCCAAGCAAAACCTCCAGCAAAAACGGTGTTTCTTGTGCTCGCGATCTCAAAAGGAGACAGCAGGGGTTTGGTGGAAAAGGTAGATCAAAGTACGTAGTTCGTAATGAAATGGAGAGCGGATTTGAGAAGAGAACATCAAAGTTCAAATCTATGCTGTTTAACCGCAAGGAAAGTTAAAAAAGGAGCGTTAGAAAAATGGCAAAATCACTTACAGATGGTGAAATGGTCGATGGCAAGAAGCACGGGTATTGGGTTACCTATTACGCCAATGGAAATAAGCGGAGCGAAGGGAACTACATTCACGGCAAGAAAGATGGCCCCTGGATTCAGTACCACAAGAATGGCAACAAGGCGAGCGAAGCCTCCTTCCGTGATGGCAAGAACGAAGGCGACTATATGTGCTATTATGAGAACGGTAACCGCAAATGGGGCGGTCCCTATCGAGAACATGATGGCAGCTCCGCGGATGGCAGAAAAGAGGGAGTCTGGCTCTGCTACGAAGAGGACGGCGAAACCGTATGGCGCATCATCACTTACAAGAAAGGCGGTGCCCGCGCGAAACCTGATGAGCATCCGTTTGGTGAATGCCATGTTTGCGGTGAAGGCAGACGTTCAACGTGGGGCGACACCTGCCCACAATGCGGGGCAGCTGTTTTTGACTAACCCTCAAAAATTCTGATGTTATTTATCCGAATCGGGTTTCAATAAGCAAATAAACAAGTTCGGAAAAAACTGAGGAAAAACAATTGAAAACTGATTCAGAGTTTTGGTGTGCTTTGGTGTTGTTAGTGGCGTTTTTTGTTTTTCAACTCCCAAGTATAATAAAGGCAGAAACAGAATCCGCGCACAGAGTTGCGACTGCTGTCCGTATTCAGGGCACATCGCCGAAGTTAGATGGTGTTTTAGATGACGACATCTGGAAGACCGCACCCCTCCACGAAGGTTTTCGACTCGGGTAATTCATCTATACAGACCTGTAAAGAGTAATTGAACCCGCTATAACAATAGACCGCGTCAATTGTTTGACGCGGTCTATTCTTTTCAGAACATTCGTTTTTGCCTTACCGATACACAAAATTTGTCGGGACAACGCGAAAATTGCGTGAAATCTCGAAAAAACTTGACAAATTCCGTGAAAATAGTCAAGATAGCCGTAAAACCGCATCTCCATTTGACAAATTGACTTTAGAAATGTATAATATAGATAAACTACTATTTTATGTGTCAGTAGGACACGGCTTGTGAGTTTTATAACGTTGCAAGTCTGAAGAAAAATAAGGGAGAGTAAAATAGAAATGGCTGATTACGCGAATCCTGATGTTTTGGTGAGTACGGAGTGGGTGGCTGAACACGGCGGCGATGCCGGTATTCGGCTCCTTGAGGTAGATGTTGATACGTCGGCTTACGGTGAAGGACATATCGCCGGCGCAGTCGGGCTGAATTGGCAGACGCAACTCTGCGATCAGGTTCGGCGCGATATCCTCACGAAAGCGCAATTTGAAGCACTTTGCAACGACAGCGGTATCGCGAACGATACGACGGTTATCTTCTACGGCGATAATAACAACTGGTTCGCAACTTATGCTTTGTGGCAGTTCCGCTATTATGGACACGATGAAAGCCTATTGAAGGTGATGAACGGTGGTCGCCAGAAGTGGATTGATGAAGGGAGAGAACTTGTTACTGATGTGCCGGATCATTCGAGTACAGGGTATCAGGCGAAATTTCCTGATGATAACGTTCGCGCCACAGCGGATAGCGTCCGCGCCACACTTGGGCAAAGCGTTGTTAATCTTGTGGATGTCCGATCACCTGCTGAGTTCTCTGGTGAAGTTATCGCGCCGCCGGGGATGAGTGAGACTGCACAACGCGGTGGACATATTCCGGGTGCGGCGAATATCCCGTGGGCGACTGCGGTTGCTGAGGACGGCACTTTTAAATCCCACGACGAATTGCAGGAAATCTACGGTGGTGCCGGTGTCGATGATAGTAAAGAGACAATCGCTTATTGTCGTATTGGTGAACGTTCATCGCATACGTGGTTTGTGCTGAAGTATCTACTCGGTTATGAGAAGGTCCGCAACTACGATGGCAGTTGGACGGAATGGGGTAATCTCGTCGGCGCGCCGATTGGACGCGACTAAACGGATGACAGTCAGCCTTCGGCTGTCGGCTAAATCGCTGACGGCTGACTGCTGAAGGCTGTCGGCTATCAAAAATATGCCTAAATTTGTTTCTGCCCACGTTATCGCTTGCATGACACGCCAAGATGTTGCGCGACTGCTGAAGCGTTTCAAAGAAGAAGAAAACGACGACGTTCGTCATATCCGAGTTTTGTGTGATACGTTGTCAGGACGGATGGTCTGTGAATGGGAAGCGCGCGATCGTATGGCTCTTATTGAATGGTTGAAAAAGTGCAACGTCCAGATACGCGGAACAGGCGAATGGGTCATGGCAGTCCAGTATGAATCTGTAGATGGTGAACTTGTGGTACCTCAACGAGGTAAGCCATAGGTACTCAGACATGTAAGATAAAACGCGAAAACCGATGTACTACTTAACCCGTCAGACAGCGTTTGAAGCATCGCATTACAATCGGATTCCAGAATTGAGCGACGCTGAGAACTTCGCGTTGTTCGGTGCCGCCGCGAACCCAAATAGCCACGGACATAACTACGTCCTTGAGGTGATGGTAAAAGGAAGTATCGATGCGGATGATGGCATGGTCATCAATCTGGTAACACTGGATGCCTTGTTGAAAACGGAAGTGATTGCGAATTACGATCACAAACACCTTAACCGTCAACATCCGGTTTTCGTAAAAAATCCGTACCTGCAACCGACGTGTGAAAATATCACTATTGAGATTTGGCAACGACTTGTGTCTTCTCTACCAGATGGGATGTTGCACAGGGTACGACTCTACGAAAGCACCTCCAATTTTGCCGAATATTATGGGGAAGGGACAATGGTTTATCTGACCAAGGTTTACGAGTTCAGTGCTGCGCACCGTTTGCACAGTCATGTCCTCAGTGATGAAGAGAACCGCGAGGTCTTTGGGAAGTGTAACAACCCGGCTGGACACGGTCATAATTACGTCCTTGAGGTTACCGTGAAGGGGGACGTTGATGAACGAACCGGTCTGGTTGTAGGTTTAAACCTTCTTGATGAAGTCGTCGAAAAACAGGTGTATGCGCGTTTCGACTACAAGCACCTGAATATGGATGCCCCTGAATTTGAGATGCTCAATCCGACCTCGGAGAACTTTGTCAAAGTGCTTTGGGATATATTAGCACCGAATTTACGTCCGGTGGTTTTACATCGCTTACGCTTAAGAGAGACACTGAAAAATCACTTCGACTATTATGGCGTGTAACCTATTTTGTCTCGAAAGTAGGTAAAAACAACGTAAATGGAGAGAAACCTTAAAACGATGAAATCTAAACAGGAACAGGAACCCCCGAACCCAGAGTTGGAGGGTCTCTTCGCCAAGATTATTGAGAATTTAGGTGAGGATCCGAGTCGTGAAGGTTTGGTGAGAACACCGCTCCGTGCGGCTAAAGCGATGGAGTTTCTGACAAGCGGCTACCATCAAAATATTGATAAAATATTAAATGGGGCGATCTTTGACGAAGATTACGACGAAATGGTGATTGTGAAGGAGATTGAGTTTTACAGTCTATGTGAACATCATATTCTCCCGTTTTGGGGGAAATGTCACGTCGGGTATCTCCCTCAGAACCGGATCATAGGTTTAAGTAAGATCCCGCGGCTTGTGGATATGTTTGCTCGGCGGTTGCAGGTTCAGGAGCGTCTGACGCGCGAGATCGCCGAGGCACTCGAAACCGCGCTTGAACCGCGAGGGGTCGCAGTCGTGATAGAAGGTCAACATCTATGTATGATGGCGCGCGGTGTCGAAAAGCAGGCACCAAAAATGATAACGAATGTTATGCGCGGCGCGTTTCGAGAGGATAGTTCAACGCGTGCGGAGTTTTTAAGGTGCGTCCAAATATCTTGATACGCTTGCATTACCAACGTCTGGCAATTTCAAGTGTGAGGTTAAAATGGTTGCTTCCAATCATCCGAATGAGCTAGGGGAACTTGACGGAAAAGTCGTTGTGATTACCGGTGCCTCAAGGGGGATCGGTAAGTCAATAGCAACTGCTTTTACGGCGGTAGGCGCGAAGGTTGTGCTTGCTGCACGGACACGTGAGACACTTGAACAGGTCGCAGCGGATCTGAAGAAAGGCGGTGCTGATGCACTGGCTGTTCCGACGGATGTCACTGATGCAGGAGCCGTACAGCGACTTTTTAAACAGACGCTTGATGTATACAAACGTCTGGATATTTTGGTCAACAACGCCGGGGTTGGCTATTTCGGTCCGGTTGTCGATTTTGCACCGGATGAGTGGGATACGGTTCTCAATTCCAATTTAAAGTCGGTTTATCTCTGTGCGAAGTATGCGCTTCCGCCGATGTTAGCACAGGGCGGTGGGCAGATTATTAACGTGCTTTCGGTCGCTGCGAAGGTTGCGTTTGAAGCGTCGGCTGCATATTGCGCAGCGAAAGCGGGAGCGTTGGCACTAACAAAGGTATTAGCGAGCGAAGTCCGTCGGCAGAATATTCGGGTGACGGCGGTGCTACCGGGTTCGGTACATACGCCGTTTTGGGATGATGTTCCGATGCATCCCGATTTTGCACAGATGCTTAAGCCGGAGCATGTCGCGGATACGGTTGTTTCTATTTGCGGACAACCCTCTGGCATGGTAACAGAAGAAGTGGTGGTAATGCCGCCCCTCGGTATTCTCTAATTGGGGTATACTGATCGTTATGTATCGGGACGGGTCGCTATGTCTACAAACGTAATCAAGACGTGAAACGTCCGAGCCTTCGCCGGATGCGAACTTTACGGATACCGCGTTCATCGGCATCTGTTACAGTGATGATGGCATCACCTAAATCGAGTTCAGTGCCGGTTTCTGGAATAGTTCCAGTCTGGTCGAGGATATAGCCAGCAACCGTCTCATAGTCCCCTTCCGGAATCGGGAGTCCATAGTATTCTTCAAGCAGATTGACTTCGGTTCTCGCGTCGCATTCAAGGATATGAGGTGCGATTAAACGGATGAGGTCGGGAGCATCACGTTCATCGGCGAATTCACCGACAATTTCTTCGACAAGGTCTTCAATAGTAACGAGTCCGACAGTCCCTCGATATTCATCGACGGCGAATACCATCGTATGTCGGGTATTTTGAATCTCTTTGAGGAGCGCGTTGATATTCTTCGATTCAGGGACGAAGTGCAAGTCTGTTCGGATAAACGGTTCAATTGTTGCGGTATCTCTCTTTTGTTGTGGGTCTGAATCGTTTTCTGTTTCGGTGTCATCATAGATAACATCTAAGAGACTGACGATCCCGACGATATTGTAGATTTTCTCTTCGTAGACAGGGATTCTCGAAAAGCCGGATTCTGCGGCGATTTTCAAAAATTCTTCGCGGTTGGTATGTTTTTCGATGGCGACGATATCAACGAGCGGCACCATGACTTGTGCGACGGTGCGATCTTGTAAGTTCAGTAGACTGTGAATCATCCGCCGCTGATCGGTGTGTAGGTTTCCGGTGCGTTCACCCATTGTTGCGAGTAGCCTTAATTCTTCACGTTGTGCATCTGGACTCGGCGCATCTGTCCCTCTGTCCATAAATTTAACGATGAATTTTGTCAACGTTTGGACGATGAAAATCAGGGGGGCTAAGATGTACTCGGAAATCCGTAGCGGGTATGCATAGCGTAAAGCGAGATTGTCTGCCTTAACACGAAAGATCGTTTTCGGCAAAATCTCGCCGAAGATAAGAAGGAGCGTGGTTACCCAAAGGATAGCGATCAGTTCTTGGAGGTTTTTTGCGTTCGCGAGGCTCTTGGAGAGCACCTGCTCAGTCAAACGGTCGCCGAATTGGGCAATTAGGATATTCGCCAGATTGGTCCCAACTAACGTGAGTGCAAGCATTCTATCTGGAGAATCTACCAAACGGTGGACGATTTTCGCTTTAGCGTCGTTAGATTCAACAAGTTGATTGATCCTAATTTTATTAACAGACACAAGCGCGGTTTCGGAACCGGAGTAGAAGGCAGAAAGCACGAGACAGATGAGTACTGCGAGGACGAGTGAACCTAACAGGAGAATCTGCTCAGTGCTATTTGTACCGATTAAAAAGAGGGATAGTAAAAGGGTTTTCAATTTTTTCGTATCCGGTGTCTGATTTTACATGTCCGTTCCGTTTTCGGGAGTATCTGGCACTTTAATAAACAGACTTGTAATGACGTTACCTTCTGTTGCCTTAATTTCAAATTCGATACCGTTTTCATCTGTATAGGATTCCCCGACAGACGGAATGCGTCCGAAGAGTCCAAGTGCGTAACCGCCGATAGTGTCCATGTCGTCTTCACTGAGTTTTAAATCAAATTGTTGATTGAGTTCTCGGATGCTCATGCGTCCTGTGGCTTCAAGTACCATCGGTTTTTCAGAGTGCTGAATGTATTCGGGTGGAGATTCGTCTCTATCGTGTTCATCAACGATGTCTCCGACGACTTGTTCGATAATATCTTCGGTGGTGACGATACCGGAGATTCCGCCATATTCGTCAAGTAGGATGGCGGTCTTGGTTTTTTCACGTTTGAGTTGTAATAACAGTGCCCCGATTTTTCGGGTCTCCAGGACTAAAACAGGTTCCCGGATCAGGGGCGCGTCGGTTGGTGTTTCTGCGATCTGCTCCTGTTTATCGAGAAAATCTTCAATTGTAAGTGCGTTAATTTCTGCGTGTCGCCAGTGTGCGAAGTCTTTGACGTAGAAGATACCACATATATTGTCGATCTGTTCACGATAAACGGGGATTCGTGAGAACCCAGACACTTTTGCTTGATTGAGTGTTTCTTGAATGGTGTTTGATGTGGAGACGGCGACGACTTCGGTTCGGGGTACCATAATCTCTCGTCCTTCAATGTCGCGCAATTGAAGGATATTACTAACAATTTTGCGTTCGTCAGATGGGAGGGCTTCCTCGTGGTAAGTGTTGAGAAGCTCTATCAGGTCTGATGCAGTAAGGTGTTCTTCGGGCGGGTGGTGTCCGCCAAATATCGGGACAAGGAAGTCGATGATTCTACGTAGCAATCCGCGTAAAGGCGTGATAACGACGGAAAATATCCACAACGGTGGTGCGGTTGTTTTCGAGAAGAGTTCAGCGTGTTTAATCGCATAGGTCTTTGGTGTCATTTCGCCGCAGATAAGCATGAGGAATACGTTGACCACTAAGGCGATGACGAAGCGGAGAGCTTCAGGGTATTGTTCGGGAAGCACTCGTCCGATGAAGGAGAGCATGAGGATAGCGAATGCGACGTTAACGAGGTTGTTACCGAGCAGGACAGTGATAAACAACCTGCGTGGATTATCCACGAAATTGATAATAGCGGATGTACTACCTTTTTCAACGCGGATCCGCTCAATTTGGACTTGGGTGAGTGCGCATAAAGCTGTTTCGGAACCGGAGAAAAAGCCTGATAGGACAAGTAAACCTGTCAAGCCAATCAGATAAGGGAGTAGTGGAACAACTTCCATTCTTTTTTATAAAACGATCTTTCGGATTGCTTGCGAACCAGAATTAGTTACAGTCATCATATTAAATTGCACAAATCTTTCTGAACGGAGCGTCTTATTTTGTCTTTATTATTTACCTATTATAATTATAACACATTGGCAGCAAAATCGCAACAAAAAATATCGTTACTTTTACCGTTATACAATTTCTTGACCGAGTGTCTTTAGCCTTAAGCACCTGATTGAAGGTTTTAGAGGTGCTAATTTTGAGGGTGTTCATGACAAAGTTAGAACAGATGCAGCGAATTGAAGCGTGTGGTATTGTCGCTATCATTCGTGCGAAAAGTGCGAACGAGTTAATTGAAACTGCTGCGGCAATTCATGCCGGTGGCGTTAGTGTGATTGAAGTCACGATGACAACCCCGAATGCGTTACAAGTCATTAGCGATGTTTCATCGGCGTATGGCGACACGGTTCTCGTCGGTGCCGGTTCGGTGTTGGACGCGGAAACAGCCCGCGCCGTAATGCTGGCAGGGGCGGAGTTCGTTGTCAGTCCAGTTACAAAACCGGATGTTATTGAAATCTGTAACCGTTATGGGAAGGTCGTTATTCCGGGTGCTTTTACACCGACAGAGATTTTAGCGGCGTGGGAGATGGGCGCGGATTATGTGAAGGTGTTTCCGTCAAGTGGTGTCGGTTCGGCGTATATCAAAGACGTGAAAGCCCCGCTTCCGCAGGTGCCTCTTATTCCGACAGGTGGTATCAACGCCGATAACGCTGCTGCGTTTATCGCTGCCGGTTCGTCTGCTTTGGGTGTAGGGAATGCGCTGGTTAATAATCAATTGATTGAAGCGAAGGAATTCGGACTTCTCACTGAAAGCGCAGAGAAGTTGGTCGCGGAAGTCCGACGTGCCCGTTCGAGTGCGAAATCCGCCTAAATCCGCTGAAAGTCTGTTTTTCTGTTGACAATTCGTCTAAATTCTGTTAATCTGATTTTTAGGGTTTGTATATTCTGTTTGTATTAAGATGCCATTATGCAAATTGATCAATTGATCTTAGGTAAATATAGGTTGCTGGAATATCTTAATTCGGGAGGTTTCTCCTCGGTTTTCCGCGCGCGCGAAGAGATGACGAACCGTGAAGTTGCGATTAAAGCCTTAGCAAAAACCGCGTACCCTTCGAGCCGAATGAAATTTTTGCTGACAGAATTTCAGGCGATGTCAAAAATTTGGGGGCATCCGAATATCGTCTCTATTCATACCGTTGAGCCGGGAGAAGATGACTACGTTGCGTCGATCGTAATGGAGTTTGTTGAAGGGAAGAGTCTTCACGATCTGATGCAGGAAGGGGCACTTGGCTTAACAGATACCCTTAATATCGGTATGGATATCTGTCGAGGTTTAAAGGCGGCACATGCGCACAAGATTATGCACCGGGACATCAAACCCCAAAACATCTTACTCACGACCGAAAAACAGGCGAAGATCGCAGACTTTAGCATTGCACGTATCTTTGGGGATACGACGGAATTCGCGGAAACTGTGGCAGGCACACGGCGTTACATGGCACCCGAGCAGACTTATGGTGCTTATGATTTTCGGGCGGACCTCTATTCTACAGCACTCATTTTGTATCAAGCGGCAACTGGACGGTTCCCGTTCTCAGGAGGAAGCAAGGAGCTAGATAAAAAGAAAGCTGCTGGCGAGATAGAAGAGATTGAGAGATGTCCGGAAGTCCTCCGCAATTTCTTACAAAAAGCACTGCATCGGCAGCTCTCCAAACGGCACCAAAGTGCTATCGAGATGTACAACGAACTTGATCGTATCCGCCAAGATGAGTATGTCAAACAGGCTTCGGAGTTAATTGATGCGAGTGCGAATTCCAGCAGCCCAAAATTAGCGGAGGCACTTGAACGCTACCGCAAGACATTCCGTCTGACGCTCTCGGATGCGGAACGGATCAATCAAAATCTCTTTTTTCAGCGGCGCCAGAAAGAGGAGGGCACCAAACGCGAAAGGTTGTTAGCGCAAGTTGAAAGACATTATACGGTCGCTGCGCGCTACGCGGAGAACCGAAACTATACGAACGCGCTTACTGAGATTCACAAAGCGAGTCGCCTCTGTATTGATGATCAAGGTTTAGTTAAGGTTGTTGATAACCTTTTTCAAAAGCTTGATATGGTCAATGTCCCACTCTCGACGAATCCGACTGTGGAAGAAGTCGTTTCACTTATTCAAAAGTTGCCAGACAGTGAAAGTATGGACCTTCGGACCTGGCTTGAGCATCAGAAGTTTGGGGCTGAAGAACCGGAGGATATAACACCGATAAAACCTCAGATCAAAGCGGCGGGTAGTTACCGACATCTCATTGAAGAAGCCTCGCCGGAATATCTACTTGATCAAGTCCATAGTGATGTCCAGTATCCGCATGAAGAGGAAGCACTTCGTATCTTCCAACAGATCCAAATTTATGAACAACAGGGACGTACGCGACAGTGGCTTTCGCTATATAATAAGTTAGGGAGGTTCTATCAGAAACAGGCTGTAAGTTTTCTTAAGAAAGACGATTTAGAGCTTGTTGCGAACTGCTACACGCGCGCTCGCTTCGCCTACACAGTTGCTGAGAAACACCGTCTCGCGAGGGGTAATGCGAAAAAAGGTGCCGATTACTATACACGGCTCGCGCGTCAGTTTGAGCTCCAGCGTTCGTGGGAAGAAGCGGGTAAGTGTTATATACTTGCTGCCTTCAATCACGGTTACGCGAATATGTTATCCCAGGTCGAAGAGTGCCACAGAATGGCGACTGTCTGTTATTTCAACGCTGCTGAAAGTGCGCACCTGAATAATGAATTACAAACTGCTTACGACTTTTACCTATTGATCTTAGCGATTGGTGAAAAGATGTCTGTACCGACAAAAATGGTTAGCGAAGCGCAAAAATTGATGTCGGAAATCCCGGTTGTGAGCTAAAAGGTTGTGTAACGTGAAAATATCTTTACAAAATGGAGAAGTACTTGTTGGAACATTTGTACTTGAGTTTGGTGGGTCGGCGATTGCGACGCTCCTTGCGAGTGCTGGTGCCGACTTTATGATTGCCGACTTGGAACATAGTTCTTTTTCTATAGAAACCGTTGGACGTATTGTTCGGAACGCTCGTGGCGCGGATCTTCCATGTATTGTGCGTGTTCCAGCACTTGAACGCTATTTTGTGTCCCGCGTGCTTGACGCTGGTGCTACGGGTGTGATGATTCCGCGCGTTGAATCCTGCGAAGATATCGAAAAAATTAGAAAGTGGACAAAATACGCGCCTGAAGGTGATCGCGGTGTCGCTTTTGGTATCGGACATACCGATTATGGCGATTTCACAAAACTGGATACCCGAAAATACGTGCGCGACGCGAATCAAGAAATCCTTACAATCGGTCAGATTGAGACCGTCAAAGCCGTCGAAAACCTAAACGACATCTTCAGCACTGGTGAATTAGATGTTGTGTTCATTGGTCCCTATGATTTATCTACATCTATCGGGGTCTCCGGTGAACTTGACCACCCACGCCTTTTGGACGCTATAAAAGAGATTATTAGACTCGCGCAGTCACACAATATCGCCTTGGGTTGTTATGTTAACGATTTTGAGAGCGGAGAACAGTGGTTGCGTTCTGGGGTTCAACTTATTGCCTGCGGAAATGACGCGTTTCTTTTAACCCGTAAATTCGCTGAGGAGCATCAGAAGTTCAAAAACGCCGCTGCTTCAAAATAAAAATGTACGATATTCTTACAATCGGACGGAGTTCTATAGATTTATATGCGAATGACATCGGTGCTGCGTTTCCAGACATCAAGAGTTTCGGTGCTTTTGTCGGCGGGTGTCCTACGAATATCAGCGTTGGTGTTCAGCGATTGGGACTTCGCGCTGTGCTATTGACGGCTGTTGGTGAGGACCCTGTCGGCGATTTTCTGCTCAAGTTTTTGAGGACTGAAGGCGTTGAAACTCGGTTTATCCCGTACAAACCGGAACATCGAACGAGTGCTGTTGTCCTCGGTATTGAACCACCGGATCGGTTTCCGCTGGTCTATTATCGAGATAACTGTGCGGATATCGAACTTACGATTGACGATGTTCTCGCTGCGCCTATTGCTGAAAGTCGAGCGGTGCTAATATCGGGTACGGGTTTGAGTAAAGAACCGAGCCGGAGCGCGACGCTCTATGCTGCTGAGAAGGCGCGATCTGTCGGTTGTCGCGTTTTTTTTGACCTCGATTTCCGAGCCGATCAGTGGCATGATCCGCGTGCCTTCGGTGTTGTCGTCCGATCCGCTTTAGGTTATATTGACATTGCTATCGGGACGGAAGAGGAGATCAAGGCGGCTACACTTACGGATTTATCGCAACTCACGATTGAACACTCCCAAATCTCGAATCCTACGATTCAAGGAGATATGGCGAATGCGATTAAAACGCTTTTGGGTGCTGGTCCAGAAGCGTTGATAGTCAAGCGCGGTATTGAGGGCGCAGATGTCCATCTTGCAAATGGTGAAATTATTCATGCGCTACCTTTCCCTGTTGAAGTTTATAACACGCTCGGTGCTGGTGATGCTTTTGCGAGTGGTTTTATTTATGGTAACCTCAGCGGCTGGGGGTGGGAAAAGGCAGCACGGCTTGGCAATGCGACGGGTGCGATTGTTGTAACACGGCACGGTTGTGCTAATTTTATGCCAACAATGCCTGAAGTTGATGAATTTGTCGCAGAACGCGGCGGTTGGTAAACGCAATTAGCAAAGGAGAATATTTTCCAATCAGGAAAATACAAAATAGCCTTCATGAAGACACGAAAACTTACGATGGGACAAGCCGTCGTTGAATTTCTTCAACAACAATATGTTGAACGGGACGGAAACGAGCGACAGTTTTTCGCGGGGATGTTCGGCATCTTCGGTCATGGGAATGTCGCCGGCATTGGACAAGCACTGCATCAATACACCGATTCTTTTCGCTTCTACCAGACCCGAAATGAACAGTCGATGGTGCACACCGCTGCTGCATTCGCGAAGATGAACAACCGTTTACGCGCTTTCGCGTGTACGACTTCTATCGGGCCGGGCGCGACGAACATGATTACGGGTGCCGCAGGTGCGACGATTAATCGGTTGCCTGTGCTTCTGCTACCGGGTGATATTTTCTCGACCCGTTTAGTCGCTCCCGTATTACAGCAATTGGAATCTCCGAGTTCGCAGGACTATTCGGTGAACGATTGCTTCAAGCCGATTTCACGCTATTGGGACCGGATTAATCGTCCGGAACAGATCATTACAGCGTTGCCAGAGGCGATGCGGGTGCTAACCTCTCAATCGGAGACAGGTGCCGTGACGTTGGCTCTTCCGCAAGATGTACAGGCAGAGGCGTACGATTATCCGTCGCAACTCTTTGAGAAGCGGGTTTATACGATCCCGCGTCCTCGGGCAGACGAAGGGCTGTTGAGTCGAGCGGCGGCGTGGATTCGTGAGAGCAAGCGTCCGTTAATCATCGCCGGTGGTGGTGTTATCTATAGTGAAGCGACGGCGCAACTTGCTGAATTTGTCGAGCGGACCGGTATTCCGGTCGGTGAGACCTTCGCAGGTAAAGGTTCGCTTTCATATAATCACCCACAGAACCTTGGTGCGATAGGTGTGACGGGTACACCCGGCGCGAATATCTCGGCGCGTGAGGCGGATTTGGTTATCGCTATTGGCACGCGCTTGAGTGATTTTACAACTGCCTCTAAGACTGCTTTTCAGAACCCCGATGTCCGTTTTATCGGTATCAATGTTACCGAATTTGATGCTTATAAACACGCTGCGCTGCCGCTTGTCGCCGACGCACGTATCACACTTTCGGAACTCGCTTCCGCTGTTGCGGACTATCAGGTTGACGCGGCGTATGCCGCACAGATTGAGAAATATCGTGCGGAATGGGAATCGGAGGTAGATCGGCTTTACCATCTTGGACACGGTCCGCTACCGAGCCAGAGTGAAGTTATTGGCGTGGTCAATGAATTCTCACGTCCTGAAGATGTTATGGTTTGCGCTGCCGGTAGCATGCCGGGGGATTTACATAAGTTATGGCGTACCCGTAACCCGAAACAGTACCATTTGGAATACGGTTATTCGTGTATGGGATATGAAATCGCCGGTGGGTTAGGCATAAAGATGGCGGATCCGAGTCGGGATGTCTACGTCATGGTCGGTGATGGTTCATATCTGATGTTGGCACAGGAAATTATTACATCGATTCAGGAAGGCTATAAACTCATTATTGTGTTGGTCAATAATGAGGGGCATAGTAGCATTGGTGGTTTATCGCGTGCGACAGGTGTGCAGGGATTTGCCACGCGTTTCCGCTACCGTGACGCGGCAAGTGGTGAACTCTCTGGTGACTTTTTGCCGGTGGATCTCGCAGCGAATGCCGCCAGCCTCGGTGCTAACGTTATTGAAGCGACGACTTTACAGAGTCTGAAAGCTGCGCTGCATGAAGCGCGCGAAGCACCGCAGACAACAGTTGTAAAGATTGATGTGGATTACGACGAACAGGTTCCAGGTTATGAATCTTGGTGGGATGTGCCGGTCGCGGAGGTTTCCGAAGTAGACACGGCGCAAGAGGCTTACAGAGAATACGAATCGGATAAACAGAAGGAACGTTATTTTCTGTAGACAATTGAGTTGCTCTAAAACGAAAGGAAATTATGAAGGCATCAGAACTTTTAGCGAAGGTCAAGTCAGGGGAGGCGATCCCTTGCGATAACTGTGAGGAAAAAATCCCGGCGGACGAGGTTTTAAGTTTCGTGTTTAAATTGGGAAAGCTGGCACCACGTATGGAGAACGTGAACGTTGGGACTATTACCTGCGTTCCGTGTCAAGAAGCAGACCCGGATATCAAAATTACGCCGCGTGGACCTGATATTAAGTTTGTCCGTGGCGATTAACTTTAGAGGGCGGATTTTCTAATCCGTCCTTTCTTTTTTGAGAATGTCAACCTACATCGTTGGTAGAAATCCGGTTATAGAGTGTCTGCAGAGTGGGGCTCAGAGCGTTGAAAGGGTCTGTATCGCCGAGGGGAATAGGCATGCGCGTATCCGTCAAATTGTTCGGATAGCGGAACGTGTTGGGATTCCGATAAAATACTGCGCGCGGCGTGAATTGGATAAACTTGAACCTTCGCTGCCACACCAAGGCGTTGTTGCGGTCGTTAGATCCGCACACTATGGTGACCTGTCATCGATACTCTCGAATATACAGCAGAGTGAAGATACTGCGCTGTTGGTGATGTTGGATGGCGTTCAGGACCCAAGGAATTTTGGTGCGATTCTTCGGACCGCCGAAGCGGCGAATGCTGACGCTGTTATTATTCCGAAGGATCGTGCTGTTGGCATCACGGCTGCTGTTCACAAAGCGTCGGCGGGTGCCTCGGCGCATATCCCTATCGTCAGAGTAACGAACCTTGCACGCACTTTGGATACACTTAAAGACGCTGGCATCTGGATCGCAGGGACAGCGGGGGACGCGTCAAGCCTATACACGGATGTGGATTTTAACGTTCCGTTATGTCTTGTTTTCGGGGGTGAAGGGACCGGTATCCGACGACTTGTCAAACAGAAATGTGATTACCTTGTGCATCTGCCGATGTTGGGTAAGATTGCATCGCTGAATGTTTCGGTCGCAGCGGGTATCCTTCTATACGAGGTCGTTCGACAGCGTCGGACGGGATAAACTGTCTATTTTAGATAAGTCCTTCCTCTTTCAGGCTGACGAAGATCCCGTCCCCGATGATGATGTGATCTAACACTTTTATCCCGATTTGGTTTCCCGCCTCAATCAGTTGCTTCGTTGCTCGGATGTCTTCTTGGCTCGGTTGTGGATCACCGGATGGGTGGTTATGGACGAGTACGATTGAGTTCGCCGATTCCTCGATGGCGAACCGAAAGATTTCTCGTGGGTGAAAGACACTGGCGTTGAGTGTCCCTTCAAAAACTGTTGCTTCTCCCAACCTTTTTCCCCAAGTCAAGTCGCTGTCAAGGTCACCTGCGATCCCTTTTGTGGTTACGCCGCCTTTTGTATCGAGGCATAAGACACAAACGATCTCCTTCTGTAGGTATCGCATTTTGGACATCATGAGGTCGGCGACATCGGAGGGTGAGGTAATTTTATCTCGCTCGGCGTGGAAGCGTGCAAGTCGTTTTCCGAGTTCAAGTGCTGCGACGATCTGTGCGGCTTTCGCTTCACCGACACCTTTGATCTTCTCGAATTGCTTGGATTTGTAATCAGCCATCCGTTTGAGATCACCTTCGAGTTCCGTAAGGATTTGTTCACCGAGTTGAACGGCAGTTGTTCCTTTGAATCCGCTCTTGAGGATGATTGCTAATAATTCGGAGTCTTTCAGGCTTTCGGGTCCGTATTTGTGAAGTCTCTCCCGCGGGCGTTCACTTTCGGGCAGGTCTTTAATTCGCAGGGGGCGGTATGTCATACATTGAATCCCTTTCGGTTTAGTAGAGAACTTAGTGAAAATTATAGCGAGTTTTCGGAATTAAAACAAGCGAAATCTGATTATGATTTGTAGGTTGACAAATAATTTGAAAATAGTGTAGAATTAAAGAAGTAAGTTGGTACTTTCAGTTTCCTAACGAATGAAAAAAAGGAGAAAATTCATGGCAACTACGATCCGTCAAAGAGATGGCGTAGCGATTTTGGAACCGAGTGGTAAAATAATGGGGTCTTCAGTATCGGAGTTACGAGATGCTATCACATCGCAGATAGATGCCTCTGAGGCGCCTCGTATCCTCATTAATTTCGAGCGTGTTACAATGATGGATAGTTCGGGGCTGGGTACCCTCATGGGTGCGCATGTCGCTGCGACACGAAAAAAAGGTCGTATTGGCGTTATCCATGTCGGGAAAAATATCAAAAATCTGATTGTTCGTAGCCGGCTTGTCAGTATCTTTGAACATTTCGATGGTGAAGATTCTGCGGTTGCAGGCTTGTCGAGTGAAAGTGAATAAGTGAGATAGAGGGAACGCGCCTACGATCGAAATCGACTATGGTATTAGGAGTAAATTATGGCAATCACCGTGTCTGAGAGAGAAGGGGTCGTTATTTTTAAACTGAGCGGTAGGATTATCGCCCCGGGCATCGAAGAAGTTTCCGAAACTGTGTCAGAGACACTTGCGGTGCGCGCCTCACCAGCGAAGCTGGTATTTGACTTCAAAGAGGTAACCGCGATGGATAGTTCTGGTCTTGGTGCGCTCATGAAAGTTTATTCTGATATTCATCCGCAAGGCGGAGAGATTGCGGTGATTAACGTGAACAAACATGTGAAAAATCTTATTGTTATGGCACGATTAATCACCGTTTTCAAAAGTTATGAGAATGAGGATGAGGCGGTTGCTGCTTTGCTGGAGCGTCCGTAAGTAAATCGGATGAATTGTCGTACGTTCGAGACGCAGTTTGTTTTAGTTAAAGTCAATAACCATTTGTAAGTAAGACTCGACTGTATCGCACTAATAAGGGAATGTCTTATGATAAAAAATATCCTCGTCGCTATCGGCGATACGGATTACGAAAAGAATGCCTTTGAGTACGCTGGTCAGTTAGCAGTTCTTTTAGGTACACACCTATCGTGCGTTTTCTTTCAAGACAGCAGCCATGGTGGAAATGCTGATGTCGCAGCGACTGTTATCCGTCGAACGGAAGCCGAATGCGCCCTCTACGATTTTCTTGATTACCATGTTGAGTCTGTCGCTGGGAATCCAAGACAGATGATTTGTGAAGTTGCTCACTCCGCGGACCTTGTCGTTGTCGGACTCCCAGAGGATGTCCGGAAACGTCGATTGCAGCTGATTCAAAACCAAATTGACGATGTTTTACAACATATCACACGACCGATCATTGTGGTGCATGAACAGTGCACACTTTTGCGTAAAATTCTCGCTGTTCACCACGGGGATATCTATTCTGATCACGCTTTGGGGCTTGTTGCCGAAATTAGCGAGTTGACAAAGGCGGGTATCGTTGGGCTTGCACTTTCAAATACGCAACCGGAAGCGACACAGATTAAGCAGCAGATGGAAGCGTACTTGAAGTACTATGATGTTCAATCTGAATTTCTTACCGCCCGTGGTTTTACAGTCGCAAATATCTTAGAAAATGCTGAGGAAAGTGATTGCGATCTCATCGCTTTGAGTGCAAGCCATCACGGTAGATTGTACGAACTCGTTTTCCAAAGCACAACACAAACTGTGGTCAAACTCGCGAACCGTGCGGTTTTGGTAACAAGATAAATTGAACGCGATTCACATAGGGCTCCTACCTCGTATTTCCCGGAGGCAGACATGAAGCATAATGACGCAACTTCCAAGGAACAAACAGAGGATTCCATTGATTTTCATAGTCTCTTGCGGATCTCTGCGGATATGTTCGCATGTATCAGTTGTGACGGCAGCTTCACGCCACTCAACTCTGCATGGGAAGACGCTCTCGGGTTCACGGAATTGGAACTCCGGAATCAGCCATGGTCAACGTTTGTCCATCCAGAAGATAGACAGAAAGCGATGGATAGGATCAAAAAGGTTGAAACCGGTGAAGATCCCGACGCTACCTTTGAAAGCCGCTTCCGGTGCAAGGATGAATCCTACAAGTGGTTCAGGTGGCGTGTTACGAAAATGTCTGAAAAGAGCCGCTGTTACGTTGTTATAACGGATATTAACCGACAAAAGCGACTCGAAACAAGGGTGAAAGAGGGTGAAATCCGTTTCCAGCAATTGGCGGTAAAACAAGCGCAAGAAGGGGACCTGTTACATACCTTAATGGATCATACGCCTGATCATATTTACTTTAAAGACCAGGAGAGTCGGTTTATCCGTATTAACCGTTCGTTGGCGGAGCAGTTCGGCTTGGAAAATCCGATAGACGCGGTGAATAAGACTGACTTTGATTTCTTTACACGTGAGCATGCACAACAGGCATACCAAGACGAACAGGACGTTATCAAAACCGGTAAACCGATTGAAGGGAAACAGGAAAAAGAGACGTGGCCCGATGAACAAGATACGTGGGTGTCAACGACGAAAGTGCCGATTCGTGATAGAGAGGGACGTATTATTGGTACTTGTGGCATTTCTCGGGATATAACAGAGTACTATCGTGCGCAGCAAGCACTTCGAGATTCTGAGGCGAATTGGCGTTCGCTTGTTGAGAGTGTACCGGATATTATTTCAACGATTGACCTTGATTATCGGCTTGAGTTTATCAATAGGCTTCCGGCAGCCCTCGGCATGAAACCTCAAGATATCGTCGGGCAGAGCGTTTTTGATTTCCTCCCTGAAGAGCATCACGGGCGACTTAGAGAGGCTTGCGCAAAGGTCATTGCAACCGGTGAGGTGGCTACCTATGAAATCCAAGGCCTCATAAGTGGGTATTGGTATGCCTCCTGCTTGGGACCTATTCAACGGGATGGCGAATTGATCGGGTTCGTGATGGCATCAACGAATATCACTGACCGTAAACAGGCAGAGATTGAGTTGCAACATAGTGAGGAACGTTTTCGGCGGGCAGTCTTGAATGCACCGCTGCCGATTATGATTCATGCCGAAGATGGTGAGATTTTACAAATTAGTCGAGCGTGGACAGAGCTAACAGGGTACACGCTCGAAGATATACCTACGATTCTAAACTGGTTATCGCAGACGGACAGTCAAGAACCTGATGGTATTGAAGCGCATCTCGAACAGTTGTATAGTTCCACAGGTCGTGTGGTAGAAGGTGAATACGAGATTTTTACCAAGTCCGGTAAAAGACAGATTTGGGAGTTTAGTTCGTCTTTGCTTGGCGCGTTACCGGATAAAAGACAGCTCGGCATTAGTATGGCACTCGATGTTACGGAGCGAATAAAAACACAAAAAGTGATGCAGCGTGCGATGGAGACAGCCGAGCAAGCGAGTCGTGCCAAAAGCGATTTCCTTGCGAACATGAGTCATGAATTACGGACACCGTTAAATGCGATCATTGGGTTCGCGGAGATCCTGCGAGATGAACTCGTGGGTAGCGTTAACACCGAACAGAAAGAATGTATCAATGATATCTATATAAGTGGACAGCATTTGTTGGAAATGATTAACGATATCCTTGATCTTTCAAAGATTGAAGCCGGAAAGATGGTACTGCAATTGGAGGAATTTTCTATTGTAGAGGCGGTTGAAGAGGTGAACGCTATTATTACGGCACTCGCTGTGAAAAAGGATTTGGAACTTACGTTGACGTACAATCGTGATTACATGATAGAAGCGGATCGCGTTAAATTTAAACAGGTCTTTTACAATTTACTGTCCAATGCCGTAAAATTTACGCCGGAAGGCGGTAAAGTCGCAACGCATCTCGAAATCACTGAGACGGAATTGTGTGGTAATGTGATTGATAGCGGTATAGGTATTGCGAAAGCGGATCAGTCGAAACTTTTTGCGCCGTTTACACAGATTGATACCTCGAAATCTCGGCGTTATGGTGGTACCGGTCTCGGTTTAGCATTGACGCGCCGGCTTATCATGCTGCACGGTGGAGAAATCAGCGTCAAAAGCCAAGAGGGTAAAGGGAGCAACTTCGCTTTGCGGATGCCTCTACACCAGTCGGAGCATAGCACTGATGTTGACGCTAATGAAGTCGTATAGCGAGTTAAACGCGGTAACCTGAGACTGCCGCCGGTTTAAAATAGGGGACAACCCGTGAAAACTGAAAACCCACCTCCAGACGATGAACACACAGAAACGCCGAAGCGGATCTTGGTCATTGAGGATCAGGAGTTAAACCGGAAGGTTGTGCGGATTGTCCTGCAATCGAAAGGCTATACAGTTGTGGAAGCGACTGATGCTATGGAGGCAATTGCCCGTTTGGAGGACGCTCTGCCACATCTCATTCTCATGGATATCGCTTTACCGGGTCAGAGCGGCGAGGATCTAACAAGACGTATCAAAGCGAATTTAGCGTGGGTAGATATACCAATTATCGCGTTGACGGCTGCAGCGATGTCTGGGGACAGGGAACGTATCCTCAAAGCCGGATGCGATGATTATCTCAGTAAACCGATTGATATTAAGATATTGGTTGAACGTGTAGAGACTCACCTGAGAAGGGCAGAGACATGAGCGATGAAATAATTTCTGAACGCGAAGGCACCTCAAAGATTCTCGTCGTTGATGATGAGCCGCGGAATGTCAAAATCCTCCAGATTCAGCTCAAAGCGCGCGGATATACGGTCTATACAGCAGCAGATGGGCTTGAGGCGCTTGATGTCGTCGAGAAGGAGATGCCGGATCTTATCTTATTGGATATCAACATGCCGAGGATGGACGGTTTTGAGGTCGTTGAACGTATTCGGTCGGATGCAGCGACTGAATTTATCCCGATTGTGATGATAACCGCGCTCCGCGATACGCGTGAAAATCGGATTAAGTCAATAGAGGTGGGTGCCGACGATTTTATAGAGAAGCCTTTTGATAGTGTTGAAGTCCTGGCACGTGTCCGATCGCTGTTGCGTATTAAGGCGTATCAGGATACGCTCGCGGAACATAATTCGCGATTGGAAGAGGAACTCCAAATGGCACGTAGCATTCAGGAGATACTGATTCCACAGAATGGTGTCCAGGAGTTATCAGGTTTTCGTATTGCATCCCGTTGTTGTCCGGAAATGGCAGTTGGTGGGGATTTCTATGATATCTGGGAAATTGCGCCCAACCGTCTCGGCGTTTTTATTTCTGATGTTATGGGCCACGGTGTATCCGCTGCATTTGTAACGGTTTTTATCAAAACAATTTTAGCAGAATTCCAGCAACAGATTGAAGACAATCCCGGATACCTTCTTGAAATATTGAATACGCGTTTCAACGATTTGATTAGTTCACGCTTGTTTATGTTCGCAACGGCGTTCTGTGGGATTATTGATGTCGTGAAAGGTGAACTCGTCTGCGCGAATGCCGGTCACTCATTCCCGCTCTTATACAATTCTGATCAACAGGTGTACGCTGCTATTGGTGATAAATACGCAGGAAACGGGCTGGGAATTTGGCAGGAATCGTCTTATGAGACGATGCGTTATCCGTTTGACATGTCGAGTCGACTGTTGCTTTACACAGATGGTGTTTATGAAGTAAAGAATTCAGATGGTGAGGAGTTTACTGCGGAACGGCTCCAAAAATTGGCGTGTACGTGTTCGGAGCAGTCGGCTGCGCATCTGATTGCGAGCATCTCTGAGGCGGTTGATACCTTTATAGGTGCCTGTCCTAAAGAGGACGATTTAACGCTTATTGCGATTGAGGTCGCAGCGTAATCGGTTAGTGTCTGTTTTCTGTGTTATTGAGAAGTTGAAAACCGACGCGGACATCTGTTCCGCCTGCTGCGTTGATTTGCATTTCGTATGTATCGGAGAGCGATTTTGCGATAAAAATCCCGTGTCCGCCCTCGTTGCTTGGAGATCGGTTGGCTTCAATTTCTGAGAGCCGTTCGTGTGTTAGCCAGTTGTTTTGCCCTTTATGCTGCGAACCGGTATCGCACACTAAAATTTCGAGTGTGTGTGCCTTGTTCGTGATTTGTAGTTTAACGCCGACGTTAGCATCAATTGAGCCGTGATGTACTGCGTTGCTACAAATTTCGTCAATGACCAGTTGAATGTCTGCGACGCGTTTTCTTGAGAATCCGAGATTTTTTGCCAGGTTTCCAATAAACGCGCGGACAGGGTCTATATAGAAGACGGCACTCGGTATTTTAAGTTTAATATCTACGTTTTCCATGTGCGGATGATGCTTGGTGTTAGAATGCGGCGAGTGCGCTATTTTCGGATTCATAGATTTCGACGACACTGGATGCACCGATTAGATTGAACGTGCGTGTCAAGTTGTCTGCAAGCGCGCAAATTTTTAGGTCTCCACCGTTTTGGCGGAGCCGTTTTGCGACACCGACAAGGGCGCCGACAGCGGTACTGTTGATATGGCTCACCTGACTCAGATTAACGACGACTTTCTCGACTTTCTCTGCTAAAAGTTCCTCAAGTACCTTCCGTAAGTCAGATGCTGCGTAGCTGCTCAAGTCTGTTTTAATTTCAAGGATTTTGATTCCAGACTCCTCCCGAAGTTTCATTAATTTTGTCGAATCCATAATAGATGCCCCCTCTCTCATTAATTGAAGCGATTCGCGGTTCTGAGACTTTTTTTAATCTTATATGAAATGCGTAAAAAAGTCAAATAAAATTTTCAATTTTTTCAGATATGGTGATATTTTTCTTTTCATAAAAAATCTTATTGCTTTTCTTTAAACATTTATGATATACTATTGCGTAACCGATTTGTAAAGTGTTAAAAGCACTTTGAATATAAGGAGGAACTGGCGGATTAACGCTGTCACGCGTTTTTTATGGACCAGGTATCTTGATGAACAACGAACTGGCAAATACAAATTCGTCCACTGTTGATGTGGAAGAAGAAAAACACTCAGCTGAAGGATCAGCTGAAATGAATCAGGAAGTAGCGAGCGAGGCAGAGACTCCAGAGTCTGAACAGACAGCTTCAGCAACTGATGCAGGCGTTGAGGTGCAAGGAGAAGGCACGAGCGATGAAGTGGAAACGGCTACTGACGATGTTGATTCTGAACAGGCTGATGATGATGCGTCCCCGGAAGAAGCTGTTGTGGAGGCTGTTGGCGAAACTGATTCCGATGAAGCAGCAGCACTTACTGATGCAGCGGCAGATGAAGCTGCGGTAGAAGGTGTAGTTGCGGAGGCTGAAGAAGAGGCAGCAACACCTGCCGATGAAACAGTCTCTGAAGGTGCGTCCGATGCGTCGGAAGAGCCGTTGGAACCAATGAGTCCAGAATCTCTTGAGGAAGCGTATGATAATTCAATAAAAGCGTTTACGGATGGAGAGATTGTTAAAGGTGTTGTCGTAGATGTTAACCGTGATGAGGTAATGATTGACATCGGTTTTAAATCGGAGGGTTACATCCCTGCGGCGGAATTTGAATCTGGTGACAATGATTTGCCGGGTGTCCAAGTTGGCGATGAGATCGATGTTTATATTGTTCGGCGTGAAGATTCGGAAGGGCAGATCGTCCTTTCTAAGAAGATCGCAGATCAAACACTCATTTGGGACGAGATTGCGGCGGCACATGAATCTGGTGAACCCGTGCAGGGGCGTGTTACGGAACGTATTAAAGGCGGTCTGCGGGTGAGCGTCGGATCTCTACGCGGTTTTTTACCGGCTTCACAAGTTGAGTTGCGTCCTATCCAGAACCTTGAACAGTATGTAGGACAGACGCTGGATATGAAAGTTATCAGTCTGAGTAAGCGACGGCATAACATCGTTTTATCGCGCCGCGCATGGTTAGAGACTGAACTTGTCAAGAAGCGTGCGGAGATTCTCAGCACGCTTGAGGTCGGTCAACGGATTACAGGGGTCGTGAAAAACATAACTGCTTTTGGGGCGTTTGTCGACCTTGGCGGCGTTGATGGACTACTTCATAAGACAGATATGTCGTGGAAACGTATCCATCATCCGTCTGATGTTGTTTCTGTCGGCGATGAACTTGAAGTCGAGGTTATCGGCATCGGTCAAGACAACGAGAAAATTTCGTTGGGTTTGAAACAGATGACTGAGGATCCGTGGGAAAACGTTGATGATAAATATCCTGTGGGGTCTACAGTTCGCGGTGTTGTTGTCAATATTGTGAACTACGGCGCGTTCTTACAACTTGAAGAGGGCGTTGAGGGGTTGATCCATGTCTCTGAGATGGCATGGACACGCCGTAATGTCGCCCCCTCACGAATCGTCAATAAGGGTGATGAGATTGAAGCGATTGTGCTTGAAATTTCGAAGGAAGATAAACGCATATCGCTTGGACTGAAACAGTTACAGCAGAACCCGTGGGAACTCTTGGAACAACGGTCTCCTGAAGGTAGTAAAATCATGGGGCGTATCCGAAACATAACCAGTTTTGGCGCGTTTGTCGAAATTGAACCCGGAATTGATGGGTTAATTCATACCTCTGATCTCTCGTGGACCAAGCGTGGTACTGCAGCAAATGACGAACTGAAGGAAGGTGACGAGATTGAGGTTGTCGTGCTACAGATTGATGCCGAGGAGCGTCGCGTCTCATTGGGACTCAAGCAGACACAGCCTGACCCTTGGGAGGAAGTCCCTGAGAAATATAAGGTCGGTTCTGTGGTGCGGGGTACGATTGTCAATCTCACGAGTTTTGGTGCGTTTACCAAGCTAGAAGAGGGTATTGAAGGCTTAATTCACATTTCGGAACTCGCCGAACATCGCATTGAAAAGCCGGAAGAGGTAGTATCCGTAGGTGATGAGTTAGACTTAAAGGTTATCAATTTATCGCCGAAGGATCGTCGTATCGGTCTGAGTTTGAAGGCACTCCTTGCCGAGCAAGCACGCGCCGCTGCACCAGAAGAGGAAAGACCGCCACGGACGCGCCCCGAGCGTTCTTCGCGCCCGCGACGTGAACGTGAACCGCGACGACAAATGCCAGCACACGAAGAGACTGTCACCGCATTGGGAGCCTTGCTCAAACAAGAAATGGGTAAGTCGAACGCTGAAAGCGTCGAAAACGCTGAGAGCACTGAGAGCGTTGAAAACGTTGCAAGTGCTGAAAGTGTTGAGGTTGTCGAAAACGCTGAAAGTGCTGAGAGTGTTGAGGTTATTGAGGACGCTGAAAGCACTGAAAGTGTTGAGAGCGTTGAGGTTGTCGAAGACGCTGAAAGCACTGAAAGTGTTGAAAGCGTTGAGGTTGTCGAAGACGTTGAAAGTGCTGAGAGTGTTGAAAGTGTTGAGGTGGTTGAAGACGCTGAGAGCACCGAAGACACTGAAAGTGCTGAGAATGCTGAGGGCACCGAAGACACTGAAAGTGCTGAGAATGCTGAAAACGTCGAGGATGCGGAAGACTCCGAAAGTACAGAGGAAACCGAAAGCGCGAAGGACTCCGAGAATTAATGTTTTTGCGTTTTCGTCTGAAATCTATAGTTTCGGGATGACGACTGTACGGGTGGGTCGATGTACCCACCCCTTGTCTCTTATGTACGCGAGTTGGTGGCCGGAGAGACTTGCTCCTATAAAATAGTATGGAAATAGATATGTAGACGAGGAGACGTGGAATTGAGCAGGAATTTTCTGTTTACGTCCGAATCTGTCACTGAAGGACACCCGGACAAGATCGCAGACCAGATATCTGACGCGGTACTTGATGCCATATTTACAACGGACCCGATGGGGAGAGTGGCTTGTGAAACTTTAGTTACGACTGGACTTGCCGTTATTACCGGTGAAATCACGACTACGGCAAACTACGATGCCCAACAAATTGCCCGAAAAGTACTGAGCGACATCGGGTACACCGATATTGAATACGGTTTTGATGCCGAGCGGAGTGCCGTGCTGAGTATCATTGACAAACAGTCTCCTGATATTGCGATGGGTGTGAACCCCGGCGGTGCGGGGGATCAAGGGTTAATGTTTGGGTATGCATGTACCGAGACACCGGAATTGATGCCGCTGCCGATTACCCTCGCCCACCAATTGACACGGCGGTTGGCTAATGTGCGTAAAGAGGGTACCCTTCCGTTTATCCGTCCCGATGGAAAATCTCAAGTAACAGTTGAATATATGGACGACAAACCTAAAGCAGTGACGACTGTTGTTATTTCAGCGCAACACGACCCGGATGTTAGCGACACCGAGTTAAGGGACGCAATTATTGAAGAGGTTATCAAAAAAATAATTCCTGAAAACCTTCAGTCCCCGGATATAAAATATCATATCAATCCAACCGGGCGTTTTGTGACAGGTGGACCGCAAGGGGATGCCGGTCTAACAGGTCGAAAAATTATTGTTGATACGTATGGCGGTATGGGACGGCACGGCGGCGGTGCGCTATCAGGGAAAGACCCGACGAAGGTGGACCGGAGTGCGACTTATGCGGCGCGGCACGTTGCTAAAAATCTTGTCGCCGCTCGACTCGCGGATCGGTGCGAAATACAGATATCCTATGCAATTGGCAGGAGTGAACCTGTGTCTGTTATGGTAGACACGTTTGGCACTGGCGATGCGGAAGCACTCGAACAACTTGTCAACGCGCACTTTGACTTAACGCCAATAGGTATTATTGAACGGTTGAAGTTACGTCAACCGATCTATCAGAATACCGCTGCGTACGGGCATTTTGGGCGCGAGGAACCCGGTTTTACTTGGGAAGAGACCGATTACGTCGAAAAACTCCGGTAAGTTAAAGAGCATTTGAAAAAATCCGTAATAAAAAGGAAATTGATGAACTACGATATCAAGACAACAGAACTCGCAGCGATTGGAAAGCAACGGGTTGACTGGGCGAACCGGTTTATGCCTGTTTTGGATTCCATCCGTGTGAGATTTGAAGATGAACGTCCTTTAGATGGACTCAGGGTCGCCGCGTGTCTGCACGTTACCACTGAGACGGCGAACCTGATGAAAACGTTGAAAGCAGGCGGTGCCGAAACCGTTCTCTGTGCCTCAAACCCCCTCAGCACGCAGGATGATGTCGCTGCGTCGCTTGTCGTTGACGAAGGGATCGGTGTGTTTGCTATTAACGGTGAAGATACGGAAACCTATTACAAACATATTGATGCTACGCTCAATTTGCAACCGACGATTACGATGGACGACGGTGCGGATCTCGTTTCGAGACTCCATTCTGAAGAGACGAATCCGGCTTTGGTTGAGCACGTTGTGGCGGGAACAGAAGAGACGACAACAGGTGTCATTCGACTCAAGAGTATGGCAGCGGAAGGTGTCCTAAAGTATCCGATTATTGCTGTAAACGATGCACGGACGAAGCATTTTTTTGATAATCGATACGGCACGGGACAGAGTACGCTGGACGGCATTATCAGAGCGACGAACCTGCTGATTGCTGGGACGACAGTTGTCATCGCAGGTTATGGTTGGTGTGGCAGAGGGGTTGCGAGCCGCGCACGTGGATTGGGCGCGAATGTTATTGTGACTGAGGTTGATGCCTTGAAAGCACTCGAAGCGGTGATGGATGGGTTCCGTGTGATGCCGATGCAGAAAGCGGTTCAAGAAGCCGATCTCGTTGTGACACTCACCGGTGATATTCATGTCTTGCGTAAAGAACATTTTCAGGCGATGAAAGATGGCGCTATTATTGCGAATTCAGGGCATTTCAATGTTGAAATCGACATCCCTGTGCTTGAAAAATTGAGCGTTGATAAGCGACTCTCACGTCCTTATGTGGATATGTATACGCTTGAAGACGGTCGAAAACTCTACCTCGTCGGTGAAGGTAGACTCGTGAACCTTGCCGCTGCCGAAGGGCATCCAGCAAGTGTCATGGACATGAGTTTTGCCAACCAAGCACTGTCTCTTGAATACATTGCCAAAAATCATGATCAATTTGAGAATCGCGTCTACGATGTTCCTGAATCCATTGACGAGATGGTGGCGCAGCTGAAATTGGAAGCGTTCGGTGTCGAAATTGACACACTCACCGATGAGCAGGTGAAGTATCTCAATTCATGGGAAATGGGAACTTAGTGTTCTGTGATGCTTATTTTGATGGATTGTAGGTTCGGTTGAACGCAGTGAAACCCAACATCTTCAGTCTAAACTGGGGCTTATACCCCCTCCTTTGCAGGCGAGGTTTGTAACCTCGCCAATTTTACAGCGGCGGTGTCTTTGTAAGGGGGATGAGTTATGAAAAAATTAGAGGTTATAGAAGGCATAATTGTGCTTCTGTCGGTAATACTTTTGTTGCCGATCTGGATAGCATCTTCTGATATGGTCCAACTCCCGCCGGTATTGGTAAAAGTGCTGCGCTTTTTACAGTATCCGGTCCTTGTTGTGCTCAGTGTGATTTTTATTCGTCGGTTGCGACGGGTTATCCGCGCATTCCGGGAAAATAAAAATGGGCCGCGTCCTTTTTAATTCTAACCAGGGGTGCGTCGACCGACTATTTGGTAAAAGGGGATGTTATTCTCACGCGTCGTGGCGATGGCGACCTGCTTGTTCATATCAAGGGAGTCGGCACCGGTGTTTTTGACCCTGATGCGTCTGAAAACGAATAAATCTTGAAGCAAGGATTAACACAGTCCTTCGAGAATACGTTGAGGCAAATGCCGACAACTAACCAATCTTCTGTCCAGAGGCATGATGTGGAGAAATGAAAGCGTTTCATAAAAGGATTCGTAATATGGCGGTTTTAGTCTTTGGAACGGTGACTTTAGATACGGTGGAAACACCGAGGCGACGCGTTGAGGATGTGCTTGGCGGCTCCGGTGTCTATGCTGCTATCGCCGCGAGTTTTTTTGGGAATACCGTTCGACTTGTCGGTGTCGTCGGTGCTGATTTTCCGCAGACCTACACAGCTATCCTCGAAACCCACGGAATTGATCTCCAAGGATTAACGCGCGTTGAAGATGGCAAATCGTTTCGATGGGGCGGTCGTTATACTGAAGATTTCAACGTACGCGACACCCTCTTCACGGAGTTGAATGTTATTGAGGGGTTTCAACCGGTTTTGCCCGAAACTTACAAAGAGGCCCCGTATCTTTTTTTAGCAAACAATTCACCGGCATCGCAGCTGAGTATCATTGAACAGACAACACATCCGAAACTTGTTGTCTGTGATACGATGGATTTCTGGATTAATGAAGAACGAGAGGCGTTAGAGGCACTTTTAGCACGTGTCGATGTCCTCGTCTTGAACGATAGTGAGGCGCGACTGCTAACAGGTGATGCTAACGTGGTGCGCGCGGCAGAGACGATTCTACGGTATGGTCCAGAACGGGTTATCGTCAAGAAGGGTGAGCACGGTGCAATCAGTATTACTGAATCATCCTACTTCAATGCACCCGCATATCCGATCAGGCAAGTCGCCGACCCGACAGGTGCAGGCGATAGTTTTGCGGGGGGGATGATGGGCTACCTTGCTTCTGTTGAGGATACATCGGAGGAAGCGATACGCAGTGCTATGGTGTATGGCGCGGTTGTCGCCTCTTTTAATATCGAAGACTTTAGTATCAACCGACAGAAGCGTGTACAGTTTTCCGAGATTTCGTCTCGTTATCGTGAACTTCAAGACGCTGTCCGTTTTTAGCGCAGGCTGTGAATTGCCCGATCGTACGCCGCTTCAGCCGATTCCATCACCATTTCTGAGAGCGTCGGATGCGCGTGAACGGTGTGTGCTATATCCGCTGCAGAAGCACCGAGGCGCACGGCAACCGCAGCTTCATGAATAAGTGTTGAAGCCTGCGCACCGACGATATGGACACCGAGGATGTCCCCACTCTCAACATCAGAGACCGTCTTAACGAACCCATCTGTCTCACGTAATCCCAACGCTTTCCCATTCGCAGCATACGGAAACCTACCGATCTTTACCTCATAACCTTCATCGGTCGCCTCTTTTTCTGTCATGCCGACGTGTCCAATTTCGGGTAAAGTGAAAACACACCACGGGATAACCTGATAGTCCATCTCAACTTTGTTGCCGAGACAGTTTTGTGCGGCAATCTTTCCTTCTGTGGATGCGACATGTGCCAGTAGATACCGGCTTGCGACATCTCCAACTGCGTAAATTCCAGGAACGTTTGTCTGCATCCGTGTATCTACGACAATTTTTCCGTTCTCTGTGCGGACACCAACCTTTTCTAAACCAATTCCTTCCGTGTTGTAGCGTCTCCCGATTGAGACAAGCATCTTTTCTGCGCTCATCTCTTCGCCGGATTCAAGCACGGCTGTGATACCTGCCTCTGATTTTTTGACGTGTGTGAGTTTAGCCCCCGTGTGGATAGCGATACCTTTCCGTTTCATGAAAAGCTGAATATGGCGGATGACTTGGACATCTTCAGTCGCTAAGATTGTCGGGAGGAGTTCTAACACGGTTACCTGGCAACCGAGTGCGTTGAAGATTGAGGCAAACTCGCACCCAGAAACCCCACCACCCACGATCAATAGGCTTTCGGGGAGTTCTGTGAGGTTGAGGATACCGGTTGTTGTCAGTACCTGTTCCTCATCAATTTCAAACACAGGAGGGTCCGCTGGTTCTGAACCTGTGGCGATGATGATGTTTTTCGCGTGCAGCTGCTCAGTTGTACCATCAGATTTACGAACGATAATAGTGTTTCTATCGGTCAGCGTACCTGTGCCGTTGAAAGCGTCAACCTTATTGGCTTTCAGCAGTTGTGCGATGCCACCTGTTAGCTGCTGGATGACCGAGTTTTTGTGAGTCAATACCTGTGGATAGTCAATCGTCGTCTCACCACCGATATGCACGCCAAAGTCAGGTGCTTCCTGAACTTGAGTTGCGAGGTTAGCGACAGCGTAAAGCGTTTTCGTCGGGATACATCCGCGATTCAAGCAGGTGCCGCCCCACTCTCCTTTTTCTATGAGGCAGACGCTACCACCGAGTTGTGCCGCTTTTATAGCAGCAACGTATCCCCCTGGTCCCCCGCCGATAATTCCGACATCATACTTAGACATAACCGCTCCTGTTTTGTGGAATGACTTGAATTTTATCACAATGCCTGAAGGTTGTCAAATCCAAATTCCCAGTGAGTAGGACTCTCCCGGCTGCTGGCGAGGATTGTATCCTCGCCTTCTCGCAAATACCCTAAGGCATTAAATTTAGACTCAAAAAAATAAAAAAGGCGATTGCGTTCCAGATTACAACTGGTATCTACAATCGCCGCTACGTTTGAAGTGTCGGGATTTCCAAGATAGTGTCTCCAAAAATAGTTATTCGGCTAAATCGAGTCTTTGTCCTGCCTTCCTCAGTTTCTGCGTAACTTGTGTTACGAGTTGACTGACGCGGGATTCAGTGAGATTCAACGCTTCGGCAATCTCACAGTTTCGCTGATCATCCCGAAGGCAGGTGAAAACTTCACGTTCGCGGGGTGTCAACGTTTTTAAGAGTTCCGGTAAGGCATCCTGAAAACTGATGTCTCGCACGAGTTCATCCTCAAATTCGGCATAAGGTTCCTGAGTGTTCCACAAACTACTGATGTCCCGGTTGATTTTAGGGACTGTCGTTTCAGGTAGGTTCCATTCCTCCTCAAAATTCGAGGACTCACGACTGCTACGCGTGAGTTCTCTGCTTTTAGCATCCATCAAAGTCCCACAGATTCGTGGACGGATGAAGGTACCGAAACTTGCCCGACTCGGGTGTGTTGGGTTGAACCGAGGCCCTTTTTCTATCAGCACGAGGACAGCGGTTTGCTGCAAATCCTCTTGGATATCCCAACGCTGCGGCGAAGCACGCGCGATACAATCCGCACACCGGTGCACATCCGGCAATAGGCGTTTTATCGTTTTATCATCAGGGTAGAAAACCCCGTGATGCTTGTAACGCGGACATTTTACGCCTTTCAACTGACATCTTAACTTCATGAATTAGCCCTCCATGAGAGCAAATGCTCGACTTGCGATATGCTACGTTGACAGCATGCATCTGTTGGACTGTTATCAAAAATCTGCTTACTATCCTTTATTCTACAATTTTTAAGGAAAAAAAAGCAATATAAAACTTCAAAATTCACTATCGCTATAATTTTGTCTTCAATGTTCCCCAGGCCGTTGGCAATTTTCCTTTAGGCGCGACGTTATAAGGTTCGGTTGATTCAAAATTCTGGATCACTTCATCTGCTGTAGCAGGCTATCGGTTCAAACGGTTTCGGTGCCTCAGACACCAGTGAGTGCCGAAATCGCCGCATCCTCGCTCTCGAAATGTTCAAAAACATTCACGAGCCGACTAAGGACGAGTAAATTTTTAATGTGTCGCCCAACATTGATAATACCGATACGACCTTTCATCTGCGCCGCGATAACATGCACATTTACCAGCATGCCGAGACACGAACTATCTATCTTGTGAACGTACTCGAAATTGATAAGGAAGCAGGGCGTTTCGGAAGCATCTAATAACTCTAACGCGAGTCTCTCTCGCAATTCCGATACCGCAGGACCGACAATTTTACCGTGGGGTTCCAAAATCGGAATGCCACCTTTCAGACGCATCATCATTTTCATGGTGTTTCTCCTTATTACTGTTCTCGGTACACTGTCAATGGTGAAGTAAGTCTCGATTTTTGTCATGGACGAGACTTGGAACTTAGCATAGTAATGCCAAAAAAATATCTTATGTATTAATTATAGATATGAAACCCAAAAAGTTTAGGGTCGGTTTACATTTTTTTGCGAATTTTAGAAAAAATAGAGGGTATTACAGCTAATTTTCTTAAAAAAACGCAGTTTCTTTGCCAAGACAATCGCCTGTATCCGTTATCCGTGCTGAATTTGACAAAAAAGGCGAGACGTGCTATAGTGGTAGCAGTCTAAGAGATAGGAGAAAGTGAATGTTTGATGGGTACGACCCAAACCGATTTGGACCTGGTCGCTCTGCTGTCATCTGCCAACATGGAGCAGTTGCGACGAGTCAACCACTTGCGGCACAGGCGGGATTACAAGTTCTACGCGACGGTGGAAATGCGATTGATGCAGCGGTCGCGACTGCTGCCGTCCTCAATATCGTCGAACCGATGTCAACGGGTATCGGTGGCGATGCTTTTATGCTGGTTTACCAGCCTAAAGACGGTGTGATCCGCGGCTTAAATGCCAGCGGTAGAGCGCCTTACGCCGCAGAACTGGAATTCTTTACCAAACAGGGATTGACCAGTATCCCCGCTTTTGGGAGTCTGTACCCGGTGACGGTTCCGGGCACAATTGACGGATGGGCAACCCTCCTTGACGAATGCGGTACGATGTCGTTGGCAGAGGTGCTGCAACCTGCGATTGATTATGCTGAGAACGGATTTCCGGTCAGTCCGCAAATTAGTCTCTCTTGGCAAGGCAGTGCCTCGATGTTGGCACAGCATCCCGATTCAGCACGGAACTACTTGATGAACGGTAAAGCACCGTTGCCGGGTGAGATATTTCGTCAACCGAATCTCGCTCGGACGTTTCGATTGATTGCTGAAGGTGGACGCGATGCCTTTTATCGAGGTGAGATTGCGGATAAGATTGTCCGGTTCTCTGATGAAAATGGTGGTCTGTTCACACGACAAGACTTCGCGGATCACACGTCTGATTGGGTGAAACCGATTTCTACGAATTACCGCGGCTATGATGTCTATGAGATTCCGCCGAATGGACAAGGCATCGCTGCGCTGCTTGCGCTGAATATCGTTGAGGGATTTGATCTCAGTGCGATGGAACATAACAGTTCTGAACATCTGCACTACGCGATTGAGGCGATGAAATTGGGATTTGCGGATCTCTACAAATACGTGACAGACCCGACATTTGTAGATGTACCGGTAGCCGGACTGCTTTCTAACGACTATACGAAAAGCCAACGCGCGCGTATTTCACCAGAACGTGCACACGCGGGACCGAATGCGGGTGTGCCGTCAATGGGCAGCGATACGGTTTACCTCTGTGCTGTTGACAGTGAGCGGAATGTTGTCTCTTTTATTAATAGTCTCTTTGCTGGTTTCGGTTCAGGTATAACCGCTGGTGAGACAGGTATTATGTTGCAGAATCGGGGTGCCGGTTTTTCGCTTGACCCGATGCATGCGAATTGTATTGCCCCGCATAAACGGACACTGCACACGATTATTCCGGGCATGATTGTCCGGGATGGCGTGCCGTTGGTCGCCTTCGGTGTTATGGGTGGACAGATGCAAACACAGGGACATTTACAGTTTGTGTGCAATCTCGTTGATTTCAATATGGATGTGCAGAGTGCCTTAGACGCGCCTCGGTTCCGAGTGTTGGACGATTCACGGATAATGTTAGAGGCGGGAATTCCGATGAATGTGCAAGCCGGGTTGGCACAGCAGGGACATCGGATCGTATCGGGGAACACCTTTTTTGGAGGTGGGCAAGCGATTTTTATCAATCCGTCTTTCGATACACTGATTGCGGGTTCGGATCCGAGGCGTGATGGATGTGCTGTCGGGTATTAAAGGAATTTGAATATACTTGACTTTTGGCTTGAATTAAGGTATAATATTAGTACTAACAAACGGTTTTGGCTTGCAAATTGAGAAGTTAACCGGATCCTGTTAGCCCGCCAAGTCGGTCGTTAATCACCGTTGATGCGATCGCGGATCTCTGTTGATTCCAGAGGCTTTCTCTTGCCTTGGGACGCGCTATTTTCGGTAGGATATGAGCCGTCTGCGTCCAAATTAAGTCGTTGACAGACGCATCCAACCCCGAAAGCGATGTCCGTTTTCCGATCTGATTGTAATCTTGATAAAAAGGTGTATGGCTAAGGCACGTGAACCTTGCCCTATAAATTAAATACGAAAAACGACGAATAGACAACTTGCTCTACAATGCTGAGGCAAAGAACATAGAAGAATGTATGGAGAATTAGTTTGCAAATGTACAACGATATAAATGAAAAAGATGCCTGTGGTGTCGGTTTTATCGCGAACCGTTTCGGGAGTCGGAGCCATGAGATTATCAAGATGGCGACGCAAGCGGTCACGAATTTGACGCACCGAGGCGCAGTGGCGGCTGACGCAAAAACAGGTGACGGGGCAGGCATCTTAACACAGATTCCAGAGAAGTTATTTAAAAAAGCACTTGAGAAACTCGGAGTCCGGTTAGATTCGATGAATGACGTGGGAGTCGGGATGATTTTCCTGCCACGGCGTAATGAGGATGCACAGGCGCACGGACGCGCACTCGTTGAAAAGGCTTTACGGGAGTACGGCATTCCGCTTCTCGGATGGCGGTCAGTTCCGGTGGATCTTTCCGCACTTGGAACCAAGGCGTTGGAAACCCTTCCCGAAATCCAGCAAGTATTGATAGGGCGGCCAGAGCAACTCACAGACGATGCTTTTGAGCAACGCCTATATCTGATATGCAAAGAGTTGGAACATCGTGTCACAGCTGCTGGACTCGATGAATTTAATATCGCTTCCTTTTCGCATCGGACAATTGTCTACAAAGGGCTGTTGGTAGCACCGCAACTCACGCAATTTTACCTCGACTTGAAAGATTCTGACTTTGAAGCAGCACTTGCCGTTTTCAACCAACGCTACAGTACAAACACCTCTTCTACATGGAGGCTCGCTCAGCCGTTCCATACGCTGGCACATAATGGTGAAATCAACACCTTAATGGGCAACCAGAATTGGATGCGGGCGCGAGAATCCGATTTGCAGTCCCCTCTCTGGAATGAAGATATTCAAAAACTTGCCCCAATTATCAATCCACACGGCAGTGATTCGATGAGTTTGGATAACGTGCTGGAATTGCTAACGCATTCTGGACGCGATATCCTACACGCCATGATGTGTCTGATTCCGGAAGCTTATGAACAGATTCCAGATATGCCGGATGTCCTCAAAGCCTGTTACGAGTACCTCTCATGTGTCAGTGAGCCTTGGGATGGACCGGCGGCGGTCGCGTTTACGGATGGTGTTGTCGTTGGTGCCTGTCTGGATAGAAACGGTTTACGACCTGCACGCTATAAGGTGACTGAAGACGGAATCGTTATTATGGGGTCCGAGGTCGGCATTATTGAACTTGATGACAGTTGTGTTGTGGAAAAAGGGCGTTTGGGACCTGGACAAATGATTGCTGTTGATACAGCAGAAAAAAAACTACTGAAAGATTCGGAAATTAAACACGATGTTGCCAAGCGTAAACCTTATGCCGAATGGGTAAAGAAAGGTATTGTAACGCTATCCAGCAAAGCGGATGAGGCTTCGCTTGTGACGGAGACTGTTCCTGATCAACTTCCTGTCTATCAGAAAGCCTTCGGTTATATGACTGAGGATGTTGAACGGTTTATTAAACCGATGGTAACGGAAGCAAAGGAAGCGGTCGGTTCGATGGGTGATGATACGCCGCCGGCAGTCATTTCTCGAAATCCGCATCTGCTTTACAGTTACTTCAAGCAGCGTTTCGCGCAGGTAACGAACCCGCCGATTGATTCAATCCGAGAACGTTTGGTGATGTCGCTGACAACTTACTTAGGACAGCGGTATAGTCTACTTACGGAGACCGAGGCACACGCTCGCCTCATCCGTTTACCGTCGCCGGTCTTGACAAATGCGGATTTACAGGCGTTACGGGATCTCAATAACCCCGATTTTCAGATAGCGACGCTCTCTGTCTGTTTCCCCGTATCTTCTGGTGCTGAAGGTTTAGAGACTGCTTTGGAGGCGTTGTGTCAACGTGCTTCAGAAGCGGTTGATACGGGAACAACGCTGCTCGTGTTAAGTGATAAGGATGTTGATCGTGATTCCGCACCGATTCCGATGGCACTTGCTGTTGGTGCTGTGCATCATCGTCTCATCCGAGAAGGAAAACGGATGCAGGTCAGTCTCATCGCTGAAACCGGAGGTGCAAGGGAGGAACATCATTTTGCTGTGCTGATCGGTTATGGGGCGGCGGCGGTCAATCCGTATCTCGCTTTCTCAACGATTGTTCAGTTGGCTGAGGATGGCGAACTTGAAGAGTTCACGGCAGCGAAAGCGATTGAGACCTACAAAGCGACTGTTGAAAAAGGGCTTCTGAAGATTATGGCGAAAATGGGGATATCGACAGTCTCAAGTTATCGCGGTGCTCAGATTTTCGAGGTGCTCGGTATTAATGCCACGGTGATTGATAAGTGTTTTACGGGTACGACCTCACGTTTAAGTGGCATCGGGTTTGCTGAGATCGCTATGGAGACACTCCATTTCCACGCAAAGGCGTTTTCAGAAAACGGAGACAACGCTTCGCTTGAAGAGGCTGGCTATTTCCGATTCCGTAGGAACGGTGAGTTTCATGCGTTCAACCCAACAGTATTTAAATCGCTCCACAAGTTCGTGAAAGCTGGTGAGTCGGAAGATTATGAAAAATATGTTGATGCGGTTGAGGAGGGTGAACCTGTGAGTTTGCGGGATCTGCTGGCATTCAAGCCGAGCGAACCGATCCCGATTGATGAGGTAGAACCGGCGGAGGATATCGTTCGTCGGTTTACAACGGGTAGCATGTCTTTTGGCGCGTTGAGCCGTGAAACACATGAGACCTTAGCAATTGCGATGAACCGTATCGGTGCGAAATCAGGGAGTGGAGAAGGTGGAGAGAATCCGAAACGTTTCAAACGGCAGCCTAACGGGGACCTCGCCTCGAGTGCTATTAAACAGGTAGCATCTGGACGTTTCGGTGTGACACCGACGTACCTGATTTCGGCGAAGGAATTGGAAATTAAGATGGCGCAGGGTTCTAAACCGGGAGAGGGTGGACAGATTCCGGGACACAAAGTGACGGCTGAAATCGCTTCTATCCGACACTCTGTGCCGGGGGTTCCGCTGATTTCACCGCCGCCGCACCACGACATCTATTCTATTGAGGACTTGGCGCAACTCATCTATGATTTGAAACAGGCGAATCCACGGGCGAAAGTCGCCGTGAAACTGGTATCCGAATTTCTGGTTGGAACGATTGCGTCAGGCGTTGCAAAAGGATATGCGGATGTCATTCAGATAAGCGGACATGAAGGTGGAACGGGGGCGTCTCCGCTGAGTTCTATTAAGAATGCAGGGACACCTTGGGAACTTGGACTTGCGGAAACACAACGCTCACTTGTGATGAATGAGTTACGCGATCGCGTTGTTTTACGGGCGGATGGTGGAATGCGTTCCGGACGTGATATTGTTATTGCCGCTATGTTGGGTGCCGAGGAGTACGGCTTCGGCACAATAGCGATGGTCGCAACCGGGTGTGTGATGGCGCGCCAATGCCACCTGAATACGTGTCCCGTCGGCGTGGCTACGCAAGATCCCGCGCTTCGTGCAAAGTATCCCGGTACCCCAGAGATGGTAATCAACTTCATGCTCGGTGTGGCGAACGAGGTCCGTGCTATTTTGGCGAACCTCGGATATAGATCCTTGAATGATATTATTGGTCGCCCTGAATTGTTGGAACCCATTGACCTCGCGGATTATCCGAAAGCTGCGATGCTTAACTTGAGCGAAATCCTGACACCTGCTGATCCGACTGGTACACAGCCTCGCTATCATTTACAGGAACGGAATGATCGAGAGGACATTCCGCTTGACGATCAGATTCTCAATGATACAGAGGAAGCGATTGCACAGAAAAAATCGATTCAACTCTCTTACGCGATTCGTAATACACATAGAACAGTCGGTGCGAAGTTATCTGGCGAAATCGCACGGTGTTATGGAGACGCGGGTTTACCTGATAGAACGATACAGTGCAACTTTGAGGGGAGTGCCGGACAGAGTTTCGGTGCCTTTTGCATCAGTGGTGTGCAGTTCGTGTTAACTGGTGAAGCCAATGACTATGTCGGTAAAGGTATGGCAGGTGGCGAGCTGGTTATCAAACCTGCGTTGACCGCGTCGTTTGAGCCCCATGAGAATACGATTATTGGGAATACGGTATTGTATGGTGCTACGGGTGGCACGCTTTACGCGGCAGGTAGAGCCGGCGAGCGGTTCTGTGTCCGTAATAGCGGCGCGACGACTGTCGTGGAAGGTGTCGGCGACCACGGTTGTGAATATATGACCGCTGGGACAGCCGTAATTCTTGGTGAAACGGGTAGAAACTTTGGGGCTGGGATGACCGGTGGCATTGCATACATCTTGGATGAGAAACAGCAGTTTGAGGAAAAGTACAATTCCGATTGGGTGAAAATCGAAAAGGTAGCGGGTGAAACGGAGATTAAGAACCTAATGGCACTTATACAAAATCACGCGGCGTATACGGGTAGTCAACACGCTGAGAAGATTCTTGCCAATTGGGAAGCGTTCCTCGCGTACTTCTGGAAAGTTGTGACGCCACCGCCGCCACCTCTGCCGGCACCCGTCAAACTTAAAAGGAGAGCTGCATCGCGGAGAGGACGAAAACGGTAGAAGCTGCAAAGCATAAAAAAAGGCAGCGAATGCTGCCTTTTTTACTTTAACTATGTTGTAGTCCTCACTCTTCTTCCGACACCGCGAAAGCGATTTCAAGCCCCTCTGTTTTACTCGAACGCATTTTCGCACGTTCTACCACATCAATGACGACACCGTGCTTCGCACGCTTATCCGCCTTGATAATCAATGTGCTGATCTGGTTTTCGTGTGCTGCGATAAAGAGTTCCATGTCTTCGAGTGTCAGCATTTCTTGGTCGTCGATAGAGATACGACCGTCTCCGTTGATGAAGAGGTTGAATTTCTTCCGCGTAAATTCGTGTCTCGTTGAGGAATCGGGTAATGTGACGGTAAAAGGCGGAGGAACTTTCATAACAGCAGATACCATGAAGAAGATGAGCAACAAGAACACACAATCGATCATTGGTGCCATCGGAATATCATCGTCATCGCCTGTTTTCTTCCGTCGAGCCATGTTTAAAGCCATCAGAATTCTCCTTTGATAGAAAATGGATTACGGTTGATGTCGCGTAAGGGGTATCAGTCTCGCGCGACGATAGCGAATCCGATTTTGTCTATACCTGCCTGTTTTGCGATATCCATCACCTGCACAATCTGTTCGTGCAGTACGTCCCGCTCGGATTGAATAATCAACATGTTTTTGGATTCGTCAGGTGCGTTGATGAATTGAGTGTACATTTCTTCAACCAGTACGACGACATCATTTAGCACCATAGTTCCTCTATCCTCGCCTGCCTCTGGGTTCGCGATCCGAACTGTCAAGCCTTTCGGTTTGTCCGGTGAAGGTTTACCTGGAGGAGGCAGCTGCACCCGGAGTCCGGGTATCGGCGAGAAGGTTGTTGATACCATGAAGAAAATCAGGAGCAGGAACACGCAATCAATCATTGGTGCCATACTGAGAGTTGGTGCTTTGCGTTCTCTTAGTTTGGTTGCAAGCAAACTCAATTTGGCCTCACCGACTTGTTGCATTTCTAAGTCTCCTTTCTCGTTAATGAGATTAGGGCTGGTGTATAAGTACGCTACGGCGTTGTCAGGATCGGGCGAGTATGCGTTCTCGCCCGTCCTGATTTACGTTTAGGCGTTACCAGCTTCGCCGATAATCAACTGATTGACAATTTCGGTGGAGACCTGTGAAATCTCAACCATGTGCCTGTTGACCCAGCTGTCAAAGAGTTGGAAGAAAATGAGACACGGAATAGCGACTGTCAAACCGGCAGCAGTTGTAAGAAGTGCCTGTGAGATACCGCCTGCAAGTTGTTGCGGGTCACCTGTACCTTCGAGTGCGATTGTGGTAAATGCGCTAATCATACCCGTAACTGTTCCGAGCAAACCGAACAACGGTGAAACGACTGCGACGGTACCGAGGACCGGTAGATTTCTTTCAAGTTCGGGGATTTCGAGGAGGCTTGCTTCCTCGATTGCTTCCTGAATTTCTTCTTTACTAATGTCGCGTTCTTCGATCTGCGCTTGGCTGTAACGGAGTAACCCTGCTTTAAGCACGTTAGCGAGTGGACCACCGGCTTCTTCACAAGTCGAGACGGCTTCCATAATGTTCTCTTTCCGAAGTGAATCGGTGATACCGGCGATGAATTCTTCAGTTCCGATTCGTGAACGGCTGCGGACAAACGTAAAGAGCCTTTCAATAATGAATGTTAGAGCTGTGACGGAGCAGAGGGCGAGTGGCCAAAAGACGAATCCAAACTTCTGGAAGAAGGTAAGGATGGTGTCTTTTTTGGTCATCTTGAGTGGAAAGTGGTGGTCACCGCCATTAACGACTGTTAGTGCTTTTCCAACGCGATCCCCGTATCCATCTTTGTAGATACTGACGAGGTAGCGACCTGCCGGGATACCTGATCTCTCATAATCCCCGTTGACATCGGTTGTTGCTGTGTATTCTTCTCCACCGCTGGCTTTAATGATGACTTCAACGCCTTCAATTGGACTCTGTGCTGTGGTTGTATCAACGATCGTACCGCGGACAGTTCCGCCGGATGCACCACCATCATCTTGGGCGAAGACGATGCCAGTAGACAAACCGACACAAGCGACTAACGTTAAAATGAAACTAAAACGAATCATTCGTTCTGATCCTCCTTAGGATAACTTGCCGATTACGTTTTGGCAAGTTTCTACAAGTTATATCGTAATGCGTTGTATGGCTACAACACGGGAACAGTGCCTTAACAACTTGGTTTTTAAAAATATGAGCGTGCATCGACGCGAATCTTCAGGATGGGAGTTGGTATCTATATCTATAGATTCTTCTACTCCGATTGTAATACTATCTTTCGTTAAAAACACCTGAGTGCCTAAGAAGTTACGCGCGTATTTGAACGTTAGCGAAAATAGCATCCCAGGCGATATAGTTAAGTTAAACGCAGTATCGCTGAACACGAGGAGTGTCCAGCGATACGTCAAAACATTTAGAAACCCATCATTGCTCGGACGAAGGTTGTGTTACTCGTCGTGTGATCAAGCAGGATGGTGGTTCTCCGATAACCGGCGAGGATAACAATGTTGAATCCGAGCCACTCACCACGGTTGATTGCTTGGACTTCAAAGATTCTTGTTCGCAAATCCGGTCGGAAGAGTACGGGGACATCTTCATCTTCTGCGAAGTTTGCTAAATAGTTTTTGAAGTTATTATCGCGGTTGGTGAACTTCCGATATTGGAAACCGCCAAGGATATTCATCCGCTGTGAGAACTGATAGTCGAGCCGGACACCGAGTACGTCTTCACGGCTTCTGCGGTTGAAGCGTAGGTATTCGACGGGTTCATTATCAGTTGGGACGAAGAGTCGTGGGTTGAGTGCGTCTCCGATTTCTTCAGCACTTCGGTCAAATGCGCGATCCCAGATGTACTTAACCATCGGTGTCAAGGTTAGGTCTTCACCGATTCTATCGACGAAAGGCAGTTCACCGAGAGGTATCTCGTATCTTGCCTTGAGGATCGTCTGTTGATTACGAATGTCTCGCTCTGGGTAGCGACGCGTTTTCCAGTTATTGGCATCGTAGATTAATCCGGTATCCTCTGGGTCAAGTGCGTTAATTCCGTGGTCTGGGTAGAACGGGAATTCGCGCCTATCGCCACTTGAACGGACCTGTTCATCCGGTACCATGAAATCGACGCGCTGATCAGCCGTAAGCGGATCATCTAAGTTTTCAGGGTCTGGTGCCTCAACATCTAAGAAGATCGCTTCTTCCGCGTCCTGTTCATACTGATGTTGCAGGACAACGAGGAACTTCGCTTCGAGTGTGAGGTTCGGGACAGCGGTGTAGAGGAACTGGAGCGTTGTTGTATTCACACGTGCATTGTAGAAATCGAGTTCGTCAGAGATTTGGACGGGTTCCAATTCACCGACACGCAATGTAATCGTGTAGTCTGGGATATCGTCTTGAACACGGACGAAACGATTTTGGAAAAGTATGGTTCCAAAGTCCGGGATATCCCGTTGATATGTGATGTGTAGGTATTTGGAGTCATTCTGTCGTCGGCTTGAAATTTCGTTTTCGTTGAGCCATCCGACTTTGAGTGAAAGGTTATCAAGGAGATCATATTCAGCGAAGACATGGTATCCTTCCCTATCGACTCCATACTCATATTGCGGTTCAAAATCGTCCTCAAGAGAATCAATCGTTCCGTTATTGTTCAAGTCAACGAGGTCAGTGAAGACCGGCGGATCCGCATCAAAGATAAGGAAATCTTCTTGGAAGTCCAGGACACCGTTTTGGTCTCTGTCATCGGCGCGTGGTAGGACTCCGTCGAAGTCGATGTCATCGGGCCAGTCGTCATCATCATCATCATCTTCAATGAGGGCGTAATTGGTTTCGTCCCACGGGTCTTGTTCGGATGTTGATTCAGGTGTCCGTGGTAGTGAGTAGGGTTGATCTCTGTCGCTGTTAGAGCCGAAATTGAGGTAGGTCGTTGTGTACCCAGGGTCAATATGGTAGTAGACCCCTTCGAGGTATAACTTGCCGAACCGAGATTTGAGTTGGACGAACCATGCGGTTTCTCTTGCCAAGGCTCCGTCGCCGTCTTCGTCGGTTCCATCGCCGCCTAACATCGCCTCAAATCGTTCACCCTCAGTTTCAGAGTAGGTGGGTATTCCGTTAGCATCTACGGGTAAGTTAGTAACTGGATCAATGGAGATGCCGGTGCTTTCCTCACCATCTTCGCCTTCGATACTTTCTGTGATCCGGCTAAACCCGACTTTATCTTTCGGAATGGTGGGGTACTGCTTATACTTACCGTTAATGGAGTAGTGCGCTCGGACAAAGACGTTACCGACAGTTCCTTCTAAGTCGAGACCGTAAAGGAGTGCCGCACGTGCTGCACCATAGCGATAACTGATTTTACGCGGTCTACCTTCACCTGTCCAGGTACTCGGTTGGTGCTGTTGCTCCGATCGGTTGCTGGTGTAATCTGAAGACTGTCCGTAGTTCCCCGGTGCTTCAATAACATCCCGATAGGGCATCTGGATGTGTCCATCTTCGGTTTTAATCCATTCTTGGATTTCTGGATCTGACTCGGCTCTGTTAGCTGCACTGGAGCCGATTATGGCAATGTTGTAATCGCCAGCGACAACCATTTCAAAGTTGACGGACTGAACGGTGCGTGGGTCCGCCTCAATTTCAATTGCGCCTTCAGAAACGAGTTGTGCGGTTTCAGGAGAAGGTATGCCGTCTGGATCGACGAAAACGAGGACGACTTTCATTTTGTTGAAACCTTCCACAATCCTCCACTCGGGATCTTCATCAATGATGGTAGAAGGGAGTCCACCGACAGGTATCGGGATGACATCAGTAACACTGACATCAATCGTTTGGGTTTCTGCTGGCAGTGTCTGCGGTTCTGGTGGAATAACACCGTCTTCAATTTCTTGGGGTGTTAAGGGTTCAACTTCTTCCAAAGCTTGTGTCACGATTGTAACTTTCATGCTTTTGAAAGCTGCACCGACACCACCCTGAATATTATCACCATGTAAATCTTCCTTGAAACCGGAGAATTCGGTGACGATTCCATGATTGTCTTCGGGTGAGTCGTCACGGAAGACAACGGAGATGGATTCTGGCGGTGTGTTTGCGACGGTACCCATGAGTGGATTTTCAACACGTTCGGGGTGTTCTTTATGGAGATTGACGTAAGTGAACCCGACGCGGAAGATGTCGCCTAAGAGTCCTTGTGCACGGAATCCGACGAGGCGTGCGTTTTCAATGTGCCTTAAACCGGCATCTTCGTTAAGACCGTTTCGACGACCGAGCGTCGGTGCGAGGTTCGCCGCTGCGTCTGAGAGTTGAACTGGGTTCGAGATACGGGAGTTGATAAGTGTGAAAAGGTGCCGTTCTTGGGCAAAAGAAATATCCCATCGGAATCCGTCAAACTCTGTTTTATAGAGGATGTAGCGGTTCGGGAATAGCGTTGACGGCTTGAAGCGCATGCTATCACCGATAGCAAACTCGGTATAGCGTCCACGGTAACTATCTTCAGTTAAGACTGTTCTATCCAATTGTGCTGAGAATCTTTCACTATCAAGCTGGCCGGTCCAACCGACGAACAATTCGCCGTTCTGGTCGAACTCTTTCTGTTCCCGATAGTTATAGACCTCATTACCTTCAAGCAGCTCTTTTCCGAACAGGTCATAGAAGAATTGTGGTTCTTCTTCTAACTGGAAACGCGCTGAGAATTTTGAACTCCCCTCAATCGTTGGTAATAGGGGTTCTTGTGGACCAAGACTCTGTGCTCCACAACCGTAAAGCACGAAAGCACTCAGGATACAGGTCGCTACAAGTAAAACATCAATTGATTGTTTTAGCCTGTTCATTATTTTGTTTTTCCTCCTTGGAAATAATGAATCGGATATTTGGGGGACAACGTTACAATTAAAATAGGTTGTTGATTGTTCCGAGTGCCCCAGGTTTCCGATGAAAAACCTTGAAAATGGACGAAAACTGCTTGTCTTATAAACGAAAGTTTGAAAATTGCGTTGTGTAAAGGTAGTGTGTATGCAATTTCTTAACTTTTCGCCACTGTCGAACAGATACGTGCAAATTATACTGTGCGATGCGAGAAACAGCGAGTCTCCTTCCAACAAATTAAGGGTCTATTTTGCGGGAATTTGCGAGAAACGCGTGGTAAAAATCCCTGCAAAACTGTTCTTAGCCTTTAAAGTAGCACTGATGTGAATTTCTGTCAAGTTTTTAATAGAAAAAGCACGCGTTAAGGTGAAACTTGAGATAAAACATACCATAAATGTGATATATTTTCAAGTTTAATATCAGTACCACTTTATTTTCGATGTTTCGCCCGTCTTAAGGTCGCGCTGAAATCTGGTTTATCCGTTTTCACATTCTTTGCATAAATGTGGCAATAGAGAGTAAAGAAAAAGAATGTATTTCAATGTGAGATTCAATTCTATGTCGCGTTTACTATCTCCCTGAAGACAGTGGAACGCTAACAGAATCGTTGCCTCACAGTGCTAACGGATGTGCAAATAAGCGATTCCTATTGAGCATGATATAATTATACTACAATTCAAAAAAAAATGTCATTTTTTTTACAAAGTTATTAAAAAAGTGAAGCCTCGAACCGAAGATCGAGACTACAAGTGTTTCCTAACTCTGTATTTTGTTATTTGTTAGTTTTCGTCAGTTTTGTTGAAGTATTCGGAGAATAAAGCAGTTGTAACGCCTAAGAGCAGGCCTGCGATGCCCGCGATAAGAAGAATAAGTTTGATCTGGGGGCTGACAGGGATCTTCCGTGGTGAGGCACGATCAACGATTTCGATACCCCCTATCTGGTTCCGACGGCTCGGCATCTTGGATTCGGCATATAATATTTCGACCTCAAGCAAACGCTTGACTATTTCTTCGGCGATCATAGTCATTTCCTGGATTTTGGCTCGTCTCTGGGTCAAGAGCGTATAGTTTTCAGGGATCTGTTCGAGTGCTTTCGCCAGTTCAGTTTTTAGCTCTTCATGTTCCTGTTTGAGACGTTCTTCGGCGTTTTCATAACTTGCTAAGGTTGGCACGAACGTTGTCAACTGATTTTGTATATAGGTATAATGAGAAGAGGTGCCGTAGGTAGTCGTAGTGGTTGTCGGTGGTATGTCTTTGTTCTTTTTTTCTATTTCGTCGATTTGTGCGTTAAGCCCTTCCAGCTCAGATGCGTTTTTGCCGACCTTTTTTCTATCCGCGACGCGCTGCGATTCGAGATTAAAGAGTTTCTCCTGCTGAAAGAGCCAAACCGGATTGTGAGCGGTGGTTTCTGATAATTGCGTCCGCGGTGGTAATTGTTTGAGTTGATCTTGTAGATACGCGATGTGTGCGCGCGCTATGTGAAGTTGCTGTTGATTCGTTTCAATCTTTTCTCGGACACTGGCGTTACGTTCCAACAGGTTCGTCAGCATAGGGACCCAAGTTTCTGGGCTGCCGTTTTTGCGAACAAATTTTAGAAGATCCTGTAGTTCTCCGTGTATTTGTGTTTCGATGTCTTGTTGTTTACTTTTGAGGAACTCCATACGTTTGCTAAGTTTAGTTTCTTCATCGCCACTCCGCAATATTTGCATATCTTTTGTGAGTTGGTTGACGAAGAGTGCTGCGTTGCGTTCTCCCCCTTCTTGCTCAGTCAAATCAATGGAAATATTGATGTAATCGGAGTTTGGGTTTACTTGTGCCTTCAGCAATTGTTTGAGTTTACCAACGGGTGGTAAAAGAGCGACGGCATCTGTGTATCCGCTGTCTTCAAGGTTCACGATTGCTGTGCTAAGCATTGATTCGGTAGAAAATCGTCTGCTGATGGTTTCCATCTCACGTCGGTCAACACCGCCGGAGAGGACATTTTGAAATAGGTTGGTTGAAGAGAGTGAGGGTGTAGCGCTGGGTTGGACGAATAATATTAAAGTGGAGGCGGTATAAGTTTTCGGTAAACGGAGCGAAACGATTAGGGCAATCCCTAACACCAATAGTACACTTAGACAGATTGTGAAGTCATGCCTTCGTATGAGTTGAAGGTAATCGCGTAGGTGTTCCTCCTGTTGCGGCATGAATGTGTGCTATTTCTCCCATGCTATGGGGTAGAAATAGCCCTCCTTATTTTTTCACCTATAGATTATTGGCGATACGGATTTCTTCTTCGCTGAAGGCTTCGTCGTGCCATTCAGCGATACGCCATTCGTCATTTCTCTTTTCAAAGATAAAGATGTTGTCTCCTTCGGCGTATGCGCCGCTATATCCACCCTCAAGTGCGTAACCATCTGAGACGAAAAATTGGATTCTGTAGTGATTCCGTACCTCCGCCTCTGTGCCATCATCATTCATGGAGACTTCTGGCGGTGATGAGAGTTCTATTTCGATGTCTTGAAACCGTTCAAAGACGCGAGTTGCGGCGGCGCGTTCCTGTCGAATATCGTCAAATTCTACATCGTCTGTTTTGTCCCCGTCAGTTCCCATATCGGAAACATAGAGAAAACCTTCTTCCCAGAAGGTGCCAATGTAGGTATTAACATCTTCTGTTTCATAGCCTTCCCGCCACTGGTCCAGGACGCTGCTAATTTGCAGCATTTCTTCAGCTGGAATTTGACCGACTTTATCGGCATCTCCACACCCCATGAAGCCTATCAGTAGGATGAGTACGCCGCTAATTTTGGCGATTTTGGCGAAAATCTTGAACATAGTTAAGTCTACTCCTTAAATTCAAAAGGTTTTAACAATACCTAAATAAAGACGTGTAGGGGTCGCACCGATTTCAATCCCCAAATTTTCAATATCTCGTGCGTCCTGTTCGATAGATTGAATCAGGGTCGTCGCGTTGTTAAAGTTGGCACTCACATAAGAATCGATAAGGCTGTAGAGCCAAAGACCGATACCGGTATACATAAAAAATGTCCGGAGTTTGAAACGCTGATTTGCGTATTCGTAACTTTCTAAGATCTCTTTTTCGCTATGAAAACCGCTCCAAACCATATCTTCATAAACCAAGTACCGATTATTAAAAGAGTTCTGCGCCAACAATGCACCGACGATAGACCCACCGATGCCTAAGACCGTTAGGCTGCCTCGGTAGTAGCTGCCACTGTAAAACTGTCCCCATCCGGGAACAAATGCGGAACGGACCATTGCACCGATAGGCGAAGCAAGTTTAACCGGTTCCGCTGTTTCAGGTGTTTTTTGTGTGGTTTCTATGTTGTTTTCAGCGTTGTTTTCAGCCTCCTGCGCGAAACTGGCATGGAGGCTGAAAAACAGTAGCGCGATGATTAGCAGAAATCGCATCTGATTATGTAGGCTTCGCGTCTGTAGAGAGTTTCACGAAGCCTGTGCTACTCCTAATTAATTAGCGTCTCCGCTTCGTGCGTTCCGTTGTCCGACTTCGATCGTCATCGTCGTCATCGTCTGAACTACTTGAACGACTACGCGATGTGCTTGAGCTTGATGTTGTCGGACGTGAGCGTGTCTTTGTAGAAGATGAGCTGCTGACGCGGGTGCGTGAACTCGATGAACTTGAACTACGGACACTGGATTTTTCACGCGACGAATTTGTCGTTGAGCTGTTTGCGCGTGTACGCGAACTTGAAGTTGTGCTTCTATACGTTGGGCGCGAAGTGCTACTTCTGCTTGAAGATAACGACTTGTTCGTTGAAGTACTTGAACGTCTGTAAAGCGGGGTGGTCCGTTGTGTCTGAGTGGAACTTTTGTAACGACTCAGATTCTGTGTTGTGGTCGTAGAGCGCCGTTGTTTACTAATTGTATTCTGTGAGGTATAGAGACTCTGCCTTACTCTGTTTTGACGGAGTGTTGAAGCAGAGGCGGTCGCGCGCCGTTTCTGCGCGATAATCGACTGACGTGCAACCCGTTCTGTTGTTGCTGGTGTCTGTATCCGGTGATTTTCGAGCGTCGTGTGAACGCTCCGCCGGACGGCTCCGCGATCCTGTCTTCGGTTATTTGCTGACAACCTGCTGCGACTGTACTGTTGACGTGTCTTTTCGTGTTGGGCACTCCACCGATTCAACTGTGTCCGCCGTTGATAGACTTTTGGTGTGCCGTGATAGGCACTATAGGAACCGTAATACGGCGAATAGTTGCGGTAGTAGGCACGTGGATAGTAGCCGCGGTAGCGTCCGAGATACCCGCCATAATGCGAACGGATTGAGAGATAGTGGTGATCGTAGATCGGGTAGCTCCATCGGAGATAGTAGTCATAGTCTGTCGTGTAATAGATGGGCCCGTCGTAAAAGTAGAGGTATGTATAACGATGCCACGGCCGCCAGTGATAGGTTGGTGTGTAGCGTTGAATCACTCTAACTTTTGGTTGCCTGCGATATGTGGATACCTCAAGGTATTCTACATCTATTTGCTCACCGCCTTCGGCGACAATATGGAGTTCCATCCATCCATCTTCGACGTGGCCGGCTGCCGGGATCTTAATATGTTCGGAGCGATTTTTTGCTCTTAGGACAAAAGTATCGCCGTACCGTGTCTCTTTAGCGTTTTCATCGTAGTAGCCGCGACGCGTAGCCTCACGTTTGGTATTACGGATCCATGCGCGTCCTGCGATCGGTTCTTCATAGTCTTCAATTTCAAGTCGATGCGGTTCGCCTCGGTAGCGTACCAAGACTTCAATGTATTGTGTTCCTATTGGAATCTCAAACAGATATACCGCGCTGGCGATTGCGAATTCGTAGTTGTCTGCGTCTTGAGCGTCGTTTGCCCAAGCGGTGAGCCGAACACCGTCCTCAAACCGTGGACTGGCAGTAATTGTGGCATTCCCGCGTTCTATCCATTCATCAACATCGCTTGCGATGCGGTGCTCGCGACTTAATCGGTCTGCATAATAGTCATAGTCCGCATTCGCGAGGGTTGACAACCCAGCGATTACAAAACAACTGATGAGGCATACTACGCTTAAAGTCGAAATCCGGGTTTTCATGAGAGAGTTCTCCTCTATGTCATGTCCTTCATGTGGCATTACCGACAGGCTTTTTAACCCGTTGCGCGCTGTGCCGCGTGAACAACTTACTTTAGTTTCATAGTTATTGTAAAAATAATACAATTTTCTCCAAAAATTGTCAAGGATTAATCGAGGTTGAGCGATTTCTCGTTAACCTCAATCTATTTTAGCTATGATTTCGGTATTCTGATCGCAATTCCCGGTTTAGTTGTGGATAGACTCTTTGCGAATACTGATGGTACCTAACACATCTGAGATTTCTTAACGCTTCGGTATCAGTTTGATACCTCTCTTTTTTGCCTGTTCACGCGCAAGTGGTGTGATAATTGTCTGTTTTCCGTAGAGCAATTCTCGCACATTTGCGTCCAGATTTGAAATAGTCGATGCGCTAATCAGAGATCCGTCCAAACTGGTGGATGAGTCGCTTGTTCTGTTGTTAACCGACTCGGCGATCTGTATCATAGGTACCAATTGAACGCCGAGTTCGGACAAAACGTTTACATATTCGACCTGAATAGCATTAATTTGTTGAGATGCCTTATCCCGCTTAAGTGAATCGGAGACCGCTATGACTGTTTTTCCTCTTGATAGTGCTTCATACACGAGGTAAGTAGCCGGTGTGTCCATCAATCCTAATGCAAGTTTCGCTGCCATCGGGTGTGAGAAAACAGGCAGCACAATTTGCTGGTAGGTGTCAACGAAAGTCGGTATCTCAGTTAGGCTATTTTCTTGTAGAACGTTTTCTTCACCAAAGGCTGCATGAATCGGTTCGAGATTTAAAACTTTAGTTGCGAGATCGGATAAAATTATTGTAATTTTCCATCCGTTTTGTATGCAAGTCTGCAGCTGCTGGATCGGTTCATCTAATTCGAGATGTGTCGCGCCGAAGATTGCGAGGAGTTGTTTCTCGTCAGCAGCCTGCGAATCCGTAGATGCGTGTTCTTCGAGTACCTGCTCTACGATTTTCCTGATCTGGTCAATCAGTTCCTTGTTCATATTGTTTTGCAATTGGGGAACCTACCGCACGATTTCAACAGGTTCACCACCTTTCAATCCGGCGGCATTGGCATCGTCGGTATCTAAGTGCATTTGAAGCACGTAATCTGCAGAGATTTTAGGTCGAACATTTTCAAAGGTCAAGGCACGTTCACCTCGGAAGTGGACTTTTAGGAGTTCACCCTCTCGGATATTGCGTGCGTCGGCATCGCTTGGTGTCATGTGGATGTGCCGTGTAGCACAGATGGCACCTTCTTTTAGATAGATACTTCCTGCGGGTCCGACGAGTGTAATCGGTTCAGCCCCAGTGAGGTCGCCTGAATCTCGGATCGGTGGATTGAGTCCGAGCCGAATCGCTTCGGTTTGTGCGACTTCAACTTGTGAGTAATCCCGGACGGGTCCAAGTATCCGTACGGCTTCGATAGCCCGCATCCGTTTTCCGACGACGGTCAAAGTTTCATTAGCGGCGAACGCTTCGGGCTGATAGAGCGGTGCGTAGACGGTGAGTTGGTGTCCAGCACCATAAAGAATCTCAAGATGTTCTTGTGTTACGTGGGCATGTCGTGCTGAAACGCCGACGGGAATCTGCTGTTGCTGTGTGACGGTATCACATGCGCGGTTTCCGGGGTCACAGCTCCTCAAAGCGCAACCACTACACGCTTGGTCCGTCGTCAATCTGTTCACGACACGGCGGGTAATAAGTTCTACAAGGGCACGGTCTGGCATCTGTGATTCGCCTTTTTTGTTAGGTTGTTTCGAAAGTTCTTAGGCAAGGTGAACGTTTACGCTTTCTTTAAAATCGTTTCAACATCAGCGTGTGGTCGCGGAATCACGTGTACAGAGACGACTTCACCGACACGTGCGGCGGCTTCAGCCCCAGCATCCGTTGCGGCTTGCACTGCGCCGACATCACCGCGTACCATGACAGTTACATACCCGCCACCGACTTGTTCGTAACCGACAAGTTGGACATTCGCTGCTTTCACCATCGTATCCGCAGCTTCAATACTGCCGACCAAGCCTCTTGTTTCGATTAAACCCAATGCATCTCCGGTCATATTAATCTTGTTAGCCTCCTGTTTATAGACAGGACTTACGCGATTTCCCATGATAACGGGCGTGTGACACCCTGCATACGGGGTTTGAAACCCCGCAGGCAAAGGGGCTGCGTAAGTCCTAATAGATTCCGAAATGAGAGTAAATTTCTAATTTGCAAATCGTCGAGCGATAAGAATGATTCTGATTATAAACGCAGTGGAAAGTCAAGCGAAATGCTAAAGACGTTCCTCTTAAAGTATATCACAATTTTCGGGTATTTTCAAGAAAAAACTCAAAACACGCCTATGTTTTTTGTGAGTGTTAGCATCAGCTGTTTCTGGATCGCATCCGTCAAGAGTCCGATAGCGTGATTGTAGTCTCGGTTTGCTAATGTCTGATCCCCGAACTGTGCGTGGACCTGTGCTCGGCAGATGTATGCCCTTGCGAAACGTGGTTCGAGAGCGATCGCCTGATCTAGATCTGATAGTGCGGGTTTTAAACGGTCCTCATTGCCTCGGATAGCGAGTTGGAGATAAACGTTACCGCGTCCGTAATATGCCATCGCCGTGGGTTTTCGTTTAATCAGATCATCGTAATCACCGAGTGCTTTTTGGACATCTCCGTGTTTGAAGTAGGTTTCTGCGCGTTTCTGTATAACAGAGTTGCTACGCCTCTGTTTCAGTGAAGCGGAGTAGTCTTGAATCGCGCGCTGCATGTCGCCTAACGATTGGTAGGCATCACCTCGGCTTGCGTATGCATCGGCTTGATACCTTTTGAGTTTTAATGTTTCGGTGTAATCTGCGATAGCGGGTTCGTACTGTTGAGAACGGTAGTAGGCGAGTCCGCGTTTCACATAGGCTTCGGCATATCTCGGTTCAATTTCAATCGCGCGTGTAAACGCCTCTATTGCCTGTGGGAGTTCCCATGATCTAAGCGATGCGGTTCCCTCTTGAGCGTGTATCTGTGCTTGCCGATCGACGCCTTTAATCGCGTCCCACGTTACAAAGCGAGAGGCGAGAAGGATGGTGAGGATCAGGAGCGGGGTCATAATGTAAATGAGTGGTCGCATGATGTGACTTTTAATCTATTTGCGGGTTTTCTGTCTTGTCGTAAAGGTGATGAATATTGACCCCTAACTTTAGGGTGTGTACGGACGGATATGTTTCTGCCAAATCAATTTCAATATAGGTTGGTACGCCGGGTGACCCACTGTAGCCTGTTGAAAAGATGAGTTGTTTATCTCCAAATGTGGCGATACCGTCTCTGACATTTTTGGCAGGAAAGTATTGAATCGGGGTGTGTCCAACGATAAGAAGGTTGGCGTGGATGGCTTTGAGAAATTTATCAATATGTTTTAAGGTATATCCGCCGCTGGACGCGATAGCAGGACGATGCCAGAGAATTTCGTCGAGAGTTTTCGGACTTGGATCAATAAGGTCTGTGAGGTTCATGATAGAACGCGGTGGACCGGCGTGTATACCGACGAAACCGTTTTCTGCGATGACAACAGTTGGCAGGTTCATAAGGAATTCATAGTGTGTGTCTGTCATCCGCTCAATGAAATTGAACTGTTCATAGTAGGAGCCGAGTGGACTGTTGTACAATGAACGGATAAATTGATCCCTGTTTTGTGTTGTCATTCCTTGTCTCTTGAGCATTGCATAAGCATCTGCGGCGGCAAATTCGTGGTTTCCTCGGATATAGATCAGTCTGTCGCCTTTGTCGCCGAGTTGTCTTCGGAGTTCTATGACCGTGTCAATGATTTGTGTATCGCCGTAAGGCGGATGCCTCGGTTCGTCAGGTTTGTAGTCAACGGCATCCCCGAGTATCAACCCGTAAACGTCTTCACCTGCTTGGATCCGGGGGACGAGGTTTGTGAGTCGCAGCCACTGGTTGAAATCGTCCCAATCTGCATGCAGGTCGGAAACGATATAAATGGTGCCGTGGTCAGGTAGCATAACGACATGTCCGTCGCGTGTAAGTTTGCCTGGGTGCTGCGATATTTGTTTAGGGGCTGCTATCGCTACGGAAACGAAGCAGATAAGGCAGACAGCAGCGTAAATAATAGAGGTGTTCATCGTGCTAAGTCCTAAAAAATGCGTCTACGGTTTCTTCCTGTTGTGCGAGTTTGTTGAGATGTCGCTGCCTGCGGTTCCGAGAGACGAGGTAGCCGAGGAGTGCGAGTCCACCGAGTCCGCCCCACAAAAAGTAGTCGTTAGAGAAAAGAGATGCCCATCGGTAGCGCTCTGATAATGATTCACGCCAGAGCGTATCATAAGTGACAAGGTCCCATCCGATTACGGTTTCAAAAGCAGTCTCGAAATTGTTACCTGCTTGGAGTTCTGCGATAATCGCGAATAGTCCGTCTCTACCTTTGAGTTCAACCAGCCAGCGCAGTGCGTCTTGGCTTTGTGCGTACGCCAAATCCGCGCCAACTTGCGAAGATGGGAAACCTCTTGTCAGTTCTTGAAGTGGTAGGATAGACTTCGAGAAAATATGCTTTAGTAAGGTCTCGTGTCGGCTTGGCACCCATTCTTCAGAGAGATAGATGGCGATGCCTTCTATAAACCATAACGGGATTTCTTTGACGGCTTTGCGAGTACACTGCCCAAAGAGGACGTGTGCAATCTCGTGGCGGAGGACTTGCGTTAGTTGGAGTTTTGCGAGAGCGATGTGTTTTGGGTTTTGAATAACGATGCGCCGACTCAACGGAAAGGCACATCCAACCGCCCAATCCTGAATCGGGGCATGAACGGAAGCCTGAAAATCCTCTTGTGTGTCGCAGACCCAGATGTCAATTATTCCTGTCGAAATATGGTTTGTTAGTTCTGGCAGTTCGGCATAGAAGTCTTCTGCACTTTGAAGAATAGACGTTGGATCCACCGTGCCGTTTCGATAATAGACTCGAAAGTGCGTACTTTCTACTGATTCCCACGTGGCAGACACTGAAAATATGGGCAGCAGTAAGAGAAGAAAAACAAAGATTTTCATAGGTTACGATCTAAGGGTCCACAACAGTCCCCATAAATAGGATAGTCTCTGTCTCGTTGTCACGAATCGCGAAGAAGAACGGACGGTTTGCAATAAATTCTGGGGGGGCACTGGTTGCGCGAATCCCGATACTGGTTACCGCTGCGGCTTCGGAACCCTCTTCATTAACTTCGATAACGGCTTTATGAAGCACTTCGCCGATATACAGGTTTTTGCCTAACCTATCCAAATCTGCCATCCGACTGAAATCTGCTAACCCTGCTGCAAACGCAATCTCCATACCGAGAGATTGCAGTGGATTATTAAGCGTTTTTTCATATTCCAACTTGAATTTGGGTATGCTCAGGAATATCTCTTGTTCGCGAAACTGCGATATCCGATTTTCCCAATTCTCGGTGTTTAAACCCTCTAAAAAGGCGTTGAGGTCAGATTCGCGGTACGGAAGGAAGACGTACATGCTCATCCGTCCGTCGCCGTAAGGGATGCTAATCGCTTGAAACTTCTCTTCATAATTTTCATAGTACGGGTAGTCCCCCGACCGCGTCATCATCGGTACCTGTTTTTCACCACCGGTTGCGAGATGGAAAGTTCCGTCCCGTGTGTGTGCTGGGTCGAATTCTGTCTGCCAGGTCCCTTTAAAATAGATGGCGTTAATCAGAAATAGCACCAAGTCGGCGTTGATTTCATCAAGGATTTTCGGGATTTTGCCGTTCGTGTTGGTATTTACCCACTGATTAATTGTGATTAAAGTGTTTGGATCCATGAAGTCGAGTGTTGCGATCTCCGCGCCGAAGTATTCAGTGTTTCGTTGGAGAAAATCCTGTTTGAACGGAACACCTTGGCGTGCCCAGAGTGAGTTGGCTATCGTGAGTGTCACTTTTGGGTCAGACGTTTGAAGCGCGCCTCGCAACCCCGCGTAACCGACGTTAATCGATTCGGCGTCAAGACCTTGGAGGTGCATCGTGTTGGTCATCGCCTGCTCGGTTTCGCCTGCGGCACCGTTCAACGCCATGGCTAAGGCGATGGAAACACTCAACGGCGAGATGAAGATATTTTTATTTTCCTCTGTCTGACGAATTTCGTTGAATAGGTCAAAGCCGAATCGTGTATTGGCTGTCACGACGTTTGTATCAATGGAGACAGGTTCAGGTTCGTTTTGCCTGTCGTCAGGGAGAAGCGCAGATAGATTGTTACACCCTGTGCATAATATCAGTAGTGAAACCAGACCTATCACGTATAGAAAAGTTTCCGCAGCTGTCTGTTTTTTTTTCATGTTTTTCCTTATTTGTAGAGGTGTGCGACAGACGCTCCGTAGCCGTTGTAAATCAGCGTCGGGAGTCTCTCTCCGGTTCCGATCATCCGTTCACGGGCTTGTGACCATCGTGGGTGTGGGACATTCGGGTTCACGTTTGCTTCAAAACCATACTCTCTTGGGAGAATTGTGTTCCAGAAGGTGCGCGGTTTTTTGTCCGTTAGTTCAATACTAACGATGGATTTGATACTTTTAAAGCCGTACTTCCAAGGCACGATGAGTCGGATAGGTGCGCCGTGTTGCGGTGGTAAAATGTGTCCATAGATACCGACGGTGAGTAACGTCAGATCGTTCATCGCTTCGGCGAGTGTAAGTCCTTCATAATAGGGCCACGGGAGTCGGAAATCGTTTTGTTGCGGTGCCATCTCCGGATCCAAAAATGTGACCATACGGACATATTTGGCTTCGGCTTTCGGCTGCACTCTCTCAAGCAACGCTTTCATCGGGAAACCGACCCAAGGTACGACCATTGCCCACGCTTCGACACAACGGAACCGATAAATCCGCTCTTCAATCGGCATCTGTTTGATGAGATCATCTACATCTAAGGTCATCGGTTTTTCGACGAGTCCTGAGACTTCGATTTCCCAAGGTCGCGTTTTAAATTTTTCGACTCGTTTCCAAACAGTGCTTTTAGAAGTCGTGAATTCGTAATAATTGTTGTAGGTAGCGGCGACGATTTCGTCGGTCATCTGTCTTTCGACAGTGAAGTTTTCATTTTTTTTCGCGTCAAGCGTTTGCGAACGGAAGGGTTCTAACTGTTTCTCAAGCGCGCTGCTTTGCGCGCAGGCGTTTGTGCTGGAAAACAACAAAGCGCCGACACTCCCTAATCCCAAATTTTTGATAAATTTCCGACGGTTAATATAGTCTGATTCAGGGGTTACCTGATTTTCGGGGATCTCCCATCCTTTTGGAATCTTGATATATGCCATGATATTGCCTCCGTTACTGTTGTCGTAGAAAGTGGAGCGCGACACCTCAGAATATTAGTTTTAGTATGCGATTTGTCAATAGTATATATTATTTCGCGTTAAAAGACAACCTAAGTTCTAAATTTACCGGTACACCCAACGAACCTGTACACGTGAGCTTGAAAATAAAAATTGAAGCGTCCTGTAGGTTGGGTTGAACGGAAACCTCCTAAAAATCGCACACAGCACAGCGTTTTCAAGGAAACAGAGACACCTGAAATCACCAAAACCGAGTGAAACCCAACGCATCATGAGACCCACACCGCCTCGGATGTTGGGTTTCGCTAAACTTATCTACCTCAACGGGTGATTCAAGAACAGAAGGCTGTGTATAGCGAAAATGCACCTATGGTTTTACCGCTCAACCCAACCTACAAGAATCCATCTCTTTTATCAAACTCGCGTTATAAACATTTCGCCCTTACAGGGCTGGGCATCGCTGCATCAACGTTTATTTTTCTGTGAGTTGCGTTTGTGACTATAATGCGAAGAAAACACGCAAAATGCGGTGGAAACAGCGCGTGCTTTGGACAGAAGTTGTCCAAAGTTTAGTATAAATACCTCTGGGGTTAAATTATTTGCTTTTTTTGTAAAAGTACCGTATAATATATTCAGTTGGATATAGTTTTATAATCCAATATTGAAATAAAATGAAAATTGGCTAATTATAACCCAAGTTGCTACGAACACATTTTGGGGTTTTTGGCAATGTAATGCAAGGAATGGATTTCGTCTGTTCCGAGACGAAATCCGGTATTTCCGCGTATTTCAACACCGAAACCTGAAAATCGAATGTCCGGCGAACAAAAATGCAAAGTAGACGTATCCATACTAACATTACCAAAACGACTTTCCCCGCGCATCAACCAGACGCTGTGCGCTGCTTTTGTGGTTGTTCGTTGCTTCCGCGTATTATTAACGCAGGGTTAACTATGCTATCTGCATGGTTAACACCCCCCCCCCCGCTTAACATTAACTAAGTATTATATTTCACAAGATAGTATAGCCTTCAGGGTCGCTCTATCTTTGTTATGCCTGCGCGCGCTTTGTCCTGCACGAAGCACTTCGGCGCGGGCTTTTTTTGTTGCAGTGGGGTTTTGCTGGGTGTGTGTTATACCATTGGTAAATAAACGCCTGTCAGAAATAGAAAACTGGCTCGTAGTAGGGCAATTTATGGTTCTCCCATCGGACATGCGGATGTTCCATAACGTTTCAAAATCTCTATAAGGCAGATTTATTTTTGATTTGGCATTATTTCGGTTAATTATGTTGTGCCAAGCTGTCTGCGTTATGCCACTTTATTCTACAATTCAAAAGGAGTTACAAGGTGAGGAACATTCTATCGAAAATTATCCTCTTATTGGTACTTTTTGTCTATCTGGCTAAACTTCAAGGTGGAGTGATCGCTGAGGAAACTGCAAACGCTGATAAGATTGCGGAGCCAAAGACAAACGGAACGAAATTATCAGGCATAGTTTTCACAACAGGGATCTTTCTGAGTGATTTAGTCGATGAATCCTACGTTGAGCGCGATGAAAAAATTGTAAAAGAGGCTCAAGGGCATTTTGCCGCGTCGTTTGGAAATTTGGCTCATGTGCCTCTGTTAACCTCTTCAAAATTCAAAGATTTTACAGCAGGCCTTGCCTTGAGTGCAGGCTTTGGTATTAATGGATCGAATGTCGTTGAAAACTTGCAAGTTGTAGTTGGCCCGAGCATTCTTTTCAATACAAAGAACTCCCTGCTGGCCTTTACTTGTGGGCGGATGATAGGCCCCGTCAAAAGACTTAATGGTTATAGCCCAGGCACTGATTTTCCAAATGGAAATACGGTGCTTACCAAATCAAACCGCGAAAGGGGTATTTTTTACGCTTTCACATTTAGTGCTAATGTAGCTAATTTGTTTGATTTTTTTAGTCTAAAGAAGGCGAGTACTGTTGACAACGCGACCAATTCCGAAAAAGTTAGTAATAAAGGTGAGAGTGACACTAATGGAAATGGCAGCGTTGAAGGCCAAGGTCAATCTGAAGAAGAATAATCTCTACTGCTTTGATACCTCTAAACTGATGGATGGTTCGTAGTAGGGCAATTCATTGCCCGTTGTTGACGTGCGATAAATCGCACTACTACAAGCCGGGTTTACCTTTCATTTCAATGTTGACAGACTACTAGCAAGGAGGGTTGATATCAACACAATTATTTCCTATGACTTTTGAAAATTTCATCGCTAAACTCGGGCTTAACCACTTTAAGCCTCACGAGTTGCTTATTTACACCAATCGTGAGAAAAATGGAGAACCTCCACGCTTGAGGTGGGGCAATATTGTACCGACAATCTTAATTCTGGATAGATTGCGGGAGCATTTAGGAGTCCCAATCTGTTTGACTTCTGTATACCGAACTCCTGCGTACAACGCTACACTTAGGAAAGCTGCAAGACTCAGCCAGCATCAAGCGTTCGTTGCTGCAGACATTTCAGCCAGAGGCATATACCCAAGAGATGTCTGTGAGATTTTGATGCAGTGGCGAGATCAGTGGTTTAAGTCGCCTGTTCCTATTGAGCAAAATCGTACTCGAGTTGAGGTTCCTGCAGGGAAAATACCATACGTTCCTCTGAATGAAAGAGAAAGTAGCGGTGTTTTCAAATTTCAGTTCAAGGGGTATATCTACTACGGTGAAACTTACGTCCACATTGACACGCGTGGGTTTAATCCTGATTGAGAGTGTTTAATTGCTATTTTACGCCCCTTCACGATAGAAGCGAAAAAAATCAGCGTAATCCGTGTCATCCGTGAAAATCCGCGATTCAGACAATTTGCAAAAAAAGGAGCATATTTCATGAAAAAGTATTGCCATCTCTTCGGCATCGTTCTACTCGTAGGCGTGCTTGCGCTTGTGCTGAGCAGCTGCGACGAGACAATGACAAACCAGGTGGACCGAGTCATCGACACAGGCACCGATCCACCGACCCAGGAACCCGTGACACCACCTGTCGAAAAACCGGAGACACCACCAACTGAAGAATCGACTGTGCCAACACCGGAACCCCTTGCACCGCTCCCGGAAGGCACCGTCGTCTTTGTGGCGCCGAGGCCGCTAACATCGCCAGCTGTCGGGCAGCAACTGAAAGTGAGTCTTAATATCAAGGGCGCAGCAGGGGTCAGTGGCTACGATGTGACAGTAGAGTTCGACCCGACCGCGCTCCGCTATGTGGAGAGTGCGAATGCGGATTACCTGCCAGCCGGTGGGTTTGTGGCACCTGCACAAGTGAGTGCGAACAGTGTCTACCTGAGTGCGATTTCGCTCGCGGGTGTGGCACCTACAGCAGAAGGGACGCTGGCGACGGTCACCTTTGAGGTCGTCTCTGCGAAAGCGTCAACGCTTGTGCTGAATCCAGTCGTGCTTTCAAATGTGAATGCACAGGAATTGCCATTTACAGCCGTAGATGGAAAAATTAACGCACCGTAGAGGGGAATTTGCCTCGCACGAGCATTGTGGCAACGATGTTTTTTCATGTTGCTACGGGTTCGGAGACCGAACCCCTACGTCTATAGAAAAACGATGTTTTTTGTGTTGCTACGGGTTCGAAGACCGAACCCCTACGGATGTTTTGATATAGGCGAGGTTTCCTCGTCCGATGTAACCAATAACCGATAACCGACAATTCCTAAAGACACATCGTAGGGGCGAGGTTCCCTCGCCCGATATAAATGTAACTGATAACTGACAACTAACAACTGGCAACTACTAAAAAAGGAGCTTCTTCTCATGAAAAACAGAGGTTTTGAACTTTCCAACAACAAAGTGCTTTTCTCCGTACTGATCCTCGCGTTCTGCTTCGGCATGACGCTAACAAGCTACGGGCAAGCCGTCGTCTCCATTCAACCCGCAACGCTCGCAGCCCCTAAAGTCGGTGAACAGCTGACCGTGAACGTCGCCATCACCGGTGGCAAAGCCGTCGCAGGCTACCAAGTCTCCGTTGCGTTCGACCCAGCAGTGCTATCCTACGTCTCCGCTACCGATGCCGGCTACTTCCCATCGGGTGCATACACGGTGCCGCTCCAAAGCGATCAGGACATCACACTCGTCGCCGCTGCGCTTGAAGGCACAGCGACCGAAACGATTGGCACCCTCGCAACACTGACGTTTGAAGTGCTGCGACCCAACCCGTTCAGAAGCCTTCAGTTGACGGATGTCATCTTAGCAAACGCCGATGCGACCGCACAAGCCGTCCAGTGGGCAGATGCACACGGAAACTGGAATGAGCCAATCAACGGTGCGCCGCCGGAAGAGACGGTGATGTTACCAAACTACCCGAACCCGTTCAACCCGGAGACGTGGATCCCGTATCGGTTAGCAGCACCTGCCGAAGTGACGCTGACAATCTATAGTGCCGATGGCAAGTTGGTGCGGACGTTAGTGTTAGGACATCAAGCGACAGGTGTGTATCAATCAAAGGACCGTGCGGCGTACTGGGACGGTCGGAACGGCTTGGGCGAACATGTCGCCAGTGGTCTGTATTTCTACACCTTTACGGCTGGTGATTTTACAGCCACCGGCAAAATGCTAATCCTGAAGTAAGATTAGCTGTAGCACAAACTTTGTGAGGTTTCAAAAAATAAATCGGTAATTGACTGGCAATAATGCACTTCGCAACCCCCCTTTATCCCCCCTTATCAAGGGGGTAGGCGAGTACGCCGCAGAATTGCCCTACTACAAACAGATGGGTTCGTAGTCGTGCGATTCATCGCACGTTCCGTGTGCAAACTAAAAGTAACACCGTAGGTTGGGTTGAACGGATGCTACCAAAACCATGAAAATCATAGAAACCACAACTGTTCCGAGAACACCACATCCATCAGAAATCGAGTGAAACCCAACGCTTTTGCTGTGAAGTTTCCGAGACGCTGGGGTGTAAAGTTGGGTTTCATTAGGTTATTGAATAAATCTGGCAGGATATTTGCTTTCATGTATGTTTGGCATATAGACCTACAACTTCTCAACACCATTCAACCCAACCTACGGGACTACTAACATTGCTAACTGACGATTGATAACTACTAAAAAGGAAATTATCAAATGAAAAACATTTTTGTGATATGTCTGCTATGCTTCGGCATTACAGCGATGAGTTATGGGCAAGCCGTTGTCTCCATAGACCCGGCAGAAGTGGCTTCCCCTGCTGTCGGTGGGACGCTGAGCGTCAATATCAAAATAACCAACGGCACCGGTGTCGCCGGCTACGATGTGACAGTCGGTTTCGATACATCCGCACTGCAATACGTAGAAATCAAGAACGCGAACTACCTCCCAACAGGTGCGTTTGCTGCGCCGCCCCGAGTCTCAGGGAACCGTGTGACGCTTGCGGCGACCTCGTTATCCGGTGCAGCCGCTGCGACAAGCGGCACCTTAGCGACGCTGACGTTCCGAGTCGTGACGGCGAAAGCGTCAACGATTGAATTGGTAGAGGTGATCCTCTCCGATAGTGCTGCGAACGAGTTGCCGTTGACCAAACGAAATGGCGAGGTGGTTGTTGCGGCATTTCTTGCGACGGATCTGAATAAAGACGGGAACGTAAACGTATTGGATCTGACATTAGTTGCGCGGGATCTCGGCAAGACCGGTTCGCCTATGGGTGATGTCACCGGCGATGGTGCTGTGAACGTGTTAGACCTTGTGCGCGTGGCACAGGACCTCGGTAAAACGACAACACCTGCTGGCGGTGGGTCCCCTGTTGGTGGCGGGACACCTGCTAATGGAGGCACCACACCCCCACAATCTGACCCCTACGAAAATATGGAACTGATCCCCGCCGGCGAATTTCGGATGGGGAGTAATGAGCATGACCGTGAAAAACCGATCCATTCTGTGTATGTAGATGCGTTTTACATGGATAAATACGAGGTAACGAACGCCGAATATGCCGAGTTTCTCAATGCCAAAGGCAAGCATACCGATGCTGGGCAGACGTGGTTAGCCGTTGGGCATGAGCAGGCGCGTATTGAGTATGTGAATCGCGCCTACCGTGCGAAAGCGGGCTATGAGAACCACCCGGTAGTGATGGTAAGTTGGTATGGTGCGATGGCTTATGCGGAGTGGAAAGGCAAGCGTCTGCCGACGGAGGCGGAATGGGAAAAAGCGGCGCGTGGCGGTTTGTCAGGTCTAAAGTATCCGTGGGGCAACGGTATAGATTCTACCAGAGCCAACTATAACGACCATGTTAAGGATACGACAGCCGTGGGTAAGTATACAGCGAATGGGTATGGTCTGTTCGACATGTCGGGTAATGTATGGGAGTGGTGCTTGGATGAGTATAATGCAGGCTTCTATGCGGTATCGCCGAGTCAGAATCCTGTATCGGGTGCGAACAGCATTAAGTGGATATTAGATAACTATACAGGAGTTAACACTACCCGCGTCTTGCGCGGTGGCTCCTGGTACCATAATGCCCCTCACGCGCGGGTCGCCTACCGCAACCACAATCCGCCTACGCGTACGTACAACTTCTACGGTTTTCGTTGTGCGAGGGCTGTTCAGTAACTACTTAACTCTTAATTACTTTACACCTTATTCCCCACCTGCGTAGCAGGTGGGGCGGCCCCAAAATTGGGTATTACTTAACTGATAATTACAAACTTTATGCTAAAAAATGGCAGCATCAACCGTTCAAGCTGTTCCTAAACTCTACGATGTGATTACATGGCTTCTGGGACGCGTGGAGAAATTTCCGCGCTCCCAGAAGTTCACACTCGGAGACAGAACTGTGAACCTCGCATTGGATACGCTTGAACTGCTCATTGAAGCCACTTATACCCGGGATCGACTGCCTTTGCTACGGAAAACTAACGTGCAATTGGAGAAACTTCGTTACTTGATTCGGATCTGCCACGACTTCAAGCTACTCTCGTCAAAGCAATACGCCTACATTTCCAGTGAGATCAACGAAGTCGGCAAATTGGTCGGTGGATGGATACGGAGCCAGTCCTCCGCATCGTAGGCTGCGTCCATCTTCTGTGCGGCGTGCCAGACGGCGATTACGGCGGCTGCGAGAAGATTACGAGCATGGCAAAATTTCGTGGGACGATGTGAATCACTCCATCCAGAGTTGGCTCGGACATGTCAAGCATGCGGATACGTACGGGCTCCGCCGGGCAATCTTTTCGCAGACCATTTTTCGGCGTTCCTGATACATGTGTAGGGGCGAGGTTCACTCGCCAGATAGATTTTCGATTGTAGACAGATCAATCTAAACCGTGTCGGTTTCCAGCATTCTCACGTTGGAAGCCCACGAGGTTTCAAGCCGAGGTTCCCGCGTCTTGCGCGGCGGTGCCTGGTACAATACTGCAAATAATGTGCGCGTCGCCAACCGCAACAACAATACGCCGTCGAATACGTTCAACTCCCTCGGATTCCGTTGTGCGAAGACTCTTGTCGAAAAAGCATTTTTGAATTGCCAGAGTTGGTATGCCTCCGAGGTAGGCGAGTCATATCAAGCGTGCACCTATGAAGAGTCCAAGGCTTGGCACCTGTGTTCATCTCTCTGAGATGAGCCGAAGATACAATCCGAGGCGTGATGGTGAGTAGGCTTTCTGCCGAATACCATCACGCTTCTTTTTTCCGATGTCCGAAGCGCAGTACCGATTTACCTCCTTTGGAGGTATCCACGTTGCACTTACCTATCCCATGCTGAATGGTAAAAATAAGGTTGACAGCCCCAGAAAAATCGGGTAAAATAAGGAAAAAATAAAAAATATCTGAAACGTGATGCGTTAGAGGTGATCGTATCTGAACATCAGAAGGCTTTGAGACTTTCAGAAGAGGAGGCAACCCTGATGCAGAGTTTGGCAGAACGTTACTTAGAACAAGGTATTGAACTCGGTGCGCGCGCGAGCACTATCCAAAATATTCTCGCCGTGTTGCAAACGCGTTTTCCAGAACGTGATACCGAGAGCGTAGAACAGACACTTGAAACTGTCCTCGACCACGATCACCTTACAGAACTGCATCTCACGGCATTGCAGATACCGACTTTTGAAGACTTCTTAGAAGTTTTCAAGCGGTAGTAGAATGTCCAGTCTAAACTTAGAGAGGGTCGTAGCGACGTAAATTATTGCGCCAATCCAGAAAATGAATTTTTCTTGCAACTTTCTGAGATTTTGGTGTATAATACTTTAAAAGTGTCAGGACTTACGCAATTTTGACTGTCGTCGGTTCTGTTTTCTGAGATTTCTCGGAAAACACAGCGTTATAGTCGCACAAACTGGGAAGTTTGTGGTACAAAAGAGCATTATGCGTAAGTCCTAAGTGTTTTATTCGATTTCCATTTTCTGATGAAACAACGGAGTCTATTAAACAGTGTTAAAAAAACATAAACGGGTTCTTATCTTACTTGTAGGACTATTGTACATCTATTCGGTGTGTCCACTCCTTTGTGCTGCTTTTGAACAAAAGTTGTGCCACGACGCGCCGCAAGATAGGGTACACGCGGCTACTGAAACCCGCGCAACCTGCTGCCAAAGCACCCAAACAAACACTATGGGTGACACCGAAAATTCATCAGATAGTGGCGAAACGTGCTGTTCAACGCATGTAGCGTTCGTTTTTCCAGACGATAGACCCAACATCTCTGAATCTCGTGAAGTGGTTGGACAATCTATCGTTTCGGTTCTCCCTATTTCGGCGACTTTACCCGTTATCCCACAGGAATCGTTGGATAGGGTTCCTTCCATCCTTTTAATTTCTCCACTTTTCCCGGATCACGCGCTGATCCGCCGCGGTCCCCCGTCTATTCAGTGTTAGATGAATTCCACAAGGCGTTCTCTAAGTACACATCTACTCTTTATTTTCAACATTTTTAGATATTTTGTTTTTCTTGGCGTTCTTTTCCTGTAAAGGTTTGCGCCATAGAAAATCGCCAATAGACCTGTCGCGCGGGATATTATTTGTGTCTCGCTGCGTTACACTATTTTGGGAAGATTACACATTATGAAAAAGCACCTGTTTTTATATGCGATGCTGCTCAACTGTTTTTTTATCTCTTTCGGGTTTGCACAAGAAAGTTGCCCTGCGTGAAGCAATCCGGTCTTACCGCCGAGCGGTATGATCAACGAAGTCAGTTTGACTTCAAAAGAGGTAGATCAGTTTCGCGTTAATGTCAATATGTTAGTAGCCCCTGATGCCCGAGGCGGACATCTTGAATCCAGAGGACTGTTACCAACGGGGGAAGTTGTGGACACTCCTTTACATCGGCACCACGTAGCACTGAGTACTTATCGGGTTGATGTCGGGTTACAATACTTGCTTAGCGATCGATGGTCACTGCAGGCGAACATTCCGTATGCTGTCAGGAACCAAGAAGCAAGCATTGAATGGATTGATCCGGTGAGTCCTGAGGATAAGCAAGCCATCTTGCGGAGTCGAGACATCCATCATCGAAATGAAACATACACTGGATTCTCGGATGCGGATCTGTTATTCGGGTATAAAATTCGTGGGTTGTTTAAGACGGATGATGCATTATCTGCTCGGTTAGGTACGACGATTCCGATAGGTAAAACTGAAGAAAATCCTTGGGTCCTTGGCGATGCTGGTATTGAACACCTCCATATTCAGTTTGGTACCGGTACTTTTAACCCGATTGCCAATTTGCAGTACAATTTGACCCTTTATCAAGGTCTGACGATGACTGCTTCCGCACGTGGGATGTTGCCATTCTATGAAAACAGCAAGACGTATCGAGGATCAGCGGAGTTAGGCTGGACAGCTGGCTTTACGTATCGTCTTTTCGATTGGCTCTCATTTAGCGGGAACTATCTCGGATTTTATCAATCCTCTGCTGCTTGGGCAGGGGAACGGGATATCAATACGGGTTTACGGTACAGCATGGCGGCGTTCGGTATGTCCTTAGCAACACTGGAAGGTATTTCCGTATCTGCCAACGTCATGTTCCCGTTGACGCAAGAAACCCTTTACGATGAAAGCGATGCAATTGAATTCGGCAATTTGGTCTCTTTAACGACATCCTATTTATTTTAAGAGTCGATAACCGTTGGCATATTATGCCAACTAACGAGTGTTATTTGAGTGATGTTGTGCAGTGTGTTGTATCTGTCTGTCAGCACACTCTACGAATCCCGGCAAGAGATTTTCGTGTAACAATGCGGGACAATCCATAAGGCAGAATTAATAGGGAGAAAAATAATGAAAATGCAATTAGCGGGGCGAATCTTCGCTTCTTTTTTCGCAGTCCTTGCTGTCCTATTGTTCTCAATCTTTTCGCTGAATGCGGAGGATGCTCACAAGGAACATGAAGGGCACCACAACGATCAGGAAGCCGCCACTGACAAAGTCCGTTGTGCAATGGATGGCATGATGATGAAGGCTTCAGCAATGGTCAAAGTCGAACAGAACGGAAAAGCCTACTATTTCTGCAACGACATGCAAGCAGAGATGTTCAAGGCGAATCCGAGTAAGTTCCTCCAAACAGTTTCAGTCGGAAGTTTGACTTTTGATGTCAACGTACTAACTGTGGATGCCTATAAGATGATGATGTCTCACATGGGAATGGGAGGCATGGTAAAAGCCGATGAGATTAAAGGAAAGACGCACTATTTCAGTATATACCCGATGCATGATCACGGTGAGATTGCGTTAGGTGATGTTAAACTCGCCATTCAGGTTACCAATACTGAAGGTGAGACGAGGATGGCACTGCTGAAATATAGCAAAATGACGCACACCTACGCTGGGTTCATTGTGATGCCAAAGGGCGAAGAACATGAGGTTCGCATTCGCGTAACAAGTCCAGCTGTCAAGATTTCGCTTTAGCGAGTACGCAGTTAACGGTACGGCGAGTACGCCTTTTGGTTATAAGTGGTAGGTTAAGAGATCTCTGATGGACAACTCTTAACTTATTTGGACTTACGCAATTTTGGATGGAACCTGTTCTATTAGATGAAAGTTTTCGGAAAACACAGCGTTTTTGTGGCACAAACTAACAGTTTGTGGTACATAAAGCACAGCATGCGTAAGTCCTACTTATAACTTATAACTGCGTACTCGCTTTAAGGAGAAAACAATGCGTGGAGTTAGTTTACTATACCCAATAGCGTTAATCGTTATTACGAGTATAATAGTGCTAAATGCTTTGGTGCCAAGAGAAGCGCGAGGGATGATCCAAGAAGCGTCAACGTCAGAGAGAACTACCGATGTAAAGGCTCTATTTGCCGAAACGCTTGAGCTGCCGCACCTCATTCAGGTTGCTGTTGAACGGAATCCAAAAGTTAAAGCTGCAAAGGCACGGTGGCAAGCGACAATTGAACAGTACCCGCAAGTGACAGCATTGCCTGATCCGATGTTCATGTATGGCTATTTTTTGCGAAGCGTTGAGACGCGAGTCGGGCCTCAACGGCATCGGGTTAGTTTTTCACAAGCGTTTCCATATCCCGGCACCCTTGATGCGGCTGGGGAGGTCGTCAAAAAGGCGATTGTGATTGAACGTGTGAAGCACGAGCAAGTGATACGCGATCTCATTGTTCAGTTGAAACTGAGTTACCACGAATTGGCATATCTCCAACGCGCAATTGAGTTGACACGACAAAATCATGAACTGGTAGCCTCTATTCTCACGATTGCCACAGCCCGTTATGCCGAAGGAAAGGTAGCGCTCAATGATGTCCTGAAGGCACAAAGCCAACTCGCGCAGTTAGAATACGATCTCGTGCTGTTGGAAGAATTGCGGCGCGTTGAGCATGCCAACATCCAGGGTATCCTATCTGTCCCTTCAACAACGCAGCTTGGGGCGACAGTGCTTGTTCCGTACGAGCCGCTCGATGCGACGTTAGCCGATGTCGAAAAGCAGGCACTATCAAAACGACAGGAATTGCGAATCGCGGCGTTAACCATCGAAAAAGCTACCGAGGGGATTGCCCTTGCCGAACTCCAAACTAAGCCCATGCTTAAGTTTGACTTAATGACAATAGAAACGGGTAAAGCCTTGATGTTCGACGCACCCGGCAGCGGTAAGAACCCTTTTAGCATCGGTGTTGGTGTGACAATTCCGTGGTCAAGCTTGAAGAACAGCGGCAAAGTTCGCGAGGCACAGCAAAATCGTGAGGCTGTCACAGCGAATAAGCGCGTATTGGAGGACGAAACGAAGGTTGCCCTCCAGAAAACTTATTTTCGGCTTGAGAACGCGCGACGGCTTATTGAGCTCTATGAAATGACACTTATTCCGCAAGCCGGTGCTGCTATTGAAGTTGCTGAGGAATGGCATCAGGAAGGTCCCAAGAGCATTGCTGGGTTTCTTGAGACGCAGAGTGTTTGGTTAAATTTTAATCTCGCTCGCCTGCGCGCGATTGCAGATTATCAACAGAATGTCGCTCGGTTGGAACAGCTCGTTGGGGGTAAAATCGATGATTTACATACTACGCAGTAGGAACAAATTACAAGGAGACCTGCTTACCTCTGTAACGCTATCCATCACCGTCATAATTTTCACTATTTTGGTGGGCGGATGTGTGAATCATCGGCTGGAGACGTACCAAGAGTTGCGTAGCACTGAGGTCCAACCGCCAGCATATTACTATACTGAAGTCGAAAAAAAGATTACCAATACTGAAAGCGATCCGATCGTGGAACCAGACCAGTATCTCAATGAGCTTGAAGCGAAGGTGTTGAAATACCAGAAACAGTGGCAAGCCCAATTGGAAAGTGAAACACCTGTGCCGAATCTGTTTTACGATCTTTCAACAGACACCATGAAGGCACATCGGCAATTGGCAGCGTCCCCTGAAGCCGCAAGAGCCCGGCTTGCTGAACCTATTGCGTTGGAGCTCCTTGTAGCACTTGGATATGAATGGAGTCCGGGGTTGAAATCTGCGCGTGAAAAAATTCGGGCGATATTGGAGCAATATCCGCAAGCCGTCTACTTAGAGAATGTGTTACGTCAGTATAACGCTTTCACAAAACAGCTTGATACCAAAGTTGGGCCGATGCGCCATAAAGAGATGATGGCAATGAAATTTCCGTTTCCAGATACCTTAGCGTTGAAAGGGCAGATTGTTACTGAAGATGTACGGATTGCCCAAAAAGAGTTTGAAATCGCCCTACGAGATTTGGTGACCGAAATCAAGTTAGCTTACTATGATTATCTTTTTCTCGTTGAGGCAACCCGTATTAACGAGGAAAACCAAAAATTACTGCAGCAGATGATTGCGATTGCCCAGGCGAAATTTCGTGTCGGACAAGGTAAATATTCAAATGTCATTATGGCGCAGGTCGAATTGTCAAAGTTGGCAAATGTGATTATTACGCTTGAACAACAGCGTGAAACTATCATCGCGCGTCTTAATACATTATTAAACGCTTCAGCGGATTTGCCGTTAGGAACGCCTATTCCAATTGAAGAGGAACGTGTTATCTCTACTTTGACAGAGTTGTATGAGTTAGCAGTTCAGAAACGTCAAGAAATCCAAAAACAGAAATTGCTAATCAGTAAAATGAGTTTGGTTGTGGAAATGGCAAAACAGATGACGTATCCTGACCCGACCCTCGGAGCAAGTTACTTTGAAAACCGGAGTATAGCGGACTTGAAACACAGACAAAAGATGCCGATGACTTTTATGACGCAACGCACATTAAATCCCGCGAATACAGCGTGGTTCGGACACCGAGATTCCTACATCCGTGAAATGGATGTGAAGATTGAGGCGATGGCGCATAAGATTAAAGACCTTGAGAACAGTCTCCATTTTGTTGTCAAAAAGCATCATTTTGGGATGGAAACGGCAAATCGGAGTCTTCGCCTCTATCGCCAGACGCTGCTTCCGCAAGCACAACAGGCGTTGGATGCCGCGAATACAGCCTATCAAGCAGCGCAAATTGATTTTTTGAGTTTTCTTGATGCCCAGCGCACTTTGTTAAGTTTGAGGATTGAAGAGCAACGGGCGTTACGAGATTATCGCCAACATCTCGCGCAGTTAGAACAGGCAGTTGGCATGATATTGCCCAAACAACCGCTCATCCGAGGTTTTTAATTTTTTCACTATATGCGTTGTTCCACTTCGTTCCACAACGCTTTCTGTCTAAATTGAGAGTCGTCTTAGATTAAAAAGGAGCTCACAAAATGTTTAAAAATTTCTGCCTCGTAGCCACATTGATGATGGCTGTGCTATTCATATTCGGTTGTGGTCAGCCAGAGAAAACTGAAACCGAGCAGCATGTTGATGAACAATCTGAAACAATACCGGAGAAGACGATGGCGGGCATGGATGAACACGCTGACCATGCCTCGACTGAAAAACCTCAAACAACATCAGAGGACATGGCAAGCATGGATGAGCATGCCGGCCACTCGGCAATGGCAGCATCCTCAGATGAAGCAAAAACGATTCGGTACTGGACTTGTGTTATGCATCCGACG
>JAJEET010000149.1 GCA_022820835.1 Candidatus Poribacteria bacterium
CCTTTTCATTCACTACCACTCCTATTGTCTCTCGCGTAGAATTTCAGGATTATCGCCAAGGTCGCGTTTGGTTGGTGGAAAACAACATCGTCAGTTTAGAGTCATTGGGACGCTTCGATCAGTGCTGCCGAAACTTCTGAAACACTCTGAGCTGGTAGTTTTGCTGATGGCCGCGGAACGACCTCTCCTGCTGCCTGTAACCCCTCAATATGAAAAGCGATAGCTTCAGCAATCAACGTCCGCACTTCCTCCAGGGTCGCCCCGACAACAGCACAACCCGGAAGGTCAGGGACATAAGCACCATAATTGTTTCCACATTTTTCAAAAATAACGACGTATTCCATAAAGTTTCCCTTCAATTTCGTAATTATACATTAACATCTTGTTGATTAGCAAGGAAAACTCAACAAGATTTTACAGGCACCCCGTCAGAAGGTGTCTATTGCTGGATCAAAATCAACGACTCCGATATACCTTTTTATTCAATCATGGTAGAACTAACTTACGACTGTGTTTTTCGAAAAATTTCATTTAACAGAACGAACTATAGTCAAAATTGCGTAAGTTCTGCACGGTTTGAAAGGCAGTGCCTTAATTCAAGATCAAGGCACTGGAAAATAGATATTTCTCCTAAAATCCAAGTTGCTTATTCACAACATTCTTCAGTTCTTCACCCTTCAGATACCGTTCCAAGTTATCCAAGAAGAATTCGGTGATACGGCGCATGCGGTGCTGCGAACCACCCGCAGAATGCGGTGAAATGATAACGTTATCAAAGTCCCACAACGGACTGTCTGCAGGGAGCGGCTCAACCTCAGTGACATCCAAACCAGCCGCAGCGATTGTACCCGCTTGCAAAATCTCAATCAGATCCGGTTCGTTGACAATCGGACCACGGGCGACGTTGATAAAGAACGCTGTCGGCTGCATCACGGATAGGTTATCCTTATTGATAAGACCCCGTGTCTCTTCAGTCAACGGACACGCAATCATTACGACATCCACTTGGCTCATCACATTGGAGAGTTGATCCATCCCGACCAGTTCATCGACGGTATCAGGTTTATCTGTGCGATAGGCATCGACAGCGATGACGTGCATGTCAAACCCTTTCGCACGTTTCGCCATCTCCATCCCGATGCCACCCATCCCAACGATACCGATCTTGAACCCGTCAATCTCGATCATCGGCATGCTACGGCGGCCGCCCCATTGGTGTTTGTCCTGATTCCGGACGGATTCGTGGATACCGCGCGCCAGACCGAGCAGGAGTGCGAACGCTTGGTCAGCGACGTGCTTCGCGTATAATCCGGCAGCATTCGTCAAGACAACATCGCTCTGACGGAGCGCGGGATACATGTGCTTGTCCATACCCGCACTCGAGGATTGGATCCATTTAATGTTCGGTAGGTGCGGGAAAATGTCTTCGCTGCAGAAACCGAAAAAGATTTCAACGTCTCTGCCTTCTTCAATAAGGTCCTCGCGCGAACTCGGCGCAACGTAGGTGTGTTCATCACCGATGATATTTTCGAGTCGCTTAAGGGATTCGCCATCAACACGTCCTTGTAATAGTATCTTCATATTTTAATTTTTCCTTGCGGTTCGATCAGGTAAGTTGGAGGATTCACGTCCTTTTCCGTAGATCCGCCCTCCACTTCGTTACGGGCTACGGGATGTGTCCTGTACTGAAAAACCTGCGTGCCATAGAATAGATCACAAGCCAAGTGTGAATTATCCCTTACATCCATCACCCTATTTAAGCCCTACAAATAATTTGGAGACCTTCACTGCCACGGCGGGGTTTCCGGCAACAATTCTTGGAATTTGTCAATCAACGCATTCTCGTAGGCACCGGCGTATTGACCGCCGAAAAATTTGCCCATCGCTTCATCAAGAAACAGTTGCCATGATGCGTCTTCAGCACCCGGATTGACAGGAAAGAACAGTGCCCCGACATCTTGCGCTGCTTTCAGGTCGCCGGGAGAATCACCGAGCATCAAGACGTGGTTTTCGGGGTACCTGTCTTTCGTTGTGATTGTGAGGTGTTCGGTTTTCGTACCCATCTCCTGTCCAGCGATCAGCGCGACATAGGTGTCAATTTCATGTTCCGCCCATTCACGTTGGAGTGCTTCATCCGGTGTCGCAGAGACGACAATAACATCCGCTTCGCCTTGCAGCCGTTGTAAGGTCTCACGCACACCGGGAAACGGGGGGAGGTTATAAACGATCTCAGCGACGCTTTCGTTCACGCCGAGACTCCATGCCATGACTTGATTCAACTCGTCAAGTCTCGCTCCGGTGGCGTTGTCAATTGCGGATTGGAGTGCGGGGTTGCCGAGTTTCGTTTCCGTTTCCGACCATTCGCGTAGATAGGGCAGTTCCGGCACTACGACACCCATCTTCTGCACGAGCGACATCTCGCGTAAGAAATCGCACACCAGTAGGATCGCCTTGAACCGGTTCGTGCCACGGGTCTTGGAGTAGAGATTCACGAAATCCCATGCCTGATGCACTTGTCGTGAGATGGATGCCAAACCGAAATGTTTGACGAGGTTCACGCTGAAACAGTCGTTGTGTTTGACCTCCATGCTGTTAAAGACGCAACCGTCTGAGTCAATGCCGACGAAAAAATCGTGCTGCGGTTTGAAATCGTAAAGTGCCTGTTGTGCGCCGTGTTCCATTTTTAATTTTACCTTGCGGAAGAACAACGTGAGTCAAAATTTTGACGTGCTATTCTTAAATCCGCCCTCCATTTCATTACGGGCTACGGGTCCGATTGTAGGACAGAACTCCGATTCCCCGCAGAATAACTTCAATCAACAATGATTTCCGGACGACCTTCGAGCATCCATTCGGTGTGGAATACCGTCGGCTCGCCATCTTTTCCGAGGATCGTGTTCCCATTGGCATCGAGTTTGTGGTAGGTGTGCGCACCGAAGTAGTCGCGCATCGCTTGAATGAGGTTCGCAGAGAGTCTGCCGTTACGGTAACTATCAAAGTAGGCTAAAGCGGAGCTGAACGCTGGGATCGGTACACCGAGTTGCGTGGCTGTCCCGATGACGTTCCGCCAGTTCGGTTGTGCTGCTTCAATCACACCTCGGAAGTAGGAATCGAGGAGTAGATTGGGGAGTGCGGGATCCCGCTCAAACGCCTCGGCAATCCGATGCAGGAATTTTGCGCGGATGATACAACCACCACGCCAACCGAGACTAATCTGACCGAGATCCAAGTTCCATCCGAACTCTTCGCTCGCCTCCCGCATCAAGGCGAAACCTTGCGCATAAGAGCAGATTTTTGCGGCGTAAAGTGCGTCGTGGATCGCCTTGAGTGCCGCATCTCGATCGCCTTGAAACGTGCCGACGGGACCCTGGATAACCTTTTCGGCTGCAACGCGTTCGGTTTTGATAGCGGAGATACAACGCGCGAAAACCGCCTCAGCGATTGTCGGGGCGGAGATACCGAGATCCAGTGCGGAGATGCTCGTCCATTTGCCAGTGCCTTTTTGTCCGGCTTGGTCTAATACGACATCAACAAAAGGCGTGCCGCTGCTGTCGCGCTGTGTGAAGATGTCAGCCGTGATTTCGATGAGGTAGGAATTAAGTTCGCCGCCGTTCCATTCGCTGAAGACCTCATGCATCTCGTCGGCGTTCATTCCCAAGACGCTTTGCATCAGTGAGTAGGCTTCGCATATCAGTTGCATATCGCCGTATTCGATGCCGTTATGTACCATCTTGACGTAATGTCCGGCACCATCGGGTCCGATGTAAGAGCAACACGGTGTGCCGTCCACCTGCGCCGCAATCTTCGTAAAGATCGGTTCCACGAGTGCGTAAGCCTCGGCTGAACCCCCTGGCATCATTGCCGGACCTTTGAGCGCGCCCTCTTCGCCGCCGGAGATACCTGTTCCGATAAACAGGATGTCCTGTTCAGCGAGTTCCGCGTTTCGACGGATGGTATCGTTAAAATTGGAGTTGCCACCGTCAATAATCAGGTCGCCTTTTGAGAGGTGTGGGACTAACTGTCCGATAAACGCATCGACCGGTTCCCCTGATTTTACCATCAAGATGATTTTTCGAGGAGTGTCGAGTTTCTCAATCAGTTCTGGTATGGAATGTGCGCCAGTGATATTTTTGCCGTTTGCAGCACCCGCAATGAAATCGTCAACACGTGAAACGGTGCGATTAAAGACCGCCACTTCAAAGCCTTTGCTTTCCATGTTCAGTGCAAGGTTTTCGCCCATCACTGCTAATCCGATGAGTCCAATGTCTGCCGCCAAATCTGTTTCCTCCTATAGTGGTGTATGCTTTGCATATCATACACTGCAGAAAGCAATACTGTCAATATATTTTTTGAAGGTCTCTTGTCTTGACTGGAAGCGGTTTGGCGGGATAGATTTGCGGGTAATATTGCCTGTTAGAGAACCCAAGACTGCATACGGTCAGCAATTATATCAATATCGATTATAGTTCCATCGGCAATCTTAAGACCGAGGTCGATAATTGAATCATTAATATCGGGAGGCAAGGTACAACCATTAAATTCTAAAAATAAGATTGCACAATGCATGCCAACACGCTTATTTCCGTCAAAAAATATGTGTCCAGTAATAATGTGGTGTGCATATACAGCAGCTTTTTGGAGCAAAGTCGGAAACAGTTCTGTATCGCCAAATTGTGATCCAACTATGTCAACCAAATAGTGTAACTGATTTTCATTCAACAATTGATCGGCACCGACATGACGCTCGGCAACCTCCAGAATTTCTGCAATTGTTAAATATCTGAAATGTTGCCGAGAGTTTTCCATGCGCGATCGTAGTTTCGCAGTGTTTCATTTAATGCCGTGTTAATATTTATGCCGATGTTACTTGCAACTTTCATGTCCAATTTCGCTTTTTCCTCTTCTCCAAGGTGTAGCCACGCCTTACTGCGGCAATAATAGGCATCAGCATAATCGGATTTGAGTTCTATCGCTTTGGTATAATCCGCGATAGCAAGTTTAATTTCGCCTTTTTGGGCGTAAGCAAGTCCGCGCTGATAATACGCTTGGGCAAAGTCCGGATTTAGTTTTATCACTTCGGTGTAGTCTTCAATCGCAAGTTCAACTTCGCCTTTTTCGCTAGCGGTTATACCGCGTGCGTAATATTTGTTGGCAAGTTCTTGATTTCGTTCTTGCATCACTTTCCCTCCACAATACGATTTACTTGAAGATAATAATACCATACCAATCAAACAGATGTCAACTGAATATTGGTAGAAGGGCAGAGCCATTCAGCTTTCTCTTTTGTAGCGTATCCTGTTAGGTTGCGCTAATTAATGCACAGGCTAACAGCCTATGCTACAAGGGGTTTTCTGCGTATCGGTAGCAAGGATTTGCAGTGAAGATAGGTTTCCAAGCTCTAAAACTAAATAGTCTTGGGTAGAAGGGCAGAGCCATTCAGTTTTGCTTTTCTTGAAGGGTGTGTAAAGTTTTTTCATAACTTGAGTTTGATAAATAATTGAAATTTTTGTATAAAGAGAACGCCTTTGGTATAATGAAATTGTCACATTTCTCTAACCAACCCCTTAGCCTCAAACGTATTTTCAAGCAAAATTAGCGATTTTTATAGATATAATTTGCTTTTCCCCTGAAAGTATACTATAATTTATAGTTAGATATAGATTTTTTATTTTTTGTTTGACTAAAAATAAGATTTGGCTTATTATCACTGAATAAGTGTGTCAATTGCGTCGTGAGGCGCAGTGCGAAGCGGATATCAAACATTTGTCCTACAAGTTAACGGTTGACTACGGTTTATTTTCAAACTCACGTTTTTAATCTCACTAAACTTGGAGAAGAACAATGAACAAAATTAAGAATGTGCCAGCCGTGGAACGAGTTAATAACTTTCTCACCAAAGCCGGCGAGAGCTGGACGACAGCCCTACTGGCTATGATCCTCATCTGTGGAGGGATAATTGGCTGTGGCGGAGACGGCGATGATCAAGAAATATACTATACTGCAGGTAGGGAGATAATTTACGAGACCGCCAACGGCGAGCTGCGGTTAGCCGAGGTGATTAGCGACAACGGCAACACCCTCACCGTCGCGCCTTACGGGGAAGCAGGCGAGATGCAACTCGCCGAAAGCAAAGTGTTGGGAAAAGCAAGCGGCCCGTCCAGTGGTAGTCCCCTTGTCTTCGCTAAAGGCAATCACCTCGATGCTTACGGCGACAAGTATGCCGAGGTCGAATATCTGCATGGCATGATGGCAACCGAATACTTTTCAGCCGCAAATGGCGAGATAGTCGCTGCTGAACTTTCGGTATCTTATGGAACTACCGCCTCTGGTAAGCAGGTAGATATTAGTCGTGAAGACCTATACGTCCTCGTCCGCAGAGCTGACTACTGGAAGGAATAACCTTTACGCCACCCACTACCACAAGTGCGTGGCGCGCCTTACTGACTGTCTGGTTTCTGCAAGTCGCTACACCTATTTTTCAGATAATACCTTTTATTATCCACTTCAATAGGCTTAGAAGTATAGAAGCAGTAGGCACGCAGTTCTGTCACTATGCCATACTCTCTTGTTCCATCATTTGAACAGAAGGGATTGACCACCCGCCCATTCATCCAAAACTTGTCCTTATCATCTCCTACAGCATAGTACCGCTCATAACTGTGTCTTCGCTTGCCATCATCATCTTGCCACGTGTCTTTAGTCATGTCGTTGAACAGCCAGCCTTGCCAATTGCATTCGATACGTGGATAATCTTCTTCTTCTGCTCTACCAACTTTTTGCTGAACACTGTGCATATTGTCATAGCTGAAGGGGTAGATAAGGTGACTTTTTTTAATAATACCATCCCGACCTCTCTGATTTTTATGAGCCACAGCTTTCGCAAAGAATCTAACCGTATTGTCCGTGTGGCAGTAGACATTGATGAAGGTAAATAGTTCACTTTCAGTCTCGGCTACATCGAACCATTCATGAAAATGCCTATCACCGAGCGGATAAAGCCAACCGTGCCAATCGCAAAACACGCCGCCTTTATCTTCTCTAACTTGTTTACGATTAAGGTAAGTATCGAGCTTCATATCGTTATGAAAAGGTGGGCGACTATCCCTAAAGCGTCCATCCATACCCTTGCTATCGTTGAGAGACGTGTTCTCATGTGAACGCATCCACGATACCGCCGCCAGCCTGTGCTTGCTATCGCAATAAACGTTAGGCAACACCCAATACTCGCTGACACCGGTATCAAAGGAGCGATACCTGTTATCATCATCAGCGAAGGTCTTATACAGCCAGCCGTCTGGCAGCGGAAAGTCAAAAACCTCGTTAGGGTCAGGTGCTCGTTGTTCGCATTCAATATAGGAGTTGGAAAATTCTACGATACGGTCTCTTATAAAACCTCTTGTTATAGAACCAATACCTTCGCCAAAAAGATTGACTAAATAGGGTAAATATCCTAAAGTTATAGGTGAACAAACCAAACTTGAAAGGATGTTTACCCATGTCAGAGATTGTATCATTATTTACTATTTTCAGTCCACATTTATCAGCGACAACGCTCCGGCAACTCTCTGAGATCGTCTTCGCAGCGCTTGCGATGACCGGAAGTCTGACGATGCGAAATATCTCACGGTGGACCCAAAAAGGTGGAAGCTACCGCACGATCCAAAGATTTTACAACACCATTATCCCTTGGGGAACACTTTGTTGGGTGTTTTTTAGAACACATCTCTTTGATCCTGAGAGTGTTTATCTGCTCACAGGCGATGAAAGCATCGTGGCAAAGTCAGGGGATGAAACCTACGGTTTATCGCGTTTTTTCTCATCAACACTCGGTAAAACGATACGGGGGCTGGCATTTTTCGCCCTCTCAATCATCAGTGTTAAAAAGCGGCGTTCATACCCAATGCTTATCCAACAGATCGTCCGAAGCGAAACATTACCCGCTAAAGAAGTGGCTGTTTCAACACCTTCGGAAACAAAAGGTAAACCGGGACGCCCGAAAGGGAGCAAGAACCGAAACAAGACGCAGGTCGTCCTCAATGACACCTTGAAACAGGTTCAATCTATGCTGAAGACCGTCTTAGCAACTTTTGACGGGGTTCTATCGATTCGATACTTTCTGCTTGATGGATACTTTGGAAACAATCATACGCTACAGATGGTTCGAGAGTGCGGACTCCATCTGATTTCAAAACTTCGTAAAGATGCAGCACTGTATTTGCCACCGACAACACCTTATCAAGGCCGCGGACGACCGGCTATCTATGGTAAAAGGTTGAAGCCTAAAACGATTGACAGCAAATATCGGGTCTCAACACACACGAAAGGAAACATCACTACAGAAGTCTATCAAATAACTTGTCGGAAACCCAAACGCTTCCCGGACCCGTTGAATGTCGTCTGTTTGCTAAAAACTGACGCAAAGACGCAAGAGACAGCGCACGTTTTACTGTTTTCCTCCGATCTTCATTTAGACGCTGAAACACTCATTGATTATTACGCGCTCCGATTTCAAATCGAGTTCAACTTCCGAGACGCAAAACAGTTTTGGGGATTAGACGATTTTATGAACGTCAAGGAGATACCGGTCAATAATGCGGCGAACCTGTCAATGTTTATGGTCAACGTTTCAGCCAAACTCCGAGAGATGTTCGGATCCGAACATCCGGGTTTCGGTGTTTTAGACCTCAAAGCACGCTACAGAGGACACAAGTATTTGCGGGAAACATTAAAAATGCTTCCGCAAAAACCTGAAACGATTGTTATTAACAACATCGCCGAACATCTTGGGACTATTGGTGCTATTCATTACACTTCAAATCAAATCAGACCTGGATAAATTGGCGAAGGTATTGATAGAACCAGAATTATGCTCATTAGCACCCGTCCACACCCCCTTGTCGTAAATCCATTGCTTGGCATCGATAATTACCGGGCCAGGGTCGGGTTTAGCCTGCTTCTTGCGCTGTGCCTCGCGGTATTTAAGGATTAAGTCTTCATAACTATACTTGACTAAATCATCATCACCCGCATCATTGCTGATGATGAATACCGACAACAGCATTAGCGCGATTAGTTTTGGCATGACCCATGCTCTGCATCTTTAAATTTCTGACTGTCTTTTATCTCGCTTATCAAGTATTCCCTCTCCGTGCTGTTCACCTTGTCATCTATAAAAATAGTCTTCTCGCCGTCGGCGGCAATCCACAATAGTTCTACTGACTTTATCTCTAATCCGTAGGCATCAACCTTTATCTTTTGTATCCTCGATGCGTCCTCACAACTTGTGGGATTTCCTATCCGCACCGTCCAACCTTTAGGTAAAAAAATCTGACTATTGCCGTCGGCTGGAACAAGTTTACCCGCGCCCTCACCCCAATCAACACGCGCTTTACAAGCATCACAACTATTCGATAGCGTAACCTTAATCCTCAGCTTATCGTAGCCAAAACATTTATTTCGCAAACAGCCACTGCCCACGCCGTCCAAGATGTCTAATATCCCGCGCAACTCCCGATGCTTATCAAACAGTTGTTTGACCTCCGCTTCCAAGTCTATCAACGCATCCAAATCATCTGCAGCCGCAGCAACGCTCGCCCCCAGTCCCAACACCAGTAATAATGTCAGCTTCGCAACCATAACATCTGCTTGTTCGGCTTATTTTTGAATATTTTTTAGAAAAAACTCAAAAATGCAAAAAAAAACCGACACATCTGTGGGTAAACGCGTTGAGGAGGCAGGCATGCATACGATGCCCCTAACATTTTTGCTGGTTAGTTCTTTACTAACTGGATGTATTAGGAGTTTTGATTCCGAGATAAGCGCGGAAGACCTGATGCTGGAAAAACTGACGATTGCCGAAAAGATGATGTATCGCTACCTTGAGCGTCTCAAAAAAGTGCGTATCAACCACCCTATAGACCCTAACGACTATCAAGGTGATTTAGGAGTTATTGTTAACTCTATGTCTGTTTACGGGCAACCGTCCCAACTGCATGTGCAGTGGAATCCCGTGCAAGCCGACTCGGTGCAAATATTGCGCTGTATGCAAAAAGATTTAGAAAAAACAGATTTAGAATACGCACGTTCAGGCAAGGATTGCCCAGACCTTGCCAACACTGATTTTGACAAACTAACGCAAGCAGATGTCGCACAGAAGTGTGGGTTCATAGCATGCAAATTAGTAAGCGGTCAGGTCGTCGATGGCGCACATCTGATAGACGTAGAGGCGAGGAACAAAGCCAAATACCTTTATCTGGTTAGACCCTGCTACGACAACTACATGTTAGTTGCCAACGGCACTGCGAAAAAAGCGTATGCTTGCGGCACGCAGCAGACACAGGCACTCAAAGCATCGACAACGAAGAGTGGCAAAACAGGCGTTGTGCAAAGGGTTTGCAGCGACCAAGCAAAGATATGTCATCAAGCCAGTCAAAGCAACAAAGGCAACGGCACCGTCCTCAATCGGGGCGAGAATAACTTGCCTATGGAGTTGTTTGATAAAAGAAAAGACCTGCAAAAAGAAATAGCAAAGTTAGAAGAAGGTATAGTTATGGAGGCGCGAAGAAGTTTGCGCACCTACACAAAAGAAGCGTTTGAGAACGAAGTTATGCTTAAGGCAAATCAGGAGAGAGACGCAAGATGCTATGAAAAAGAAGACTTCAGTTTCAAGATGGCAATATCTTTTTTAGCCTCTACGCCAATGGGTATTATCCCTGCTGCTCCAGACTGTGAGCAAGCGAGAGAGAAGGGCAAAGTAGGTTATATCATGGCTGTCGGCGGTGAAGATAACATCACTAAAACAGAAACAGCAAATACGAAAAACTTGCACTCTTAAGACATTTTGCTGTATCATAATAGCATAAGGTGAAATAGAAAGGATGATAAAAAAATGAGAAAATATAGAAGTAAAATACAAAACAAATCACGGGGTTTGAAGGTGTGGTTTCTGCTTGTGTTGGCTGTTCCGCTTTGTGTGTCAGTACATGCCAGCGAGACTGCGCCTGATGTCGAAGCTATCGTCAAAAAGATTGATCAACTCTATCGGAGTGAGACGAGTCACGCCGAGATGGAGATGCACATCGTCACACCACACTGGGAGCGCACCCTGGCAATGACGGTCTGGACGGAAGGGATGAGCAAAACCTTTATTCGGATTACGGCACCGAAGAAAGAGCAAGGAGTCGCGACACTGCGCATCGGGAACGAGATGTGGAACTATCTTCCGAAGACGAACAAGGTGATGAAAATCCCGCCGTCGATGATGATGGGGTCGTGGATGGGTTCCGATTTCACAAACGATGATTTGGTTCGGGAATCGTCAATGCTCAACGATTACACATACCAACTGATGACACCAGAAGACGCAGTCCCGGGACATCTCTATATTCAACTTGTCCCAAAAGAGGATTCTCCAATCGTTTGGGGCAGGATCGTTGCAGCCGTACAGTCTGAAGGTTATATGCCGGTATGGCAGCGGTTCTATGACGAAAAAGGGAACCTGATGCGGGTGACGAATTTCAAAGAGATCAAGACCTTTGGTGACAAAATCGCACCGTCCGTGATGGAGATGATTCCACAGAACAAAGAGGGACACAAAACAGTCGTTCGCTGGTTGAACGCGACATTCGATACAGAGATCGACGATAAAATCTTCACGCGCCGAAACCTTCAGAGAAGAAGATAGATTGGACAGCACGCGGAGCGTGCCTATTGCTTTATGATACTCAAAATCGCCTTTCGTAACACTTTTCGCCAGAAACGGCGTACCATCCTCACCGGACTCGCAATGGTTGTCGGTTTTACGCTTTTATCGGTAACCATCGGTTTGTCCGACGGTGCGTATGGGAACATTATTGCGATGTTCACCCGGAACCGTATTGGACATATTCAGGTACATCGCGAGGGGTATCTCGATAAACCGTCGCTTTACAAAACGATCAACAACGTTCCGGCTGTCGGTGAAGCAATTCAGAGCGTTGCAGGCGTTGAAGCGTGGACACCGAGAGTATACGGCGCAGGACTCGGTTCAGTCGGTGAGAAGAGCACAATGGTCCAGATCATTGGCGTTGATGTCGCTCGCGAAACTGAAGCGACCCGTTTTGATCAAAAAATCGTTGATGGCAACACACTCGCAGAAACACCAGCTCATGAGACGGTCATTGGGAAAGGCTTGGCGAAGATCCTGTCTGCGACGGTTGGCGATGAAATTGTGATTGTTTCTCAAGGTGCCGACGGTTCGATCGCGAACGATGTGTATAAGATCGTCGGTATCGTAGAGAGCGGTGATGATGCAACGGATCGGGTCGGGTGTTATCTGCATATTGAAGATGCTCAGGAATTGCTCGTGCTTGCGGGGCGCGTCCACGAAATCGTTGTGATTGTATCAAATATCAATCGGGTCGATAAGATTACGAGCGCAATCGAAACACAACTCAATGATTCAACGCTTGATGTCGCGCCGTGGCAGGAAGTTGCCAAATCCTTTTACCGTGCGATGCAAACCGATCAACAAGGGGACGCGATTGCACGTTTGGTAATTATGCTGATTGTCGCTATCGGTGTTCTCAATACAGTGTTGATGTCGGTGTTGGAGCGGACGCGCGAATACGGTGTTCTGAAGGCAGTTGGGACAAAACCGGCGCAAATCTGCTGGCTCGTAATATGTGAAGTCGTCATCATAGCACTCGGCAGCGTCTGTGTTGGTGCGATCCTCGGTGTTTTAGCCAATTACCTGCTATCCATATACGGCATCACATATCCCGAAGAAATTACCTTTGGTGGTATGACCCTCAAAACATTGTACGCTGAGGTCAACATTCGGTGTCTGGCAATTCCTGCTATCACTGTTATGCTATCTGCAGCGATCGTTAGCCTGTTCCCTGCGATAAAAGCGGCACGGATTATGCCTGCAGAGGCGATGCGGACACATTGATATGGCTTTCAGCCATTAGCAATCAGCCTTCAGCAAAGAAGCGTTAACTGTATCACATCCTTTTTTCAAAAGCGCGTAGTTTGAAACGAAGTGGAAGACGGGTCTACGGAAGAGCATTCTCAGTCCTCAATCTACCGAACCGAACCGCAAGGAAAATTAAAAAAATGATTTTAATCAAACTTGCCTGGCGCAACATCTTTCGGAATAAACGGCGGACATTCATCGCCGCAACAGCGATCGGTATCGGTCTGGCGGCACTGATTTTCGTTGATGCGCTAATGATTGGGATGTCCGAGAATATGGTGCGGACGGCTACCGGATCCTTCCTCGGCGAGGCACAGATTCATCGGATCGGATTCCGAGACGCACAAGAGGTCTCCTTAACGATTCAGGCACTTGACGAAGTGACGGAGCAGTTGGCTCAGGAAAACATTGTCGAGCACTTCACGCAAAGGACGATCGCACCCGGGATGATTACGTCTCCGGCGAATGTCAGTGCAATTGCACTTGTTGGGGTTCACCCGCCGACAGAGAGATTCCTGTCCCAAATTGATGATGCGATAACCGAAGGTGCCTATTTTGAAGGCGATAACAGCCGAGATATTGTTATCGGTGCAAAACTCGCCGAAGTTTTGGAGGTCGGACTCGGGGACCGGGTGGTTGTGACGGTAGCACAAGCGGTAAGCGGCGATCTCTCCCAAGAGATGTTCCGGATTTCCGGTATCTATCAATTTGCTGGTGAAGATATGAACAGCGGTATGGCGTTCGCGCAGATTGAAAAAGCGCAGGAGATGCTCGCTATCGGGAAAGATGTCCATGAAATCGCGATTAAATTTACGTCTATCGCTTACGCACAAGACACGACACTCCCTTTTTGGGAGACATATTCCCAACACGACAATGAGGCTTTAAGTTGGACAGAACTGATCTCGCAATTGACTGTGATATTAGAGATGACGGAATACAGTAAATATATCATGGGTGTTATCCTGTTTTTTGTGGTCATCTTTGGGATTATCAACACCCTCTTCATGTCGCTGTATGAGCGGATGTTTGAATTTGGTGTCCTGCGTGCCGTCGGGACGCGTCCTTTCGGGATGGCACGCGTTATCTTATTTGAAGCGGGGGCTTTAGCGATTGTGAGTATTGGATTGGGCATGCTCCTCGGCTTCCTTGTGACACTAATATTAAACCGTACCGGGATTGATTATACTGGGATTGAAATGGTGGGTGTGACGATGCAGGAACTCTTCTACCCAACCCTGACTGTTGAACAGTTTATTATCTATCCGGTATGGCTCTTTGTTTTCACAATCATTGCTGGGCTCTATCCGGCGCGCTACGCGGCGAAAATGTCGCCAGCAGCCGCAATGCGACGGAGTTTTTAAATGGAACAGATTCAGAAAACAGATGTTATTGTCACTGAAGGTGTGACGAAGGTTTATGCAGCGGATGGGATTCCTGTCAACGCGCTGAACGGGATCGATTTAACCATCCAATCAGGAGAGTTTACAGCACTCGTGGGGCCTTCCGGTTCCGGTAAGACGACCTTTCTCAACATTATCTCTGGGTTGGATAGTCCAACAGATGGGAAAGTGTGGCTTGCCGGTAAAGTGCTGTCGGAGATGAGTGGCAACGAACTCTCTGACTTTCGGCGCGATAACATCGGATTTATTTTTCAGGCATACAATTTAATCCCTGTGCTAACGGTTGAAGAAAACGTCGAATACATCATGCTCTTAGCCGGTGTACCGAAAGCGGAACGGCACGCGCGCGTTATAGCAATGCTTGAAGCCGTCGGATTAAAAGGTGTCGCAAATCGGGTGCCGACACAGCTTTCCGGTGGACAGCAGCAGCGTGTCGCTATCGCACGCGCGATGGTCTCTGAACCTGCGATTATCCTCGCTGATGAGCCAACCGCGAACCTCGACTCCAAAACGGGTGCCGATCTGCTTGAGATGATGCGTCGTCTCAATGAAGAGACCGGTATGACGTTCATTTTTTCGACCCACGATCCGATGGTGATGGAGGGCGCGAGGCGTCTGATTACACTTCGTGATGGACGCGTGGACACGGATGAGGCGAGGTGACAATTGTCGGTTATAGTAGAATCCGAAAATATGTTTACACTTCGCGGTAGGATCCCACATTGCATCTTCGTAGGGGCTGGGTTACCCAGCCTGAGCCTACCATGTGTGCAAATAATTACCGGATCTACTATAAGAGATTTCTGATGAGAAAAATAAGGGTCCTCGTCATCTTTTTCATGACAATACCACTTTCCGGAATCGCTGATGCGGAGTTTCAAGTCGGTGGATACTATAAAAACTTTTCCACGCTATTCAATTCACCGGTTCCAGAGGCACCGATAAGTGGTGTTGTGGTTAACCGTTTACGGCTCAATCTTTCTTACGCGCCAACGGATTCACTCTCTTTCGCTTTCGCTTACGATTTTACGCCGCGCGTCCAAGATCCGCTGCTCTTTTCTCAGTCGCTGATTGCTGTCAGTACAGCATCATCGAGTTATCGCGTTGCGGATTTCGACTCGCCGATCTACCCGAGTGCGGAGGATTCGGTCGGTAGTGTCGGTATCTATCATAACCTTGATCGCGCGTCCCTACATTTCAGTACAGACTTTGCCGACTTCTCTCTCGGTCGGGACGCGATTGCGTGGGGAAGTGCCCGCGTCGTGAATCCGACCGATGTCGTCGCACCGTATACCTACGATCAGTTGGACACAGAAGACCGCGTTGGCGTAGACGCTGTTCGCGTGCGTATCCCTGTCGGTGTGATGGGAGAGGTGGATGCCGGTTATATCTCTGGAACCGATTTCGATTTTGATAAGAGTGCCGTCTTTCTCCGAACACAATTGAACGCTGCAGAGACGGACTTCTCGATTTTGCTGTTGGAATTTCAGAGAGATCTGCTTATCGGCTTGGATGTCGCCCGCGGTATCGGCGGTGCTGGGTTCTGGTTGGAAACGGCTTATGTCCTTACTGAACCCTTTGACGATGCACCCGATGCATCGGACAGTTACCTGCGAACCTCTGTCGGTTTGGACTATAGTTTCGGCGGCGAGACTTATGCTTTTATCGAGTATCATTTTAATGGAGCGGGTGCGACGAAACCCGAAAATTATCTCACGAATTTGGAGCAACCGGCGTACACACGCGGCAGTGTTTATCTGCTCGGTAGACACTATCTTGCCCCCGGAGTTACGCATCAGGTGACACCCTTAATCAGTGTCAGTGGACAGATGTTGTTTAACTTATCTGATCCATCGGCTTTCATTGCACCACAGATCGCATATAACGTCGCGGAGGATATTCACCTTTCCCTTGGCGGTTTCATGAGCATTGGAAAGCGACCAAAGGACAGCGAGGCACCCGAATTTCGGTCGGAGTTCGGCAGCTATCCGAATCTTTTCTTTTCCTCGTTTCGCGTCTATTTTTAACTTTTGTGTTCCACGCACCTAAAGAGAAGGAGGATACCCAATGAACAAAAAACGGATACTTTTGATATGTATGCTCGGCATTGTGCTCCTATGCGTAGGACTTTTTTATTTTCACACCCAACGCCAAGCGAAATATACCAAAACACGAGAACTGTTCGCGCCTATTTACGAATATTCAGGAAGGTTAACGCCAGAAGAACAAAAACGTTTTTCTGAATTCGCCCATTCAATTACGAATGTTGAACTTTCCGTCGCCAAAAAATACGTCTTACCCAAGCGAGAGATGCTCCAGTTGGAAGCACATAGTATGACGTTATACCGAAACAACCCTGAACTAATGTTCATAAGTAGTGATCCTCCTTTTTCTGCTGGCACGGATGTCGAGCCATATAGACGGTACTTCAGTCTCCTTGCACTAATTGCGAAAACCGAGCTTGCAGATTTGCCTACTGACAGCAAAAAGTCAATAATCTCACATCTCCATGCACTTGAAAAACGGCTGGCAAAAAACAGCGTTGAGGTCTATATTCAAGAAATCAGAGATATGCCTTCGCGTCCGAGGCAAAAGCTCCCCACGATGCGTTTCGGTGTTGCGTCTGCACCCGGAGAAGATGCTAAACGCGGTGTTATCCAAATTACCGATATGTATGAAAATGTCTACGAGGTTGATCTGGATGCGTCTACGGATCCCGGAATGACAGAGGATACCACCGAATTGTATGCGGAGATCGACCGGATTTTTGAAACACTGACCGATGCGGAGTTCCAGAGGCTTTCGGATCTCAACAAGGCAGACCGTTCGTCACAAATCGAAAAGTTGTTCCTATCAGAATAGACGTGTCCGGTCATATTTGGTTGCGAATTTGCAACCCGACAACAAAGGAGCAGAAACATGTTTTTACGAAAGTACTGGCTTTTCACTGTGGTGCTACTCGTTGCGATTGGCGGACTGAGTTTCTACATGCACAGCGGAACAGACGCTGAAACAACCGTTGCCAACCCGCTGAGGGAAGCAGAAAAACTCATCAGCACCGAAAGGTATTATGAGGCGACCCTCGCCCTCGAACCGCTTTTGATGCACGATGAGAAAAGCGAAGCACAAGAAGAAGCCCTCTGGTTGGCGCATCAACTCGGCGAGAAAGTGGCGGAAAAAATTTCAAATGAGTATAGCGCGATGCAGAGAATGTCAGAGCCAGAAGACTTGGAGCGAAAACGTTGGGATAGAGCGGCATTTCGTGCTGCCACTAAATCCGTTAAACAGATCAACGCACTGGGGGCGGAGATTTTTTACTCAGAACCGGGCGATTTGTTTTTCTATTATGACGGTTTCTTGCAACGACTCATTGAGCGTTATCCAGAGACCCCGAAACGTGGGGTTGCGGAATACTATCTCATCTTCGACGGGTTGAATGTACCGCGACAAGAAAATCTGTCTCTGACGTTGAAAACCCTCCACGCGTATATTGAGAAATACGAAAAGACCGGACGCGCCGAAGTCTATAAGGCGTACCTCGATATAGCACACATCCATCACGGGCTTTGGGCAGCACTGACGTTTCCTGATGACCCTGGTTGTGCGATGATGAGTTGGCTTGACCCTAAAGACGACACAAAAAGTGCTGAAGCACATAAAGCAGAGGCAGAGAAGTATTACCTGAAATATCATCTCAACCCACACGGGCTGCCTGAGCCAGAAGATAAAGGCTATGAACGTCTAAAGAACGAGGAAGCATTTGGTTTGGAGTACATCATTTATGGCTGCTAAGGAGGCAAACCGACAGTTACATGCAGTTGCGAATTCGCAACAAGTATCTAAAAATGGTGTGAATAATTGAAAACCTATATCGACAACTTGTAGATTCAAATATAGGTTGCGAATTCGCAATCCTATTTGCCCATCGCTACCAAAATGATGGCTCTGATATGTGTGTAGATAATCAAAACATAGTTTTTGTAGGTAAATTCCTTACTTGTGTCTCTTGCGTTGCAAGTCGGCTTGTGCTAAACTGATACATTATGGGAAAACGAAATTTGGCAGGAAACACGACTGACGGTGCTGCCCTCACCAAGACCGATCCCTTGCTAAAACCATACGCTGCGCAACTCCGCGAACGCTTCGCCCACTATCAACGTTTCAAGACGGAGATAAAAAAAACGGGAGGTGTATTAGGCGAGATAAGCCAAGGGCACCGATATTTCGGTTTCAACCGTGGTGAACACGAAGGCGAAGCCGGGGTCTGGTACCGTGAATGGGCACCGGGTGCGGAGAGGCTTGCGCTCACAGGCGACTTCAACGACTGGTCGCGCGATGCAAACCCGATGTCTGTTGATGATTGCGGTGTATGGCACCTATTTTTCCCTGACAGGGATTACGCTGATCGCCTCACACACGGTAGCCTCGTCAAGGTACATGTCGTCAGCAGGGACGAAGCGACCTCGCCGCTACGTGAACTTGATCGGATTCCGGCGTATATCCAGCGCGTTGTTCAGGAAGGCGATGCAGATTTCACGGGGCAGTATTGGGAACCCACGCATCCGTACCAGTGGCAGCATGAACCATCCCGATTCGACATCAATGCCGAAGGGTTACGGATTTACGAGGCGCACGTCGGGATGGCACAAGAGGCAGAGAAGGTCGGAACGTTCGTTGAGTTTACGCAGAACATCTTGCCCCGAATTGCGAATTTAGGCTACAACGCTGTGCAACTGATGGCGGTGATGGAGCACCCGTATTATGCAAGTTTCGGGTATCACGTGAGCAACTTTTTCGCGGTCTCAAGCCGTTTCGGGACCCCCGAAGAACTCAAAGAACTCATTGATACAGCGCACGGTATGGGGTTACTGGTTATCATGGACCTCGTGCATAGCCACGCTGTTAAAAACCTCAACGAAGGATTGAACCGTTTTGACGGCACCGGACATCAGTATTTCCACGCCGGCGCGAAGGGTGACCACGTCGCATGGGATTCGCTATGCTTCGATTACAGTAAGTCCGAAGTGCAACGCTTTCTACTGAGCAATATCCGTTATTGGCTGGAGATGTATCGGTTTGATGGGTTCAGGTTTGACGGTATCACGAGTATGCTCTACAGCGACCACGGGTTAGAGCGGGAGTTTACCGGTTATGCGAATTACTTCGACGCAGGCGTTGAGTTGGATGCCATCGTCTACCTGATGTTGGCAAACGAGGTAGTTCACGCTGTCAATCCGGCTGCGATTTCAATCGCTGAGGACATGAGCGGTATGCCTGGCCTCGCGCGCCCTATTGAAGAAGGCGGACTCGGTTTCGATTACCGCCTCGCGATGGGGATACCGGACTACTGGATCCGGTTGTTGAAGGAGAAGCAGGACGAAGATTGGCACATCGGTGAGATTTACGGCATGTTGCGGAACCGTCGGGCAGGTGAAAAACACATCGCTTACGTCGAAAGCCACGACCAATCAATTGTCGGGGATAAGACGCTCGCTATGCAACTCATGGACACCGAACTCTACACGAACATGAGTGTTTTCACGACGAGCCATATCGTCTCTCGTGGTATCGCACTCCACAAACTCATCCGACTCCTGACGTTTAGTTTAGGCGGTGAAGGGTATCTCAACTTTATCGGAAATGAGTTCGGACACCCTGAATGGATTGACTTTCCACGCGCAGGCAACGACAATTCTTACTGGTATGCGCGTCGGCAGTGGTCCCTCGTTGAGGATGATACCCTCCGTTACAAAGACCTCAACGCCTTTGATCGCGCCATGCAGCACCTCGATGCAACCTACCGTCTGCTTGCGGATGAAGATATCCAACTTTTGTCTATTCATGAGGACGCGAAGCAGATCGTCTATGCACGCGGTGGACTCGTCTTCGCCTTCAACTTCCATCCGAATGCCTCGGTTACAGATTGGCGGATTCCTGTACCTGAACGGGCAGATTACCGTCTTATTCTCAACACCGATGATACGGCGTTCGGTGGTCACGGTGCTGTAGAGGGGGGCCATTATCCGTGGCAAGATATAGCCATAGAGGGGCAGGCACAGTCGATTCAACTCTACGTCCCTGCCCGAAGTGCACAGGTGTTGGTGTCTGAAAAAAAGCAGATTAATGAATGGCACGCCGCCAGCACCTTTTAGAACCGTGCCTCTTGCGCGCCAAGTTAAGGTTTGCCATCACGTGGTGTTATTATCCAACGAATACGCACGGTTTCCACCGGGACCGCCACCGATTGCCCACGTGCCACGGAACAGCGATTGCCGTTTCGGCGGCATCGTTTCGATGATTTCATGGCTCAGGTTCAACCGATGCCATTGTGCCCAAATGGAGTTATAGCAGTTAAAGACAGCACAACGTGGATTGTCTGGGTTTATCCAGTCGTTTGCAGCATGGACGAGGCTTTCAGTGAAGATGACGACAGAACCGGGTGGACAGCTATATTCGTCCATCGCCTCCCGCATACTCTCCTCCCACGGTGACTCACCAATATTTGGACGATACGGATCGGGACCGCCGTAGTTGAAATGCGCCTTATGCGATCCGCTGAGAAAGGTGGTACCGCCTTGGCCCGCCTTCACCTCTTCAAGCTCCCAAACGACACGTGTCAACCCAGCGAAGATTTTGCCGCCTGCCACCTGATACCGCATCGCATTTGCCTGCTGCGGTGGACGCACGACGTGTGGTAGACCGTTATCGCCGCGTGATGCCTTACTCCAACCGGGTTCCCGGACAGTTGTGAAGGAGCCTTCGCATCGAAACCCATAGCAATCGTCGCGCACAAAAGGATCTTCGGACAGAATCTCGTTCAGAACGCCGACAATTGCAGGATGATCAAGTAAGCTTTGGAGTGCCCCCTGATAACTCTGTCTCGCACCCGCATAAACTTCTGCTTTCATCTCTTCGATTTCTGAGTCCGATAATATTGATGGCAATAAAATCCAACCTCGCAAATCGAAAAAGAACTTTTGCTCCGGTGTCATCGGAATCGGAGCGTCATTTGATGTTGCTTTTGACATTGGAATCTCCCTATAATTTGAATAGTCTTGGAATTATGTGGTATTATTCTCCAGCGAATACGCACGATTCCCGCCAGGACCACCACCTATCGCCCAAGTTCCACGGAATAAAGATTGCCGTTTTGGCGGCATCTTTTTTATAATTTCATGACTTAGATTCAACCGAAACCATTGCGCCCATAGCGAGTTGTAACAATTAAACACAGCACAACGCGGATTGTCAGGGTTCGTCCAGTTGTTAGTAGCATGTATAACGCTTTCAGTGAAAATAAGTACCGACCCAGGCGGACAACTGTAGTCCTCCATCATATCCTTCATTTTCTCCTCCCAAGGCGATTCACTAATATTTGGACGGTATGGGTCCGGGCCCCCATAGTTGAAATGCGCCTTGTGAGACCCACTTAGAAAAGTAGTCCCACCCTGTCCAGCTTTCACCTCTTCAAGTTCCCAAATCACACGTGTGAGTCCTGCGAATATTTTTCCACCTGCCACCTGATACCGCATCGCATTCGCTTTTTGTGGCGGTCGCACGACATGCGGCACCGCAGTCCCTCTATCAGAAGCAGTGCTCCAGCCAGGTTTCCTGACCGTCGTAACCGAATTCTCACATCGAAAGCCGTAGCAATCATCAAAGATAAATCGTTCATCAGCAAGGATTTCGTTTAGAATACCTACAAGAACAGGATGATCAAGTAGATTCTGGAGGGCTCCTTGATAACTGTGTCTGGCACCTGCATAGACTTCCGCTTTCATCTCTTCGATTTCCGACGCTGACAATACCGACGGTAACAGAAGCCAACCGCGTAGGTCGAAAAAAAACTTCTGTTCAGGTGTCATCAACTTCTCTCCCGGTGCCAACGGCATTGGGTCATTAGAATTGCGTACTTCTTTCATAATGAAATCCTTTTATAGATCAACTTTCCAAATTACAATGCCTGTCTCAATCCAGGCAAGAAATAATCTTTAACGACGACCTCCCAGCTCATCCGGGAAGCGATGTCGTAGCCTTCTCGAAGCATATCCTCTACGTCGCGAGGTTTGCGGGGTAAACGTCCTAAAAGTTTCGCCGCGATGTCTCGGCTGTTTTCCATCTCAATCGCGTTTCGTTCTGCCAAACCGATATGTAATATATCGTCTAATGATTTCGGTGGAATTTGCAGCTTCGTGTAGTCAGCGACGACGACATTCGGAACTTCGCGATTATCGGTGGCACGGTGGATAAAACCGCAACATCCGCACACATTGCTAACGACACAAATTGCACCGAAACTCAATGGCTCTACCTGAGCGATCCCGAAGGGTTCATAAATCGACTGCCCGAATTCCGCATCACTCCCTTTACGGATGTCCATGAACTCCATCTCTACCGGCATCCGTTTTCCACAAGCCTCTTGACTCCACCCAAACTGATTGACGAAGACCACTTTAATCGCTTTAGATTGTAGATTGAAGGCAGAAACGCCGTTGTTCAATTCGATTTCTGCCCCGACGAGATCCGGATATCCGATTTTGTGATGTACGGGCCAACCATACGCCTCCTCCATCTCGTGAATGCTTTCGTTAGGTCTTCCTGTCGCAATTTCAGTGGAGAGGATAAACAACACGGCTGTCTTGTCATTAGAAGTAAGCAAGTTATCGAGATGCATGAGTACCTGTAGATCACGCCACAACCCTTTGCTTTTAACCAATCGTGTTACGTGTGTGAAAACGTAATCGGGTCGATAATCTAAAAGCGTTTTCGCATATTTTTGGAGGCGTGCCTTTGCGGTGAGTTTCTCTTGTAGACTCAGCTGAAACGCAGGTATACCGTTGTAAACGAGATTAATCGGGAAGTCTTCAAACGGTTTCGCCAAAAACCTGAGTTCATCCACAACGAAATCACCAACGGCGAAGATCGTATCGCAGAGGTGTGCTTTATCAATCAGTGCGTGTTTAAAATACCAGAACGGATCGCTGAAAATATCTCGAATGGATTGTTGCTGTGTTTTCGCGAGTTCTAAAACATTATAGAAACGGACATCGTGTCCCGGATGTCCTTCGACAATCGGACGTATCGTTGCGACTTCGTGCGCATAGAAGACGGTTCGCATGTTCTGCGCTCCGTCTACACCGTCGTTGCTTTTCCGCTCGATAAGCACTTTGAGAGCGAGGGGCATCCCCATAAATTCGTGTGAGATAATGAACACCGGTGGAGTCGTTTCCACGCCGATAATTGCCCGCAACGCGGTATACGCCGGTTCGGCGAGACGGATATACTCCTCAAACTCCCACTCGTTCTCATAACGACCTGATTCGATATGGAAATGTTCGTAGAGTTGCCACTTGAAGCGTCCTGTCAGCTCTTCGTTGCTGTTTGATACATTCACTAAGAGGACATCTGTGAGTGTTGTCACTTTCTGATGTTTGTTTTCAAATTTTCGTTGTCCGTATACGATCTCCACGTGATAGGTCTGCTCAATTTCGGTGAGTGCCTGTGCGTGAGGTGTCTCTGTTATTCCTTCACTTGATCGGTAAAGGATGGTGTCTAAGTTACTCAAGTCGGCACCGGGGAAGAGAGGGCCGACGAGAAATGTGCGTTCAATATTTTCGTTGTAGCTGCGGGTTGTCAATAACCCCTCTAAAACTGCACCGATGCCCCCCATCTTTTGGATGGCTTCGTGTGTAACGTGAACAACAATACTCAAATTATTTACCTCGTCAAGTGTCTTTTTTCTTTAGATGAAATTATAAACGTTTTGGAACAGTGCATCTATTGCCAAAGATTATAACACAATGCCGAAACAGAAGTCAAATTTCGTCTTATATGACAAAATATTTACATCTGCTCGTTGTCCTTGACAACCTAACCAAATGTAACTATAATATATACCGAAGTCTTATACGATGTCTTTCCGTCCTATTAAGGGATTTCGGCACAAGGCATAGGTTAAAATCTGTTAATAATTTCTTCATCTTTTGTTTGTTTTTGGAGGTAAAATGTTAAATAATATTGGAAGTGTGGCAGGTGCTATCTGGCACTATCTTGAGGAAAACGACGAAGCCACAGTTACAAAATTGACACGTGAACTCGGTGAGACCGAACGGACAATCCTAATGGGTATCGGTTGGCTCGCTCGCGAAGGGAAATTGGATTTTGAAAAACGGAAACAGGGTACCTATATAACACTAAAGGCACAACATTCGAGCGCAGAAGCGGCGTAGATTTTGGAAGGAGATTGGAAGTAAATGAAGCCACTTCGCCAATTAACCGTGGTACCCACTTTACCCGCGAATCTTGAACCGCTGCGAGAACTTGCCCTAAATCTGTGGTGGACATGGGATCGTGAAGCACTTGATCTGTTCCAGTATCTTGATGCAGAATTATGGCAAAAAACCTATCATAATCCTGTTGCGATGCTCGGGCAAATTTCACAAAAAAAGTTAGATGCCATTTCAAAAGATAACACGTTCCTTGCTCGCCTTGATGTCATCTACCAAAAGTTTAAAGAATACCACAAAACCCATTCATGGTTTGAAACGGATCACAAAGATGATGCGCTTACCGACCTGCAGATCGCCTATTTCTCAATGGAATATGGATTAACAGAGTGCCTGCCGCTCTACTCTGGCGGTTTAGGTATATTGGCAGGTGATCATCTAAAATCTACAAGTTACTTAGGGCTGCCTTTCGTTGCTGTTGGGCTGCTCTATCAACACGGCTATTTCCGTCAGACCCTTACCGCCGATGGCTGGCAGATGGCGGATTACCCCATTAATGACTTTTACAATATGCCGATTCAGCCAGCGAAACGCGCGGATGGTTCCCCGCTTTTAGTAGAAGTCGAATATCCGGAAGGAAAGGCGTTCGCGAAGGTTTGGCGCGCACAGGTCGGACGCGTCTCGCTGTATCTACTCGACACAAATATCCCTGAAAACCAGAATGAAGAGTTGTGGAACATTACGGATTATCTGTACGGCGGCGATAAACGGCTACGTATTAAACAGGAGATCCTACTCGGAATTGGCGGTTACCGGGCTTTGACGGCACTCGGTATCCAACCCACAGTCTGCCACATGAATGAAGGGCACGCTGCGTTCCTCGCGATTGAGCGTATCCGACAAATGATGTCGCGAACAGGCATCCGGTTTCAAGAAGCCTGTGAAGCGACGCGAGCCGGAAACGTTTTCACAACGCATACGCCGGTTCCTGCTGGCATCGACTGGTTTCCACCAGACTTAGTAAATCAATACTGTAGTGTTTACTATGGAGAACTCGGTATCTCTGCCGAGACCTTTCTCGGTCTTGGTCGGACGAATTCTTCAAATACGCAGAGCGAATTCAGTCCAGCACTCCTTGCACTCCGGCTTTCTGCAATGTGCAACGGGGTGAGCCAGCTACACGGAGAAGTTGCCCGTGAGATGTGGAAAGACCTCTGGCCTGGTACACCTGTCCATGAAGTGCCTATCACTGCGATTACAAACGGGATTCATACGCGTTCTTGGGTCTCAGGTGATATGCAGAGTCTTTTTGACAGGTATCTTGGTCACCGCTGGATTGTTGACCTCACAAATCAGGATGTCTGGACCCAGATTTCACACATCCCGGATCACGAGTTGTGGCGGATACATGAACGTCGGCGTGAACGTCTCATCGCCTTCGCTCGTCAACGGCGTGAACAGCGACAGGGAATCGGTGGCACTGTTCCGAAGCGTACACCAGAAACCGTCAGCATGACGACTAAAACGCTGAATTCGGCAGCACTTACCATCGGCTTCGCCCGTCGGTTTGCAACCTATAAACGTGCAACCTTGTTGTTCCAAGATGTGGATCGACTTGATAAGATCCTGAACAACCCGGAACGTCCGGTTCAACTTATTTTTGCTGGGAAAGCGCATCCGCACGACTATGAGGGAAAATTGCTCATACAACGCATCGTCCGAATCGCGTCGGAACCCCGTTTCTATCATAAGATCCTCTTTATTGAAAACTATGATATCTGTGTCGGACGTTACCTCGTTGAAGGTGTTGATGTGTGGCTAAACAACCCGTTGCGACCGAATGAAGCGAGTGGGACAAGCGGTATGAAAGCGGCAGCAAATGGCGTTCTCAATCTTAGTATCGCAGACGGTTGGTGGGCTGAAGCAAACCATTTAGGTGGCGGATGGACGATTGATGCGGGCATCGTCTCATCAGATGCTAAATCGACAGAAAAAGTCCACGCGGAAGCCATTTACGATCTCCTTGAAAACGAGATTGTTCCCCTCTTTTACGAACGGAGTCCTGTTGATGATGTGCCACACGAATGGGTCGCACGCATGAAGATGGCGATGCAGAATCTCGCCCCGATCTTCAATACCAAACGGATGGTATCAGAATACGCAGAGCAGTTGTATTTTCCGACACATCGTCGTTGGAAAAAACTTAACGAAGCGAAGGCAAAACGTGGCATCGCCTTGGCGCACTGGAAAACACACATCCGAGACCATTGGGGCGCGCTACGGATTGAGGAAAATGGTACGGAAACTTCTTCTCCAGAAAGTCTCGAACTCGGTGTTGGCGAATCTGTAGTCGTTCAGGCAGTCGTCCGAACCGATGTTCTATTTCCGCACGAAATTACAGTGCAAATCTACCACGGTCTGTTGAACGAGACGGATGAGATTTCCAACGGAGATGTTAGCCCGATGAAATATAAGTCTGATCTCGGCAGCGGTGCCTATCTCTTTGAAGGGAGACTGACTGTCCAACAGACAGGCTTGTACGGCTACACTGTGCGCGCCTTACCGTACCATGAGGACCTACAGTTTCCACACGAACTCGGTTTGGTGACATGGGCATAACGGTATACCTCCTGTCGCTTCGCCGGGAGGTATTACTTTTTATTGCTATTGCAGCAGATTAGGCGTATAATATAGTAACGTGAACTTGAAAATAAATCTGTAGGTTGGGTTGAGCGGTAAATACACACTAAAAACCGTATAATTTAGACAAATATGCCGCTTTTCAAGGCACTTTCTGCCTAAATAGCGGTAGCGAAACCCAACATCCCACTTTTA
>JAJEET010000152.1 GCA_022820835.1 Candidatus Poribacteria bacterium
CTGACAACTTCTAATACCTTTTCTAAAAGATTATATTGCATTGACAGATCGCTTCAAAGACCGCACAAGACTGCACAGGCTAACAGCCTATGCTACAAAAGAGTTCGTTTATTGAAGTATTCTCAATCGGAAATGGTATAAGTGTCTGCGATAGCGGCAGCACCCTCAAATCAGAAACTCTTGTGGAACATAGTGGAACGAGGCGCGGAGGTCCCGTAATTAGAAAAATGGAAACGTCACGCAGACTTAGATTTCTTTTATACGTGCTGCTGGTAATGCTCGTCAGTTCGTCTGCTTATGCCCAATCTGAAGAGGTGAACGCCTTAGTTCAAGCAGGACGCTATACGCAAGCGGTTGATAAACTCGAAGCACTCGCCGAATCTGTTGAGGATATTGCTGTGAAAGGTTTATGCTACTACCAGATCGGCGAAATTCATTATAACTATACCCATCAGTACGCTAAGGCAGCTGCAGCTTATGATAATATTTTGAAGTTAGAGAAAAAAGGGCTCGCTGCTCAGGAACTCTTCCTTGCCATCATCAAAAAAGGCGATGTCTACAGCCGCATGGGCAATTATCGAGATGCTGTCCAAACTTACGATAGATTGATTAAACTTGCCCCTGCCGCACATTTCGTACATAAGACAGGCTTACAAAAGATTCGCGACATTAATACCGCGCTTGCAGATCTGAGGGAGCAGCAACGCATCGCTATCCAGTACAAAGGCACCCCTCTTGCTGCTATCGCAGAATTCCAGATCGCTGAACTTTATAGGAATCCATCGCAACTCAACCAACCCGAAAAGGCAATTGAGAAGTATGAGGCACTTTTAGCGGAACACCCGGAAGCCGTTGTTGCCCCAGAAGCGAGGTGGCGTATTGCCAATTTGTACCACACAGTTCTTAAGCAGTCGCCGCGGGCGATGGCGATGTATAGAAAAGTTGTTGACGCTTATCCGACGAGTAATTTCGCTGCAGAAGCACTTTACCAGATGGCAAACATCCACCGCACGGCCAAGAAATACTCGTTAGCGATTCCGGTGTTTGAGCGACTGAAAGAGGGGTACCCCAATTTCTGGAACATGCACGCCGTTCTCTATTGGATGGGGGTCTGCAACGAGAAAAGTTTGAACTATCCGAAAGCGATTGCGGCTTTTAAAACCTTTCTTCACGTCTATCTGCCGCAACTTGATCCTGTCTATTTAGGGCAGATTTCGATGCACGATAAGGGCCTGTCCGAAGTGAAAGCGGAGATTGGTCAGAAGATTGAAATGTTAACAGCGCAGATGTCGGAGGTAGAAGCGGAACGGCTGAATGCCGCGCGTTCAGAACGAAACTATGTTTTAGCGTTGGATATTGCTCAGAACCTTGTTGCCACCGCGCCCGATACGCCTCACGCAAAACAGGCATCCGAGCAGATTTTTACACTCCAGCACCTCGCTACGATACAAAACCTACGTGAGCAGCTTCATAAAAGAATACCTACACCTATAGAGGCGGCACGCACGTTGTTTCAGATCGGTACCCTCTATGAACGCCAGTTACAGGACTATCCAAAAGCAATTGAAGCCTATCAAGAGGTATTGACACACCATCCCGACGCAACCTATTCTGCTGAAGCGCTCTATCGCAGTGGATTCATTTACGCCGAGCACCTCTCTGTGCATAGTGAAGCGATTGGTGCTTATAAATCGGTTATCGCTTCACACCGGAATACGCTGCAAGCGATGATGGCGAGTTACCAGTTAGGCGAACTCTACAGAAAGCTGAACCGTTCCGACGAAGCTGTACAAGCCTACAAAACAACGGTTGGGTACCCGGAACGTGATCGCTATCTCGCGGGTGGCTATAAGGATAGTTACTCGGATAGAGCGCAATTCCGCATCGGTCGTGTCCACTATAGTGATGACCGTTATGACGACGCGCGCTTCGTTTTTGAGGAGTTCATCCAGACCCGGGGGCACTCTCCACGTCTCGCTGCTGCCTACATCTACCTCGCTGCGATAAGCGAAAAACGTGGTGAAAATAAGCAAGCCGCTCACTTTTACGAGCAAGCGGAAACCTTACTCAAGGATAACGCTATCCAAATGGCGATGTTCATAGAAGAGGCAGGCACCCTCGGTCACTTCCACGCCACCGATGCTGAGGCGGTGATGCGGTTCCTCAAAGAACATCCAAAACGGCTTTCCGCGGGGACGGCAAAACCGTGAGGGGACGTTCCGGTGGTGGTGTGACGCTCATTTGAAAAGTATGTGCGATTATTTTTGCGGAATCAGTCACCACGTGGGTTTTATAGTAAAGTAGAAAAATAAATAGACACTTTCATCCCCGGTAGGTTTGGTTTCCTAACTGAACCATAGGTGTCAATTTAGAGATTTTTCGTAGCATTTTGTAGGCGTTCTTATAGACATGCCACCCCTACGGGGTTCAAGAGTTGGTTGAGACGTTTTTCTATAAACATAGCGTTCCTACGGAACTCAAGAGTTTTTTGATGTCTGAAAATTTTGTGTCTAAGTTCCGGTTCGGTTGCAAACCGAACCTACCGGTCCTGGGTCCGATGCCGCGCCTACGGGGCTAGGGTATACCTTCGATATGCGCTAAGATTGAAGGATGCTGTTCTATAGTATAAGGTGCCGCATTCGTTAGACGTTTGTGGGGGTCCGGTAATTTTTTTAGTTCAGCGGTTGTGTGTGCTTGGATGTCCTGCAGCGTCGGGAAATTATATGCCAATTCCCCGTTTTGGATGATCGGAACGAGGAGCGGTTGTCCCTCGGAGACATCTTCATCCCAAAGCGTCACCTGATCCTTCGTATAATTTCCGTCGGTATCCGTTAACCGATAAATCTGCTTCTTACCTGGTATTGTTGCTTTGGATGGCTCATCAAGCGACTGTTTTCCGACAGGTCTGCCGTCGCTTTCGACCAACTTATAGACGCCACCGAGCGCAGACGGTGCCCCTTCACTTGTACGTGGGTTGAAGTTCGCACCTGTAGCGAGCCGTGTACCGACACCGAAACTGTCAATTGGTGCCCCGTTTTCGAGCAAGGTGTCTATCTGAAATTCATCGAGGTCATGGCTTGCGATAATTTGGACGTAATCCAGTGCTTCAGCGTCAAGGATACGACGCACGTGTCGGCTGAGTGCCAAGAGGTCGCCGCTGTCCAATCGGACGGCGCGTAACCGCGCGCCGCGTGTTTCCATCTCCTTTGCTATGATACAGGCGTTTTGTGCCCCTTTAAGCGTATCGTAAGTATCGATGAGAAGGGTTGTACTGTCGGGAAAGGCTGTGGCGTAATCGCGGAAAGCCTCTAATTCGGTAGGACGTTCGGAGACGAATTTGTGTGCCATCGTGCCGACGTAGGGAATGTTGAAGTAGCGTCCTGCGAGCACGAGTGATGTGCCGCTTGCACCGCCGATGAAAGCGGCACGCGCTGCCAAGGTACCGGCGTCCCTGCCGTGTGCTCGGCGCGCCCCGAAATCGAAAACGGGTCTGCCGCGCGCCGCCTGTACAATCCGGGAGGCTTTTGTGGCGATCAGCGTCTGGAAATTCATGACACAGAGCAGATATGTTTCAAACAGTTGGACATCGCGTGATCTACCTGTGACGTTGATAATCGGTTCGTTCGGAAAAATAGGCGTGCCTTCGGGGACTGCGAAAACGGAGCCGTTGAAGCGGAAATCCCGAAGCGAATTGAGGTACTCGGTGCTCAGATCGCCGCGTTCTGCCAGCCAGTCCAACGTAGTTTCTGTCCAACGTAAATTTAAGATGTAGTGGACAACCTGCTCCAATCCTGCCGCAATAAGATATTGTCCTTGTGGAATTTTGCGGACATAGTAGTTCGCTGTGATAACAGAATTGTTCTGTGCATCGAAATCGGCTTGCCCCATCGTCAGTTGATAGTAATCAACGAAGAGTGCCATCTCATCTACTGAAAGCAGAGCAGACAAAGGTGTCTTTGGGGTTACAACCCCTTCCCGCGTGTCCTTCATAAACTTTTCCTTGTTTTTTCCAGAAACGTAGCACGAAATGAAATGGAGTGTGGATTTATAGTGAAATCTATAATTAATTGGACACCTTAATCGGTAGAACCCCCCTAACCCCCCTTATCAGGGGGGAATCTGGAGATTTGGTAAATGTCAATCTATTTTCGGGCTTTAGTATAAAAAAGGCATTCCAAATACACAACCTTCTGAATCTTCCGCGAGGTAAGTTTAAAAACCTTCGGTGACGACTAATTTTTGATTGACAGATAGATTCCGATGTGTGTCTACTTGACCGGAGGGCCAGACGATTTCAAGTGTATCCACTTTCGTGTGTGTACCGAGCCCGATTTCAAGTAGTAGACTGTTCGTTGAACCGAAACCGCATCCGCCGCTCACCTCCCTGTAGATGAGGCTATCGCCAGCGTGCAGGGTTACTTTAGCACCGATGCTGTCTCGGTTACTCTTGAGCCCAATTAGTTTCAAATTAAGATAGTTGTTTCCTACGCCCGTATTCTGGTAAAAGAGATTGTGCCATTGGTCTCCGATAAACGCGCCGCCCACAGAAACATAGATGTCAACGTCGCCATCCATGTCGGCATCACCAAACGTTACGCCGTGTCCTTTCCCGATGTTGCCTAATCCTAAAGCGGAAGTCGCATCGGTGAAGGTGCCGTCGCCGTTGTTACGGAAAAGTGCGTCGCGTTCAAGCCGTCCCATCTGTGGTGCACCTGTAGCGAGGTAGATATCAAGGTAACCGTCACTATCAATGTCCTCAAAGTTTGCGCCCATTGCGCCAAAAGCGTGATAGAGTCCGGCTTCACGGGTAACATCGGTGAAAGTGCCGTCGCCGTTGTTTCGGTATAGTACTTGTCGATCGCCATCGTGTGGCGCGGTCCCCGTAATTTGACCTGCGATGAAAGCCTGAAACGAACCTGAATTTGAGATGAAGATGTCTAAATCCGCGTCGTTGTCTACATCTAAAAAGAAGGTGACAAAGGCATCTGTAATAGGAAGGTTCATACCGGTTGTTTCGGTGACATCGGTGAAGGTGCCGTCGCCATTGTTGCGATAAAGCACATTGGATTGCCCGTAATTGACGACATGCAGATCAATATAGCCGTCTTTATTGTAATCACCCCACGCGGTGCCGAGGGAATTGCCGGTATTTGCGACACCAGCCCTTTCTGCAGTATTCGTAAAGGTGCCATCACCGTTATTATGGTATAGGACATTGGCGGCACCATCGCCGATAACACCGTTTGCAATGTAGAGATCGATATAACCGTCATTGTCGTAATCTGCCCAAGCTGCACAGAAGCTGCTCTGTGGGTCTACAACGCCTGCCGTGTGTGTAACGTCTGTAAAGGTGCCATCACCATTGTTGTGATAGAGTGTGTTCTCTGCTGCGCCAGACCAACCGCCACGAGTGATATAGAGGTCTGGGTACCCGTCGTTATCATAATCTGCGAACAGTGAACCCCAACCGCCTCTCGGGTCCGCAATCCCTGCTTCCGCTGCGACGTTGGTAAAAGTGCCGTCGCCGTTATTACGATAAAGCGCGTGTGGTTGGTAAGTGCCAACTGCGACGATGTCCAGATCCCCGTCGTTATCGTAATCACCCCATGCGCTGCCGCGTCCACCGTCAACCTTATCCATTTTCAAATCCGCTGCGACATTGATAAAATGGTTATCAGTTATCGGTTTTCGGTTATGTAGGGACGAGGTGACCTCGCCCCTACGAACTTCTATTTTGAATTCTTCTGGCAATTCTGGTGGGTAGCCGCCGAGTTCGTTGTATGCAGTCCATAGGTTCCACAAGGTTTCAGGATCCCTCGGTTTCAGACGGAGTGATTCTTTAAAATTCGTTACTGCCTTTTCAAAGTTGCCGTGTCGGAGATGATAGACCCCGAGATAGTAGTATGCCCCGGAATGCCGTCGGTAGTTTTGGATGATATTTTCAAATCGCTTGGCTGCTTTGTCAGCTTCACCGAGGCGGAATTCCGCTAAACCGAGTTGGAGCATCGCTTCCAAGTTATTCGGATCAAGCGCGAGCACCTTCTCAAATTGACGTTTAGATGCCGAGAGGTCTGGGACAAGCATCTGTTGCGGCGCGCCTAAGAAATAACCTAACCGAATCCGTGCATCGGTATCGTCTGGGTTCACCTCCAGCGCACGCGTAAGCGTAAGGGTAGCGTCGGAAAAGCGTTGTTGGTAACTAAAAACCTGTGCTAATGTCAGATATGCTCTTGATAACTTATCCTTCGCTGCTGGAGTCTGCTCCAGGAGTCCTATTAGCATCTGTAATTCCACCTCAGCGGTGTCAAACTTCAGTTGTCTAATGTAGGTCCTCGCCAACTGCATACGCGCATCGTGTGCGTTAGCGTCCATCTGCAGGCACTTTTGGAACGCTTGCTCCGCTTTGGCGAAGTTGTGTTTGTTTAGAGCATCAATACCACGCTGATACTCCGCAGCCAATTGCGGGTCCATCTTATCTGGTGGTGTATCCGAATCACAACCGGCAATGATGAGGAGAATTAGGAAAATGGAAAAAATTGCTCGCATATCTGTTTTTTCTCTGAATCAGGATTTTGGGGTTAGAAACTGGAGTGCATACGCTTATTTAGACCACAATTTCGCAAAGTTAAGACAAGTTTTTTCGTTGAAATTCCACAGGTGTCAAATACCCTAATGCCGAGTGAGGACGTTTCGGAGACTCCTTTTCAATCAGATTGGTATTATATCACAATCTTCCTTTAGACTGTGGTCTAAAAAACCGATGGCATTACAAATTCTACAGTATCCGTTTTGTGTAATTTGGGCAGGCACGCCCGCAAAGACGTGCCTTATACCCTTCACCACTACTTTTCCGTGCTTGGTTTAGGGGCCGGAGCAGGCTCTGCTGGTGCAGGCTGTGTAGGTGGCGGAGCCGGTTGTGCCGGTGGCTGCGCTGGTGGTGCCGGGGGTTGTGTCGGCGTATCAGCAGGTGTTGGGGTTATGGGACGAGCGGGCTTATTCGATGATCGTTCTTCTCGTCTAACTGTTCTGCTGGGTTGTCGGGTTGACTGTTGCTTTTTAGCCATTTGTGTCACCTCCTTTGGTCCAAGGGTGCTTTCAACAATATAAGAAATGGGACAGATAACAATGCTTAAGATAAGAAAGACTATTACGCAATCCGATAGTATGTCCAATTTTTTATATACTTTTGGTATTTCATCTATGTAGGAAACATCTTGTTTATCAAATGTTTCGTGTGTAGCGTCTCGATATTGGTCTAAAGCTTCTTGTGACCTACGAAATTCAAATATATTAAGAATTATAGTCGTAATCAGCGAGCCAGTTCCAATATAAGCGATGATAGGAAAATTCAAAGCATTCCAAGGGGTTTTAGCAATAAAAGCACCGAAAAAAACAACAATTAGAATACGTATGAAATTTTGAAAGGATTGATTATTTGCTCGCTTGCAGTTGTAATAATTTTCGTCAGACTGTAAAAGCGTTTGCAAATCCTGTTCGTTGAGTTGTCGCATTTTTCTGCTCTTGATTATTCGTGGGGTTTATGGACTGACGATCCGCTTCACCGGATTGTAATTTTTGTCATTTTTTCACACCTTTCTTTTTATGGCGACGGTTCATTGTCACCTTTTCTTACCATTACAACATCTGGTAAGAAACGAACAAAGCGTGATGATATATCGGTAGTGTATTGAGGACAGCAAGGTTGCTGCCCTCAATTTCGTTATTCAGTTTCCGTAGGATATGTATGGATTCTCCACTTAGAGCGGATTCTGGCAAGTTCTTCATCCATATCATCGGACGTATCTGGGTCCTCATAATCGCCAGAAAAATCGCTGTGTTCGGCTCTTGCTTGTTCCAAAGCGTCTTTACCCATATCAAAAATCTTCTCGTCCGTCTTAGTCATTACTGAGACATCGGGACCTCCGGGTAAGTCTCTTAATGATTCATAAATCATTCCAACCTGTAAGGGGGTCCCTGTCAATTTGACCCCCGTTAAAATCACAGTGTTCCCAGTTTCTTCATCCTGTATCCGCCCCGCAAGAGCGTACGTAATTTCTTTCATTTTTCACCTCTAAGGAAAGAGCTTGACGTATATTGGCGGGTGTATTAAAATAAAAATAGCCAATACACCAATACAACATCATCACCTCTATTTGGTTTTTAGTCATCGAGGGAAGGTTGCCGCCTTCCCTTTTCCATTGCTATATATTGTCGAATTTTTTTAGATGCTTTGTCAAGGAAAAGTGCTGAGCGGAGGCTGTAATGAAACAAATAGGACGCTCCGCTATGTGTGCCGTTTCTGGCAGTATCTTGTCTATATCAGGTAGACCACAGGGGAGGTCTTTGAGAGGGCATGTAGGGGATTCTCGTAAGGATTTTCTCATGGAGTTGTATACCAATGTCCACTCCATCGGAATTTTAGTTCCATCGTTCCAAGAATTTTTTGGTAATAACATTGTTTTGCCAAATTCTCAACATCTTCGTCGATCACAAACTCAATAGTGGAGGGCGAAGCTATATTACTTCCCGGATTTTTATGGATTATAGTTATGTCTTGGGCATTCTCAACGACAAACTTGCCATGTATACGAATCTTGATGACTCCGTAGTAAGTTCGGGGTTTGCCACCCCGAGTTATGGTGAGTGTTATCCCATCAGAATCTTCTGGCTTCCACTCGTCAAATGATTGAACATAATCGTCTAATGCCTGCCCATGCACAATCGGTTTGCTATTTTGAAGGACCCTCTGGGAAAAATCCAAAGAAACCTCTTTTACCTTTAGCAAAAAAAGAAACAATTTGGTAGATTGGATTTTTGAGAGTAAAGATTGACGTTTTTTTCAAGCATATCTCCCTAGAGCGATAGCTATAGCTATCGCTATACCAGTATAGAATGCTTTTGAATCAATAAACTTGGATAAGTTCATCTTGTTTTCTGTTATCCGATCTTGATGATCTTGACACCGGGAGAGGTTTCAGTCTCGGTATCCTCTCCGAGTTTAGAGAGATCGTACCCGCGAAGTGCCAACTCAAGAAACAGGTTTCGATCAAACTTCCCAAAATGTTCTGGGCAGTTCACCGGCAGCGGATTTGGTCATTGTCAAGGGTCTTGTGCCTTTCATGGCATTATGTTCCTTATATGCGATATGGTTCTATCATAGAAAGAACCCATCCAGATTATTTCTAATTTCCTCTAAAACTTCTTCTAAAACCTCCTCAAGCGGTAAGTCCTTAATCTTATCCATTAAATCGGTTAGATGCTCGTTTCCACCCGCGCCCCTTTCACTTAGATGTGCTTTTAGAAGTTCCCACGTTTCGCTGACAGATATTTGTATGATCGTTTGTATAACCATCCCTCCAATGATTTCAATCTTGGAATACCAATTCTTCTTTTGGGCAAACTCAATGATCTTAATCCACTGAGACTCATCGAAAGAAAGACGTTCGGTAAGTTCCTTATCAGATTCGGAACCATCTTGCATTTCTAAACTTAAAACGTGACCGAAATACCCAACCCAATTGCGACCAGGGTCTCTATCTTTGTTTTGAGATACTTTATCCAAAAAGCATTGGCGCAATGGTTCACGCTGGTAATCCGTTTGCTCTTTGAGCGTTTCTTCATCTACAGTATCATCAGAAATATCATACCTAAAAGCACTCGACATGTTCCCTTTGTCATCATACTTCGGAGTCCTCATATATACTGTGATTTTTGCCTTTGGCAATGTGTCTTTAAATGATTCCTTAACGCAATCTGCGAAAGCAGAGCCAAGGTCATTCAACCTTTCTTCTGTTAGTATTCGTTCAGGTGGCATTTGCATCTTAAACTCCTTTCCTTTACTTACGTTGCCTCAGTTTTAGCGGGTTCTCCGTCTGTGTCAAAAAGTGTTCTCTCTAAGGATAAGGATTTTTTATCCGGTCTATCCGATTTTTTACGTACGCTTCGGCGAGATATATGTCTCATGTTCATGATCCCGTCAATATCTTTGTTGAGTTCTATCTCCGCAACGTCAATCTGTTTGCGATCTTCAGGAATTATGAAATACGGTGCGACAATATCCCAGTCAATGTCTCGAAGGGTAGCAACTTTCCCTAAGAAAAAACTCACCCAAGCATCACCGAGCTTTGAATCACCGATTTCTTGAGTAAGTTTGTTTTCGGCGATTTCTGCATACTTCGCATCAAGTTCGATCCCGATATACTGTCTACCCAATCGTTTTGCTGCCAGAGCCGTTGTCCCTGTTCCCGTGAAAGGGTCCAGTACCGTATCCCCTTCATCAGAACTCATGAGGATTAATCGCTCAAGCAAATGAATTGGCAACTGACACGGGTGTTCGTCCCTATATTTATTGTGTTTCACCCTATGAATGTCTGTCCAGACATCAGAGACCAGGGGCCCGAACGGATGCAGAATCGCTTTCTTACCGCCATAATCTTTTGAAAGGTATTTGGATTTTCTATCTCGTTTATGCGGTGACCGAAGTTCGTAGCACTTGTTCTGTTTTATATCTTTAGCATAAAACAGAATCCCATAGTGGGCTGGCTGAAGACTTTTCCCCATGGGTGCCGTCGGGGCACTCCACGAGATCCAATGTCGAAAGTCCGCAATGTTATTGAGAAAAGACGTATAATAGGTGAGCCACCTCGGAATATTATGAACGAAAATTGAGCCGGTCGGTTTCGTGATGCGAACCATCTCCTCAATCCACTGCTGACACCAGTGAAGATACTCTTCAAATTCCCGGCTGTCGATGTAACCGTTATACTTCTTTTTTAGATTGAACGGAGGGTCTGCAAAGGTCACATCCACAGAATTGTCGTCAATGGAACGCATAACTTTCAGACAATCTCCGACGATGATTTTGTTTGTGTATTCCATTATGAAAGCACCTCCAAAAGTTGGGACTTGAATCGCTCCAATTCTGCCTCGTGAAACGTAAAGACATCTTCGTAGGCATCAACCATACGTCCTAAATCCTGTTTCCGAACATACCAACCGATGCCATCAATAAACCCCCAAAAGCGGGCATCAGAATAATGTTCTTTGAGTAACGCATCTATCTGGATTTCTGTTTTGGATTTATCGCCTTGTCCGGATGACGTTGTCACCAAATATGAACTTTCAATCATGACTTTCGGGTCGGTTTTATTGGGAATGATGAAATCCATTGTCCGTTTTTCATTTGGGGCGTTGTATATCAATTCTGACAAGTCTCCCCTCGCGTATCCAACGTCTATTTCCTTCAAAAGTCGTTCGACGACGCGCTCTGGATTCGTTTCTGACTTCGCATTATAAGAACCGAATACCTTGTAACGCACTAAAGTATCAAGTAACGCTTCCATCTCAAAGTTCAGCTTTGAGAGACTCAATTTTTTAAGATGAAAGAGTGGCAATGCTTCGGATAACATTTCGGTTGTCGCGCCTTGAAAAAAGACATTGGCGACCCCTAACCTGAAAAACACATCTCTGCTCATCCGACGCTCAATGTACCCCGTCCCCCACTCTTGAATATTTTCCGATGCGTCGCTTTTTTCTTCACGTAGCCACCGATCTCTGTATACGAGCGTATTGAGTTCTGGTGCATCTTTGACACGGATAAACGTAAACACCCGCTTCAGAAATTCATACGAAAAGCCGGTGAGCGCGAGGAGTGCCGTTAATCCATTTTTCCCTTTCTCATCGAGAAAATCCGCTATGAGCTCTGCAGAGGGTCTCTCTCTTTCAACAAGATTCTTGAGATGTAATAGATTTTCCTTGAGGCTGTGGATATGCCCTTCATAAGTGGTCTCAAATACTCGGTTGGAATACCAGAACGTGTTCATCTCAATGACTGTCCTGATTTTTTCATCTGTTGTTTTCATCGTATAACTTGGGTTCCCCAGTCCCAGTCCTTTATCCTCCTGCAATGGTAGGAGGGTGGCAGAAACGGAATTGAGATTCCGTTTAAGCTACAAACCTGCCAATCTCGCTTTCAGCTCTTCTTGTTGAATAGGTTGTCCGAAATCCATGAGATAGATTCGCATGTGATCTGAGCGGTCAGAACTAAACACGAGTTTCTTGCCGTCTCGCGAGATACTCGGTTCAAAATGTGCACCGATGTGGTTTGTTAGTTGGGTTTTGTTTTTACCGTCAGCATTCATCATCCAGATCGTATAGTGGTTATCTCCGCTTGAGATATAGATAATTCGTTTACCGTCTGGTGTGAAAGTCGGGTGATAGTGGCTTGCCTCTGAAAAGGTTAACTGCTTGGCGGTACCGCCTGTTGCATTGACGACGAAAATCTGGTAAATGTTTTCCACCATTGAAGTGAAGGCGATCTGCTTGCCATTCGGGGACCATGTTGGGTGTCCATCATCTACGTTATTATGTGTCAGCTGCGTTTTATTCGTACCGTCGATATCAATGACATAGATTTCCAGTGTATCGTCAATCTCAGCGTCGTTGCCATCGTCTGTAGATGCGGCTGTCGGAGCCTTGGATTCAAAAGCGATCTTTTTCCCGTCCGGTGAGAAGACGGGCGCGCGATCTGCCCCCTCCACATCAATCAAGGCGCGTTGGTTTCTGCCATCGACATCCATGAGATAGATCGCAGCACGACTTGGATCGGAACCACTCGCTTGGACAGGTGGGAGCATCATACCCCCGCGAGTACGTTCCGTAACGAAGGCGATCGATTGACCGTCCGGTGAAAAAGCAGGCATGTATTCGTCAAGTTCGTCGGTATGTGTGAGTTGTTGAAGTTCGAGTGTCGCGATATCCATGAGATACAACTCGGCGTTCTGAAGACGATTCGATGCGAAGACGAGCCATTTTCCACCTGGTGAGATCGCTGGGCTGTAGTCATCGGTGAACTTCGCTGCAAACGTCATGATATTCCCTTTTTCGGTGAACGTCTGCTCGTAATCGTCGCTGCCCTCGGTGCGTAGGCGTTGGACGTGGTAGGCATCGCCAGTGAGTCCGGCGATTTTTAGAACGACATCACGCTTTGGTGATTTCTCTAAGAGTTGATTAAAGTGGTGAACGGCGTGATCTTTTTGATTGTCAATCCAATAGAGTGTGCCGAGGGTCATTCTAATTTCTGATCTCCGGGGTGCCGTGCGCGGTGCCATATCCAATGCCGAAGAGAGTGCCTGTTTTGCTTCCTCTCTATACGCTGTTCCGCTTGGATTTTTATCTACCATTTCGACATAAATCAAGCCGATTTGATAGAAGGCTTCAGCCCTTGAACCGTCGTGATTAATTGCTTCTCCAAAGGTCTCTATTGCGGCATTGGTGTCGCCACTCGCGGCCAACTGTTTGCCGCGCTTGATAAGAGGAGTGTCACCACAGCTGAAAAAGGAGGCGACGAGTACCGCGATGAACAATATGTAGAGGATTTTTGTTATACCTTTAAGGCTCTCTTTTTTCTCTTTGGTTCTCATTTTCAATCCCCCATAGGTGTCAATTTAGGGGTTTTTCGTAGCATTTTGTAGGAACGTCTCTACACATGCCGCCCTACGGGGCTGAGGTTTTTGGGTCATGCCCTGGGTCTGAAGTGTATAATCCTAAGAAATTTATTCTGTCAATTTCTGTGTAACGCGCAGCCGCTGGTTTGTTGGCACATTATGTAGCGATTGCGTGTCTCCGTTTGACCATATAACCTGTAATGTCTCTACCTGTGTGGCGTTTCCTACGCCGAATTGAGTGATGAAACTGTTAGAGGACATGTAGCTCTCACCGGCGTATACCTCTCGTATCTGCGTCCGATCGGCTGTTTTGAGTTGAATTTTCGCGCCGATAGCATTCCGATTGCCATCTGTTCCGATCAGTTGGACATGCAACCAACCGTTGCGATTTCCGCCATCGTTGCGCAATAAGGTCGGTGGTGCATGATTATTGACGATAAAAATATCAACATCACCGTCGTTGTCATAATCGCCAAATGTCGCGCCTCGACCGACACGGGTAGGGAGTTCTGTGATGCCGGTGCTTTTACTGACCTCGGTGAAGGAGCCGTCACCATCGTTTCGATATAGGGCATCCGCTTGTGTGATGAGTCGTTCCGGTTGATTGAGTTCTTGGAAAGTGCTGCCGTTCGTGACGAAGATGTCCAAATCGCCATCGTTATCGTAGTCGAAGAGAGAAGTCCCCCATCCGATCTGTTTGATACTCGCCTCAGCCAGCATCGCAGAGTAGGATTCATCGACAAACCTAATATGTCCACTTGACGGGTCTTCTTTTAGAAGGTTCCGGTAAAGTGTATTTTCTTCATCGACCCAGTGGCTCATAAAGATGTCGATATCACCATCGGCATCGTAGTCCCCCGCAGCGAGTCCCATGGAGCCCCGAAAATCAGCCGCCCACGATTCGTTGCTCACATCCGAGAAGGCACCGTTACCATCGTTGCGATAGACATAGTTTACAGAGGTATCGTTTGCGACATAGAGGTCCAGGTCATTATCATTATCAAAGTCGCAGAAGATGCACTGCATACTTCTGCCACCGGGTGCTGCTATGTCAACTTCGGCAGTTACATCGCTAAAGGTGCCGTCTCCGTTATTTCGGTAGAAGACATTATCCTGTGGTTCAAAGACATGTGGATTCAGTGCGCTCGGTACCGGCTTCCCGGATTGTAAGGATTCTTCCTGCATCTGTTCCAATTTCTCTAAATCATAAGTGACATAGTTGCAAACGTAGAGGTCCAGATCGTTGTCGGCATCAACATCAGCAAAAGCTGCCCCCGTACTCCACAACTCACAACTGACACCAGTTGTCTTTGTTACATCGCTGAAGGTGCCATTTCCGTTATTGTGATAGAGGACGTTTGCACCATAATTCGTTACATAAAGGTCAAGGTTGCCATCGTCATCGTAATCAGCGAAGACGCAACCCATGCCGTATCCTTGATGTCCTACCCCTGCGATGTCGGTAATGTCTGTAAACGTGCCATCCCCGTCATTCCGATAGAGTGCATTGCTTCCACTGCCAACATGTGTATCCTCCATCAGCGGGCCCGGGATATTGACGATATAGAGATCAAGGTCACCATCGTTGTCTATATCAGCAAAAGCTGCCCCGGACCCCATGTCTTCAGGGAGTAGACTGGAGCGAGTTCCGCTTGAATGTCGGAAACGGATACCGGCTTCGTCTGTGGCATCAACGAAGGTAAGTGCTTGCAGTGTTATCGGTGTTAATGCGACAATCGCAAGCGTGAGCAAGAAGAAACGCATATCATTTTTCTAAAAAGTTCGTGAAAATCGCACCTTTAAGGAAGCGTTCATCATGGAGAATATCTTGATAAAGTGGGATCGTGGTTTTTATGCCTTCGATCTGGAATTCGGACAATGCGCGTTGTAGACGAGCGATCGCTTCCTCTCTATCTCGACCACTTGCGATGAGTTTCGCCACGAGAGAGTCGTAGTGTGGTGGCACTGTATAACCGGCATAGATATAGCTGTCAACCCGAATACCGATACCACCGGGTGGATTATAGGCAGTGACCAGGCCTGGTGAAGGCATGAAGTTGTTTGCGGGGTCCTCAGCGTTGATTCGGCATTCAATGGCGTGTCCTTTGCGTTGGATATCGGATTGATTGTAGCCGAGATGCTCACCCATTGCGAGTCGGATCTGTTCTTTAATCAGGTCGATACCGGTGATGCATTCGGTGATAGTGTGTTCGACCTGTATCCGCGTGTTCATTTCCAAGAAGTAGTAGTTATCGTTTTTATCGACAACGAATTCAACGGTGCCGGCATTTACATAGCCGATTGCTTTTGCTGCTTTTGCTGCTGCTTTGCAAATTTCTGCCCGAAGTTTAGATGAGATAGAAGCGGCGGGTGCTTCCTCGAGTAACTTCTGTTGTTTACGCTGGATGGAACATTCACGATCTCCGAGATGGACGACGTTTCCGTGGGAATCCCCTAAAACCTGGACTTCAATATGCCGTGCCTCTTCGATCCATTTTTCGATGTAGACATCCCCGTTCCCGAAGGCGGCTTCGCCTTCCGCTTTCGCCGTGTGGAAAAGACTCAGTAGGCTCGGACGGTTTTCAGCAATTCGGATACCACGTCCGCCGCCGCCGGCAACTGCTTTGATACCGACCGGATAGCCGATTTTCTCGGCAAGTTGTACGGCTTCTTCTGCGGTATCGACGGTGCCTGTTTTGCTGCCTCTGCGTTTGCTACTTCGGCTGCCGGGGACAAGTTTTAGACCTGCCTTCGCTACAGTTTCGCGTGCTTTGACCTTATCCCCCATCGTTGCAATATTCGTGACTGTGGGCCCAATAAACTTTATCTCGTGTGCTTCACAAATTTCGGCAAATTGAGCGTCCTCTGCGAGGAATCCTACTCCTGGATGGATAGCGTTGACGTTCGCGAAATCTGCGACGGCAACGATATTTGCATATTTGAGATAACTCTCCGCTGATGGCGGTGGGCCGATGCAGTACGCCTCGTCTGCGTTTTTAACGTGCATCGCCTCTTCATCTGCGGTTGAGAAGATAGCCACCGTTTTTATCCCCATATCTTTGCATGCTCGGATAATACGGACAGCGATTTCTCCGCGATTTGCTATGAGTATCTTTTTAATCATGTTTCTATGTTCTCAATCTTGGTCCCCAGTCTTTTTTTAGATGACTGGGGTTGATGGGCACGTCTACAGTGGCTTAATTCGGAACAACGCTTGTGAGTATTCAACCGCATCGCCATCTTCAGCAAGAATTTCTAAAATCTCACAGTTAAACGGTGCTTCCACGGGGTTGTAAGTCTTCATGACTTCGAGTACCCCTACCGGTTCGCCAGTATTCACAATGTCCCCGACTTGTACAAAAGGCGGTTCATCAGGTGCAGGCGATCGATAGAAACGCGACGGCATCGGTGCACTGATATAGGCATTCTCTTCTTGATTGTTGTCTCCTTCACCTGCTGTTTCGGTAGGTAGACCTGAAGCCCTGGACGTTGTACTTGTCTCCGATGCTTGTGGTGATGGAAGCGGAGTAATGCCGACCGAAGTCCCGGGCTTCCTGGAAACTTGTACTTCAAATTCGTTGTCCCGAATCCGTACTTCCGTGAGGTTCGCGCGGTCAAGTACCTCTGCTAACTGCTCGACGAATTCAAGGACATCGCTGTAGTCTCGCTCCACGGATTGAGATTGATCCTTGGATTTATTTTGACGCATTTCTTTTTGAAGTTTCCAGTTTCCAGTTTCCAGTTTCCAGTTCAAGAAAAGTCAGGTTAACCGAATGTCTCTTAACTGGTTACTGGTTACTGGTTACTGGTTACTATTATATCCTTTCTACATATTTTCCGGTACGCGTATCAACTTTGATAAGGGTTTCATTTTGAACGAAAAGTGGAACGTTAACGATGCCACCAGTCTCAAGTGTGGCACGCTTTGAACCGCCGCTGACGGTATCGCCGCGTAATCCGGGATCGGTTTCGACAATTTTAAGTTCAACGAAATTCGGGAGCTCAACTGCAAGCGGTAGCTGCCCATCCATCTTGACTGTGACTGTCTCACCCTCTTTAAGGAACTTTAAACTTTCTTCAAGCAGACTCAGCGGAAGTGAATGTTGCTCAAAAGTTTCGTTGTCCATAAACCAGAAAATATCGCTGTCTCGGTACATATATTGCATCCGGTGATCCATAAGCCTGACTGTTTCGACAGTCTCATTGGAGCGGAATGTACGATCCAAGACGGCACCGTCTTTGACACGCTTGATTTTCGTCCGTGCGAAGGCGCTGCCCTTACCAGGCTTAACATGCTGACAATCGACTATAGTATAAACTGTTTCATTGAGTCGGATAACCAACCCGTTGCGTAAATCGTTAAGTGATGCCATTTTATCCTTTTTAACAGTTGTCAGTAGGGTTTTTCTGCGAAAAACCTTTCAGTTAACAGTTTTCAGATTGCAAAGCAAGGCGAGTGCTTGTTGCAAAGCCTTTGATCTGTGACTAATTTTGTTTTTGATATTTTCTCCGAGTTCGGCGAAAGTTTGCTCATAACCGTCTGGCACAAATATTGGATCGTAACCAAATCCGCTTTCACCTTTTGGTGTATGCAAGATATGTCCCTCACAGACCCCGATGACACCTTCAGGATCAGAATTTGGATGTACAACTGCAATCGCTGCAACAAAACGTGCACGTCGATCTGTCACGTCGTCAAGTGCTTGCAGGAGTTTCGCAATTCGGATTGCATCTGTGGCGTTGTCCCCTGCCCAACGTTTAGAATGGATACCAGGGGCACCGTTAAGGGCGTCTACCTCTAACCCGGCATCGTCGGCAAGTGTTAGATGACCGGTATATTTGGCGATAACAGACGCTTTTTTTGTAGCGTTTTCAAGATACGTCTGTCCGTCCTCGACGACTTCTGGGGCATCAGGGTAATGCTCCAAAGAGATGACTTCTACCGGTTGATCGGTCCCTGCTCGGTTGTGGAGCATCTGTGTCAATTCGCGGACCTTCCCTTGGTTATGCGTCGCTAGTACAAGCTTCATCTAAGTTCTCCAACATCATCCGGTTCTGTAGTCGGACGAGTTGTTTAATTCCGCCGACAGCAAGGTCTAACATCTGATCGTAATCAGTTCGCGAAAACGGCTTCTCTTCTGCTGTACCTTGTATTTCTATAAATTGTCCACTCCCGTTCATCACGATGTTCATATCGACATCTGCCGTTGAATCTTCTGTATAGCAGAGATCTAACAGTGCCTCACCGTTGACGAGTCCGACGCTGGTTGCGGCGATGTTATCAGTGATCGGGAAATTTTTGATCTTTTTTTGTTTGACGAGTGCCTGACAAGCATCCCAGAGTGCGATGAAAGCCCCTGTAATTGAGGCAGTGCGTGTCCCGCCATCTGCTTGTATAACGTCGCAATCGATCCAGATTGTCTGTTCTTCTAGAGCGTATAAATCTACAGCTGCGCGCAAAGAACGGCCGATGAGGCGTTGTATCTCCTGTGTTCTGCCGCTGGGAGCCCCACGGATAATTTCACGTTGCATTCGTTCAGAAGTCGAACGCGGTAACATAGAATACTCGGCTGTTACCCATCCTTTATTTTTTAGACGCTGGTCGCGCATAAAACGCGGCTGCTGATCAATAACGGAGGCGGTACATATAACATGCGTATCTCCAGTCGCCACGAGTACCGAGCCCTCCGCATGTTTGATATAATGCCGCTTGATCGTAACCGGCCGTATTTCATCTGGCCGGCGTCCATCTTCTCTTGCCATCTTTCTCCTAACCAGTACCCAGTAACCAGTACCCAGTACCCAGTTAAGAAGTCCGTAAAGTGTTTCTAAAGTGTAAAGTTATCAACTTCGCAACTTTAGCACACTTTGAAACTTTAGCATACTTTCTTTAACTGGTAACTCGTAACTCGTAACTGGAAACTATTTATAGTGTTTTTAGTAGGTCTAATGCCTTCGTGTAACTTTTACGTTCAAGATAATGACACAACATTTTCGGTGCAGTTGGTGCAACTTTCTGGTGTAGAACATTAATGCGGTCCAACTGTTCCAATATATCTTCACCGGCTGCAATCCGGTCGAACATCGTTTCTAATGCTTGTCTGAGTTCAGCGATTTGCGTTGCGAACTGTGGCTCGCGAGCTGCGTCAAAAGGTTCAACTACCATCTGGTGTCTCCATTTCTTGTACCGCTTTGCAGGTTCGCAACGAAACAGTTTTAGGCGGTGCGTCATAACCTTTCCATGCGTAAGGATCGACCCCTGACACGGGAACAATGCATCGCCGATCTGCACTCGCTGGGCGCTCACCTTCTCGAATCGACCAAGGTAACAGTGACCATGCGTTACAGTAATGGTTCACCAAAACCCGACGAAACGTATTACCACGGTTCTTACGCGAGCGATGTAGCAGATACCCGTTAAAGAAAACCAATGTCCCGGTTGTCACTTCTACTGGGACCTCACCCGTGTCATCAAAGCCGTAGCTCTCTTCCGCGAAGTCAAATTCATCTGGGTTCTCGTGTGCTTTCTGGGGATAGAGATACCCTCGCCGGTGTGAGCCTGGGAGGATCCATAGACATCCATTTTCCACCGTAGCGTCATCCATCGCTATCCATGCGCCGATTAAGGAACGGTCACGAGTCGGGATGTAAATTTCGTCCTGATGCCACGCCTGTCCCTGAAAATTCGGTGGTTTGACGAAGAGCATAGACTGCATGCACTTGACGCTTCCATCCCAATGTGGAAGATGCGCAGCGGTTATCTGGCTCAAAATACCGCAGATCTTCGGATGCTTGACGTACTTCTCAATGATTGGACTCACGTAATGTGGTTGATGGATGCAAAGGATGCGGCTGATGACTTCGACATCACTAATATCGCCAGGAAGTGGTTCCAAATTGTCGCACGGATGTCCACCTTTAGCAATTGTGACGGTGTCCTGCCGTAGTTCTTCTATTTCACCCATCGAAAGCAGATCAGGAACAACGAGATACCCGTTGTTTATAAAGAACTGGACCTGCTCGTCGGATACAATTTTTGGCACCTCAATGGGCGCGTTTGCTTCCAAGTTCACGGTTTCTCCTTGGTCTGAAATAAGATGGTTATCAGTCGTCAACAGTTATTGGTTGTATTGGCGGTGGATCATCAAACGCGATTGGCAAGAAACATCTCTGACACCGCCAAAGCAAAAACGACTAACATAAGATATGCCCAGACATTTTGGTTTTTTTCAACATCTTCTCGGTATTGTGCTACAAGTTCTGTGCTCGGTTTTTCCTCAACTGATTCATCCGCAGCACCTTTCAACATGCTCGTCAGTTCCTCTATATCACGTGCCGCGAGATCAGATTCCGATGTGTCAATGTTGATGACAAAATAGTGTGTATCTCCCCCGGATTTATGTGCGGAATAGATACCTGGAACCGACGTGTCAGTGTAAAAGATGCTGTTTTGCGCTGAACCTTCCGGGGCATTCTCGTCCGGACGCACACGTGTCTCAACGTTGTTGGGGTCGAAGATAGCAATCTCCTTACGTTCCGCAGTAACGGGATCCTCTGTATCGTCGAAAACCTTCAGTTCAACGCTATCGCCGATACGATAATCTGGTGTCGTGTCCACATTATTAAGTGCAAGATATTTAATGGATTCATGCAGGAATGGCAGATAGACGGCACGAATCGGTAGATCGTTCCATTCTCTGTCTATTGTTGAAGTAAAACAGAGAACACGTCCGAAGTTGCCATAAGGTTTTTCAAAAAGGGCAGGGCTGCCATCATCATAAGAAGCGATTACCGTTGCCTCTTTTGTCGGGACAGCCTGAAACAATCTGTAAAACCGCGCTTTACCGAAATCTCCGTGATTTGGTTCCTTGAAAGGTGTGAAAATCGGATGATCGTACTGCAGCGTCGCTATGACGCGGAATTGGTCACGATTGAATGCGTCGCCGACTGCTTGCACAAAATCGCAAGGCATCAGTCCATCTTCGCCACCGAGGAGCCGTTCATAGGTATCGGTATCTATATTATTGCCAACTGTCACAATCAAGCCGCCGCGGTTAGCGACAAAGTTCTTTATACGTTCCGCTTCAGCGGGTGACAGTTCCGCGACATCCGCAAGGATTAGAACATTCAAGCGCTCAAGCGTCGCAGCGTTTGGCACGGAGAAGGTTTCAGTAAAATTGATCCGAGCCGTAGGTTCTCCGCCTGAGGCTAACGCCTTTTTAATGAAAAAAGTTTCGTCAGTTTGATAACGACTGTTAGATTGCACTCTTTCTCGAACGGCGTGGACTTTAATCGACTGTAGGCTTTGCAACGTAAAATAGCGTTTATTGTCAACGAGGAGTGGGTCCTCTGGGAGTTCAACCCAACCTGTATGTGTTGTTTCGTCTTGGAATTCAACGCTGAAGACGGCATCCGCGATGTCGTCGGGTTCAATATCAAGTTCAACGGTATCAATTACATTACCATCTATAAACAGGCGGACAGGCAGATTTCCAACAGGTTCGGCACCAAAATTGCGGACGCGCGCCACCAAGCGTGAGGATTTCTGTTCTTTCAGGACAACTGGCGGCACACTGATACCGGTGATAGCGAGGTTCTGCGGCTTCTCCGCATGAACATCAACAAAATGAATTTGGACATCCACGTTCAGTTTATCTGTCTCAATAAAGTTTTCCCATCCGCGCTTTTGCATATCACTGATGAGATAAACCTGTTTTTCACCGATAGGAATCCCCTCAAGAATTTCATCCGCGCTTTGAAATGCGTCCAAGTAATCCGTCCTATCATTCGTGGTTTTTGCAGTATTCAATGCTGTCCGAATGTGTGAAAATTCTGAACCGAGTGGGGCAACGACCCGGGCATTATCTGACGAGAGAATCAGGCAAGCAGCATCTGCTGCGTCAAGTCCATCCAAAATTTTGACCGCTTCTTTTTTGGCATCCTCAAATACCTCCGCGTACTGCATGCTATAGGAAGTATCCAGTATTATGACAGCATTGCGTTTACCACCCGTTTTCTGCGTAACCACAAGTGAATCGGCGAAAAATGGGCGTGCAAACGCGAAGCCGAGCAGTGCTAACATCAAAATACGCATCAGTAGAAGGAGTAGCCGTTTCAACTTGTGTCGCCGCACGTTCGTCTGGTGCGACATCTGGATGAAACGGACAGTGCTGAATATCAGCTGCCTTGCACGTTCTCTGTTCAGTAGATGGAGAACAATCGGGATTGAGGCACCGATAGCACCAGCCACTGCAAATAGGGGGGCTAAAACATCTAATCCAAACATGTTTTTCCAGTTTCCAGTTTCCAGTTTCCAGTTTCCAGTTTCCAGAAAAGAAATATTGTGTTATCTAACCTCTCTTAACTGGTTACTGACTCACTAATAACTATTTAATAAATTCCTTGCCGTTTGGCGAGGTAAGAAGCGAGTGCGAAATCAATCGGGGTTGCTGTTGTTATTATATTGTAATCAATATCCGCTTGTCTGAGTGCGAGCCTATAGGTATCCAGAAACGCGTTGAAATTGCTAAGATAGCTCTCCCGAATCGCTTGCGGTGTTGTGATAATCTCAGCATCGTTTTCGGCATCGATAAAGCGGATAAGTGTTTCTGAGTTCTGTCCGGTCACAAAGTCAGTGAACTCAAGTTCTTGTTTTGCAAGGACGTGAAAGACGATAACCTCGTGTCCTTCATAACGTAGGTGCTCCAATCCGGCAATGACTTCCTCATGGTTTTCGTCATACAGATCTGAGATGAAAAGTACCAACCCACGTTTCGTAAGACGTTCGGCGATCTGATGAAGCGGCGTTCCCATCCGAGTGTTTTTCGTTGTCTGTAGCGTTTCCAACGTCAGTAAAAGTGAGTGTAAGTGTGATGTACTACTCCGTGCTGGAAGGTACTGATGAAGCGCGTCGTCGAAGTACGCGAACCCGATTGCATCCCGCTGTTTCGCCATAAAGTAAGCGAGCGATGCGATCAGGTAACTTGAGTATTTCAACTTTGAGAGTATCGGTTGTCTCGGTCTGTCGCCTTCGGAACCCCCTGTATCCTCTGTCTCGGTTTCCGTGGAGGTCGGATGCATCATAGACTCGCTCGTATCTAAGAGCAGGTAACAGTTCAGGTTTGTTTCCTCCTCAAACTGCTTGATATAGTATCTGTCGGTACGCGCGTAGGCTTTCCAGTCTATATGTTTGGTGTCATCTCCTGGCATATATTGCCGGTATTGTGAGAATTCAACAGAAAACCCGTGATATGGACTCTTGTGTAGCCCTGAGATGAACCCTTCAACGACGTATCTGGCAATTAACTCAAGATTCCCGATTCGTGCGAGGACTGTCGGGTCTAAAAATGCGCGTCCCGTTGTTGAACTCTGTTGCATGAATAGTTTCCAGTTACCAGTTTCCAGTTACCAGAAAAGAGATGTTGTGTTATCCGAATGCCTCTTAACTGGGTACTGGCTACTGACTCCTGCCTCATTTTTTTCTTAAAATTAGCAGTGTCAGATCATCAAATTGATCTGCTTCACCTTGAAAATCCATGACTGCTTTATGAAGCGATGCGCGGATACCTTCGGCATCTTCGTCTTTACACGCTATAGATGCCTCAACGAGTCGTTCTTCGTCATAATAGTCGTCTTCTACATTAACAGTTTCTGTGACACCGTCTGTATAATATACAACGACATCACCGCTGATAAGTTGAACATGCTCGGCTTCATATTCGGCAATGTTTGTAACCATATCGTTTGGAAACATACCGAGCGGGATACCACCAACGTCCTCACCCAGCCATTTGTAAGTGCCATCTTTCCTAACGAGTAACGGAGGGTTGTGTCCGGCATTGAGCGTCGTAAGTATATCGGTTTCTGGATTAAGGTGGCTGTAGAAGAACGTGGCGTATTTCTCTTCCGTACCACTGGCATAAAGGAGAGAATTAAGCGTCATAGCCATATCAGCGATTTCAGCGTACAACGGATTATGCGTAGGTGTTGTGTCATCCGCCTCTTCTCCAACTCCGTTTCGGACGCGCGATAATTCGGAAATGAGACCGGCGCGTAAAGTCGCCATAAGAAGCGCGGCTTGCATCCCTTTACCAGAGACATCCGCAATCGCTAATCCCCAACGTCCAGTAGGTAAAGCGATACAATCATAATAGTCGCCACCGACGGGTCCACGCGGTTCATAATGTCCTGCCACTTCGTATCCTGGAATGTCTGGGAGCATGTCGGGAATAAGGTTCTCTTGAATCTTTCGCGCCTCTTCCATTTCAGCCTGCAGCTGACGGGCTTCAAGTGCTTCTTGATGCAGACGTGCATTCTCAATCGCGACACCCGCCTGTTTCGCAAAAGAATCGAGCAAGATGACATCTTCATCAGTGAAAGCAGTGATGCTACCACCGCGTTCCTCTTTATCGCCAACGATAAGAATCCCTAAGACATCACCATCACGTCCAGGAATCGGGACAGCCATCAGGTTCCTGCCCCCGAAAAGGGTATCGGATTCAGGTGGGCAGTGCCCCGGAAGCCCTTCTGTGACGACGGATTTCAGCACATTTTTGGATGTCAATTCTTGGGAGGTAGACGCATCTTCGCTGTATGGAATAACGAGTCCATTCCCGCTGTCCGTACCTGTCGTCCGTTCAAGCAGGGTTTCAGGAAACGCGTAGTTCATCTTAAGCTCTTGTTGATCAATGTTGGTGAGCATGAGAGCACCAGCGTTCGCGTCAAGGAGTGAGACAGCTTGGTGGACTACCTGCTCCGCTGCTTCTTCAGGTTGCAGGAGTTGACAGATCTGTGGGGCACTCTCCGCGAGCATAAATAGACGAAATTTTTCGCTTTGAATGCCCTCAACCATCTGTGAATATGCAATTGCAATTGATATTTGATGTGCGAGTGTCGTCAGCAACTCCTTTTCCCATGCTTCTAACGTATCTCGTGCCAAAAATTTACCGAGACCGATCATCCCTAAGAATTCGTCTTGAATCTTTAGGGGAACCCAGAGACGTATATCTATTACATCTGCGAGTTTAGCACTTCGCTCAAAAAATTGCTTAAGCGATTCTGGTGGGGTGGCGTTCTCAATGAAAGCGTGTTGCAATAGAGCGGTTAGTTCGTCTGGTTCAACAGGGACGGGTGGGAATACCTCATCGGGTGTCACCGCAACGACATCAAGGTTTTGCTGCGTCGGGTGATAACGCAGTATGGCACCGCGTCTAATTTGCAAGGTTCCGAGCGTGATACGGAGATACGTTTTGCTTGAATGATTGAAATTTGTATGACCTGAGATCAGCGTTTGCCCCAAATGTTCCAATTCGGATAGGCTGAAGATGAGCCGTTCCATCGTCTGTTCGGCCGTGCTTTGCGGTTTAGGTGTTTGCAAATTAGCTCCTAATGACTTGCTCGGGTCTTTCATAATATTGTTCCACAAATCCGTTTCGATTTTTATTTTATTAATGATTACAGATGTCAAAAGACACGAGTAAAAGTCTACCGAAAATCTTCAGAAAATTTAAGGGCGACAGATCTTGATAGACAACCGAATTAAATTCGCTTTCCAGACGAAACTTATAAATTTGCAATTGCAGATTCTTCGTCTGGGAAGATACCGGCGTATTTTGCAAGTGCCATCATCTTAAAGGTACGTTCTTGTGTAGCCGACAATCCACAGAAATTCAAGGTGCCTTCACGTTCCTCAAGGGCCTCTATGATTTCAATAAGTATAGATATACCGATGCTATTAATAAGCGTTGTTTTCTCAAGGTTGATGACCAATTGTGTGTGTCCGTTCTGAATGAGTTCCCGCGCCTTTTCAGAAAGTTGTTCACCGAGCGCATCGTTCAGGTATCCAGCTGTTTCAATTACCGCGTGTTCCTGTCCTTCGCGGATTTGAATATCAAATTTGTTTAGCAAAGTGCTTACCTCCTTCGTAAACTCTGAGTATGGAATGCAAACTGTCCCCTATAACCTAAAGATGATATGTAGAAAAGCCGTCGCTGCCAATAGGAATTTGCGCGGGACTCTATATGGCTGATCCCGACTGCCAAATTGCCCTACTGATATAGCGAAAACAGGATTAAGTTTAGGCGGTTCTCCTACTCTTTCTCTTGATGACGCTAACTGTTGTACCGTTGGAGCTGCTTTCTATGTCTACCTCATCCATTAGGCTTCTAACAATTTGTAGACCTCTACCGCGCTTGCGCAGGTCAGGGTGTACACTTGGGCTCCCGAGTAAGCGGGTACCATCCAGAATATCGGGGGTTATACCGACCCCTCGATCCATAATTTTAAACTGCAACTGATCCTCAGAAAGCAGGAACTCAATATGAACTGCGTTATCATCGCTTTGGCTATGCTCAAAAGCGTTTATGCAGGTTTCAATAATCGCGAGTTGAATCTCTTCAACCTGACCCTCCTCAAAATCCATCAATTCTGCAAGGACAGAGGCGGTTTTCGCTGCAGCAAGTTCCATATCAGGGTACATTGGTATAGTGAGGAGTACTTTGTGTTCTAATGACACGCTTTTTCCCTCCTTGCTCATTGTTATACCTATAAATCCGTTCTAATTTTATACATCTTCGTTTCGGTCATATCGTAGAGACCCATTTGTATAACTTATAACATTACGTAGATCCAAATTTTTCACAGACGCACGGCTACCGAGACTGAATTAAAAATATACTATATTTCTTCAAATTGTGTCAACACTTTTATTGTTTTACGTATTTGCATTCCAGAATACCTTATGTATGCTTTTTCCTTATTGTTGTACGTATCGGTATTTAGGAAACCGGAGCCTTCGTTGCGTCAACAATTCTGCGCGCTTCATCAATACGCGCGGATGCTTCTGAAACTCGTGGCTGATAGGTTGCGAATTTTACCATATCGCAATTGGCGAGTACTTGCTGAACCCGATTAATATACTCTACACCTATCTCGGCGTGCAACATCGCTTGAAGCAGTGCTGTCGTTGTTAACTCTAACGCAGGAATCCTATATCGGGCACTGATATATTCTCGGAGCGTGTGGGCAACTTGCGTGTGATACATCTCTATATCGCCGCGCGCAAGCATATCCGATGTCTCAATCGCTTTCAAACGTTCGTATGCCACCTCATGGGGCAGCGGGACATCCACCACTTCGTCTTCGGATTCCGCTAAGTTTTGGTGCCGTTTTCGGAGATAGAGCCATACAGGTGCAGCTATAAGTCCGAGTATCATCATAGTGCCGATAAAATAAGGGAGTAGACTCTCGGAAACCTCCATCGGCGGTTTGATATCGCGTAATCTTTGCCCGTTTACCGCGCTTTGCATAAAAACTTGTGTAAGTACAGACATATTTCCTGCGAGATGGTGCGCTATACGACCCTATATCTAAAAAAATCCAGGCTTCCTCTTACGCTATACACGGTTCGACAATTATCGACTTCGGGGAAGTTGGGCACGCGTACTGACAAACACCACATCCGGTGCAGCCGGATTCGAGTACCTCTACAACACCTTCTGGCGTGAGATGGATCGCATCCTCTCCAATCGGACAGGTATCAATGCAATACGTGCAAGCAACGTTGTTCGTGCGAAGGCACGTCTTGACATTGAACACTGCCAGACCGATCCTAATATCTTCGGCGTAGACAGGTTTTAGGGCACCACTCGGACATACATACATACATGCTAACGAATCACAGATAACACACGGTTGTTCGTCAGGGTCGATGTAAGGGGTGTTGGTGGTAGCAGATTGAACGTTTTTCAACGGAAGAATAGCGTCTGCCGGACAGTTCTTGATACAGTTACCACACCGATGACATGTCTCCAAGAATTCCGCTTCAGGCAATGCTCCCGGTGGACGTAAGATATACCCTCTCTTCGGTTCTTCAATTGGTGAATGTTCATGCCTTTGGTCGTCAAGAAATTCGGCAACCGGTTGCATGATTTGGTTGAGTGCTTCCTTGAAAAAACCGCGTCTCCCTGTTTCACGAGCCATGCTATGATTTGTCCTCAAAAATTGTGGGCAGTTCTGACACCGAGACTACTCTTCAGAGGTTTTTGGAATCCGATAGCAGCATCTGTGGCTTCCCTGCATCAGATGTTCTTCGCGAACAATCTTTGCATCCAAAGACTGGCGGAAGAGAGCCAATTCGATCTCACATACGTGCGGATATTCCTGTGCAATTACTGCAATAGGGCAGTTATGCTCGATCAAAACGTAATCGTCTTCTTCCTCGTGGAACCGCGCCATGTACCCCTCTTCATCACGGATACAGGCAAGTTCTTTGACGCGTTCAGGTAATATTTTCCCTTCAAGCCGAAGCTGATATGCCTTCAGTTGAGATTTCATACGTTCACGGAATACTTTATTGATGAAACCGGGACCGTTAAATTTCGCTACCTCATTCATCAGGCCAACAGCAAAGTTGGCGTAGGTAGTCGGGAAGAGATTGTTTGCTTCATCGGTTAATCGATAGATGTGCGGTGGACGGCCGCGCCCCTGTTTTTCTTGGTAATGTTCAACCAAACCTTCCGTTTCAAGTATTGCGAGGTGTTGCCGGACCCCCATTTGGCTGATATGCAGGGCGTCTGTCAGTTGACCGATAGTCATGCTGGCGCGCATTTTCAGCAGCTGCAGGATTCGCATTCGGGTTTCACTTATTTCGCAATTCACAGATTACCTCAATTTCATATAGATAGATAAAATTACATCTTTACATACTTTTACAACCTTATAAAGCATTATACCACAAGTGCATATCACAATTCAAGGGTTAAACGAATTTGGCACACAGTTATTCAATTTTAAGAAATTATTGGATTGGCTGCCTTTTTTTAGGATCCGGTGCGAAAACTATCTGCTACCAGTCAGCCTTGATTTTCTTGATTTTTCTTTTGTCTATTTCTTATTTCTATGCTACAATTCTGTAAAAGTATGTTTGCGCACCTATTGATACGAAGTACTAAAAGGAGATGCGGAATTGCAGTACGAACTCACCGAATCACAAATCAACGATTATCAGGAAAACGGATTTCTGGTCATTGAGAACTTTCTTAATGCCGATGAACTCAAGGAATGGCGACGTTGCACCGATGAATCTGTCGAAGAACGGCTCGGTACCTCCGTTGAACAGATGACGAATCAGTTGGATCCGTCTAACTTTTACGCGCGGGTCTTTACGCAATGCTTGCGCTTAGCGGATTCACACACAGGTATGCGGAAACTGGTACACGCCCCAAAAATCGGAAAGATGGCGACTCTACTCGCGGGGACTGATGGCATGCGTATCTGGCACGACCAAGCCCTCATTAAGCCGCCGTCTGGGAACCCGACAGCATGGCATCTCGACGTACCGTACTGGTCGTTTGATTCACGCGATGCGATTTCGTTCTGGGTTGCGTTAGACGATGCCACCCTCGCGAACGGTTGTATGTGGTATCTACCTGGCACGCATAAGACCGCACGTTTTGATAACGTCGGTATCGGTGAAAACATAGGCGCGTTGTTCAATGTGTACCCGGAATGGAAAAAACTTGAACCGCAATCTGCACCCTGTCCGGCGGGCTCCATGGTCTGGCACAACGGGTTAACAGCACACGGTGCGGGGGCGAATATGACATTCTCACACCGTCGCGCAATGACCTGCGGTTTCATGCCTGATGGATGCACCTTTAATGGAAAAAGAAACATCCTGCCAGAAGACTATTTCAACTCGCTCGAAATTGGTGATGTGCTTAACAATAATGTCCAGAACACACTCGTCTGGCATAAGGATTGGGAGACAGGGGAATAGTTAACAGTTATCAGTTGTCAGTTGTCAGTTAAGAGGTATTTGATACTCTATTATTTCTTGGTAACCGTCGGTAGTTCAATTGGGTGACAACCGTTAGAAAAAAATGTAACTTGTATCAGAAGCCAGACTGATAACCGATAACTGAAAACCGTTTCCTCTGACAACTGATAAATGATAACCACTAAAAAGGAGATCTCAAGTATGGCAAAACAACCGAATATCGTCCTGATGGGAGTCGATTCGCTCCTCGCGACGCACATGAGTTGCTACGGATACCACCACCTGACGACACCGCATATTGACCGATTTGCGGAGAGCGGAACCCTCTTTGAAAAAACTTACAGCGCACATATCCCGACAACGAGTGCTTATGCCTCAATGCTGACAGGTATGGATACGTTCAGCACACAGGTGGTCGCATTGCGTCACCAAGGACCGCTCCGTGAAGAGGTCAAAACGTTAGCGGAAATCCTACGGGAAGCAGGTTACGACACCACCTGTGTCGGATTCGGCGGCCCGAGTGGTCGTGGGTTCGATACCTATCTCGAATTCTCTGGCTGGGGACCTGATGAAAGTGGACGCAGTCCGAAAGCGGAAAATCTCAACAAAACGACTCTGCCCGAACTGAATCGGTTGATTGATCAAAGCGACGAAAAACCGTTCTTCTTGTTTCTACGCCACATGGATCCGCACTCTCCGTATCTACCGCCCGCGCCTTATGAACGGACGTTCTATCACGGTGACGAGTGTGATCCGAGCAATAAATCCATGGAGCCGGTAATGGCGTTCAAACCGTTTTGCGATTATTTCGCCTCTTGGATGCCGCCGGGAATCACCGACAAGGATTACGTCATCGCGCAATATGACGGTGCTATCGCCTATATGGATGCATGTATTCAGACGCTTTTCAATGCGCTTGAAACGCGCGGCGTGATGGACGAAACGATTATTGTTATCAATGGCGATCACGGTGAAACGCTCTACGACCACGAATGCTGGTTTGACCATCACGGACTCTACGATGTCACTTTACATGTACCGCTGATTATCCGCTACCCCGGGCGCGTGCCTGCCGGAAAACGGGTGTCCGGTTATAACCAACACAAGGATCTCGTCCCGACGCTTCTTGAACTTGCAGATATCGAAACCGATATTGAATTTGATGGTCAGAGCCTCACACCGATGATTCGCGGCGAGATCGCTTCTTACGATAGTGAGTTCTATATCACAGAATGCACGTGGATGCGTAAGCACGGTTGGCGGACCCCCGAATGGAAACTCATCGTCGCGCTCGAACCCGACTTCCATTTCAAGCCACCTGTTGAACTCTATAACCTGATCCAAGACCCTGATGAAAACAACAACCTCGTTGATGAACACCCGGATATCGTCAACGTTTTGGAAACACGGATGAAAAACTGGATCCTCAAACGAGAACAGGAGACAGGATTGGCGAACCCGATCATGCATCAGGGAGATTGGCACGGGAAAAAAGGTGTCGGTGCGTTCAAAACCTCCGAACAGGCGTATGATACCCTCCATATCGGGAACCCGGGTGAAGCCGCACGTTTACAAGCGAAATCTCGCGAGGAAAAATAGGCATTGGTTATCAGTTGTCAGTTAAGAGATTTCTGATTAAATCCGCTTTCCATAGCGTCAAAAACGTAGCTCGTAATGAAGCAGATCGCTTATGGGCGAGTACGCCGCAAAATGGAGAGCGGATTTAAGAAAGGCATGTCGAAGTTCAAACCCACGTTATTTAACCGTAAGGAAATTTAAAAAATATGCCGGATTATAGACGAGATGAAGTTTTGGGACGATTGAAGACGGAACTTGATAGCGGTAGATCGCTGCTTGCTGTTGGTGCTGGGACAGGTATCACAGCGAAATTTGCAGAGCGCGGCGGTGCAGACCTCATCGTAATTTACAACTCCGGTCGCTACCGGATGTCAGGATTTGGTTCTTGTGCTGGACTCTTGGCTTATGGGGATGCAAACGCTATTGTCATGGAGATGGGCGAGCGCGAGGTACTACCTGTCGTTCAAGAGACACCCGTTATCGCTGGGGTCAACGGCACCGACCCGACACGCCGGATGAGCAACTTCCTCAAACAGGTTCGCGATGTCGGTTTTGATGGGGTCAATAACTTCCCGACCGTCGGCGTGATTGACGGTACTTTTCGCGTGACACTTGAAGAGACGGGGATGGGGTTCTACAAAGAGGTCGAGACGATTGGTATCGCGCATGAGATGGATCTTTTCACGATTGTTTATGTTTTCAACCCCGAAGAATCCGAGAACATGGCGAAGGTCGGTGCGGATGTTATCATCGCACACATGGGGACGACAATCGGTGGTACTATCGGTGCGGAAACTGCTTTCACACTTGAGGATGCGGCGGTGCGTGTGCAAGAGATTTGTGATGCTGCGCAGTCGGTAAATCCAGAGGTTATCTGTCTCTCACACGGCGGCCCCATCTCAAAAGCACCGGAGGCGGCGTTTATTAACGAGAAAACGGATACGGTCGGTTTCGTGGGTGCGTCCAGTATTGAACGGTTTGCTTGTGAGGAGAGCATCCCGCGGGTAACGGCTTCGTTTAAGAAAGCGTCGGGAACGCCCGAATAAATTAGGAGCTTGTGTCAAGCGTCCACCTATTACGGATTTTTCGTAGCATTTTGTATGTGTTTTTATAGACATGCCACCCCTACGGGGTTCAAGAGTTGGAGGAGATGTTTTTCTATAAACATAGCGTTCCTACGGAACTCAAGAGGTTTTGATGTTTGAGAAGTTTGTGTGTAGGTTCCGGTTCGGTTGCAAACCGAATCTACCGGACCTAGGGCTGAGGGGGTTGCTGTTTCTAAAATTGACACTTATGGAGATGATTCAAATGACACCTGACCACAAACCATTATCTGCCGAGACGCACTTCACCTTGGGTAATGAGAAAAACAAGGCAGGCGACTATAAAGGCGCGATAGCGGACTATAACGCAGCAATTCGTCTAAAACCAGATTTTGCCCGCGCTTACTATAATCGAGGCGAGACCAAAAGCAAACTGGGGCAGTTGTCGGAAGCAAGGTCAGATTTCCAAATTGCAGGCGAACTTGCCGAACAGATAGGCGACACAAGTCTCAAAATCACCGTTGATCAGAAACTTCGGTTAAGTCGAATTACTTCCAATCCGCGGAAGTGTGGTGGCCGTCCGTGTGTTCGAGGCATGCGGATTCGGGTCACTGACGTCTTAGGATTACTTGCAAGTGGGCTTTCTGTTAAAGAGATTCTTGAAGAAATGCCGGACCTAGAAGCCGAGGATATTCTTGCATGCCTTCAGTTCGCCGCCCATAAAACCGACGCTCCCGTAATTAACACATGAAATTTTGGATCGATGCACAACTTTCGCCTGCCCTGGCACCCTGGATCAGCGACACTTTTGAAGTTGAAGCGTTTTCTGTTCAATGGATTGGACTTAGAGACGCAGATGATGAACAGATATTTTTCGTAGCCCGCGCAAAAAAAGCAGTCGTAATAACCAAAGATAGAGACTTTGTACAATTATTAGAGAGGCTTGGACCCCCGCCTAAAGTTATTTGGGAGACGTGTGGCAATGTATCAAATGCTCAAATGCGTGAGATTTTGCACAAGGACTTCCACAATGCCCTTTTACGTTTACAACAAGGAAGCTCTTTAGTAAAAATCCCTGACCTTATCCAATTCGGAGGAAGTGATGTCCAGTACGGTTAACGAAATAAACATTCTAAATGCGGATGATGCTGAGTTGATGCGTATCAGTCGAGAGGGAACATTGTCCCTGAACTTGAACGAGATGAAGACGATCCAGACGCATTTTGGTGCGTTAGGTCGCAATCCGACCGATGTAGAGATAGAGACCATCGCACAAACATGGTCGGAACACTGTGTCCACAAAACGTTTAAAAGCATCATCCGCTATTCTGAAGACGGGAAAGCACCTGAACAGATTGATGGGTTGTTCCCGACCTACATTCAACGCGCAACCGAAGACATCGCGAAACCGTGGTGTGTTTCTGTCTTTTCGGATAACGCTGGCATCATCGAATTTGATGAGACATTTAACCTCGTCTTCAAAGTCGAGACACATAACCACCCCTCAGCGATTGAGCCTTACGGCGGTGCTGGCACAGGTATTGGTGGTGTCATCCGGGATTCGCTCGGCACCGGACTCGGCGCAAAACCGATTCTGAATACGGATGTCTTCTGTTTTGGAATGTCGGACATGCCATACACGGCGCTGCCGAAAGGCACACTTCATCCGAAACGCGTCTTTAAAGGCGTTGTCGCCGGTGTGCGAGACTACGGCAACCGGATGGGGATCCCGACTGCGAACGGTGCGATCCTTTTTGATAGTCGCTATACCGCAAACCCGCTCGTTTTCTGTGGAAATGTCGGTCTGATACCGCGAAACAGATGTGAGAAATCCGTTGAACCCGGCGATCTGGTCGTCGCTGTTGGCGGGCAAACCGGACGCGACGGCATTCACGGCGCGACTTTCTCCTCCGCTGAACTCGACGATACCTCCGAAAGCCTCGGCAGTGTCGTACAGATCGGCAACCCGATTATGGAGAAAAAGATCGTCGATGCGTTGCTACAGGCGCGCGACCGTAACCTCTATCGTTCGATTACCGATTGCGGTGCAGGCGGCTTCTCGTCCGCTGTCGGTGAGATGGGGGAAGATATAGGCGCGGAGGTACACCTCGAACGCGTCTCCTTGAAATATGAAGGTCTGGCACCGTGGGAAATCTGGCTCTCCGAAGCACAAGAACGGATGGTTATCGCCGTGCCGCCCGAAAATTTATCGGAATTAGTGGCTATCTGTGAGGCGGAATTTGTTGAAGCGACTGTCCTCGGAACCTTCACGGATTCACATAGGCTGCAAGTCTTCTATGAAGGCGCGATCGTCGCCGATTTAGAGATGGAGTTCCTGCATAACGGACTCCCAAAACCCGTGAAAGCGGCGGTTTGGCAGCCGCCGAAGCACCCTGAGATGCCATCGCGAGACGAAGGCATCGGGGTTGGAAACCCCTCCTACATGGACGATCTCAGACGACTTCTCGCAAGTCCAAACATCGCGAGCAAAGAATCCGTTATTCGGCAATACGATCACGGTGTTCAAGGCGGTGTGGTTATCAATCCGCTCGTTGGTGTGGCAAACGATGGACCCAGTGATGCGTGTGTTATTACCCCTGTGTTAGGGAGTCGGAAGGGGGTTGTCATCGCCAACGGTATCAACCCGAAATATAGCGACGTAGACCCGTATCTCAGTGCAGCGTCGGCAATCGATGAGGCTTTACGCAATATTGTCGCTGTCGGTGGAACCCTCGAAAAAACAGCGTTACTCGACAATTTCTGCTGGGGGAACCCGGACAAACCGGACCGTCTCGGTGAGTTGGTCCGAGCGGCGAAAGCGTGTTATGACTTCGCAACTGCTTACGGTACACCTTTCATCTCCGGGAAGGATAGCCTCTATAACGAATATCGAGATACAACAACCGGTGAGCAACGTGCGATTCCGTCAACGCTCCTTATATCCGCGATTTGTGTCATCCCAGACATCTGCAATGCCGTTACAATGGATGTGAAAGCCCCCGATAACCTCATCTATGTTGTCGGGAACACTTACGCTGAATTAGGCGGTTCACACTACTTTGGTATCCATGGGTTTATCGGAAATAGCGCACCGGTCGTCCGTCCTGATGACGGTAAACGGACGATGGAACGGCTTAGCAGTGCTATTAACAGTGGATTGGTGCGTTCTTGTCACGATTGTTCCGAAGGCGGTATCGGTGTGGCAGTCGCAGAGATGGCGTTCGCAGGTGGGTACGGAATGCGGCTGAATTTGGATAACGTTCCTATTGGCGATGAGACCGATGCTGATGATTATCTCCTGTTTTCGGAATCAAACAGCCGTTTTATTGTAGAGGTCGAACCGCAACACCGAGAGGCTTACGAAAACCATATAGCAGGCGTACCGATAGGCTACCTCGGCACCGTCACGGAATCACCAGAATTCGTCATCACAGGAAAAACGGGACATCCGATCGTTGAGACCTCAATTGATGTCCTTAAATCCGCATGGCAAACACCTTTGCATTCGTAACTTTTAAGCAAGATGTGTGTTATATTTATAGAAGGGAAAAATGATGCAACCTAAAGTACTCATCTTACGAACTGCAGGGACTAACTGCGATGCCGAAACGGAGACCGCGTTCCAACTCGCCGGTGCGGAGACCGCGTTAGTCCATATCCAAAACCTTATCTCCGGTAAAGTTAACCTATCCGATTATCATATCCTCGCCATTCCGGGTGGTTTTTCCTACGGCGATGACATCTCCGCCGGTATCCTGCTGGCGGTCGAGATGAAACATAAACTAACAGATGAGCTCAACCGGTTCGTCGGAGCGGGTAAACTGGTGATTGGTATATGCAACGGGTTCCAAGTGCTGGTCCGGACAGGCTTGTTGCCTGGCACAGATTCATCTGCAGAGATGACGCAGCGCGCGACGCTCGCCATGAATACCTCCGCAAAGTTTGAGTGTCGGTGGGTAGACTTAGAGACACAAGAAAGTCCGTGTGTCTTTACCAAAGGCATCAAACCATGCGTCTATCTTCCGGTCGCGCACGCTGAAGGACGGTTTACTGCACCAGCAGATGTGTTGGCTGATTTAGAAGCGAACAATCAGGTTGTGTTTCGGTATGCCGACAGTGGATATCCAAACAACCCAAACGGTTCAGATGCCGATATTGCTGGGATCTGTGATGCAACGGGCAGAATCTTCGGTCTAATGCCACACCCGGAGCGGTTCCTAACGAAATGGAATCACCCACGCTGGACGCGAATCGCCGAGGTACAAGGTTCTGGTTCTGAAGAAGGCGACGGACTCGCTATCTTCAAGAACGCTGTTAATTATGTCAAAGCGAATCGCTTGTAGCATGATGCACTTCGCATCTGGGCGAGTACGCCGCAAAACTGTTAGTTTTTGCAACCGGATCACCTTAATATTTAACGTGAGTTTGATAAAAGTGGGATGTTGGGTTTCGCTACCGGTATTTATGCGGAAAGTGCCTTGAAAAGCGGCATATTTGTCTAAATTATACAGTTTTTAGTGTGTATTTACCGCTCAACCCAACCTACAGATTTATTTTTAAGTTCACGTTATTTAACAATCAAAAAATGCAAGAGAAACTATCGCGTCGCCTACTTCCATTCTATATGAAGCTGCCCGTTTTTTGGGCGTTCATTGTCCTTTCAGTGTTAGGGCAGTTGCTCTGGGTCGCTGTCATCTCACAAAATGTACGCATTGACCTACGTTGGTCAAGTTTCGGGTTTGGCTTAGGGATCGCCCTGGGTTTTATGCAGGGGAGATGGACATCTCGGTTATGGCAACAGTCCTATCTAAAGGTTCTAAAGCGGCAGATAACCTTCTGGGATGCGAAAGGGGCAAAACTCTTAACTTTTTACACCTGCCTTGCCCTCGGATTACCAATCTTTTGTCCTTTCCTCATCCGCTCGCTCGATACGTTAGTAGGCATCCAGTCTTACGTTTTGGGCTTTATTGGTGCGATGAATGTGGCACTGATGCTATGGGTCCGCCGCATCCCGAAGTGAATATAGTTGTCAGTTGTCAGTTATCAGTAAGAGGGTTCTGATGCATGTCAAGAGTTCTTCAACTGAACATTGATTGAAAATTTGCCACAGATATGGTAAACTTTATGTAAAATTGATAGTTTCAGAACTATTGCTGGAGGATTCAACATGCGTCCACTAACAATTTCGCTACCAGACTATTTATATGAAAAACTAACACAACAAGCAAAAGTATCTAAAATTTCACTTGAAGATTTTGTGTTGTTTCAACTCAAACGCGATGAAGTAAGAGACACCGCTCTAACTTTTTTACGAAAGCGCGCTGGTAGA
>JAJEET010000009.1 GCA_022820835.1 Candidatus Poribacteria bacterium
AGGAAGTTATTCCATGCAGCATCACTTATCATCACAGGTAGGTCTTCAATGGGGTTTGTATTTTCTGTTTTCATAACACAGAGTCTACCAAGACCTACGAAAAATGTCAATAACTTTCACAATGTAAACACTACCTAAACATCATATTTATGTGAAAGAATGTTTACATGGAGTTATTTAGCACATGTCGTTAATTTTTTTATTTGTTTTAATTAAGAAAAAGGAGCATTGATAATGCTTAGATTTCAGATAGCCTTGGCTATTATTTTTATTGGTTGTATCGCCTTCGTATCTTGTGACCGCAATCCTGGAGTGTTGGAAACGGTTGTTGTTGATATGACGGATCCCTCTGGCGACATGCCGATGGACCCAATGATGGCTGCGGACGCGTACAAAGCGTGGGCATCTGTTACGCTTCCATCGCCAATAGGTACTGGTACCGTTCATGGAGCGGGATCTCGGACCGTATATTTCAATGAAGACGGTGCTATGGCAAATATGGCAGGCGGAGATTACCCCGCTGGCACCATGATTGTCAAAGAAATTATGGACGACGCAAACGCTTTCGTGGCTAAAAAGGCTATAATGGAAAAAACCGATGACCCGATGTACGCCTCACATAACGGTTGGAAATACGTCAAATATGCACGTCAATCAGCCGATAGTGAATATGCTATGGTCGGTGGCGGCAGCGTAGAAAACAGTATGGGATGCCACGGATGCCATACAGCTGCCGAGAACGATAGCGTTTTCGTCTTACTCCCTAAAGATCAGGTGACGGATGATCCCCCGAGTGAAATGCCTGAGAGCCAGATGTTCGAGGTTACACTCATGAACCTCACAATGGGCAAACACGGTATGAGCGGACAAACGTTATCTCCCGCGATCTTCGTGACACATCCCGCCGGTATTAAGCTTGCTGTACCCGGTCAACCCGCATCTGCAGCACTTGTCGCGCAAGCTGAAGGTGGAGATACCTCAGGACTTGAAGCACTTGCAGCGACTGTTGGCGCGAACGTCCAGATCGCTATGAATGCGGATATGACGCGCAGATATACGATGCCGGGGCAATCCACGACGGTTACCGTAACTGCTGATATGATGAATTCTTCGCTGTCTGTCAGTTCAATGTTGGTCTCAACGAACGATGCGTTCATCGCTGCGGTTGATGTGCCACTCTTTGACGAAGCAGGGATGCCTATTACGAAAACCATTGAATTGATGGCTTATGATGCTGGTAGTGAAGATAACACAGAGATGGCTTTAGACATTCCGGGACCACTCGGTTTGGATGCTGATACGGATCCTATGGGTAGCAATGCACGCGTGCCGACTGAAGGCGGCGTGATTATGATGCACCCAGGTATCCAAGGCGGTGCTGATGTCAGTGAGGCGTTTGCCTGGGAAGGCCCCGTAGCAAAACTAACGATTATGCCGGTCACCGACACGGACAACGATCCTACTGACAGCACAAACGGCGATGAGCAATAGTTCATCTCGGAACGCTTAGCCGACAACTATCAGAAAAGGACTGGACACCATACGATATGGTGCCCAGTCCTTTTTTTATTCATACATGCTACTCTTTTGTACCACAAGCTGTTAGTTAATCTGGTCCAAAGTCTTTCCTAATCGACGAAATCTGTAAAATCCGTGATAATCTGTGATTCACGGCGTGCGCCACTATAAGCAACCTGCATTCAGAAGCAGAAATAGCAGTATCCGATCCAGAAACTTTAACCCGCCAGAGATTTTTAGGAAACTACATCTATTGAACGCTCATCTCGCCCAAAATTGCCCTTTCAAAAAAATAACTTTGACTTTTTTCACTAAATGTTTTATTATTTTAATAATAAGATTGCAGTAGCAGACGGTTGAAGGGTTACCGCGGCTTCGGCACAATATCACTTCACTACGCAGACAAAACCCTCCCAAATAGACTGACAACGCTTTGTCAACTTCACTTCAAATATAGAGGAAGGAACAACTATAATGGCTAAATTTCAGATAGCTCTTATTGCTATTTTGATCGCTTGTGTCGCCTTTGTGTCCTGTGAGCGGGTACAAGATGTGATACTTGACGACGTAACGACGGAAGAACCCATGGAAGAACCCATGGAAGAACCTATGGAAGAACCTATGGAAGAACCCATGGAAGAACCCATGGAAGAACCCATGGAAGAACCTATGGAAGAACCCATGGAAGAACCTATGGAAGAACCTATGGAAGAACCTATGGAAGAACCTATGGAAGAACCCATGGAAGAACCCATGGAAGAACCTATGGAAGAACCTATGGAAGAACCCATGGAAGAACCCATGGAAGAAAATGGCAACGGTAATGGCAATGGCAACGGTAATGGCAACGGTGAAAACCAATAGCCTCAATCCATAACAGTTATAAAAGAATGGATTGGTCACTACACTCTGTAGTAACCAATCCATTCTTTTTTTCGCCAACATTTTAGGCGATAAAGGCACTACTTTGTGCTGGAAGCGAAACCTTTACGAAATCTCTTGATGCCGTTACGCTGTTTCCGTTGAGTAGGTCTTCAGCAGAAGTTTGAAACGATGAAATCGGTATGTTGATTGTTTGCGTACACCGACTTGTGTTCAGAACGATCAAGACAGGCTTATCTTCTGAAGTCCGTAGATACGCATAAGTGCCTTTCTGGACATTTAGATGAACAACTTTTCGTTTTCCGGAAGTGAGCACTGGAAACTGTTTTCTTAATGTTCCCAAACGTTGGAAATAGGTCAGCAAATTTTTGTCCTGCCCATCTCCCCACAGCATCGGTAAACGCGCTTCCTCGAAACGTCCAAGCGGATTCCGTTGTGTCCGTTGTGAAACGCCGACTTCGGTGCCGTTGTAAATCACAGGCGGTGCGGTGAGTGTGAACAGCACCAGTGCCGCTAACTTGACTTTCGCCTTATCTTCACCTGCCAAGTAGAGGATACGCGTCATATCGTGGTTATCCAGAAATGCTGGCAGTGAAAAATCTGGTAGAAAGTAAATCTCGTGTACTGTTAAAAATGCCTCAAATTCCAGCAGTGTTGAAGTTTCGAGGACAAAAGTCCGCCGTAGCGCATCCGCTAGCAGAAAATCGAGACATCCATCAAAATGCGGGACATAGGACGCAATCGTTTCCGCATGACCGACCACCTCCCCAAACAGGAAGACATCAGGTTTCACGGCTTTACACGTTTTGCGGAAATCTGCCCAGAACGTCCGCGGTGGTCCTGGTACATAGTCGAGCCGATAACCGTCAACGCCGTTTTCTAACCAATACCGAGCACATGCTAAGAGATAGTCGCTTGCGGGTTTGTGTTTGAGGTTCAGTTGTGGCATCCCCTTTACACCGAAGAAACTTGTGTACATGTCGGGCCACCGCTGCCATGTGTACCATGCCCGATATTTGCTATCCGCGTCGCGTTGTGCCGCTTCGAATGTCGAGTGCTTGTTCGACCAATGGTTTGCAACGAAATCCAAGATAATCCGTATCCCAGACGCATGTGCTTTTTCAATCAATTCTTTGAGTTCTTCGTTTGTGCCGAACCGTGGCTCAACGGTGTAGTAGTCTGTTGAATCGTAGCCGTGATGCGATGGACTCTTGAAAAGCGGAGAAAGATAGATGGCGTTGCATCCGAGTGATTGAATATAGTCGAGTTTCTGGATGACACCGCGGAGGGTGCCACCGAAAAAACCGGAGAGGCTTGTCGGATTTTTCCACGGTACACCGTCTCCCGGATAGAACCGATCCAAAAAGATGTGGTAGATAACAGCGTTGCGTGCCCAAGTTGGTAGGTCGTGATCGTCAACCGAGATAGCGAATTCGGTTGCTTCCGATAACACGCGTGCTTGGTTATCCGCGAAGACCCATCTGTCTGAACCTACAACACGGCCACCAATCTTGTAGCGCACGATTGTGTCGTTTGTTTGTGGTGGGATTTGTCCGTACCAGTGGCGAACATATCGCCATTCGAGCGTATTCCATACGGGTTCGGTTGGCGTAAGTTTGAACGTGGTTTCTTTTTCGTCGACGTTCATCCAACAACGAACTGTATCGTAAGCGATACCGCCAGAGGTTGTTACATGAAGCGTGATCGGCGCATTCGGTTGAGGACGCGAAGCATAGGCAGACGGTGTTTTCAATCGATGTAGGTGCTTAATACCTGTTAAACTGCTTCGGTATTCATTGAGACGATTTTCAAAATCCCGTTGTGTGCCAAACATAGTATCCTTCTGCCATTTTGTCGTGTGCATTCAGACAATTAGGACTTCCACAGCCCCTTTGCAGGGTTTTTGCAAACGCTAAAATCCAATGCGAAGAAAGTGTTCTTCAGGGTTTCAAACCACGCCTGCAAGAGGTTTCGTGAGTTGAAAAAATAAAAAAAGCCGTGTTATGTGTACACGGCTTTTCTATTTTTATTTGAATTTTAGTTACTTATCGCCCCAGGCAGGCCCACGTGGTATCCATAAGAATTGTCCGACACTCAGTCTCGTCCGATCAAAGATGTAGTCGTCCTGATTCGCGGCGACCAATCGTTTCCACATCTCTGGATCGTCAAAAATCTCAGGACGTGCGGCGATGCGTTTGAGTGCTGCTTCACCGTTTTCTTCCTGAATGTCTTCTTCTTGGACACGATATCTGTCGAGTCTCTCAGGACTGGTTATGCTGAAACTGAAGCTGTGCGGGTTCACAAGCACATTGCCAGCCATGTCTGCGGCATCGGAGACAGTGACCGTATACATACGTCCTGCGCGCATCGGCATATCGGATGTGAAGGTAACAGAATCGCCACTTCCGGTTACAGTGCCTGCCAACGTTGTTTCCATTGGTTCACTCATTGAATCTTCCGTTTTCGCGACGGCTACATTGATAGAGACGCTATCGCTATTGACGGGTTCACTAAACGAAACGGATACGCTGTTCATCACATTGAGGGAGTCTTCGTATTCGGAGATGACTGTGCCGTCAGTCGGTTCGTTCATTGTTACAGTTGGTGGCGTTGCGTCGGTGTAGGTAAACTGTTGCGGAAGTGTGACGGGGACTTCAGGTTTTCCGTTATTGGTAACAATAACACTGACGGATTGTCCTGCCGTACCGGCTGGTGTTACTGCTGTAATTTGCGTTTCACTGGGGACTGTTACACTTTGGGCGTTTTTCCCGCCGAATGTCACGGTTACGCCGTTTTTCATATCAAATTTTTCGCCGGTAATCTGAACGGTTGTCCCCCCGGTTTCGGCCCCTTGTGTGGGGTTCATTCCGGTTGGTACCGGTTCTGGGTTACAGCCAGCGCAGCCCGTCATCCACGCGCAGACAATCGTGAGGACAGCCAGCACCGCTATGTTTCTGGGTTTATTCATGAATTCAATCTCCTTATCGTCAAAAAAGTCTCATTCCGTACTGCGGTTTTGGCGCAGCTTGCTGGTTCCTAAAACGTGTTATGCTATAAGGTAGTGGTGCAGCTCGCTGTTTTCCAAAACGTACGACTACATAGAATCTTGTGGATTAGAAGGAAGCCTCTAAATTACACCTTCAATTATTATACACATAATTAGTCGGAGTTGTCAACACTTTTTTCTCTGACCCGCCTACCACAAATAGTTAACCGCGCCAACTTGTCCGCTTTAACGGGTCTTGAACGGAAACAGCCAATTCGGGTCCGAAACCTTCTATTGACAGTCGGACTGTATCACCGTCGCCGACTGCGGTGAGTGCTTCGTGGTGTGTGCCTGTGGAGACAACGTCTCCCGGCTCCAGCGTTAGAACGTTGGTTACCTCGGCGAGGAGTTCGGGGATAAAACGTGCCATAGAATTAGTTGAGAAATCGTGTTGCAGCCTGTCGTTAATCCAGAGTTGTACGCCGAGTGCGTTCCCGTCGGCCACTTCATCGGCGGTAACGAGTGCCGGTCCCATTGGTGCGAATGTGTGCCAACTTTTTCCTAAGAAGAAGCCCCCGGGTAGACCTCGTGCGGATACGTCAATAAATTGCGTGTAACCGAAGACGCAGTCTAACGCATTCTCTTCTGAGAGATGTTTCGCGGTTTTACCGATGACGATTGCTAATTCGGGTTCAAAATGGAACACCGTCACATCTGCTTCGGGGAGTTGGACTGTCTCTTTTGTAGAGATGATACCGGTAGGCGACTTCAGAAATGCGTTGAATTCACCGCGGGATGGACTGTCTGGTTCAATATAATTGCCTGCAAGGCATACGAGTTGACCTGGTCGCGGGAGCGGTGATTTGAGGCTCACATCATCTAAAGCGATTGTAGGTCCATATCCGACGGCATCTGTTATGATTGAACGCAGGCTGTCAAACTCCGTAATCACCCTTTGTATAAATTCTTGGGGGGTTCGATGTGGAATGCCGCTGAGTGCGTCGCTAATACTAACGATGCCGTCTCCTGTTATTACACCGAGTTCGTAATCATCAAAGAATGCAAGTTTCATCTAAGGCTTTGCTCCTCTATTAAGACGTTCCGCGAGTGGGTGGTTCCGTACTTCCAATGGCAGTTGTGCCTTTTGCCCACTAAAATGGGAAACGTAGGTTGCGCTTACACACTCAAGCGATGTAAGTGCGTTGTGTCCGCCGAGTTCAGGTTGATTTCCGTTAAGAAGTGCGTCTCGTATATTCTTCGCACTCCATATTGTGTGGCGAGACTGCCACGCTTTTCCTGAGATAAGGAATGCCGATGCGTCAAGTTCTATCCGTTCCCATTCGGGGGTATGTGCTGCAAACGAAACATCAAAGGGACAGTACCACATTTCGTCTACGCCGGTGTCTGGGTGCGGTTTTATCATCAGCTGCCCTTCCGATCCGAGTAGATGCGGTCCCATCATCCAACCGTGTCTGGGTTCTCGGCAGTAAAGTTCCATGATGCCGTAAGCACCTTGTGCGCCGCCGATATGCACAAGCATTGTATCGCCAGCGACGATGCCGTTATCGCGCCTATCGGTTTTACAGAGTTCACTGCTGTGCATAATGTCTGCTTCCGTCACATCGTGCCCTTGATAGGTAATATGTGCTTGAATCCAAGAGATACCGTCTAAGAAAAAATCCATCTCGTCGAAATAATGGACCCCCATCTCCATCAACTCGAAACCGGCTTCTCGTCCTTTGCCGACTTCTCGAATCGAACGGAGTTCGCCGATTTTGCCTTCATCCATCAAGACTTTCGCGTGCCGAAAAAGCGGCGTGAATCGGAATTGATGACTGACTGCCAAGTGGACTCCTGATGCCTGACATGCTGAGAGCATCTGGTCTGCGGTTTCTAAATTGACGGACAACGGTTTTTCACAGAGAACGTGGATACCGGCATTTGCGGCGGCAATCGTGATCGGTGCATGTAGCGGGGCATGTGTACAGACGCTTACGAGATCTAACGACTCACTGGCGAACATTTCCTCGTATTCTGTGTACCGCTTCGAGACGTTGTATTCGTCGGCAGGGTTGTTGAGAGCATCGAGATTGATGTCGCACAGTGCGACGAGGTCAACTTCCTCAAGATTCGCGTGCGCGGCGGCGTGGCTCCGACTAATCCCACCGCAACCGACAATTCCGGCTCGTAATGTCATAAATGTCCCCCAAATCCAATTTTGCAGCGGTTGTTACCGATTCATCTCCAACAACGCTTGCCATTGTGCTTCGTCGACGAGGACTCCTTTTTCGAGACTTTCCTGCCGAGTCCGTAACATGCCTTCCCCGGGATACCGGACCTTTTCATTTTCATCTAAAGGGGTGGCTGTATGGAAATCGTTGACAATCGCTGCCACTGTCTCATCCAACACCGTTTGCCCCATCAAACCTGTGGCATTGATAGCGATGTAGACCTGCGAAACGGCGTATTCGGATCCCTGCTTTCCGATTTCGTGTGTGGCTTGTCCGCCTGAGATAACGGATGCCATTGTATCAAGGACGAGTGCTAATCCTGATCCTTTCCAATAGCCGATAGGGAGTGCCCTTTTGGAATCCAGGATCTCACCTGGGTCAACGGTTAGTTCACCTTTGGTGTCGTAACCGCCCGGTAGCGGTAATTCTTTTCCTTGCAGTTTCAGGACCTCTAACTTTCCGTTTGAATATTGGCTCATCGCCATATCGAGTAAGATGTGTCCGTCGTCTCTCGGAATGCCAATCGCCATTGGGTTGTTTCCGATCTTTTTTTCAGCTGAACCCCACGGCGGCATGAGTCGTGTTGTGTTCGTCCAGCAGATGCCGATGTATCCAGCTTCCGCTGCTTGTAGTGCGTAAGCACCGGCGCGCATCCAGTGGTTTGTATTTGATAGACCGACGCACCCGATACCGTGGACTTCTGCGAGTTCTGTTGCCCGTTGCATGCAGATATGCGCGTTGACGAGTCCGACTCCGATTTTACCGTCCCAGCGTTCTAATGCACCGAAACTTTCGGTTTTTTCCGGTTGTGCTCGGAAATTGATCTGCTTACTTGCCAATCCGGTGACGAATCCAGGGAAACGGTTGAGTCCATGTGAGTAGACCCCGTCGCGTTGATTTTCAGCGAACAGGCGTGCACATAACACGGCTCGCTCGTCGGTAAATCCTACTGAAGCGAGCACACGATAAAATTCGTCTCGTAAAGTTTCAAAAGATACACGTTTCATACATTCATTACCACATTTCGACCCATTGTGAGAAGGTTGTCACAGGTTGCGTTTCGCTGCGAATGACCCATTTGAAATCTGGGTCTTTCCAATAAATTGTGCCTGGATGGTCGCCGTCTCGGAGGTATCGGATGTCAATCGCCCAACGGACGATCTCACTTGTCGTGTGTGGTAGCGACCGATGGAGTGTAAGATTGTGGAAAACTAAAGCGTCACCTACCTCCATAGGACAGGTGAAAATGCAAGAATCATCTACAAGTTCATCTAAGACTTCAAGGAACCTGCCTTCCCGTTCTTCCGTCCGATGATCAATCACACCCGACCGATGTGAACCCGCAACCACTTGCAGACAACCGTTGGTTTCATCTACCGGCACCAGCGGTATCCATGCCGTCGGGATGAGCGAAGTTTCACTCACAGTGCCAAAATAGCCGCTGTCTTGGTGCCACGGGACGACAGTCAATTGTTGACCGGGGAGTTTTGGACGCGCATTGAAGACGGGGTGCCCGATGACATCCGTGCCTGTGAGTTGGCCGATTGCGTCTACGAGGCGCGGTGCGTGATGGATCTCAAAAACTTCAGGTGTCGCAACTTGGTTCCGCCAAGAACGACCGAAGCGGTTGGCATGCTCACCAGCAACTTGCGCGAACCGCGTCTCAAATGGGAGTTCCGCCCCTTCATCTTCGATAATCCTGTCTTTTTTTAATTCACGAATGATACCATCTACGACTTGGGCAAAGCTGTCGCGGACGCCATTGATGGCAGGCTCTGGGACAACATTTTTCAGCAACAAATATCCATCGTTTTCCCACTGATGCATCTGTTCCGGTGATAGTGGGGTTCTTTGTTTTTCAGTGGTGTTCATTTATTAATTGCTCCGTGCTTGCAGACGCTCAAGTTCCGATCGGAGTCGCGCAGCTTCTGCCTCAGCGGCTTCAGCGCGGATAGCTTCCTGCTGTCGTGCGATAGCTTCTTCCTCAGCGCGGGCTTCAGCAGTTTCTGCCCGGGCAGTTGCTGCCTCTGCCGCTGTTTGAAGCCAATCATTCCGAACCGGATCGTAGATACCTAAACCCGCAACACCGACAGGAAAGCCTGAATCGAGGGCAGAAGCGTACAGATCAGCCTCCAAATCATCAACATGGAAATCTAAATTCAGGGCAGGGGAGTGCAGACCACCATCCACATTTTCAGTAATTGGAACGTAGAGACCATCAACCAACGTAAACGCCATCAGCGGCGTTGGCAAATATAATCCCTCAATATCACATAAAAAGTAGTCTTGGATACCCAGTGAAGCATAGAGCTCCATTTTGTGCCCTAAGTCATTTCGGTATGTATTTTTGCTGGAGAACTCCATCACGAAATCAGGCACCTTACCCTCTTCCCAGACGAGATAGTTCTGTCGGCGTTTCTTACCTAAACCGAAAGCGACCAGCACATCGGGTGAAACCGATTTACGGGGATCGCCTTCTACGTAATATATCAGTATATCGCCGGAGACGTAGACCCCCGGATCTTGTTTGAAATGTTCGTCAATGACTTGCAATGTCCAAAAGAGGATAAGTCTGTGAAGATCACTCACTGCCATCGGTTCTCCATCTTCCTCAGGATAAAATATTGATGCCTCTGTAGGAGCAGAAGGGATATGCTCCTCTTTTTCATGGATTGCCATCGGTATTTCTCCTTTTCCGTGAGATGCGTGAAAATAGGTGTTAAGCGTTTGAAATGTGGTTCTTTTTTACGAACAATTTCCAAACCTCAATACATCATTGTAGGAATGATAACACATTTGACGAAAAAAGTCAAAAAAAGCAGTGTTATGGTAAACTGATACCTTATAACTAAAAAATTGACATTTCGTCAAGAAGATGGTATGTTACAGAGCAAAGGAGGACGTATGATGGCAACTTTAACGCAGACCGAAAACCGAATCAGACCGCTCTATATTGACGGATATACACATCAACTCAGTTATGCTCCGGGTGAAGAAATTGCGTTCCACATCTCAACAAGCGCAGGCAGCTACTCGCTTGAGATTGCACGTATCGGTGTGACGCGCGAGGTCGTCTGGAGCCAGGCGGAACTTCCCGGTAAAGCGCAACCGATTCCCGCAGATGTGTCATCGCAGGGATGTGGATGGTCACCCGTTTTTACGCTTGAAGTACCTGAATCGTGGCAGAGCGGTTATTATGAAGGCACACTCCGCGCAACAGACGGTGGCGGTGATGTTGTCTATCGGAACCATCGTACCGCCGAAAGCACACTTTTCTTTATTGTCCGTCCCGCGAAACCGGGGACGAATACGCCGATCCTGCTCCAACTCTCCACCAATACCTATAACGCCTACAACAACTGGGGTGGCTTCAGTCTTTACGGGTATCACGGGGCAAGCAAGATACAGGGGAACCGCGTCTCGTTTGACCGACCCACTCGCGGTATTTTCGGTAATTGGGAAGCGGCTTTTGTTGTCTGGGCAGAAAAGAACGGATATACACTTGATTACGCTGCGAACTCCGATCTGGAGTTCCATCCTGAGATGTTGGAGCATTACAAACTTGTTTTGAGTGTTGGGCACGATGAGTACTGGTCCGCCCCGATGCGCGATCATCTTGAGGCATTTATCGCCAACGGTGGGAACGCTGCCTTCTTCAGTGGGAATTCCGTCTGCTGGCAGGTCCGTTCCGAAGATAACGGCAGGGCACTCGTCTGTTGGAAGCAGACTTACAATCAAGATCCCGTCTACAAAACTGATGATCACAGTACGCTCAGCACCCTCTGGAGCCACTATCTGGTGGGTCGTCCTGAGAACCAGTTGACCGGTGTCGGTTTCCTTCAAGGCGGTTATCATCTGAGCCACGGGCAATTTATGGATGGTGCAGGCGAATACACAGTCCATCGTCCGGAACATTGGGTGTTTGAAGGGACAAATCTCTCGCGAGATGAGACTTTTGGTAGCGCGAATACTATTGTCGGCTACGAGTGCGACGGGTGCGAATTCACCGTTGAAGACGGTTTACCGGTGCCGACCTATCGCGATGGCACGCCTGAAGGTTTTACAATTCTTGCGACGGCTCCTGTCCGATGGCATCCGGATGATTGTGAGTGGTATGAGCGTTGGGAGAGAGGGAGAACCGGTGCCGCAACGATGGGCATCTATACACAAGGCGGAACGGTCTTCACTGCTGCCACAACTGATTGGTCACACGGATTAGCAGGTGGCGATGCTGTCGTTGAACGAATTACGCACAACGTTCTGCGCCGGCTTGCAGAATAAGCACGCGGGATTATATCTCTTTACGCTGGAAGGAGACGTGTGCCGCCGCAAATAACGCTGTAAAGAAGAGCAACAATAGCATCACGTCCAGGATCGCGCCTTTGAATGCCTCCTCTAAACGCACTTGATCTTGAAATTTCGGGATGCTTTCAAAGGAGACGGGTTTATCGGACATACCTTCTCTGACGAAAGGAACGTGTGGACTGTCGGGATCCGCGCGATCGGCAGAGATGAGGAAATCGTTGAATGCATCGGCATAACGCTCGGCATTCTTCAAGAAATTCAGATGTCTTTGAAACCCCGTTCCGGCGAGAGATTCAATTGCGTATTGCACAATCGCTGTCGGTGAAACACGATTGAACTCTCTTGCAATCTGAATCTGGTTTATTTGTGCGTTTAAGTACGCTCTGTGCAATCTCGCGCCTTCTCTTGCTTCCTCGTTTAGAAACTCAGCCCAGAGCCGTGTTGCTGGTGTTGGTGGACGTTCACGCGTTGGAGCTTCGTCTTCTAATCCGCTTGCTATATAGCGTTCTTGGAGTCCACTACGCCTGAAATATACTGGACTCGGCCCCCGACGGATTGATGGTTGGTTCAACCCACTCATAATTGTCCCAAGCATTGACGGCACGAGGATCACCCAAATTACCCATATCAGCAGCAGAATTACAAGGCTCGTTGAGGCGTTGTTAACAAGCACGGATATGAGAAACCCTAAGGCGATAAAGACAGCGATATATAGCAAACCCACGACGAAAATACCACCGATTCTGCTCCATTCTTGGACATTGAGTTGGAGCGTTCCAGAGAGGTAAAGTAACAGGAGGTTAACCAACACACCACTCATAAAAACAGCACCGAGACTCATCAGACAGCTTAAGAATTTACCGGTGAGTACTGTCCGACGCGCAACAGCATTGGATAACGTCAATCGGAGGGTACCATGTTCCACTTCACCAGAAATCGCGTCGAATGTGAAAACGAGCGCGAGAAAACTGAGAACATTGGAGATAATAAGGATCCAGTCGATTTTTAAGAATACTGGAAACATATCTTTCGCTTTTATGGGTGGAAATCCGCTATATTTCAGTCGCCAAATGCCAGAGACGTTATAGGGTTTCCCATCTATGACCGGGTGCATTCCCCATCCTGCCGGTTTCCCTGATGCAAATTTCGGCAGATTATTTTCACTGCCGTGCGCACAGAAAGAGAGGGGTGAAGGTTTCTTGTGAAGTTCGCCGGGACCGTCTAAAACAAGTTTATAGAGATGATTACTATTCTGTTCGAGTCTCGCCAAGTACGCTGAAACCTGCTGTCCATATTCTGATTGTTGTGTTTTATATTCGTCAATGTGGCCCACGGCGTTGACAAGCATTAAAAAAACAGTGAGCAGCATCGCGAGTGCGAAACGGAGGCTATTGACTTGCTCAAATAATTCTCGTTTCACAATATGCCAAAGCATCTCAGACCTCCTGTCGACTGAAAACCGCAAAAGTAATCATAAGTAGCATTGGACTCAAAAGAAAAAGTAAAAGCAGGTCGCCGAGCGCGCGGTTACTGGCATCTTCAAACACACTCGGCGGTTGATAAGAGAAGCGTGGAGTATCATCCCATTGGACGGCCCCTTTATCACTTGCAAACCATTGGCGTGAACCGAACGCCTTTTTATCGTAGAAATAGTCCAATACAGTCCCCCTATACTGTCGTCCCGCTCTAAAAAAATCTTCCACGCTAGCGAGCCCCGTCCCTGCCCATGCCTCTGTTGAGAGGTGATATAAGCCTGCGGGCGAGAATCGGAGCGCGTTTCGAGCAATATTTGATTTATGAATATAGGTTTCAGAAAAGGCTTTCTCGCGTATTTGCCAGACTTTGTTAGCAGTCCGAATCCGTCCTGATGTCAGTTCTTGAAAATAGGATTTAACCGTTGGGACATGGATTTCCGATTCATCTGGAATGAACGTAATATTTTTCTTCAAATGTGTGTAACTGGAACTCCCGGCACCTGCTTTGCTGCCCTTTAGTAATGGCGGGTTCTCAAACGGATCCCCAGGTACTTCCTCAGCCCAATAGAATTGTTCCAAGATCTGGTCAATCGCTTGATCTGCTTGTCTTACCCTCTCCTCCGTATCAATGAAGCGGTTGACGAGGAACAGGCTTACATTCGGATAGAGCAGCGTCAACGCCACCCAGATAAACATTGACACGATTAATGATGTTGCCGGGCGGTAAATCACGCTGGAGATAAACAATCCGATGAGATAGAACGTGGAGGTATAGACGACTGTTGTGAGAAAGATACCGCCAATCCGGAGGAAGTCGTCGGCACCATAATGGATAGCATTAGATTGAAGTTGCAGCAGGAGTGCCAACAGGAAACTCATTAGCAGCGGTAGTGTAAGGCATAACATGGCACCCAAATACTTTGACATTACAATCAAGCCGCGTCCAACAGGGTTGACCAGGATTAGGCGTAACGTACCGTTTTCGCGGTCGCTAGCGATTGCATCGTAAGCGAAAACCAGAGCGAGGAGGCTAAAAAGGATTTGAAAGATAGATACCAGATCTATATCAGCGAGCAGGTATCGGAAAGGATTACTGAAACCTGTGTTAAGGTTGACATCACCCCATAAGAAAGGGACCTCTCCAATCTTGATTTGGAGAGAGTTCTTCGCGCGCTTGTCAAGTCCTTGATTAAACACACTCAACGGATTGGGTGCTCTGTTGAGGGACGGCATAAAAGATGAATACGTTTTCCCGCTAAAATTCCGTTCCTGGTGCTTTTGGAAATCCTCATTGTAACTCGCGAGCCTCCGCTCATAATTGTCTGTTAAGACGAGGCTCCCCGCAAGTACAAGTGACATAGACGCAATAACCGTAACCAAGAAGCGGAACGTCATTAAATTCATTAAGAGTTCATGTCGAATCAGCGTCCAAAGCATTGTGAGGCAGCGTCTCCTTTTATACAACATACAACCTTCACTTATATACCAACTTGGATGCACTTTCCAAACGTTTAGCGGAATTATTGGGTCTTACTACGGGGCGCCTCAATTGAAATACATTGCTAATTATATGAGGTCGTGCTATCCTATTTAACATGAAAACCGAAGCGCGAACCTCCACAACGATGCACGCCTCTGGCGCAATCCTTTTAATCTCCTGCTATGAACTCGGACACCGACCCGCAGGGCTTACGCGTCCACTCCGTGCGCTTGAAGCAGCAGGATTTGTTCCTGATGCAATTGATATTGCTGTCGAACCGTTGGATGCTGAAATGGTCGCCCGTGCACGGTTTATCGGTATCTCCGTGCCGATGCATACTGCGCTACGACTCGGTGTCCATCTCGTACACCGTATTCGACAGATCAATCCGGATGTCTCTATATGTATGTACGGACTTTATGCGACATTGAACGCGGATTATCTGTTATCTCAGGGTGTCGATTTTTGTATCGCTAACACGGCATCAACAGAACTCGTCGAGTTGGTGCAATCCGTTGTGGATGGAGAACAACTTGAGACGCAGAAAACTGGTTTTCGTACTGCGAAACTGCCGCCGTTAGAGGCGTACGCCCAATTTGAGGACAATGCTGAGAAACGGATCGTCGGTTATACGGAGACAACGATCGGGTGCAAACATCTCTGCACACACTGTCCGATCCCGCCGGTCTATAACGGTAAGTTCTCTGTTGTTGAACGCGGGACGGTCCTCGCCGAGATACAGGAACAGGTATCGCAGGGAGCGACACATATTACCTTCGGTGATCCCGATTTCCTCAACGGTCCGAGGCACGGGCTTCGCATCCTTCGTGAAATGCATGAAAGGTATCCGAACCTTACCTTCGATTTTACGACGAAGGTTGAGCATATCCTGAAGCATAGCAAACATTTCCCGGAATTCGCAGAACTCGGGTGCCGGTTTGTTATCTCTGCTGTGGAGTCATTGAGTGGGACGGTCCTAACGATTTTGGAGAAACATCATACACGTGCTGATGTCGAAACCGCAATTGACATCGTTCACGGTGCTGGCATCGCGCTCCGTCCGACTTGGGTGCCGTTTACGCCGTGGACATCCTTAGACGATTATCTTGATATCCTTGCGTTTGTTGAGATGCATCGTCTTGTGTATCACGTGGATCCGGTACAGTATGCTGTCCGTTTATTGATTCCACCGGGTTCATATCTACTTAATCGTCCAGAAACCAAAATGCTTTCACTCACGCTTGATGAGACCGCCTTTAGTTATATTTGGGAACATCCGGATGTGCGGCTGGATGAACTCCATAAAACGGTCAATGTGCTTGTAGAAAATGATGCGCGAATGGGTGTCGATGCGTTGGACACTTTTTATCGGATATGGGCACTCGCTGCCGATATGCATGGGAGCAGGCACACACCGTTGTACCGTAGCAAGGCGGCGCATCTCCCCGCGCCGCGGATTACCGAAGCGTGGTTCTGCTGAGCGGAACCCACCGAAGGGCAGTTTGCCCCAATACATGTTTAAGAATGACATTCATACTTAACTCTATCTAACCGAACCGCAAGGAAATTTCAATATCTGTTAGCCAAAATATGTAAGTCCAACAACGGTTGGACTGGCTCTACGGAGAATAACTTTCATACGAAATATCGCCTAACCGAACCGCAAGGAAAATCTAAAAAATGTCAGAACAGATTCAACAGTTACTTAATTTGAAGACTACCCCCGTTGCCGTAACGTTTCACGAAGCACATCCGGCTAACGTTCCACATGTAGAAAAAGTCGAAGCCTCTGGTTGCACCTATTGGCGGCGTGCAGCAGAGGGCAAAACTTTTTATACCGAAGCCTCTGACCATTACAACTGTCCGATCGGGGGCTATACACATAACGTTGAACTCCCACCTGCACAAATGAAGGAACTCGAAAACACGCTCGGATTAATGGGCGAACTCGGTTATATTACGATGGAAGAGGTACCCGGTATTCCGAGGCGGGAAACCCCTTTCAAAAGTGCAGTCTACGCTCCTTTGGCAGATGCGTCTGACCCTCCCGATGTCGTCATCATCTCCGGCACACCGAGACAGATGATGCTCTTGATGGAAGCGGTGACCGCTGCTGGCATCGGTACTGAGAACGGGGTTATGGGGCGACCGACATGTGCGGTTATTCCTGCCGTTATACAGAGTGGTCGAAGTGTGAGCAGTTTAGGGTGTATCGGTAACCGCGTGTACACAGCACTCTCTGATGACAATTTCTACTTCGCTTTTCCCGGTGAACACATTGATGTGCTTGTTGAGAAATTAGAGACGATTGTGAACGCGAACCGTGCATTAGCGGAATATCATCAGCAACGCCAAGCGGATGTTTAAACTTACCTTGCGGAGAAACGACGTGGACTGGACATTGAATAGTTTCTACCAAAGCGTTGAAGAAACACCGGATTTAGTCTGGGAATAAACTAAATCCATTCCTTGTATTACATTGCAAAAACCCTTCCACTTCGTTTCAGGTTTAGGTTCCGTTGCTAATTTAATGCGGAGATTTTTAAACTTACCTTGCGGAGAAACGACGTGGACTGGGCATTCGTAGTTTCTATCAAAGAGTCGCCTTCCACTTCGTTTCAGGCTTAGGTTTCGTTGCTAATTTAATGCGGAGAATTGAAGGTTATGCAAAAGGTTGCTGTGATTACGGGGGCAGCGAGCGGTATCGGGAGAGGATTGGCGGAACGGTTCGCAGCGGAAGGTATGAAAGTCGTTCTCGCCGATGTTGAAGCGGAAGCATTAGCCGAACTTGAGACGGACTTAAAATCTAAGGGCGCGGACGTTCTTACTGTCAAGACGGATGTCTCAAATGCTGCCGAGGTCGAAAACCTTGCAGCGCAGACACTGGACACTTTTGGTGTGGTACATATTCTTTGTAATAATGCCGGTGTTGCCTGTAGTCGTCCGATCTGGGAGCATACCGTTGCCGATTGGGAATGGGTGTTAGGCGTTAACCTTTGGGGGGTCATCCACGGTATCCGAGCGTTTGTGCCGCGTATGCTTGCCCAAGGGGAGGCATGTCATATTGTAAATACCGCTTCTATCTTGGGCTTGATCGGCGGTGGTGGAACAGGCATCTATAAGGTAAGTAAGCACGGTGTCGTTGTCCTTTCCGAGGCTCTCGCTGATGAATTAGCACAGAAAGGCGCAAATATTCAGGTGCATGTGCTTTGTCCTGGGTGGGTTCGCACGGGAATTCTGGATTCTGATCGGAACCGTCCAGATACGTTGCAAAACCGTGAAGCGCAAACGCCGTCGCGTCTACAAACCATCGGTGACTCTGGAAATGCCCGCGCTGAGATGGAGGCAGGGATGTCGCCTGCGGAAGTGGCGGAACATGTTTACAACGCCATCCAGAATGGGACCTTCTATATCCACACGCACCCTGAACACAAAGCGGCGATTCGTGAACGTATGGAGCGGATTCTTGAGTAACTGTTTTAACAATGGCTAAACTCTACGGCTGGAGTTCATGGATCAAGGTTGAAGTAGATGTTGAGGCAATAAAATAAGCTGCAGAGGTTTACTTTCATTTTAGGGAGTCTCACCGTCCTCTATTATATTAGAAATAATAGCGACCCCACCGGTTAGAGTCATGCAACCGAAAATAGAGCCCACAGTAACTGATTTAATTTGATACGATCGCATTTTCGCGCGATAGGCATCGGCGTAAGATTTGACATATTCAGGCGATTTTCCGATCAATCTTTCAGGTGGTGGATTTGATGGACGGATATAATATGGAACCAGCAAGCTTAAGGTTCCCGCAGCACTTATTGAAGCAGTTAGGTAAAAAAAGATCGTCCTGCCCATATCCAATAGTCAAGTCGGCGATGAACCCGGTCATCAAACCACACATCCCCGCGGCAAAAATTGCACTCATGCCTGCTCCGAAATAAGCTGGCACATCAACATCGCGTTTCGCGTCCAATTCAGCATCTGCTTTTGCCTGAAGACGTATAGCGTCGTGTGGCATATTCTTATAATGTTTAGAACCGCAGCCAGCAAACCCAATGCCCCACATAATTGACAAACAACAGAAATATAGCAAGAATTTCACAAGAAATCTCCTTCGTATCGCGGAAAGTTATCTGCAAAAATAGAGGTTATCCTGAAGGAAAGGGATCAAGGCAAACGTTACGGCTTGCGTATAGTTTTGCAATCTGTCTATTGCACCCTTTGTGAAAAAACCGCTGGCACTCTGTTTTTCTTTTGTGTTGAAATCTCCGGTAAGTTCATCAATGATGTGGCTCAATTCAATGCCTGCCAAGAGTTTTTCAACGATCCAGTCTGGCAATTCGTACAGTCCAGTGGTGCCAAAACTTTCTCGGCACTGCGGATCCAATATGTGGATGACGGTAAATTGAAACCATCTGTTATGGAGTTGAAGGACACCGCCCTCAATACCGACGAAAAAGTTGGCGTTTAGGTGCTGTTCATCGTTGATCCGTTTTGCCTGCTCAGCACGGTTCTTTGCGCCCGTGAAGGTATCTTCATTGAAGGGTTGCGCGGAAACACCGGAGTCAACGGATACTCCATGAATCTCCAACGGATTAAAAAATCTTGAGAAACTTTGTCGGGTGCTCTCAATTTTTACGCGGTTTTCCGAGCCGATTAAAATTTTAGTAGGTTTCATGGACGTTATTATAGCACTTCTGAAAAAAGATACAAAGCAAGATTTAAAATTGACATTCATCACCTGAAAGAGATATAATAAATTAGATGGACTTCTTGATACGTGAGGTCCGCAAGCTGCACTTAAAATGTAGAACGGGAGAATTGATATGTTTCGCTTTAATTGGCAATTAGGAAAAGTCGCTATTGTCGGGGGCTGTCTGCTTGCGATGTTCTCATGTGGAAGTGGTGAGATACAGAATTTTGAGGGCATCGCGATTCACGCGGATCCGAGGACTGACAGGATCGATTTGCGAATTTATCTCACTGACAGGCACGGCACACCGTTGATATGGAACCAGAGCATTCTCAGTCCGAATGTTGGTGTGAGTACAATCTCCGAAGCGGATTTTACAACCAATGTTAAAGTCTACTCTATGCGTAACGGCGAAAAACATCGGAAAGTCTACGATGAACGGTTGATTGACCTGCGTTGGTCACAAGAACTCAATAGACTGGATCGGCTCATGACTGCGGAGATTCCGCGTATCTTCATTGAAGAGGACCCAGAACGGGATACACACTTAGGGATTATCACGGTTGAAATCCAGACAGAAAAACAGGGACCTTTCACGGATACATTGGAAAACGCTGAGATTTACAAGTTTTAGTTGATATCACACACGTAACGAGGCGACATAAAAAATATGCCTATTCACACACAAGACTATCGGCATTGGGAAGGCACCCTCAAATCGCGGAATTATACGCGGTGGTGGATCGTTGCGAAGGCTGAACTCAAGCTGCTGGCACAACGTAAAATTGTTCGATTAATTGTCGCTATTCCGCCAGTTATCTACATCCTCGCTCATGCGATACTTATCTATATCTCCAATCAGGTGCCGGATGGATTGCCCTGGTTTGAAGTTGATGCCGAATTTTTTCAGAAATTCCTATTCCGAACCCCTAGCACAGGTCCCCCTTCCTCATTCCTCATCGCGCTCATCGCTATTTTCGGTGGTTCCGGGTTAATCGCTACAGACCTGAAGAACAACGCGCTTTCCCTGTACCTCTCGAAACCTATTTCGTGGATAGATTACCTAATCGGAAAATTTGCTGTTATAGGTATCTTGATCGGTTGTTTAACGCTGGTTCCGGGACTATTGCTGTTCCTTGAACACGCGCTATTGACCGATACCACTTTTCTTAAAGAAAACTACTGGGTCCCGCTTTCAATCATCATCTACTCGGTCGTGATTACGGTGTCCGCAGGGTTATTAATGTTGCTATTTTCATCGCTAACTTCCAACCCGCGCTATGCAACGATCGGTTTCTGCGCTGTGTGGTTCGGTTTGCCGGTTATCTATGAAGTGCTTCGAGTGATTACACGGAGCAGCAGTATGGCGATCGTCTCAATTTGGACGAACTACGATATTCTCGGCTCGGCACTCTTTAACGCTTCACACAGCCATGTTGTGCATTGGGGTTGGGCACTCCTCGTGCTGCTTGCGCTGATGATTTTGTGTCTGTTCGTGCTGCATCGTCGGATTCGGGCAGTTGAGATTGTCAAGTAACGGTTAGTACAACCTTGCCCCATTTGCATCCCACATCTCTTCTTGCGAATAAATCTGTGGTGGTGTTATCGGTGTCAGTGTTGGCAGCCAATCTTGACGGAATTGTTGTACGAGTCGCACTGCGTTCTGGTAGGCGATACGTTCCTTTATCTCATCGTCAAGCAGTGCTGTCTCAATCTGATTTTGGACTAACCGAAAATCGTAATACGGCAGATCGCTGCCGAACATAAGCCTATCGCTACCGAGGTTGTTGACGAGGTGTACGAGGTCCCAACTCTCATCCGCTCCTTCTGGCTTCTGTGCTACGTCAAACCAGATGTTTTCACACGTTCCACACTGCTCAATGGCATCAAGATGGCCGGCTTTGTTCATCGACACATGTCCGATGATAAACGTCACCGACGGGAATCGTTTTGCGTAAGCAGCGATATTCCGGGTGGAACCTGCCTGATGCAATAGACAGAGACCGTCGTGCATCGCGACGACTTCAAGGAATGCGTGAAGTTCGCCACCGAGTGAATGGCCGGACAGACCCGGATGGCACATAAATCCGACTAAACCGTCGTCCTGCATTGCTCTGTTGAGTTCATCAACACCTGCTTGTTCGTGTCGCACTTCGACGTTCCCGAGTCCGATGGGAAAGCGTTCTGGGTGCAGCCTGCAGGCATTGGCAATTGTCTCGTGTTGGGCACGTGTATCCAATACGCCGCGTGCCTGGGGGCCTCCGCCTGTTGGGCACGGGATCGCCCCGATAACATTTGCTGAAGCCATCCGTGCGAGGCATCGTCCAACGCTCTGTCCTATCGTTGGCGCGCGTGATACTGTCATACCGATGTGGCAGTGTACATCAAAATAGGGATGCATAGTTTATCCTTTCTAATGGCTTAAAATTCTGGTACAGGGGTGTAAGTATTAAAGCCGTCTGTTCTATCTTTGCCCTGCAAGAGATAGATATAGTGTGCGCGCCGCCATTCTGCGCCGGGGTAACGGACATTTGCTGGCATATAGCGCATTGTGTAACCACACCGTCGCTTTTGTGAGACGTTTGGACTCGAATTGTGTATTGTCCATGCATCGTGGAAATGGCATTCGCCGACCTCTAATTCCAAGTTGACCGCCTTGGATGTATCAAGGTCATCTTCGACAACTTCGCTGCCGAAAAGCATGTTTTTCCTATCAACGGATTCATAGCGACGGTCGCGCAATTTGTGGCTACCAGAGATGACGCGCATACAGCCGTTTTCCACCTTCGATTCATCAACAGCCAACCACATCGTGATAACATGCATCGGATCAAGAGATTCACCCCAGTAGACACCGTCTTGGTGCCACGGCACCTCCATACCATCGTTTTCCCGTTTACTGATAAAGTGGCTCGACCAGAGAACTATATCCGGTCCTATAAACCGCTCTATTACCTTCAACACACGTGGATGTGTGAGGTATTTGAATAGATAGGGATGCTCAAAATGCGGAACATCCATCTGCTCTGGACGTCTACCTTCCGGTAGATTCTCAATCATCTCGTCTACATAATCCCGCAGTTCGTCTAACTCCGGTTTCGTGAAGATACGTCCGAATTTAATATATCCATTTTCCTTGTAAAATCTGACCTGCTCATCAGAGACGGTCGTTTCGAGTTTCCAGTCCATGTGTCACCTATTTTTAAGTTTTAATTAAAAAATTAATCTTCATAAAGGTTTACTCTGTTTTTATTTTCCCCCAAGCGGTAGCGAGTTTACCGTTTGGTGAGACAGCCTCTGCTCCCAACGTCCGCGCAAGCCCTTTTTCGACGATGTCGGTTATCTGATCTGCCGTTAGCACGACGTTGAAGAGTGCTACCTCGTCTATAACGCCATCTACAAGGGTCCGAACTGGGACACCGACTTCACCACCGATTGTGAAAGGTTTTAGATTGTCTTCATTCTGGTTCGCGTGTGCGGCAATATCGGTTTCAGCTTCCAGTTCACCGTCCCGATATAATTTCATAGCGCCTTTCCGGTCAGCAGTTGCGGCGAGATGGTGCCACTTTCCATCGTTGATGGGTGATGTGCCGAAGAGATGGATACCTGCGCCTTGTGCCAATCCGAACCAGAATAAGGGTCTCCCTTTGTTGTTTGGATCAAGGTTCCCGCGAATTCCCAAAATGTAGCCGTGTCTCGGCATAGCGAGGTCAGCCTTTGAGATGAGGGCTGCGTACCATCCGGCGGGTGTCTTTGAATACTTGAACCATGCAACCATAGAAAAATTCAATTTTCCGACGTTCAGGAGTGGGGAAACGCCAGCGTTAGCCAAACCACCACTTTTGAATTCCAAACCACCGTCGAATTTGCCATCCGTCCACTTCGTAGGTTCTAAGAACTCTGCATCGAGTGCGTTTTCCGTTAAGTCCTTGGCGAGTTCGCCGCCATCTTCGTTAAAGAGCCAGACAGCTACTGCAGTGGCGGGGTCAACTGCGGTGTGTCCTTGTGTGGTAAACAGTAGGACGGCAGCACCTATAACAGACCAGAAAATGCTCGGTTTTTGATATCTACCTCTCATCTACGTTACCTCCAAGATTATTTGCTTTGGATTTTGACACACATTTGTATTGGATGTCAAGCAATTTTTTCGTTTTCGGTAAACGTCGCGACCGCAGATCGCTCCTACAAAGAATATACTAATGAATCGCGACCGCAGATCGCTCCTACAACAAGAAAAAATGTGCTATTCGTTGACTTTTTGGTTGAGTATGCTACAATATTGTCTGTAGTTATTGAATATTGTGATGTGGGATTCCACTACTGCCTTGCTATTTTACGCCAATCTTTACATTTTATTTTTGGGGGAGATATGAACTTTAGCAAACGGTTTTATGCTTTGGTTTTCTTAATGATATTGTCTCTATCTTTAACGGTTGTTGCCGAAGAAGAAACCGAAGAGGTCGTTCGGTTGAAAGAGATCGTGGTTACGGCTCGTAAACGTGAGCAGTGCTCTTTTGAGGTGCCGCTCTCTGTCTCTACACTTCGTGGCGATCGGTTTGACACGCTGCGTTCATCGGGTATGGATGTGCGTTTTTTGTCGAACCGTACGCCGAGTTTGCAGGTGGAGTCGTCGTTTGGACGTATCTTTCCGCGTTTCTATATTCGGGGTCTCGGTAATACGGACTTTGATCTCAACGCTTCGCAACCGGTTTCGCTGCTCTACGACGGCATTGTACTCGAAAACGCGTTGTTAAAAGGGTTTCCAGCCTTTGATTTGGACCGGATTGAAGTCCTACGGGGACCGCAAGGGACGCTGTTTGGACGCAATACACCTGCTGGGACTGTGAAGTTTGAATCGGCGCGCCCAACACAGACTTTAGAAGGATACGGACGGGTGAGTTATGGACGGTTCAATAGCAGCAATGTTGAGGGTGCGATATCGGGCCCGATCATTCCTTCAGTGCTTTCCGCGCGGTTCTCAGTACTTGCACAGTGGCGAGACGACTGGGTGGATAACGAGCACACGGGTGAAGACGATGTTTTAGGCGGACATCAGGATTTGGCGGGTCGCTTACAATTATTATGGGCACCTCTACCGGCGTTGGAAGCGCGGTTCAAAGTCCATGCGCGCGATCTCGATGGCACGGCACGCCTGTTCCGCGCGAATATCTTGTCAAAGGGCGAAAGCGGTTTGGTGCCGGATTTTGCCCGTGATCGCATTGCGCATGACGGACCCAATGAACAAACATTGCGTACGCAGGGGCTGTCGACTGAAATCCGCTACGATATTGGGGACTTCCAACTCGTTTCATTGACAGGATTTGAACGCCTGACGAATTTCTCGCGAGGGGATATCGACGGCGGATACGGTGCTGCGTTTCTTCCTGTGAGCGGTCCCGGTGAGATTCCCTTTCCTTCGGAAACCGCTTCTGGTATTCCGAACCTGCAACAGTTTAGCCAAGAGGTTCGCTTGATGAGTCCGGCAGCGCGCCGTCTCACCTACCAGTTCGGTTTATACTATTTTTCGGAGTTTGTGGAGATGGAGGATTTCAACTACGATACACTCGCTGACGGTGCTTTGGATGGAGTCGCGCGACAAGAGCAGACGTCTACAGCACAGGCGGCGTTCGCAGCACTAACCTTCCAAATGCTTGAGAACCTCGAACTCGGTGTGGGGCTACGATTGTCCCATGATGCGAAGGACTATACAGCATGGCGGGATCAGGCACCTGCTGTTACCGGCGCAGGCACACTCGGTCCTATCCATGAGAACCCCGAAGACACCGTCTGGAGCGGGGATATGAGCCTCCGCTATCAAGTGTCGCAGAATGTGCAGACGTATCTGCGCGCGGCGCGCGGATTCCGGGCACCGAGTATTCAAGGACGCTTGTTGTTTGGCGATGCTGTCACAGTCGCGGATACCGAGACGATTCACTCTTTTGAAGGCGGCACGAAATTACGCGTGTGGAACCAGCGGTTGCATCTCAATATGGCGGCGTTCCAGTACTTTATGCAGGATCAGCAATTGACTGCGGTCGGTGGTGAGACGAATTTCAATCGGTTGGTGAATGCTGAAAGCACGATTGGACGCGGTGTTGAGGCGGAGTTGACCTTCGCGCCAATCACAGCATTAGAAATTTCAGCAGGTCTCAGTTACAATCAGACGCGTATTGACGACCCAAATTTGGCGATACAGGGATGCGGTGCACCGTGTACGATGTTGGATCCGTCTGTTGCTGATGGAATTTTCTCTATTGATGGCAACAGTTTACCGCAGGCACCGGGTTGGATTGCAGATGTGGCACTGCGTTATATTCTCGACCTGCCAGCAGGCGTGCGTTTTATCGCTTCTACGGACTGGGCATATCGCAGCCAAGTTCGGTTCTTTCTCTATGATTCTGTAGAGTTTGCCGATGATTGGCTTTTGGTGGGCGGCATCCGGCTTGCCTGTCTATTGCCTGATGCCGACGTAGAAGTTGCACTTGTCGGGCGTAACATCCTCAACGATACATCTCCTACGGGTGGCATCGATTTCAACAATCTGACGGGTTTCGTCAATGAACCTCGGTTTTGGAGTCTTGAATTGGTGCAGCGTTTTTGACCGCTGCTTTGAACTTGACACGTTGTGCTGTTTGTGATAAATTTTCGATTATGAAGATTGTAGTTGCACCTGATTCATTTAAAGGGAGTGTCAGTGCTCTCGAAGCTGCGTGTGCGATTGAGCAGGGACTGCGTCGCGTGTTTCCGGATGCCGTTATTGACAAAATCCCGATGGCAGATGGGGGCGAAGGGACTGTG
>JAJEET010000033.1 GCA_022820835.1 Candidatus Poribacteria bacterium
TTGAATTGCGTTCCATTCTACGTTTCCTGTGTGTTGGCGTTCATTGAGAAAATTAAACTTCTTTTCTCGGTTCCACAAGTCATCGGTGGAAAAATAAAAGATATTGGGCTTCTCTGATGAGTTACCTCTATTTTTCACAAATAGATTGATACTCACACCGACCCGAATGCCGAACACATTCGAGTCGGAAACCTTTAATCCTTTCCGGGCGTTCCCCCCTAAATCCAGGATGTAAATCGCGTCAAAATCTTCTGCGAGGTGTTTTCTCATTCCATCAAACGCCAACCCGTCAAGAAATCCGTTGTTTGTTACGAAGGCGACAACGCCTTCATCGCCAATCCTATCAGATGCCCATCGAATTGCTTTGACATAAGGATCGTAGAGCGCGTTTTTGAGTGTTGCCTTGGAATCTGCTGCGTAGGTATCCGCAATCCGCTTGTCCATCACCGCGTATTTTCGATTCCTATTGTTGTCACTATCGTTGACCTGCCAAGCGTTATAGGGCGGATTGCCGATAACGACGAACATATCCGCCGCCTTCTGTTTTTTCACACGTTCTGTGTTCTCACGTGTAAAGAGTTCGCCTTGCTCTTGCTCAAGCAACTCAAACGTATCCGCAAGCGCGATCCCCTCAAACGGCAGGTACGTCCCCATCCGTTGGAAGTATTCCTGTTCAATGTTAAGACTGGCGATGTAGTAGGGCAGGAGCATCACCTCGTTACAGTGCAGCTCGTGACGATATTTTTCTTCTAATGCGGTGCCTTGGATGTCCTGCATGAGTCGGACGATGAAGTTCCCCGTACCGACAAAAGGATCGATGATATGCACGCCGCTGTCGGACAAGGAGCGACCAAACTCGGTTTCGAGGAGATGTGCCACGCTCTTCACCATGAAATCGACAATCGGTTGCGGTGTATAAACGATGCCGTGCGTATCTGCGACATCTTCGGAGAACCCCTGAAAAAACTTCTCGTAAAACGTGTTGAGGAAGTGCTGTTTTTGCGAGAAGTCTTTGCAGAGCATCGCGGCTTGTTCAATCGCGACATAAAACCGGTCTAATGGTTTGAGAAATTCCTCACGACTGAACGCCTGCCGGATCAGGGCATCAACAACGTTTTCGATTTCACGTGCGATGATATTCCGACGCGTAAAAGCGGAGTTATTAAAAACAGTCCGAAAGATACGTTCCGTAAGGATGTGCTGAACGAGCATCTCTTCAACAGCATCTTGTGAGAGGTCCGGGTTAATCGCGGTTCGGCAGGTTTCGTAAAAATCGGTGAACGCCTTCTTGAACGCTGTATCCGTGTCGTGTTGCTGTTCAATGCGTTCTTTTAACTGATTCGCGAGGTCGGGGACATACTCTCTGAAATCGGAGACGGCGGTGTGCCAGTTATCCAGTGCAGGCGGCACATAAGAAAATAGATGTTGGAGTGCTGCAATCAGCCCCGCCGGTTCGGTAATGTCCAGGTCCAAAGCCACCTGTCCGTTTTGATACAGGATAACGTGTTGTGGTGTCTGGAACAGGATATTGTCGAGCGGGTAGCCTGCATCTCGTTTCTCCTGTACGGCTTTGGCGAGGTTGTCGTCTATGTCTTTCGCTTCCCAATAAACAAAGGGGAGTCCGTATTCGTCGAGTACCACACCATCAATAACGATGCGATTCCCTTTTGGGGCGCGCATGCCGTATTGTGGGACAAGCGTGGCGTTCACCTGTTTTGCACAGGCGTGCAGGAGGCTCTCAAAGGGTGAACTGACCGCGCCTTCATGTGTGATGCCTTGTTGTTCATATTGCTGCAGCGTGGCGTAGTAATCGCGGATTGCTTTGTGGTTGGATTTAAGATTAAGTTTCGGCATACGGATATAATAGCAGGTTTTTGGAGTGGGTTCAAACAAAAATTGTCACACCTGTTTCTGCAAAATGTGCTATAATGCGTTTTATAGGACAATCTGTCCAAGTCTTGACAATCCGAAAAATAGAAAGGAATTCAACGTCAACTACCCAAGCCTAAAGGATTGGGCTTGTGCGAAGCGTAGCCAGCGTCCACTCCATAAGTTAAACGGTTGACTACAGTAAAACATCGCAGTATCGTAGCGTGGCAGCTACAACGTTTGTCGTAAAACGATATGTTGAACTGGTAGTAGGCATATCTAAGGATGCTCCCCAAGTCTGACACCAAAGCGGATACTGCGATCTGGAAGGGGCAACATACACCCGCTTCTGCGGAGAGCCGAAAGGTCATTACCTGTTTTCTTAACAGCACCGGGTCAGGTCGGATCGGAGATGGTGACAGCACTTCCGAAAAGAAGCAGCCCACTGGCAAGAATCGCCCACGTATTGTGGTGAAAAAACAATACGCACCCCTTTAGGGGAATCTTAACAGCAAAGGAGCGGGCATTCCTCCCAACACTAAAGCGTTGGGTCTCCTGCCCGAAGATTAGATGAGCGAAAAAGAAAAAAACGAATCTGAAGAAACCGAAGACGAAGAGAAAGATGCTGATGAACCTGAGGATAACCTCTCTGTTACACACCACAGCGTTACCATTAATGGCGAGGAGGTCCGCTATACCGCAACAACAGGAACGCTAATCCTCAAAGAAGAGGTGAATAAGGAAGGTGAAAAACCGAAAGCCGCGGTCTTCTTTATCGCTTATACACGCGACGATGTAGAAGACCCCGCCACGCGTCCGATAACCTTCTCATTCAACGGCGGTCCCGGATCCTCATCGGTCTGGTTGCATCTCGGTGTCCTCGGACCGAGACGCGTCAAACCTGACGAAGATGGCGAGTTACCAGATCCGCCGTATCAATTGACCAATAACGAATGTTCCATTTTGGACAAAACCGACCTCGTTTTCATTGATCCTGTCAGCACAGGGTTCAGTAGGGCTGTACCGGGGGAAGAAGCGAAGCAGTTCCACGGGTTCAAAAAAGATATTGAATCGGTCGGCGATTTTATCCTCCTCTATTTGGGACGCTATCAACGTTGGGGATCCCCAAAATTTCTCGTCGGCGAAAGTTATGGCACAACCCGTGCCGGTGGGCTTGCCGGGTACCTTCAAGAACGCCACGGCGCATATCTCAACGGTATCATGCTCGTTTCGGTCGTCCTCAACTTTCAGACGATACGGTTCGCAGCCGGCAACGATCTTCCCTATATTCTTTTCCTACCGACTTACGCAGCGACCGCACTTTATCATAAGAGGGTAGGCGAGATAGATACCGAGTTTGAATCTTTCATCGACGAGGTCAGAGAATTTGCCACAGGCGACTACACGGTGGCACTGATGAAAGGGAACGCTATACCGCCATCAGAACGCGCCGACATTGTTAAACAACTTGCAAGTTATACCGGACTGACACCGGAATATATTGAACGGACTGACTTACGGATTAACATCTCTCGGTTCTGCAAGGAACTCCTCCGCGATGAGGCGCGTACGGTCGGTCGGTTTGATAGCCGATACAAAGGGATTGACCGCGACTCCGCAGGCGAAGGTTACGAATATGATCCGAGCGGCGCAGTCACGCAAGGCGCGTATACCGCGAACCTCAACAATTACGTCCGCGGCGAACTCGGATTTGCGTCGGACCTCCCGTATGAAATCCTGAGCAGACGTGTGCATCCGTGGGACTACAGCGGCCATCAGAACCAATACGTCAACGTCGCCGATACACTTCGCAAGGCGATGACTGTTAACCCTGCCTTGAAAGTGTTCGTTGCGAACGGTTATTACGATCTCGCGACACCGTTTTTGGCATCGGAATATACCTTCACGCACCTTGGACTCGATCCATCCTTACAGGATAACATCACAATGGCTTACTATAGGGCTGGACACATGATGTACATCGACCAAGCGGAATTGCAGAAGATGAAAAAAGATATGGATGCCTATCTCGATGCCGTGCTTTCGTAAGCCTTGTGCCTTAACCGCAAGGTAAATTAAAAAAATGAGTTATCAAAGGGAATTTGAAAATAGGTTAGATGTCGCGGTCGTCGGTGTCGGTTCACATAGCTATCGTAACGTTCTGCCGACACTAACATTTCTCCCGATTCGGTTGAAGGCACTATGCGACATTGATATCGAGCGAGCGCGTACGACTGCTGAACAGTACGGCGTTAGCGCGTGCTATCCGAGTATGGCAGAGATGTTTCGGAACGAGGAACTGGATGCCATCTTTCTCTGCGTGCCGCCGCGTCTCCATCCCGAACTGACGTGTGAAGCACTCGACGCTGGCGTACATGTCTGGTTAGAGAAACCGCCCGGTATGTTCGCTGACGAGGTCCGGGAGATGATCCGCCACCGCAAGGATCGCGTCGTCGTCGTCGGTTTTAAAAAGGCATTCATGCCTGCAACCCAAAAGATTATCGAAATCTTCGCTACCGACGAGTATGGTCCGCTGCGAACAATCTTAGGTGTCTATCCGATGACGATTCCGAACGATGGAAAACGTATCCTACGTGAGAAAGCGCATACCAACTGGCTCCAAAACGGCGTTCATCCACTGTCGCTGCTGATCGCAGTCGGCGGGACGGTTTCCGCTGTAACCGTTCGTCGAGGGCAACGCGGCGGAGGCGCGTGTATCTTGGAATACGAAAGCGGCGCACTCGGAAACTTCCATCTCGCTGACGGCGCAAGGCACGCGCAACCCTCCGAACTTTACCAATTCTTCGCGGACGGATGCCACGCCGAAATTAGAAACGGCACACAGGTCCTACTGCAACGCGGTATGCGATTTGATTACCATGGCAGCACCAGTTTTGTTCCCGACGGGTTTGATAGTGGGGCTATCGTCTGGGAACCGCAATACAGTCTCGGCACCCTCGAAAACAAAGGTCTTTTCATCCAAGGCTTCTACCAAGAGATGCGATATTTCTGCGACTGTATTCTGGAGGGCAAACCTGCCGAGCAAGGTTCACTGGAGTTCGCACTCGAAGTCATGAAAGTCTATGAAGCAGGACTCCGATCAGAAGGAGATACTGTTTCTGTCGTATAAAGGCAATTTTGGAGAAAAATGCTAACAAAATTGATTTGCCGTAATTTCAAAAACTTTGGCGAAGTTGAGATTGAATTGGGGAATCCCGTTGTTTTCATCGGTCCGAATAACTCCGGCAAAACAACCGCGTTACAAGCACTTGCCTTGTGGGAGATAGGGCTCAAACGGTGGAACGAGAAACGTAAGGGAAGCACAAATCCAGAAAAACGTCCCGGAGTTGCTATCAACCGACGTGACCTCATCTCCATTCCAGTGCCGAATGCAAGATTACTCTGGCGAAATTTACAGGTACGTGATACGGAAAGAGTTGATGGTAAGCAGCACACTCAAAACATCCGTATAGATATTATTGTCGAAGGCATTACGGATAGCAGAGCATGGCAGTGTGGCTTAGAATTTGATTACGCCAATGAGGAGTCTTTTTACTGTCGTCCTCTCAGAATATCAGAAAAAAATGGTAAAGTGGCGAAACAGATGCCTATTCCAGAGGAGGCATCAAGCCTTTCTATTGCTTTCCTTCCACCCATGTCTGGACTCGCGTCCAACGAAACGCGGCTTGATGAAGGCGCTGTCAACGTCCGTATTGGCGAGGGGCGGACAGCAGAGGTTTTGCGTAATCTCTGCTATCAAGTTTCGCAGAACACTCAAAAGTGGGAAACGCTTTCTAAAAAAATTCACTCTCTATTCGGTGTTGACCTTGATAAACCGGAATATATCCCAGAACGTGGTGAGGTTTCGATGAACTATAGAGATGAGTTTGGTGCCTCTTTAGACCTCTCTTCATCAGGTCGTGGCTTGCAACAAACGCTGCTGCTATTTGCCTATATTGCCGCACATCCCGGGGCCGTCTTGCTGCTTGATGAACCCGATGCACATCTCGAGATCCTTCGGCAGCGGCAGATTTATCAGGTACTTACCGAATTAGCGAAAGAACACGACAGTCAAATCGTCGCCGCCAGCCATTCTGAAGTCATCCTCAATGAAGCAGCAGATCGCGATGTCGTTATCGCCTTTCTGGGTAAGCCGCACCGAATTGATGACCGTGGTAGCCAACTGCTGAAATCGCTTAGAGACTTTGGTTTTGAACAGTATTATCAGGCACAGCAAAGGGGATGGGTCCTTTATCTTGAAGGTTCGACAGATCTCGCTATTCTCCGAGCATTCGCGGAGAAACTTAGACACCCGGCGGCAGAAAGGTTGGAAGCACCCTATGTTCACTATGTTGGCGACCAACCCGGAAAAGCCCGCGAGCATTTCTACGCTTTGCGTGAGGCAAAACCGAATCTTGTCGGGTTTTGCCTTTTTGATCGGATTACTGGCGAACTTCAGACCCATCCAGAATTAAGAGAGTACGCATGGGAGCGACGCGAGATCGAAAATTACATTGTGTTCAATAAACAGGTACTCATAGACTGGACACGTGCCGAAGCAATGGAGCACGCACGTCTATTCATGGAGACTTGGATATCTACAATGGAAAATACCATCAAGGAAATAGAGGATGCACTCGTAACGCTCGGTAAGGGAACACCATGGTCTGCAGGTACAAAGGTAAGTACCGATTTTTTGGATCCGCTATTTGCTGCTTTTTTCAAAAAACTCCGATTACCGAACCTTATGCAGAAAACAAATTATCACACTTTAGTCCAGTATGTACCACCAGACCAGGTTGATCCTGAAGTCACTGAAGTGTTAGATAGTATCTTGGAAATTGCACAAAAAGCTGTGCCGTTGAGCAGTATGTGAAAACTATAGAACGGAGGCTAAATGGCAGAAATATCCCTCAGACCTATTACGCCGGAGAATCTGGACGAGTGTATTTCCTTAAAGGTAGCTGATCATCAAAAAGGATTCGTTGCCCCCAATATATACTCCCTTGCCGAAGCGTCCGTGAATCCAACGTATCATCCTTTCGGTGTCTATGACGCAGACGCACATTACCAAGCGAATCCATCTATGGTAGGATTCGTTATGTATGAACTTAGTGATGCTGTTGGCTTCATCGTCCGCTTAATGATAGACGAAAAGTTTCAAAGGAGAGGGTATGGCAGAGCCGCCATGATTGAGGTTATACGAAGATTGAAATTACATCCAGATGTCGAGCGAATTGCAACAAGTCACCAAAGGAAAAACGAAGCTGCCGCGCGACTCTATGAAAGTTTGGGATTCGTTGATTGGGAACATGAATTAAGGGATGAGAAGTCCTCTGGTGAAAGGTATCTGATTCTTCAAGAAGATACAGCTTGATTAGATGGAGGAAAAACGTGGAATATAGACGACTGGGAAAAAGTGGTCTTAAGGTATCAGAAATCTGTTTAGGCACAATGACTTTCGGGCACGGTGCCGACGAAGCAGAGGCAAACCGCATGGTGGATCTCGCTTTGGATGCAGGAGTCAATTTTTTTGACACCGCCAATTCTTACGGGGACGGCGAATCCGAAAGATTGCTCGGTAAAGCACTCAAAGGCAGACGGCGCGATGCCGTCGTCGCTACGAAGTTCTTCAACCCGATGGGCACCGGTCCCAACGACTCAGGAATGTCGCGCCTCCATATCATGCAGGCAATCGACGACAGCCTCAAACGCCTCCAGATGGATTACGTGGACATCTACTATATTCACCACGTCGATACGCAAACACCTTTAGAGGAGATGCTTCGCGCACTCGATGACCTCGTTCAACAGGGAAAAGTCCGATACACAGCGTGCAGCAACTACCAAGCGTGGCGGCTCTCCGAGGCGTTATGGATTAGCGATGTCAACAGCTGGGCACAGTTTGCATGCTATCAACCGCAATATAGCCTCGTTGTCCGCGATATAGAGCAAGAACTCGTACCGCTCTGTGAACACAAAGGACTTGGAATCGTCGTCTGGAGTCCGTTAGCGGGTGGCTTCCTCTCCGGTAAATACAAACCCGGTGAACGCACACACGGCGGGACTCGTTCAGAGGAAGGCTGGGCATATCCACAACGCTATTTCGCTGACAACGCCGATAAAACCCTACAAACCCTCTTTGATGTTTCTGAGGAACGCAAACGGAGTCCGGCGCAGGTTGCACTCCGATGGGTGCTTGAACAACGCGCGATGACATCGGTCATTGTCGGGGCAAGGCATACCGAACATCTCCGCGATAACCTCGGTGCAGCAGGCTGGCGACTTCAAGGCGAGGCACTCCAAAAACTTAACGACATCTCTCATCTGCCAGACCGCTATCCTGAAGCCATGGAAAAGAACATGCACGAACGACGGGACAGTGCTGTCGATATGCCACACCTGTAGAAACAAACAAAATACGAACTTTTCTCTTTCAGACTTGACTAACTAAAAAAGTTCTCAGTTTTCGGTTTGTTTTTTTAAGAGGTTTAAGGATTTAATTCGGTGATTCATCAATAACCTCTTGGTAGGAGCGAGTTGTGCTCGCGATCCTTAACGATTACCGAAATATTTATTTAATTTTCATTCAAAAAACCTTTCAGTTTTCAGTTACGCTCTTGTGGCAGTCGCTTTTGTTGTACCTCCCACAGCATGACTCTTAACTGAAAACTGATAACTGACAACTCATGACTGCTTGAAAACCGACAACTGACAACTCTATCAGAAGGGGGTAATCCGAGATGGGAAGATGGAAAGTTATTACAATTGCTGCAGCAGTCGTACTCGTAGCCGTAGCCGCAGTCGTCGTTGGACGCATCGTATTTGCAACGAAAGACGGTGCAGACAGCAACGGGATACAAGACATAAAGACAGCAATGGTTGAACGCGGCGATATTGCAGTAACGATTGACGCAACAGGCACTATCAAACCGTTGAATATTGTTGAAGTAAGCTCCAAAGCGAGTGGAAAGATTCTGGAACTCAGAGTTGACGCGGGTGATTACGTCCAAAAGGACGATATTATCGCTGTGATTGAAACCACCTACGTCCAGATCAGTTTGGAACAAGCACAAGCCGACTTACAATCCGCTCAAGCCCGCTTGCAACAGGCGGAAATCGATATCCAACTCCAGCGAGAGCAATCCGAAATTCAGATTCGGCAGGCACAGGAGTCTCTCATTGAAGCACAGCAACGGCTCATCCAGATCAAGGAAGATATCCGTCTTGAGAAGATAGCCAACCAACGCGGTATCATGGATGCCGAAAACAACCTTAACATCGCTAAAATTAGGTATAAATTGCTCACCTCCGATGAGGTCCGGGACGAAAATAAACGGCGCGCACAAGCCACTTTGGAACAAGATAAGGCAAACTTGGACCTGGTCACCGCAGAGCATGAGCGCAATAAAACGCTCCATGAAAAAGAGCTCATCTCACAAGCCGCGTTAGAGTCTTCACAGGCACAACTAAAATCGGCGCAGGCACGGTATCGCTCATCCGTCGAAAACGTGAAACTCGTAGAGCAACCCGCGACTGAAGCCGAACTTGAACTCGGACGCGCAGATATCAAGAAGGCAGAGTTCAACCTCGCACTCGCTAATGAACGCGTTGAAGCTGAAGCCTCGCGGGATATGGATATTGAACTTCAGCAGCAGCGGATCGTTCAGTCGGAAGAGTCCTTGAAACTCGCACAAGCGAACCGGAAACAAATTACCCGAAAAGAACGCGATATCGAAACCGCGCGTTTAGCTGTCAAACGTAGTGAAGTACAACTCGAACTCCGTCAAATTGAGTACGATGATACAGTTATCAAAGCCCCCATCTCTGGAACGGTTCTTGAGAAAAAGGTTGAGGAAGGACAGTTAATTACTTCCCGCCTCTCCTCACTCGCCTCAACTGAAGGGCAGGCGATCGTTACTATGGCAGACCTGGATACTGTCTACGTGGTGACTGAAGTTGATGAAACCGACATCGGTAAAATCCAAATCGGACAACCCGTGACCATTAATGTTGAAGCCTATCCTGATATGCCGTTTCAGGGCGAAGTCTTGAAGATTGCTCCGCAAGGTCAAGTTATTCAGAATGTGACGACTTTTGAAGTGACTTCCGAGTTAAAAAATGTGGCAGCTACCGGCACAGGGCAGGGAATGGTGCGAGGTGCAGCGGGTCGGCGCGGTGGCGGCGATCGACAAGGTGGCGAGGGGCGACCAGATTTCGCAAATATGACGGACGAAGAACGCGAACGTTTCCGCGCAATGCGGCAACAACGCCAAGCGGACGGTGCCGATGCTGATGGCATACCATCAAGACCTACACCTCAAGAACCCGCTGTTCAACAACCCGCGCAGCAGTTAGAAGATCCTGACGTAGCCGAGGCGAAGGCGGAAACCGATGAGGATGATTGGGGCGGACTTTTCGGCGGCTTCTTTGAGGAAGCACCCGAAGAAGAACCACAGCTCCAGACACAACCCGAAGAAACTCAAGCGTCAAAGATGCCGTTCCTCAAACCCGGCATGAACGCCTCTGTCCAAATCTCGGCTATCAATAAAACAGGCATCCTTACCTTGCCGACCGAAGCGGTCCTTGATATGCGCGGTAGGAAAATGGTCAGGATCCTTGACGCAGAGGGGCAACCCGGACGACCGCAGCCCGTTGTAACAGGCGTTAACAGTTTTGACAAAATTGAGATCATCTCTGGCCTCGCTGAAGGCGATGTTGTTGCTGTTGGCGGCTTTTCGCCGGGGGGTGGCGGTGAAGATTGGCGAAGACGCATGATGCAAAACCCAGCTTCCACAATGCGACGCATGGGAGGCGGCGGAGGTCCCCGAGGACGATAAACACGATCACCTACTTGTAGGTACGCCCAGTTACCATGGATGGAAATGGGCATAGGAGCAAACGTTATGGGTATTCTTGAAAGTTTTGCAAACGCATTGAGTGCCTTATTGGCAAATAAACTCCGATCTCTATTGACAATGTTGGGTGTAATCATCGGTGTCGGCGCGATTATAACCACTACCTCAATCGGTGAAGGCGCGAAAGCCGATGTCACCGAACGGATTCAAACATTAGGCGCGAACATTCTCGCAGTCCGGCCTGGACAAAGTATGTTCCGCGGACGCAGCTCCGCTGATGCCCGGAGAACTCTCACTGTCGAAGATATGGAGGCACTACAGGAACGCGGACAAACTTTTAGTTATGTCACACCAGAGGTGAGCAGCCGCGCACAGGTGAAGTTCCGAAATAAAAATACGAACACAACTATTGTCGGCACCTCGCCAGCATACCTCGTCACGGCGAATTTTAACGTTCAGAAGGGACGATTTTTTACAGAATATGAGATACGAAATCGAGACCGCGTCTGTGTACTCGGTAAAACCGTTGTTGATAATCTCTTTGAAAACGTCGAACCCGTCGGCCAAACAGTCAAAATTAAGAACGTCGGTTTCCATGTCGTCGGCGTTATGAAAGAGAAGGGCGCAAGCGGGTGGCGAAACCCCGACGACCAAGTTTTCATCCCCTATTCAACGGCTATGAAGCGCGTTTTCGGAAATGAATATCTATCGAGTATCAGTGTACAAGCCAATAACGACAAACTCATTGAAGCAGCAGAAACCGAGCTAACCGAACTCATCCGAAAGCAGCACGAAATTCCAGTAAACAAGGAGCCTGATTTTCATATCCGTAACCAAGCAGAGTTCATGGAAACACTCGAAGAATCAAACCAAACCTTTACCAACCTAATCTTAGGGATTGCTGTGGTATCGTTAGTTGTCGGTGGTATCGGTATTATGAACATCATGCTCGTCTCTGTAACGGAGCGGACGAAAGAGATCGGGCTACGCAAAGCCGTTGGTGCACAACGCTCCGATATCCTCGCACAGTTCCTCGTTGAATCCACAAGCCTTGCACTCGTCGGCGGCATCATCGGTATCGGTGTCGGTATAGGCGGTGCTGAACTGGTCACATCGTTCTGGGAGTGGCGAACCCTCGTTTCGCCAATGTATGGAATAGTCTCATTTGTTGTGAGTGCTTTGGTAGGTATCTTTTTTGGGGCGTATCCGGCATGGAAAGCCGCAAAACTTCATCCGATTGACGCACTCAGGCACGAATAGAATATCAGGCGGTTAGCGCAGTGCAGCTCCACTTCCTGCAAGTGCGGTTTATACCCCTTGCAGGTGCGGTTTATAACCTCGCTATTGGGTTGAATTGAACCGCAAGTGAAACCGATTACCCAATCTTTCGTAAATCTATACAGATAAGATTGAATTGGAAGCAGGCCCAACTCCAAAATTTTCATGCGTTCTTTTTTTAAGGAATCACTATGGAAAAAATAGCAGTTATCGCAGGTGTGGGTCCCGGTTTAGGGGCTGCACTCGCCCGTAAATTTGTAGAAGAGGGATGTAACGTAGCCCTTCTGTCCCGTTCGTCCGCCTATATTAAAAACCTATCCACGAGATTGTCAAAATCCGGACGCACAGTTATTCCGATCCCGACGGATATTACCGAACCTGAGCAGGTGGATCAAAGTTTCGATCGTATCCGAGAAGAACTCGGCGATCCTGACATCTTGGTGAATCACGCCGGAAACGCCGCGTGGGGGAGTTTCGCGGACCTCACGCCAGAGGCGTTTGAAGGCGCGTGGCGCGTCTGTACCCTCGGTGGGTTCCTCTGTTCAAAACAGGTCGTTCCCGGAATGCTCCAAAAAGGCGGTGGAAAGATTCTATTCACCGGAGCCACTTCTGCCATACGCGGCAGAGCAGACGCTCTGGCGTTTAGTAGTGCTAAGTTCGCAACGCGAGGTTTGGCATCATCGCTCGCCCGTGAAGTCGGTCCGCACGGCATCCATGTCGCCCATATTATCATTGATGGGGTCATTGATACACCAGGGATGCGACAACGCTATAAATTGAGTGAAAACGAACCGCTCCTCGAACCCGACGCAATCGCCGATACCTATTGGGCTCTGGTACAACAGGAACGGAGCGCGTGGACGTTTGAAGTAGATGTCCGTCCACATAACGAAGAATTCTTTACGTAGATTTTCCTTTACAGCACGGTTGGCGCGGTTTGTAACCGCGCCAAATTCCTAAATCTCATACCAATCTAAAACGTACTTTCCCGTGTCGTGATCGGGCACCAGCGCGTCGTCTGAAGATGATGCAGCAAGACCGATTTCGCCGCCGGTGTCCCGATACGGTAAAGCGCATGCACCGCATCGCCACGCACATACCGGTTCGCGTCAAACAGCAAATTCTGTAAACCTTCAACCGCACCCTCCGCGTCCTGACCCAGCCGTGCCAGTGCGAAAACAGCATTCCGACGAACCCCATCATTCGGATCCGCTAATGCCTTCACGAGACTCGGCGCAGCAACTGAACTCGATTGACCCGTTGTGCCTAACGCCTCTACTGAATGTACACGCACACGACCCGATTCATCCGAAAGTGCCTCAACCAGTGCGGGTACCGCCGATTCTGCTTTGTTCCCTAAATCACCGAGTGCCTCCGCAGCGTTGTCCCGAACCTGTTCAGACGGATCTTTCAGTACTTTACGCAGAGCATCGACCGCAGGAGACCCCACCGCATTGAGCGCATAACAGGCATTCCGGCGTATCATCTCCGGTTCGTCATATAGACACCGCACTAAAGCAGAAACCGCCTGCTCTCCAAATCGGGGTAACGCATAAGCCGCCTGCAAACTTGTCGATTCCGATGTACTGTTAAGTGAACTGACCAATTCTGACAACGAAGCACCGTTTGAGGTCTCGTGCGAACCGTTATCCTCAACCCCGCGGTGCCAGTTCCAGAGATGTCGGAACATCCCTTGATGTTCAGCCGGCCCCACAGAAGTGCCGTTTGCCCATTCTGTCTCCTGATTTGCCCATGTCGCTGCTTCGGGTTCGGACATCCGAGCATACAAGAATTTCATCATGTAGCGCCGCTTCTCGCTGCTGTTCGGCATCGCACGGTGCCACAGATCGTAGTTCGCAAACGCAACCGTCCCCGCTTTTCCGACAATAGGCTGTTCCGGCAAAATTTCCGAACCTTCACGGGTACTGAAGTAGTGGCTCATCGGAACCACCCCAGTCGGACCGAGTTCGACCGGTGTATCTTGCGGGTAATAGAAAACCAGCAGCCTGCGTGTGTGATGCGACCACCGTTTTCCGCCATCTTGATGCAGCCCTTGTCCTTTACTGCCCGGCGGATTATAGTGCGGATGCCGGTGCGGCTGCATATAGTAATCCGGTCCGAGAAGACTCGTCAATGCCCCGTGAACGTTCGGATCGTCAAAGATTTGCTGAATCTCTGGTATCCGTGGCAACAGGTTATTTCCAGGATTCCCTTCCTTATCAAAGACACTCATCGTCTTTTCGTAGATCGCATCGTGAAATTCCGCAGAGAGTTCCGTCGTGACGGTCACAAAACCGTTCACAATGAATTCCCGCATCTGCGCGTCGTTTAAGAGGTGTTCTGCCATTTTTATGCCTCCTACCCATCCGAAACTTGTTATGATTCCTATTCGCAACACTCAAGTTACCTTATTATTGCACAAAATTTTACAATTTTGCAAGAAAATCTTGATAAAAAATGCTTGACACCTCCACCTACGCTGGGCTATAATTAATACATCAACATGGAAGTAAAGCGATGGTCTTGTGTATCGCACCTTTTATCACTCCCTATTTTGAAAGGATATTTCGGTTGATGGAATCGAATGATAAGGACTATGTATCGTTAGTCCGGATCCCGCGAAAATGGTTCTATGTATTCGCTCGGATTTTTTCAAGTCTTGTAATACTGAATCTATTGCTTGAAGTTTTCTTTGGTTGGAAGTTAGAGGCATTAGGTGGAACGTTCTTAACGCGAACGTCTGTTCTGATGGCGTTGATTGTTGGCTTCTTTTTTATCTTCGCACATATACTGGAGGAAATCATGTTTGGGTATGCAAAGTTGTTTAGAGACCGGGTTTATGCCGAGGGCAAAGCGGAAGGTATCGCCGAGGGTAAAGCTGAGGGCAAAGCTGAGGGCAAAGCTGAGGGTTTCCAGATGGCCAATCAAGCATGGGTTGAATGGTTCCAGCGAAAAGAAGCAGCTGAAGCTGCGGGTGAACCCTTTGACGAACCATCTCCTGCTGAGCAGCACAGAAATGGTGGCAACTGAAACTATCAACAGAAGCGTTCATGTGTCTTCAGTTCACATCACCAAAATTTATCCCCTTTGCTTATGTTGAATTAATCATATAACTTCACAAGGTCCATGTAGCCATTTTAGTGGCTGTAAGGGCTTTCATGCCCGCGTGCTGCCTTCGTATTACACGAAAGCAGCACGCGGGCATTTGGCGTTGCATTGCAGGCTGCGTCAACAAACGCAGCCTCAACCTATAAAAAACTCTGCCATCAAATACAGAATTGTGCTAAAATAAGTAGAAAGGAGTAGGCACACACCGTGTGCCGTAACAAGACAGCGCATCGGAGGTTTTAGGATGGGACGAAGTTTTGAAAAATCACTCGCGTGGCAGAAACGCGCCGAAGCGGCACTGGTCGGTGGTGGACAACCCCATAAACGGAGCCAACCACCGAAACCTATTATGATCGCAGGCGCGAAAGGGGCACATTTCTGGGATGCCGATGGAAACGATTACATCGACTATCTCATGGGATACGGTCCCATGATCCTCGGACACGCCTATCCGACTGTGATTGACACCGTCACAAAATACGTCGTTGAACGGGGGAACGTCTATAACTTCGGGCATACGCTTGAGGTAGAACTCGCCGAAAAATTGATCCAGATGATCCCGTCGGCGGAGCGGGTCGCCTACTTCGTCGGTGGTTCGGACGCAACAACCGGCGCGATTAAGTTCGCTCGCGCATATACCGATAAAGAAAAAATCATTCGGTGTGGTTATCACGGATGGCACGATTGGTGCAGCCATGCACGCGGACACCTTTCAGGTGCTGCTGCCGCTACACTCAGCGTCGATTTCAACGATCTCGAAGCACTCGCCGATCTCTTTAAAGCACATCCGGATGAAATCGCTTGCCTAATTATGGAACCCTCCGGACAAGACCTCCCCAAAGATGGCTACCTCGAAGAAGCGAAAAAACTTGTCAATGCCAACGGTGCGTTGATGATCTTCGATGAAGTCAAAACTGGATTCCGATACGCGCTCGGTGGCGCACAAGAATACTTCGGTGTCACACCCGACATGTCCGTTTTCGGTAAAGCACTCGCCAACGGTTTCGCAACTGCTGTCGTCGTCGGAAAAAAAGAAATCATGGATCAAGTCGGTGATGTCTGGGTCGCCGCAACCTTTCACGGCGAGGTATCGCTCGTCGCTGCTGCGATCGCCACAATTGCGGAACTTGAGGCGAAGGACGGTGTCACCTTTATGTGGAAACAGGGAGAGAAATTGTTGGACGGCTATAGAGAAATGACGACACGCCTCGGTATCGACAACGCTCAGATCGGTGGTATCGGACCCATGCCTTATTTCGGTTTGAATACCAATAGCGATGACGAAAAACAACAGCAATTCCACAAAACCTTCTATGAAGCCACCTTAGATGGCGGTCTATATTTACCAGAGGGACATATCTGGTTCATGTCCATGTCCCATACTGATGAAGATATTGATAAAACTTTAAGTGTTTCTGAGGACGCACTTAAACGCGCGAAAGCCGCATAGCGATTAGCCGACAGCAGTCAGCAATCAGCAGTCAGCAATCAGCAGTCAGCAAGAGGACTTCTGTTAATTAGCAGTCAACCGTCAGCGGTCAACCGTTAGCAAAGAGGACTCCTATTGATTAAAAATCTCTTATTGCTGATAGTTTCCGAAAGCCGAAAGCCGATAGCCATATAATCAAAAACCTCTTGTTACTAATGGCTGATGGCTGATAGCCGATAGCCAATACAAAGGATATCTATTATGGCAGAAACTACGAATTACACAAAACCGTTTATTGTTGATAAGAACCTCGGTGCAGTGCTCGACATTGATGACGCACAACTCACGGAGACAACTTCTGACGGCACACCCGTCGTTCCACCGACCCAAGAACAGAAGTACCTCTTTGACATGCGCGGTTGGCTCTTGGTTCCGGGTGTTCTGTCCGGTGATGAACTCGCGGAGATGCAAGAATTCGCCTATAAACTCCACCACGAACCGAAATCGATACCGGAGCATGAACGCTCACCGCTCGGGGGTCCCTTGCAACGTCTCTCTGACCATCCGAACGTCGTCGGCTTCCTTAACGAGTTTCTCGCACATCCGGCGTTATCAAGCCAAGAGTGCTACGGATTCCGTATGGAATCGTGCCACCTGTTCTATCGCACTGTCGGCGATGCGAAGTTCAATCCGCACAACGGAAACGGCATGCTCCGATTTCCGGGTGATTCGCACCTCTATCGATGCATCCCGGGAAAAGGACACAGCGGATTAACTCGCGTCGTCTGGGAACTGAACCCTGTCAAATATCGGCAAGGTGGCACGCTCTTTATTACGGCAAGCCATAAAGCCGTCTACACGGCACCCGACACCATCCGAAGTCAAGATTCACCGATTTGGGATACTTATGAATGTCCTGCCGGTTCACTCCTCTTTTTTACAGAGGCGTTGACCCATAGTGCGCATACGTGGACAAACGAAGAGAACTATCGCCTCGCTACCTTCAGTTGTTACAACACCGTCAACAGCAAGTGGAGTGCTTGGGAACCGCACCCGAAACTGCTTGAGGAGATGCCGGCCAAACGGCAGACGCTTTTCCGTCCCGTCCGCGCGGCAAATAATTTGATCGGCGGTAATTATCGGCATTAAATCAACCGCCTCCAATTTGGCAAGCAAACGAAGGGATCTTGCGTAAACCCTAATTTTCCTACAACCAAGAGGATTCTCTCATGGCAGAAGCTACAAATTATTCAAAACCGTTTATCGTTGATAAAAATCTCGGCGCAGCACTCGACATTGATAACGCACAACTCACGGAAACAAACTCTGATAGCACTCCCGTCGTTCCGCCGACGCAGGAACAGAAGTACCTCTTTGACATGCGCGGTTGGCTCTTGATTCCGGGTGTCCTCTCTGGAGATGAACTCGCGGAGATGCAAGAATTCGCCCATAAACTCCGCCACGAGCCGAAGTCGATACCGGAGCATGAACGCTCACCGCTCGGGGGTCCCTTGCAACGCCTCTCTGACCATCCGAACGTCGTCGGCTTCCTCAACGAGTTTCTCGCACATCCAGCGTTATCAAACCAAGAATGCTACGGATTCCGTATGGAATCGTGTAGTCTGTTCTATCGCACTGTCGGCGATGGGAATTTCGGTCCGCATAACGGAAACGGCATGCTCCGTTTTCCGGGTGACTCACACCTCTATCGCTGTATTCCGGGCAGAGGATACAGCGGATTAACCCGTATCGTCTGGGAACTGAACCCTGTCAAATATCGGCAAGGTGGCACGCTATTTATTACGGCAAGCCATAAAGCCGTCTACACGGCACCTGACACCATCCGAAGTCAAGATTCACCGATTTGGGATACCTACGAATGTCCTGCCGGTTCACTCCTCTTTTTTACGGAGGCGTTGACACATAGCACGCACACGTGGACAAACGAAGAGAACGACCGCCTCGCTATTTTCAGCTGTTACAACACTGTCAATAGCAAGTGGCACGATTGGGATCCGCATCCAAAGTTATTAGCCGAAATGCCTGCCAAACGGCAGACGCTTTTCCGTCCTGTCCGCGCGGCAAATAACCTGATTGGTTAAAATTATCACCATTAGGTGAATATATCTCTCACTGGCGAGGTATCCAACCTCGCCAGTGGTGTGAAATCGGAAGACAGTATCTATGAAACAATTAACCGACACTGAAAAACAGCAGCTTGATGCGAAGATTAAAGAAGAAGAAAAACGGCAGCAAACCCTTCGAGAAGCGAATCCGGATCTACCGAAAAATTTCAAAACGGCATTGACAGAAACAAGCGGTATGAGTGGTATGAGAAGACTTGTGCCAAAAGGACTTTGGAAATATGGTTTTCTCATAATTATCCTTTGTCTGCTTGCTTTCAATATATTTATCTTTTTTATCGCACAAGATTTCGATCCCAAATCGGTCATATACCTCAACATCATGATTGCCTTAATGCTCCTATTCAACCACATCGCCTATAATATCACAAAAAAAGGATGGATAAGCCGTGTGATGAAAACAGTCGCATGGGTTTGGATCGTATTTGTATTGGGGTATATGTTCTGGATATTTAGGTAGGCACTCTGTTTGCGGGTAGCACCTGCCCATCAGGAGTTAAAACATCATCGGGCTGGTTATAATATGAATGAAGAAACACTATCAAATTTAGATTCAGATGAAATTGAAGAGATTGAAAAACTCACACTACGTTGGGTTTTTCAAGCAGTTCTTGACTTTGGAATGGAAGCACATGAGGTGTTCTTAAAGTCACCAGATAATGTAAAGGATATTGCGGAAGATATTACAAGGGAACTGCTTGACCGCCTTCCAGGATTTAATGTTCAACAGAGAATCTATGGAAATGTTGATTACAAACGGGCCAGATATATTATCTTGCCAGAAAAAACAGTAAGACAAGCTCTCTTTATAGATTCAAAAGCAGAAAAAGAGAATCGATCCGCCACTATACAGATGTCTCAAACCTCTATGTGGGTAAGACAAAGAAGAAGTGGCCAGGCTGTAAATGAAAAAGGACTTCTGCCAGAAATATCTGAATATGGAGATCACCATTATCTGACGACAACTTGTTTGATACATTTCTTGTATGAAGACAAGGCAGACATACATCACTTAAAAGAGGTTAAAATCACGGCTATCCCCAATGGAAAATTACAGGATAGATATAATCCTACTGTTGATGATGGTATATGGCTAGCCGGCCGGAATGCTCCGACCCGTGGAGAAGATTTCAGAGTTCGTGTTAGTTTTACTAAATTGAAAGAAAAGGCATCGTGGCGAGTTCAAACTATAAACTATGATGAAACTACTAAGGAGTGCAAAGGAAAATGGCAATCGTAGGTACTACGGAATTCCTAACAGAAAATCACATTTATCATGGTGATTCCAGAACTCTTTTAAAAAAAATTAGACCTGAATCAATTACACTCAGCGTTTGGTCGCCCCCATATTTTGTAGGAAAAGCCTACGAGAAAAACTTGTCCTTTTCTCAATGGGAAGATTTACTCAGTGAAGTCATCAAACTTCATTTCCCAATTATAAAGCCGGGCGGATTCCTAACTATCAATATTGCTGACATTTTATGCTTTAAAGATGCATCAATGCCGAAAATCATGGCAGAAAACGTATCCCGAAGAAAAATAGGCGTAACCAAGAAACAAATTTTAGAAGCAAAGAAAAAACATCCGACTTGGAATAGGTACCAACTCGCAGCACATTTTGAGTGTAGCGAACAAACAATTGATCGAAGGCTTAATGGAAATAATATCAGAGGCGGAAAGTACCAAACACAAACACGCGTGTTTTTGGTCGGAGGCCTTATTGAGGCAGCTGCAAATGAGGCAGGTTTCTATTTATATGACCGGCGCATCTGGGTTAAAGACGCAGCATGGGAAAATTCGAGATGGCATACCATCTCTTACCGAGCTGTTGATGAATTTGAGTATATCTACATTTTTTGGAAGCCAGGAACTACAAAGGTGGACCGTTCCCGATTGACGAAACAAGAATGGGTAAATTGGGGATCAAGGGCAGTTTGGGAAATCCCTTCTGTCCGAAGTAATGCTGATCACGATTCAAAATTCCCTATTGAACTGCCCAGAAGAATCATAAAATTGTTCTCAGAAACTGATGATGTCGTGTTAGATTGCTTTATCGGAAGTGGAACAACAGCAATAGCAGCAATTACCGAAGATCGGAAATACATAGGAATTGATAAAGAAAAGAAATCTGTGAAGATGGCATCAGAGGCTATTTCTGCTTTTGAACAAAATTGCGAAGGTCCCGAGCAAATGGAGTTTTTCATACGTGAAATGGAAGCAAAACATTAAAAAAATAAAAATTAAAGCAGTTTTCTTTGACCTTGACGGTACACTCTGCGACTCCGATACAGCATGGAGCATCGCACAAAGCGAAACATTTCAACGTTTACGCAAACATTACCCACATGTTTCAGGAGAGGCTATTACAGAAGCATGGACGATAATTCATCGGAGACTCTTCCAGCAGCTCAACGCCGGAAAGTGTTCTATGGCGGAAGTAAGAGATTCACGCTTCCCGTGTCTGTTCAACGAGTTAGGTTTGCCTATAGATAAAATCATGGAAAAACTCAGCGACTTCTTCTGTTCGCGTTACCTCACAAGTCTATATCTTTACGACGATGCCACAGTCCTTGAGGAACTACACGCGTACCATGTCGGTATCATTACAAACGGGGCACACGATGAACACACCGACAGCCAACTTTCTAAGGTAAAGTCCCTTGGACTCATGGAACGTATCCAGTCGTTGACAATATCCGGTGAAATCGGTGTCAGAAAACCGAACCTCAAAATCTTTGAAGTCGCTTGTGAACGCGCTGATGTCTTACCGGAAGAGGCGATATTCGTCGGGGATTCCGTTCAGAATGACATCGTTGGTGCCAACCGTGCGGGTATGACAAGCGTTCTCATCAATCGAAAATCGGATATGCTAACACCGAAAACAGCAGACGAACAACCGGATTATACAATCTCAAATTTACACGATATTTTGTCCTACTTGATGTACAAATAGGATTAGAATCGCTATAATTAACCCTCCAATACGACTTCAGGCTTCGTATTCTGATTCTGTTTGCATGATGTAAAGGATAGGACTTACGCTTGCTATGCACACTGTACTGATTGACTGTGTTTCCTGTCCTTGAACGCAAGCGTTAAGCGACAACTTTTGAGGTAAACATCATGGCTTATGAGATTCCGAAAACAGTATTAGGTCGCACAGGTTTAAGGGTTACCCGACTCGGTAGCGGGGGCGCGTATTGTGAATCCGTTGACGGTTACCGGAAAGCAATTGATGCCGGTATCAATTATATGGATACCGCCCGATCCTACAGAGATGGCGAAGATGAAAAAGTCATTGGGACTGCCATAAAAGGACAACGCGACAGACTGATCCTTGCGACGAAAACCGCTAAACGCGATGCAAAAGGTGCGCGGACAGAACTTGAAACATCACTACGGATGCTCGGCGTTGATTACATCGACATCTACCAACTGCATCACCTGAACACCAAAGAGGAACGAGACCAAGCATTAGCACCCGGCGGCGCATTGGAGATGGCGCGAAAAGCACGCGATGAAGGACTGATCCGCTTTATCGGTGTTACCGGACATGATTGGGTCGAGGTCCAACATGCCGTTGCCACGGGGTTTTTCGACACCGTTCTGTGTTGGTATAATTGTGCAATGAAAACGCCGGAAGAGACAGTTTTCCCCGCAGCTGACAAACACGATACCGGGGTCGTCATTATGAATGCCTCGCGCAATGACAGGCTTTTTGGAGATGAAACTGCTCCCTCTCCCGAACAGTTTTACCGCTATGTACTCAGCCATAAAAGGGTCCATTTAACGATCATGGGATTGCGGGACGTTGACAGATTCCATAGGATTGCAGAGGCACTCTCCGAGCAAGAAACCTTGACACCGGCGGAACAAGCAGAATTGGAAAAATACGGCGCACAGCGGCTCCAAGAAGGCGCACTCACACCGTAAGTCCGATTTGGGTTTCCATTGTAGTGGTATTGTGAGGAACGCAATGTTTATCTTTCTATCTGAACGGTTCTATCCAAGTCCCAAAGGAGAATCGTTCCATCGTCACTGCTGCTGGCGAGGGTTTTCCCATCAGGTGAAAACTGCAATACCCTGACAGTACTCGTGTGTCCAGTGAGAGTTGTCAGTATCCGTCCACTTGGAATTTCCCACAGACGAATGAGGTACGATCTGCCTAATTGGCTGTCGGATACACTGCCACCGGCGAGAATTTTCCCATCAGGTGAGAATGCCACAGCGAAGACTTCGTATGTATAGGTCGGAAGTGTCAATATTTCGTTACCGGTGATAGCATCCCATAGCCGGATCGTTGCATCCTCGCTCCCACTTGCAAGAATTTTCCTATCGGGTGAAAACGCGAACGTCCAGATATCGCCTTTAGGTGCCGTGATTCGATACATTTCGCGACCGGTTGCGACCTCCTGTACCTGAATGTACTTGTAATCTTTGTCAATTTTAGCAGTGATGACAGGATTGGGTAAATTCGGGGATCGTTTGCCAAGCACTTCTTTAAGATCAGGGTCTGAGATTTGGACACCCGTGGTTGTATCCCAAAACAGATGTTGATGATCTTCGGGACCCCAACGCACCCGCGTAGTACTGATAAGCGTCTGTCCATCTTCAGAAAACGCCAGTGCGCGGGGACCTCTACCGTGTCCTGTGGCGAAAGTGGAGAGGTCTGTTCCAGTCTTCAAGTCCCATTTGTGGATTGTGCCGTCCCAACTACCTGTCAAAACGGTGTTGTTATCGGGCGAGACTGCTAACGCCTCAAGTTGGTCAGTATGCTCTGTAGGTGTTGACATCAACAGTTCACCGGTTGCTGTATCCCATTTATGTACAAACCTCTTCTTTCCAATGGTTTCTCTACCTAAATAACCGCTACCGATAATGTGCGTACCATCCGGAGAAAATACTAAATCTCGAGGGAAAGGAACCCGGTGAATGTGACGTGCCGGAGGTTTGCCTTTCAGGAATGTATGTACCATCGTTCCATCTATTGTACTGCTGACAAGCATTTTCCCATCAGGCGAAAATGCCAATCCGTCAATGCCACTACGTTTGTGCTCTCTTAGGATTGAAAGTTTTCGTCCAGTTTCTGCATCCCAGAGTCGCAGAACGCTATCCCAATGTCCACTTGCAAAAATCTCTCCATCCGGTGAGAATGCTAGTGTTTTAATTCCATTTGAGTTTGGGCTATTCCCCTTAATAAAAAGTTTGAACCTACGGATCAGGTTATCTGTATATATGGTGTGGCGTTTAATCTGTTCACCAGTCTCTGTATCCCAAAGGATGAGTGTACCTTTCCAGCTGTCGCCACTGATAACGGTTTTTCCATCCGGTGACACTGCAATAACTTCAACAATTCCGTCCAAGTGTCCAGCAAAAACAGCGGTCTGTTTCCAGTTATCTATATCCCACAACCGGACTGTTCCATCGAAGCTTCCGCTTGCGAGGAAACGTCCATCGATCGGGAAATCTATGGCGGTGACCCTTTCTGTATGCCCTGTCAGGAGTGTAAGTTCCTTTCCTGTCTGCGCGTCGTATATCCAGATGCCTATATCCGTTGCGACTGCTATGCGGTTACCATCGGGTGTATATTTGATGTCATGTAAGATGCCTTTTCCGAGTCGAAATTTAGCACTTTCAGGAAGTTGCCATTGAGGGTAGTCTGTATCTGTCTCCTCTGATTCTGCGTCTGCAACCGATGCCGACACATCGTTAGGCCGCTGGTTACCGGTATCGCTTTTGCTCGATGTATCAACATTTCCCAACTGCGTCCGAACATCCGGCTTGGATTCGAGATTTAGCACAATAGGTGCCTCAATCAATTCCACCGTCATCTCTGATGCAGCATCAAAACTATACGGCTTTTGGAAACGCGACAAGTATTGACTACCAACACCTAACATTAAAAATACAACTGCCAACGTAGACGCAGCGAGCACCCACGGCACCAACGGCTTATTGTTCAGTGGCGCGACCGGTTTCAGACGCGAAATTTCACGCATGATAGTCTCTGTTAGATTCGGTGCGATCTGGAAATTGCCTAAAGCCTCTCGTATCATCGGTTCCTCCTTTTTTAATCGTTGCCGCGCTCGGTAGAGACGATTCTTAATCGCACTTACCGATACACCCAAGAACTCACTTATCTCTTCGTACGTCATTCCACCAAGATAGTAGAGCGTGATGACGATCCGGTCACTCTCCTGAAGTGTGGCAAGCAGCTTCTTGACGACTTCGCGCTGCGCTTCTGCGGTTGTCCGTTCATTTTCCGCAATGACATATCCAGAATACGTCGCATTTTCTAATTCTGCGCTGCTTGTGGCTTCCAACGACTGTGTTGACAAACGTTTCTTACGCATCCACATCTTGCAGTAGTTCGCCGCTATCACATAGAGCCAACCCGCAAACTTCTGTGGTTCCTTGAGCGTCGAAAGGTTCTGATACGCTTTCAGGAAGGTGTCTTGCGTAATCTCTTCGGCGACATGAAAATCTCCAGTTTTCCGCCACGCGAGCGCGTGCACCGATTTTTGGTGTTTTTTTACAAGTGCGGAGAACGCAGCATCATCACCCGCGAGGACGCGTTGGATAAGCTTAGCATCGTCATTTTTCATCGGATACCTCTCGAAAAAGAATGTTCATAATTAATAATGATGCTACTTGAAATAAAAAAGTCTCACAATTCTGTCAATTTGTAATTGTGAACTTCGCCGATAGATACGGGAACATATAAAGGAGGTTGAAAATTCTATTTTTTTACAGATAGTGAGAGGGAGGAGAATTGTATCCGTGTTGCTCAATTTGCCCGCTTTCTGTTAAATGTTTATCTATCTAACCGAACGATTTTATCTATGTCCCAGAGGAGAATCGTTCCACCACTGCTACTTGCAAGAGTTTTTCCATCAGGTGAGAACCGCAATGCATCCACACTACTTGTATGTCCAATAAGGGTCGTCAGGAAGCGACCACTCGGGAGTTCCCACAAACGAATGAGGTTTGAGCGGCCCAGGGGGCTGTCATATACACTGCCACCGGCGAGAATTTTCCCATCAGGTGAGAATGCCACAGCGGAGGTCGCGTTTGTATGCGTTTCAAAAGTCAGAATCTGTTTGCCAGTGGTTACCTCCGACAATTGAATCGTCATGTCTCTACTCGCACTCGCGAGGATTTTGCTGTCGGGTGAGAATGCCCACGAGCGGATTATATCTTTATGCACTGTGATGTCAGAAATGCCGTGTCCAGTTGCAACATCCTGTAACCGAATGTTTTTCCAGTCTGAGTTAAATGTCAAAGAGGTTTTGCCATCTGGCGAGTGCAGCAATTGGTGATGCGCTTGATTCCTGATGTGTTTGATGTCTTGGGGGGCAATGCGTTGTGTACCTGTATCTATATCCCATGACTGTATATGATCGTGGTCTTCCCAGTTTGTAAGTGTTTTTGCATTATCGGAGAACAGTAACATCCTACCGTGGAATCTGGTATGTCCTGAGGCGAAACTGGAACGTTTTCCCGTTGCGGCATCCCACGCGTGAATCGCGCCATCCCAACCCCCCGTCAGGAGCGTACCCCCATCCGGTGAGAGTGCCAACGCTTCTACGCGCTTACTTCCATCATACGGCGTACGGAACGATCTTAACAACGCGCCAGTGTCTACCTTCCATACGTGAATGTGAATATCCCATCCCTCATGGAAAGTATCTCTATCCTTCTCATCGTACCCACCTGTGCCGATAAGCGTGGTGCCATCTGGTGAAAATATCAAATTTTCCGGAAAATGCGCGTGGTGAACCGGCCTGTGTGACAAAGATTTGCCGTTTTGGAGTGTATGTAACAAAACACCTGCGTTTGGTAAACTACTGGCAAGCGTTTTTCCATCAGGAGAAAGTGCCAAACTCCAAATAGACGCACGTTATAGACGCACGTTTATCCGCTTTGATCAGTGACAGTTTTCGTCCGGTCCCGGCATCCCAGAGTCGTATGATGCCATCCGAATGTCCACTTGCAAAAGTTTTCCCATCCAATGAAAAAGCGAAGCCTTCAATCGCATTAGGATATGTCAGTGTCCTACTCCTATCAAGGAAAATTTTGAACGTATGGATCAGGTTATCTGTGTATCGGGTATGCCGTTTAATCTGTTCGCCAGTCTCCGTATCCCAGAAGATAAGCCTACCTTCCAATCTATCACCACTGACGACAGTTTTCCCATCAGGCGACACAGCAATAGCCTCAATGCCACGCCAATGTCCGGCAAAGAGTGCCATCTGCTCACCTGTCTCTATGTCCCACAACCGGACGGTTCCATCTAAACTCCCGCTCGCCAAGAAACGTCCATCCGCAGGGAAACCCAATGAGGTAACTATATCTGCATGTCCTACGAGAAGTGCAAGTTCTTCTCCAGTGTGTGCATTGTATATCCAAATGCCGATGCTGGTTGCAACCGCGATGCGGTTACCGTCCGGCGTGAATTTGATATCATACAGGCTACCCTTTCCAAGCCGAAGTTTAGCATTTTCAGGAAGCTGCCACCTGTTATATTCTTCTGCTGAGAGGTTTGGAATGAACTGGAATGAAACGAAGAGGAGTATGAGAGCGAAACGTTGTGTCATTTCTTAATTCCTTTTTCTTTTTCAAAGCCCCTATCTGTAGTGGTTTGTTTGGCAATCGAAACGCCTTAGAAAAGTATAACACCATTGACGTAGATTGTCAAACGACACGAGAAAACGTCCCCGTTTTCTATAGACTTACCTTCGGATCTATGATAACATATTCGCTAACGGATTTTAATCTTTCAATAGGGTACAGGAGAAGCACCACCATGGCAAAAAAAATGTCGTGCCCATTTTGTGGGACTCAGGTTGAATACGCTATCGAAAATTCACCGGAGTGGTACCGAGATCCGTCCCTACCCGTCTACCGAATCGATTGCCATGATAAATGTAGGCAGTACTGGCTTGAAGCAATTTCTGACCCGCATTCACAAATCGATCCTGCCATCCTTTCCTTCTTAGATGCACTCGATGGTGAACAACGAACCTTTATTTCCGAATCAACACGACATGCTTGTGACAACGGCATTGCGATCGTTTATAACAGCAAAATTCTACAATACCTTATCACCGATTGGCACTATGCAAAAGCGGCTGTTATGTTGTATCCATTCAATGACATTTCATTCCAAATCAGTGGTGTCGGATTTGATTTTGCGAATATATTGTTTTTCTTGCACACTGAGGACACTCGATTCACACTGAGAATCTATCAGGCTGGAACCGCCATTGATAAAATCCGGTCCGAAATCTATTGGTTAAAGGCATTGCGGGACAAGGGACAAATCCAAACCCTCTCCCTTGTGGCTGGGCACAATGGCGAAATGATTCAATGTTCCTCTCCAAACGACCTACCGCCGCGCTACGCGGTTGTCCACGATTGGATTCCCGGTGAGACGCTTAACACACTCCCCATAGGAGAAAAAACACCAGAACTGATTCGGAGGCTTGGGAGCATGGTAGGTCGCATGCACCATGTATCGGAGACCTTAGAGCTCCCCGAATGGTTCAGCCGTCCTCGGTACGATACAGACTGGATTAACGAGAAAATTGAAGCATCACTCGGAAGTGATACGGACGCTTCCGCAAAGGAACTTGCAAAACTTTCCGCGCTCTCTTCGCGCTTCTCACAGTTTGTTACACAACAAGGTGAAGGACGAGACGTTTTTGGGCTAATCCACTCGGACCTGGAACCGCACAATATCATTATCTCCGAAGGACAACCCTGCCCAATTGACGTAATGGAGTTCGGATTCGGTTATTATATCTCAGACATTCTGACGCTTTCGCGCCACTTTAGTGAGGATGAACAGACGATTTTCTTTCACGGGTATCAAGAGATTCGGTCCCTTCCTCCAGATTACCGTCAACAGTTGGTTCTCTTTGAAGAGTTGCGTAGGCTGTAAGCATCTACTATTCTGACTCTGCGATTTTACCCAAATCCCATAGGAGGATAGTGCCATCACCACTGCTGCTGGCAAGGATTTTTCCATCAGGTGAAAACCGCAAGGCATTCACATTACCTGTATGTCCATGGAGGGTTGTCAGAACACCTCCATTCGGGAGCTCCCACAGACGAATAAGATTTGAACCGCCTTGGGTGTGATCATACACACTCCCACCGGCAAGGGTTTTTCCATCAGGTGAGAACGCTATAGCGACGGTTACGTGTGTGTGGGTATGGAGTCTTAGCATTTCGTCGCCTGTGACAACATCCCACAACCGGATCGTCATATCTTCGCCTGTACTGGCAAGCGTTTTCCCATCGGGTGAATGCGCGTACGTCCAGATTTTCCCCTTATGCCCCGTGATTCGATACATTTCGCTGCCGGTTGCAGCGTCCCGGACCTGAATGTACTTTCGATTTTCATCAATTTTTGCAGAGATCGCGCGATTTGGTGAGCGCATCACCTGTTTTTCGCTGGTTGTTTGCGGTACAGGGACTCCGATTTGGGCACCCGTGGTTGTATCCCAAAACTTCTGCTGATCTCCACTCTTCCAACTGGTCAGTGTCCGACCATCTTTCAAAAACTCCAATGCCCTGTCCCCTCTACCGTGTCCTGTAGTGAAAGTAGAATATGTACCTGTTGCCAGGTCCCACGAGTGAATCGCGCCCTCCCAACCACCGGTCAGGAGAGTACCCCCATCCGGTGAGAGTGCCAACGCCTCTACTCTCTTACTTTTATCGTGTGTAGGAAATGAAGTTAACAGTGCACCAGTGTCCACCTTCCATACATGGATGTGAGTATCCCATCCCTTATGGAAAGTATCTCTATCCTTCTCATAGTACCCACCCGTGCCAATAAGTCTCGTACCATCTGGCGAAAACACCAAATTTTCAGGAAAATGCGCGTGATGGACTCCTTTGTGCGACAGCGGTTCGCCTTTTTGGAGTGTATGTAACAAGGTTGCATTTGGAGAACTACTGGCAAGCGTTTTCCTATCGGGTGAAAATGCTAAACTCCGTATGTGTCGAATATCCATACGAATATCCATATATGTGTGTTTCCTGAGCGTTGAAAGTTTTCGTCCTGACGCTGCACTCCATATCCGGACCCCGTCGCCATGTCCACTCGCGAAGGTTGTTCCATCAGGTGAAAAAGCAAGTGCGTCAATAAAATTAGGATCTCCCGCGTCAATCATATTCACATTAGGCTTTGATGTCCACCGTCGTAAAGAAAAGAAAGTTCGGAACCGGCGGATCGGGTCATCCCGGAATCCGCTGTGTCGTTTGATCTGTTCGCCAGTCTCTGTGTCCCAAAGGATAAGTGTGCTTTTCCATGTATCACTACTGACGAGGCTTTTTCCGTCTGGTGATACCGCGATGTTTTGTATCCAACCTCGATGTCCTGTAAGAAGGGCAATCTGTTTGCCGGTATCTATATCCCACAACCGGATTGTTCCATCAGCACCTCCACTTGCCAAAAAGCGTCCGTCCGCTGGGAAACCCAATGAGGTAACTCTACCCGTGTGGCCTGTGAGAAGCGAGATTTCTTGACCGGTCTGTGCATCATATATCCAAATTCCGATGCTGGTTGCAACCGCGATTCGGTCCCCATCTGGAGTAAATTTTATATCATGTAGTATGCCTTTTCCAAACCGAAGTTTCGCACCCTCAGGAAGATGCCACCGATTATAGTCTTCCGCGGAGAGATATGGAATGAACTGGAGTGAAAGGAAAAGAAGTGTGAGCAGAATGCGTCGTGTGATTTTCATTTCCGAATTTCCTTTGTAATGCGTTGGGTTTCACCGGTATCCTGGCGATTTTAGCCCATCACAAAGCTTGAAAGTCATTTTCCGTGGACGATTTTTCGTAAATTTCCGTTCAACCCAACCTACGATGAGGCGGCTTTCTTAAATTGACACTTGTAGTAGGATTTAAACCACGCCTACGGAACTAAATTCTTATATCAAAGTTCCTCATAAAAGCATAACACACCGATTTTAGATTGTCAAATGGTCCTGAAAGACTCCCTATTTTTCTATAGACTCACCTTCAAATTTATGATAACATGTCTGCACAAAAGGGTTGGAATCTCTAAGGAGTCTTCACATGGAACACCGCTATCTATTTTAAGGAGGAAAAATGAAACATATCTACCACAAAGAGGATGCCGAAGTCGTCCGTATTGAAGGCGAGGCACCACGCACACTGTACACACTCATCCAACCGAACACCACGAATACCGAACATTTCGCTATGGGGTTGGAAGAAATTGATCCGAATAGCGAGATTCCACTCCACTCACATAGCGAAGCCGAAGAAATTATTTTCGTCTATGGCGGACAAGGAAAGGCGTATGTTGGCAATGAAGTCGCTGACTTGAAACCCGGCACAGTTATTTACCTCCCACCTAATGTTGAACACCGTTTTGTCAACACAGGCGATGAACCGCTTTGGATTACATGGACACTCTCGCCACCGGGATTTGAGAAGCAAATCCGAAAAATCGCAGACGGCACCGCCGGAATGGAAGTCTTTAGCGAGTCTCGTTAAAATCATTTTTTCCTAAAATTATGCACCTTTTTTGCCCTTAAAGTGTGTCACTATAAGTAGACCATAAGTGTCAATTTTAGAAAAACAGGTGTGTTTCCTGCACTCAGAAAAGCCTTCCGAAATCGAACCCCTCGCATATCAGATATAGACTGTGAGGTGAATGTTTGCTCTTGAGTCCCGTAGGAACGGTATGTTTATAGTAAACCGACAGGTATTTAAATTCGTTATTTATTTTTGGAAATCGATTTAAAAGCCTCAAAAATTTTTAGACTTTTCAACACCAAACATTTCCTCAAGGAGATTTTTATGTTCGCAAGAAATAAATGTGCAATCGTCGCGTGCCTCTTCTATTTCATATCCTGCACTCTCTACTTTTCCGCAATTACCTCTGCACAAGATACCCAAGACGAAAAAATTATCGAACGCTACAAATTGATGCTCAATCGCAACCCGAAAGAGGGGAGTACGTTTGACCGACTCTACCAATTTTATCTCGAAGACGCGGGTTTGGATGCCATGGTCACCGATTATCAGGCAGAAGCAGAAGCTAAACCTAACGATCCGAACCTCCAGCTTATCTTGGGACATATCCACAAACGCCTCGGAAAAGATACAGAGACGCTCGCCGCATACCAACGTGCCGTTGAACTTGCCTCTAACGATTATTATCCACGTTTCGCGTTAGGACAGATGTACGCAACCCTGCGTCGGCATGAAGACGCTATCCGAGAATTGACAAAAGCAGCGGAACTGTCTGAGCAGACACAGGCTGCGTCTCCTGAGGAATTGATGGCAATTTATAAAACACTCGGACGTGCTTATTTCAACCGAGACCGTGTAGACGAGGCGATTTCGGCGTGGACAAAAATCTCTGAACTCGACCCGGAAAACATCTTCTCCCGCATTGAACTTGCTGATCTTTTTCGCGAACAACAACTCTACGATCAAGCAGTCGCACAACATGAAGCGATTATCGCACTTAAAACAGATGATCCCTACCGAATCTGCCTCAGTCACCGGGAAATCGGGAACATTCACGAAGAGAAAGGCGATTACGAGGGAGCCATCCAAAGTTACGAAGCCGCATTGGTATTGACAGCACCCGGAAACTGGATCCGCAAGGACCTTCAACACCGTATTACGGGCATTCATGCCGCAGACGGGAACTGGGAAGGTTTAATCGCACACTATAATGAAAAACTTCAACAGACACCCAACGATCCGGAATTAATCGGTTTGCTGGCAGCTGCCTACATTGAGAACCAGCAGCCGGACGAAGGAATCGCCGCCTATCAGAATGCACTTGAACTCGTACCGACAGACACCGGACTCCGTTTGAACCTAATCACAGCGTTCCGTAACGCAGAAAAATATGAGGATGCCGCTGCAGCCTACGAATCCCTCAGCGAACAACTACCAGACGATTTCGGCATCTATCGCGAACTCGGCGAGTTATACTTGCAATTGGATGATGAAGACAAGGCAAGAGCAACCTATCAACGCATGCTCGCTCGTGACCCTGATAACGCAAGCACACACCTCATTCTCGCGGAAATTTACGCCAATCACGAATGGATAGACGATGCCATCGCAGCCCATCAATCAGCCCTTTCGATTGCGCCCAACAATCTTGATTATATTGAGTATTTCGGCGAATTCTACTTCCGCCAAGGGGACCGGGCAAAAAGTTTAGAGACATGGAATCAGATGGTCGATGGCGATAAGGCGATCGCTGAAAATTATGACCGACTCGCAAAGCTGCTTGAGAGCAAAGCGCGGGTACTCAACAGCGGCACCGAAGCCATCGCTGCAAGTCGAAAGGCTGTTGCATTGGCACCCGACGTATACCGGTATCGTGAGGCATTGGCAAAACGGCTCCTGGAGAACAGAGATTATGACGAAGCGTTAGCGGAGTATACTGAAGCCGCGAAACTCGCACCAAACGAATTTTTCGCCGAACAGATGGATAACCAGCGAATCGAAATCTTCCGTAGGCAAGGGACACTGGTTGAAAAAATTGAAGGGCTGGAAGCAGCACTTGAAAAACCAGACACCGCCTCTGCTGATACCTTCACCCAATACAAGCAGCTCGTCAAGATGTACCTCAAGTTAGGGAATACCACCTACGCGCTTGAGGTACTTATGAAAGCGAAAAACGCCCAACCCGACGATGTGCTTGTCAACCGTTGGCTCGCCGAAATCTATACGCTACAAGGGCGACGTGAGGACGCTAACGCTGCCTATACCTATCTCATTGAAATCGATGCCGCAAATGCCCGCGAATACTATACAAACATCGCGCGTTCCTATCTCGAAATCATGGATTTTGATGCCGCAACGGATGCCGCAAAGCAGGCGATCGCACACAGTCCGCGGAACCCCGAAGGGCATCAGATGCTCGCACAGATCGCTACACAGGCAGCAGATTATCAAACCGCTATTGATAGTTTCAAACAGGCGATTCGCCTGCGACCAGAAGCCACCAACATCCGCTCCGAACTCGCAGAAATTTACAAACTTTCTGGAAACGCTCGACAGGCACTTGAACAGTACTGGCGATGCTGGGAATTAAGCACAAGCGTCAGCGAAAAACTCGCTTTTGTTAACCCGCTTTCGGAGGTATATTACGATTTAGGACGGCGCGGCGAGTTAGAAGAAAGACTGAAACAGATAGCGACAACAAACACAGCTGATGTGGCTCCCGTCGTTGCATTGGCAGAAATCTATAACATGGAGGGCGATTTACCGAACGCACGTTTCCAACTCGCACGCGCATTAGACAGAGATCGAGAAAACCCAGACCTCTTGGCACAACTCGTCAAAATCAGTCTTGACCTCGGCGATACGCAGGACGCACTCTCCTACCAGCAGCGACTCGTCAAGGCGCAACCGAATCCGACACATCGGCAACGACTCGGCGAACTCCTATTCGACGTAGGACGCGAACAGGAAGCGATTCAGGCATGGACGAAACTTCTGCATACCAAAAATCAACCCTTTGAGGCAGACATCAAACTCGCAACGCTGCTGATCCAGCATGGACTCCTCGACGAGGCGGTTTCTGTGCTCGACAGAGCCGCTGAAAAGGTGACAGGTACGAACACACATATTGCACTGTATCAACTCGGTGCAGCACTCGTCGAAATGAACGAATACGACAGCGCGCGTTCTCACTTCCAAAAGGTCCTTGATATGCCCGAACCTTCTCAGAACACCACGACAACAGCACCCCGTACAACATCGGGACCTCCGGGTATTAATACAGACAGGTTCAATCTCCCACAAAGACTCATCTCCCAAATTCAGCGGTTCTCGTTTCAACCCGGCGGCGGACAACAAACCCGATGGATACCCAAAAACTTTGAAGAGGCACAAGCCGGCGCACTCGTACAGTTGATAACGATCGCACAGCAACAACGCGAATTGACTGCGTTTATTGAACGTTTTGAAGTACAGGCTGATGCAGATCCGAAAAACGTAAAGCCCCTCGAAATATTGGTACAAATCTATACCTTGACCCAAAATACGGACAAAACTAAGGACACTATTGAACGGTTGGCCGCTGCATCACCCAACGATCCTGTCTATCAAAGCATGTGGTTGAGCCGCTCTATAGGGCAAGACAGCAATTATGAAACGTTAAAGAAGTCCCTTGATGAAATGAATGGACTAACCCCGGAAGCACGGTTCTGGTATATCGCGCAATACGCCAGTAATTTCCATCGACAGGGACAGAAAGAAGATGCCGAGAAACTCACAGCGGAATTTGAAAACGCCAAGGTGACGGACCTCAACACCGGTGCAATAATTGTTAATACGCTCGCGCAGATGGGCAAAACAGAGGCTGCCGAGAAAGTACTCGTCCAACTTCCAGTACCAACACTCCCAACGACGCGACAACAGCCAGCACAGAACCCTTTATTGTCCGCCTTCGGTCAACTGGCATCCGCATCGCAGCAGTGGCAACAATATGAAGGTATCTATCGAAACCTCGCGACGGCTTATCTTCGTGAGGGACAAAGGGACAAGAGTATCGGACTCTTCTGGACGTTCTTTGAGCAAACCAAGCCACAAGCGACCAACGTCCGAAGTGTTGCCGCCTTAGCATACTCGAATCGCTCTTACGCCGGTTACGCTGCACTACAGACAAACTATCCAGCACCGACGACCTACTACAATCAAAACCGCTTACAGTTCCTTCGGCGGACTTTCAGCCTGTTGTTGTCCCATAATCAACAGGATGCACTCTATAATAAATTACAGGCAGTGTTAAAGGCTGCAACAGGTAGAGATCGTATCTATCCGAGTTTGGCACTCAGTTACTGCTATTGGTGGCATGGACAACGGGACAAAGCACAAGAAACACTCTCCGCACTGCAAGCGGAATTCCCTGAAGACCTCACCCTCAAATTAAACACGGTTTTTGCCGCTATTCAGTCAGGACAACACGCGATAGCACTTAAATCGCTTGCCGGACTCGCCGAGGTTGATCCACGAAACCGAAAACAGTACTATGAACTCACGCTGCAGCTGGCAGCACAGGCGGGAGATACCGTCGCTGTACGCGAATTGATGACGAAAGTGCTCAATTCACCGAGTGGAGCTCGGGAACTTTATCAATTCTCGCGAACCCTCCAAGAACATGGATTCACACAACACGCGATTGCTATTGCCAAAAAAGCGATGAGCCTCGCGATGGGTGAAAGCGCCCCGAACTTCCTTGTAGACCTGAGCCAGCATTTAGACGACTTAGGACGCGGACAAGATGCCGCACGTATTGCCGAACGCGCCATGCGTTTCGCCAACCAGCGCGATCGATACGGGCGCACATTGTACGCATGGGACATGCAACGAGCCGTCCAGACCGCAGGACGTTCTAAAGGACTTAGAGAGCGTGAACCTAAATTGATTGCAGCTGCCCAGAAGGACCCGAACTCGTTTCAAGCACAAGTCAGGTTAGCAACATTCTACGAACAGACAAACCAAGTCCAAAAAGCGTCCGAAGCTTATGAAGCGGCGCTCTCCCTACGCCCCAAAGATAGCATGACACGCCAGCGATACGCCCAAATGTTAGAGCGGCGCGGGAATGCAAGCGACGCTGTAACCCAATACATGATACTCCTTAAAGAGAATCCGAACGCACTCGGTTCCAGCTATTATCAGGTCATGCAGGTTTTCTTTAAAGCAGGCAAGGTTGATGAACTCGTTTCGCTCGCCAAAGATATGATCGTTCCATCTGTCGGACTCAACTACGGCAACACCTTCGCAGAAGGCGTAGCAAGTCAGTGTCTCGAAAACAATAACCCTAAAGCAGCGATTGAACTTTATGAAAAGATCATTGCCGTACAGCCGAACCAGCCTTACACATACATCTCTTTAGCTTCCGCTTATGCCGCTACAGGCAATCGCGAAAAGGCGATCCAGTTCCTGCGCGAGAAATTGGAGGCACCGGATACAACGCTATCGCAAACCCCTCACCTACAGGTACAGATTGTCTCAAAACTAACTGAGTTTTACAAAGTATCCGGTCAAATGGACGAGTTGCTAAAGGAGTATGAAGCAAAACTTACCGAGAAACCAGACGACATGTCGCTCCTCTACCTCGTCGCCTCAATGAAAATTGCAGCGGATGATCTCAAAGGGTCGGACACGCTCATTGACAAACTCCTTAATAATTCGGTACCAGTAGATACACACTGGTTGAACGATCTCGCGGATGCTTATCAAAGCGCGAACGACAAAGACCGGGCAATCCGTTTACTTGAGGCTGCAGCCGCGCAGATAAACTTACAAGATTCATGGCACCTCACAGAAACCTATCAGAGACTCGGAACAGCCTACGCCAAACAGGGAGAGAAAGAGAAGGCGCAAGACATATTCCGTAAAATGGGTACCGTCCGTTTGCTCCGAAGTAGCGGTGCCTATGAGAAAGAAACGGTCGCGAACACATATATGCAACACGAAATGTGGGATGATGCCGAAGCACTCTTCACCGAAATTATTAATGACTTCTCAACGCAAAAATGGGACCGGGATCAGGCACAGCGACAGCTGATGCAGATCAAGCAGCGACGCGATGGCATCGCGAAAACAAGCGTCACACCTGAGAAACCGGAGGAATTCAATGTTGCAACGCAACGGACGTTAGCGCAACAGTACGTCCAGCGCGACGAAATTAAAAAGGCTGTGAAAATTTACGAGCAACTTGCGGAAGTCATGCCTGAGGATCTTGAATCCCGCGCACAACTCGCAAATCTCTATTCACGCCAAAAGAAGCACGATGCGTCGATAGATACTTGGAAAGCGTTGCTTGACATCGACCCGGAAAACACGAAGTATCAAGATGGACTCGTTGATACTTACCAAGCCGCTGATAAAAACGTTGAAGCACTTGAACTCGCGCAGCAATACATCGAAGCGAACCCAGAGGATGGGGTCCATCACGTTAGACTTGCGAAACTCTATGCTGCCGAAGACCGAATTAATGATGCCATTGAGGCTTATGATAAAGCCGCTGAACTTAATCCGAGCGATGGACAAGTCCATCGTCAATTAGGACAACTTTATCTCCGTAAAGGTGACCTGGATGCCGCTGAAAAGGCATTCAAAGAAGCCATCCAATACACCGAAGAGTTCGAGCGTCGAAGTATTGAACGCCAACTCATGAACGTCTACAAGAGCCAAGGGAAATTGGAAGATATGCTAAAGCAGGCGGAAGAGGCGGGCACGATAACGTTTGAGATGCAACGAGAACGCGCAAAAAATTACAAGGACTCCGGTGAATTTGAGAAAGCGATTGAGACGTATAAGAAGGCTTTGGAGCTGACGACACAAAGTTACTATCGAAATGACATCACCAACGAGCTGCTGAAACTATACATCCAGATCGGTGATAACGAATCGGCAATAGGAATCTATGAAAACCAGCCTCAGTCTGGTCCAATGGGTAGTTTCTCTATCAATATGAGTCCATCCGGTGGCGGTATTAAAATTCTGTCAGGTGGAGATGAAGCGCGCGCGACCCTGATTAACGCCTATAAAGATCACGGAAAACTTGAGGAATTGGAAACCATTTTTAAGAACAAACTTGAAACGGATGCACAGAACCCAGCGGTCCTTGGAATGGTTGCTGAAATTTATCGGAACGCACGCGATTATGAAAAGGCTGCGGAAGTATATCAAGCTCTCTGCAAAGCACAACCCGGTAACCTCAACAGTTTTTTCTATGCCGCTGCTGCGCTGCAGAAAAGCAACCAACCCGATCTCGCGCAAGAGATGCTCAGTCAGGCTGAGGTCGCACTTTCAACCAATCCACGCGCGCAATTCGATATGTTATTACTCATGACACTCGCCTCCATCTGTGTTGAGGAGGAACTGTATGACTCAGCAATCAAACTCGCTGAAGACGCAATCGCTGTAAGCTCACGGATGGGCGGCGGCATTTCTGGGTTGACAGAGTATTTATACGGTATGCTTGGGAAAAGTTACCTCGGTACAAAACGCTACGAAGAAGCCGCTGATGCCTATAAGCAGATGGCGAACCTCGCCAGATTTGACCAGATGCGAGATATAGCGGAGGAGGGGATACGCCAAGCTTACACAGAAGGGAACCTACATGAAAAACAGATTCCGGAACAATTGCATAAAATTCAGGAAAACCCAAATGACCTTGATGCACATTTCGCACTCGCTGAGAGTTACGAATTCAGTGAGAAGGTTGACGAGGCAATCACACAATACCAGAAAATTAGCGAACTTCAACCCGACGACGCACAGTGGCAGAAAAAAATTGGCGACCTCTATCAAAAACAGCGTCAGACCGATGAAATCGTCGAGGATACGGCATTGGATTTGCCCGGAAACGGGAGTTTTGTGGAAATCGCTGATAGTGCTGCGCTGAACAATATCAGTCAACAGGTAACCGTGACGACTTGGATTAAACCGACCGATTTTCCGAATAGGTATACCCCTATTCTTTACAAAGGCGATGAACGGACACCAGAGATCAGTAACCGAAGCTACGCACTCTGGCTACGAAACGATGGACGGATCCAATTCGCTGCATCGCCGAGTGGTGAGGCAGAAAAATTTGCCTTTTCACCACCGGGATCCATTACGCTCAACAAATGGCACCACGTCGCAGGTGTGGTTGATACTTCACAAAATATCGTAAAGATATATATTGATGGTATTATGGTAGGGAGCAATGATTTTAGAGGGAATCAAAACATTTATGAGAGCAGCCTTCCAGTCCGAATCGGCGGTTCTCATGAAGAAGAATGGGTAACGCATGCCTCGTTTATAGGACAAATCGATAGTGTTTCTGTCTGGAACGTCGCGCTAACAGAGGATGAGGTTCGTTCAAATATGAACGCTCGGTTGAAAGGAGACGAACCCGGCTTAGTCGCTTACTGGGAATTTGACGAAGAAATGGAAGGGCGTATCCGCGATGCGTCATCTAACAAAAGCGATGGCAAACTGGTCGGGAATGCTAAACTGGAACCTTACACCCGTCAAGTTGTAACTATTGCCAGCACAGAGCAATTAGCACAAGCAGCCGCAGCATATCAAAAGGCGGTTCACCTTGAGCCGACCTCTTATGAACTTTACAGTCTACTGGCACAAACCTATGTAAAATCAAATCGGTTACCAGAAGCCGAGGCGGTGTATCATCAGGCTTTGGACGCGTCTCTTGAAGAGAGCGAACACGAATCCGCAATCCGTAGTATCTGGAAACTTTACACTGACAAAAATCAGAAGGATAACGGAATTGCTGCCCTTGAAGCGTTAAAACCGAAAATGGGGACGAGTCCTGCTTTGCTTGAATTGTTAGGCGATGCTTACAAAGAGACGGGTGATACCGAAAAAGCAGATGCGTTATATGCTGAGTGGTTAGCAGTTCGAGAGAAAGAGGCAAACCGTCGACAAAGTCCGGCGGGCTATCTCAGCCTGGCAAGAGAAATGCTCGACAGAGGGATTATGCTCGACAAAGGGTTGGAATACGCCGAACGGGCATCGCAGATGAGCTCAGGAGCAAACTATACGGCAACATTAGCGCAGGCGTACGTTATCAATGGCAGATATGAAGAGGCGTTGGAGCAACTCAAACGCGATCTAAACACTATGGAACAGGAAGCATTTGGACGTTGGTTGACTTCATGGATGTCTCGAACCGGTAAGCACGTTAAAGACAAAGGACGTTACGTCGAAATGTTGGATGAATTAGTGAATTCCGTGTCTGATAATCTGAGTGTCCCATTAGAGGTGCATCTTAAGCTGGCAGAATTCTGCAGTGAAAATGCCATGCCAGAGAAAGCGAAGAACTATGTTCAAAAAACAGGCGTTATCACTGAAGAGTCGTGGTTAATCCTCGGTCCGTTTGACAATACCAAAGGAGTCGGTTACGACACGGCATACATCGCAGAAGATGCAACACAGATCGACACAACCACAAAACACGACGGTGTAGATGGACAAATAAGTTGGCAAAGAAGCACCGATGCTACCTTAGACGGCTATATTGACCTTGGAGAGGATGTTAATTGGCGTGTCGCTTATGCATTCGCAACTGTTACCTCGCCTGATGAACGCGAGGCACAAATCCGTTTTGATAGCGACGACCAAGGGAAGGTATTTCTAAATGGCAGAGAGGTATTCACGAATACGAATGCCTATAGTGCCAGAATTGACCGTTATACGATTCCTGTGACGTTCAAGTCCGGCGAAAATAGCATCCTCGTCAAGGTCTGCAATGAGGAAGTGATGTGGAGATTCATTCTGCGGATTACGGATCCCAACGGAAAACCGTTTACGGATCTAAAAGTCAGCAGTTCTGACCCGGAATCTCGTTAGTGACAAATACAAGAAATGTGGGTTTATTACCAAGATAGGCGCGGTTTCTAACCGCGCCTACCGCTTACTGACCACTGATAGCTATGACGAAACCTATGACGAAACCTGTAAATAAGTGGACATCTTTGTAGCATAAACTTTTAGTTTGTGCCAGTGTGAATGCCCGTTAGTGGCATTCACACTGTTTGAGAACGTCCAATTAATTCCAAGACCTACCATAACTGAATGCGAAAAATGAAAACCTGATTAAACTGGTATGATCAACAGGTTTGTGGTATAATTTCTTTCAACAAAGATAAGACGACAACTTAACTTGCGTTTGCGGGAGGTTCAAGTGATGTTTACTAACATTATTGCTGGTTTGAGTATTGCTGCCCATTTGGCTCTTATAGGGCTGCTGCTGTTTTTGTGCTTTCGGACGAAGTCAAAAGGTGTGATATTTATTAGCGTACTACTTCTTACAAGTGGGATTTTCGGTTCAATTTTTCAACACTTTTTCAATCCATACCTGGATCAATGGACAACCGGTGAGATCAGTAACTGGTTAACGCAAAGCATGACTCTTGGGGAATTCATATTGACAGTTTCCTATATAAAATCCTTCCTATACAAATCTTTATTTGTGATCGGTGTCTTTCTTATCTATAGAGAATGGAAACAAGGAAAATTCCGCTTCCCGCAACCTGAACCTCGTGAAGAACTCGCGGTTTAGGAACGTGAAAGTCACAGGATATCAGAACTAAACGATGACTGTCGTGGAGATGACAACATGAAAATTACCCAATTCACAATGGAAAATGTCCGTTGTTTCAGCGAACGCCAGACGCTTGAAATCCGTCCGCTGACCTTTTTAGTTGGCGAAAACAGTACCGGCAAAACCACTGCATTGGCATGTTTTCATGTGTTAGCAAACTATTTGCGAGGTCAGGGAGTAGATTTTAATGCCGATCCCTATTCCATGGGAATCTTCAAGGATATTGTCAGGAACAGCAGACCAAAAAAGAAGATTTTTAAACTGGGATTTACTGTCGGTCCTGCTGAATGGATAGTTGAATTTGCTGACAGGATGGAAGGAATTGAGCCCTCCGTAACTTCGCTGAAACTAAAAACATCTGATGGCGAAATCGTTTTGAAACTTGAAAACAATCTAGTAAAGAGGCAATTTCGTTTAGTTTCCTTCGATAAAGAGCACAATTACTATAAAATAAATTGTAGCACTGACTTTTTGGACATGTTTTACACCGGATATCTTTTTCACCTCTTACACTTGTCCGAGGGAGACATTGAAGGGAAAGAGGCCTTAGTAAATTATTTGAAAACGCTCAAAAAGTCGAAAAATAGGCAATATAGTAATATTGGGTATTACCTATCTGTATTTAGGACATCACCAATTCGCTCACGCCCCAAACGCACCTACGACCCCACCCGGGAATTTGATGACCCAGAAGGCAGCGATGTCCCAATGTATTTAATGCAGATCAAAGCAACACATAAAGAGAGCTGGGAGGCACTCAAAGCACAATTAGTTGAATTTGGCAAGAGTTCCGGCTTATTTCAGAATATAGAGGTAAAAAACTTTGGAGGGACCTTAGGCGGACCATTCCAGCTGCGATTCAAAGTAAGGGGACCTAATGCCAATATCATTGATACAGGCTACGGTGTGAGTCAAATTTTACCAATTTTAGTGCATATCTTGAGCTCCAATCCTCATGAAATGAATTTCTCTTTATTACAACAACCTGAGGTCCACCTGCACCCACGGGCACAGGCGGAACTTTCGTCTTTATTCGTGAAATTGGCGAGCCAAAGCAACAAATCATTCATCGTAGAAACGCACAGTGACTACATGATCGACCGCGCCCGTATTGAAATTAGAAAGGGAAACATCAAACCCGAAGATGTATCCCTAATATACTTTGAACCAAAAGGAAATATTGTCAAGGTGCATAATATTGGTTTTGATAAAGACGCTAATATGACAGGTGTCCCACCTCATTATAGGCAATTTTTCCTGAAAGAATCTAAGCGACTTATGGGATTTGAGAATTAAAAATGTGTGTGATTTTAGATACAAATACTTTTGGTAAGTTCAAAAACTCAGCAGACGAAGATATGGAGCCAGTATGGAAATGGTTGGATAACGGAAACGGCAAAATCGTCTACGCTAATATTAAAAAATTTGAAGATGAATGGGAAAGAGGAGGGATGAGCCATCTGAGAGACCAGATGATGCGAGCAGGTCAACTCAAGTTGGTATCTGAAGGTGTACAGGAAAAAGCGGATGAACTGAAAGGTGAAATAGAATCAAATGACGAGCATATCATTGCATTAGCCATAGTAGCAGGAGTAAAAGTGCTGGTATCTTACCGAGAAGGCGACAGAGATTTGTTTGACGATTTTAGGGATAGGAATTTGGTTGGTGGTAGAGTATATACACGAAAAGCACATGCCCAACGTATGCTCACTAAAGATACCTGTCCTTAAAACGCGGTAGTGCAAGGCATGGAAACCCCGCACTACCGCGTAATTCACCTTTACGAAGGCATCCACGTCCGTGGCGCAATCCCCTCCACATGCGTTTTTACATCCACAACCGCAGGCTTACCGGAATCGAATGCCTGATCCAATGCGCCCGCAAGTTCACTCGGCGTGTTCACCGTAATCCCGAAACATCCCATAGATGCCGCCATCTTCGCGAAATCCGCATCCGGGAACAGCCAGAGCTCATCAGAACCCGGTGTCCGTCCACCATAAACCGACTCAACGCCGCCCTGCTCCTGATTCAACGAGTGATTATTGTTCACAACGATCACGGCGTTAATCCCGTACTTCATCGCTGTATCCAATTCCGTTAGATGATACCAGATCCCGCCGTCACCTGTGAAACACAGCACCGGTCTATCCGGTTGTGCACACTTTGCACCCATCGCCGCGGGAACACCCCATCCCAGCGACCCTGAACACCGTATGAAACTCTGATCGGGATGTTTAAAATCTATCATCGTACCCGTCCAGATGCCCGAGTGTCCCGTATCGGATACGAGAATCGCATCTGACGGAAGATAATCGGTCAGTTCACGACATAACCGTTCCGGTAGCATCGGCAACCGTTCCGAATTCACCTTCTCACTGACATTCTCTCTCCAGTTTTTCACCAATTCCTGCACGCGATTAACCCATTCAGTCCGCTGCGTTGTAACGATTGACGCTTCAATCATCCGGCGCAGTGTATTCCGCACATCTCCCTGCATCCCCAACTGAATCGGGTAGTTCCGTCCGAGTTCTCCAGGATTAATATCGAGTTGTATAATCGGCGTACCTTGCGGAGGAATCCGGTACCCGTTGGTTACCTGCCCACCCGTATGACTCCCAATAAAGAAGACGAGGTCCGCCTCACAGACGGCTTGGTTCGCACACGCCCGCGAGTATGATCCTGGTGTCCCGACTGCCAATGGATGGTTGCTCGGAAACATCGCCTTCGCATTCAAGGAAGTCGCTACTGGAATCGAAAGTTTCTCAGCGAGTGCCACGAGTTCGGAACGTGCGTCCGAAGCCGTTACGCCGCCACCCGCTACAATGATGGGTCGTTTCGCATCGGTGAGTAACTTGATAGCCTCTGTTATCTTTTCCGATTCTGCTTCTGGTCGGAACGGCGGCAATTGCGCAAACGCCTCTTCAATGACGACCTCAAGTTCACCCTCGCGATCAATAACCGATGACCCCGCAATACCTTCAAAGTCGAGGTGTGCAGGTCCCGGTGTCCCCGTTGTCGCCGCACGGAACGCCTGACGTAGATAGAACGGGAGTTGTTCCGGTGTCGCAACATAAGCACTATATTTCGTAACCGCCGAAAACGGGTTAACGTGATCCACCTCTTGATAGGCGTGCCGTTGTTGGTTAATCTGGTTCTCCCGACCTGTCAGCGCAATCACCGGTGAGCAGGCGAGATACGCATCTTGTAACCCCGCTGCAAGGTTAACAGCACCGACCGACTGTGCCATACAGAGACTCGGCGCGCGGTTCACACGAGCGTATGCATCCGCCATATATGCTGCCGCTTTCTCGCCGTGCGTCTGAACCCGTTTGATCCCAAGATTTTCCATCTCCATCAGCGCACGCGGTCCGATATACGGGATAAAAAAGACGTGCGTAATCCCGTAGCCGTGGACAGTTTCAGCAATAAATCGAGCACCCGTCATTTTCGGCATAAATCTTCTCCTCTATCTCTTGGCGTAACTTACAACACGATATAGGCTCCATTTTACCAATTTTCGCTGTAACTTACAAGTATCAACTTGAGATCAAATAAATTTGATAAGAAATCGCCAGAGATGTTATAATGACTTCACCGGTTTTGAGGCACTTAAACACCTGAAACACTACACCAAAGATTTTCATAGATGCGGGAACGTCTTCCGCAAGGAGCAACGCACGATGAAAAACCTAATCTATCTCCTCACATTTACCGTAGTTATCACCTTGTCTTTCCAAAACGGATATACGCAACCCGTCGTAACAGACGGACTCGTCAGCTATTGGACGTTTGATGAGCAAGACATTACTGGTGCCACAGCCAAAGATGTCTGGGGCGAAAATGATGGCGAAATCGTCGGTAACCCGAAAATCGTTGACGGACAAGTCGGAGAGGCACTCGAATTCGACGGTTCTGACGATTATGTCAATTTGACGAACCTCGGCGATTTCGGGGAAAAAATCGGCACATCCACCTTTGAAGTCTGGATGAAAAGCAGTTTTAAAGATGAGTGGACGACGCTGTTCAAAGTCCTTGACGAAGGGTGTAACATGGGATGGGCAATCGAGCCTAACCGGAGCGCATTAGCCGGATTCCCGTTTGCTGAAGATATCATTCACTTTTATGTCCGTCAACACTCGGCGGCAGGCTGCAACGCTATCGCCGTTGAAATTGAGTTCCCGATCTCTGATGGAAAATGGCACCATATCGTTTTCGCAATCGTGGACGCAGGTAAAGCCGAAGTCAGCATTTATATGGATGGCGAGCCGCAAGAGGTCATCGTCGGTGACGCAAAGGAGATCGACAATTTTGTTCCATTTGTGCAACCCGTCTATATCGGTGCAGGGAATAATCGCGGTGCCGCCAGCCGGCATTTCCCAGGCGTTATTGATGAGGTTCGCATTTATGATCGACCCCTCACCGCTGACGAAGTAACCCGAAACTTTGAATCCAAAATCGGCTTGTCCGTCGAAGCAGACGAGAAGCTGCCTATCGTCTGGGGAACACTGAAGACGGTACGGTAACGTCGCGTTAGCAACAACCGTATAAGGATATACATGCTAACACCACACGAAAAATGGTTCTTTGATCACCACGGATTCATTATCCTCCGCAAAGTCGTGCCATCCGAGGATGTCGAGCGAATGATTGAACTCGGCAACCAATGGCACGACATGACCGTAGATGAACTGCCACCACCGCTGACTTCTACATCGCGGACAGGCAAGACTTCACCAACAATTGCACACTGGATCAATCACATCCAATACGGGGATCCAGTGTTCCAACGCCTTGTGCTCAACCGAGAGATTATGCGCGTGATTATTGCGCTGACGCGGGGGACCCCGTGTCTCGTTGACTGTGCCTTAACCAAGAACTATAAAACCTCCGATGACATCCATTTCCATGCCGCCGGTCAGGATTACAGTGTGGATGAATTGGGACCCCGCGCCGGTTTCCTTAATGCGGGTATCTCGTTAGTGGATGTTCCAGAAGGGACAGGTTTCGTCTGTCTACTCGGAAGCCATAAACGAAACCTTGATCCACCAGAGGACATCTCAATTTACGATGGACCGCCCACGGTTATCAACGTTCCTGTCAATGCTGGTGATTGTGTCATCTTTACAGAGGCACTCTACCACGGCGCAAGACGCTGGACAGAAGACTACCCGCGCTATACCATCTTCAACCGCTATATTGATAAAGGATCGCACGGTGCCCTTCCCATCGAAACCCATAAACACCTGATTTCAGATGAAGTCTATGAATTGGAACAACCCGCAGTTCAGGGACAACAGAAACAGGTTGTCAAGCGCATCTTAAAAAACTTAGTGGCAGGTTAAATAGGACAGGACTTACGCATGCAGCTCTTTTGTAGCATAAACTGTTAGTTTGTGTCCCTAGAACGCTATGTTTTCCGAAAAATCTCATCTAACATAACGGGCTAAAGTCAAAATTGCGTCCGTCCTGTTATACTAAAATTTAGAATTAATAGGACATACTGTGTAGGTTCGGTTAGGAAACCGAACCTACCAGGGGATGAAAGTGCCTCTTTATTTTCAGCTTTCACTATAAATTTGATCTTTTCCTCAAATCTTGCATTTTATGCAACCCTCCCTCCTGCAGCACATCTCTTAATATTATAAGAGATAACATGTTTCTGAGGTGACGTATGCAGAACAACGATGCTGAATTGGTTCAACAAACCTTAGACGGCGACCAGTGGGCTTTCAGCGCACTCGTGCAAAAGTACCAAAAGCCGGTCCACGCACTTGTATGGCGGAAAATAGGCGACTTCCACATTGCCGAAGAGATTACACAAGATATCTTCCTTAACGTTTACAAGAAACTGCAAACGCTAAAAGATCCGAATCTGTTTGCCGGATGGCTTTACGTCAGTGCCGCTCGCCGATGTCTCGCTTGGCTAAAAAAGAAACGGATTCCGATGGAATCGTTAGAAGGAACGTCGTCAGAAGAATTAGAGGCGTTGGCTTATAGCCAATACTATGCCGAACAACAGGAAGAAATCGTGAATGAACGGCAACGCGAAGTCGTCAAACGTCTCCTGCAAAAATTACCGGAGAGTGAACGCACCGTCGTAACGCTTCACTATCTCGGCGACATGAGCTGTGAAGACATTAGCAAGTTTTTGGGCGTATCACCGAATACTGTCAAGAGTCGGCTCCACCGCGCCCGCAAGCGATTGAAAAAGGCAGAACATATCATTCACGAAAATTTGGGAGGTTTCGAGTTACCGATGACATTAACAGAGAACATTCTGCAAGAAATTGCGCGTATCAAACCGATCGCGCCAACAGGCGGGAAGCCATGGATACCGTGGGCGATCGCCGCCTCAACGACTGCCCTTGTCGTCCTACTGATAGGAAGCAACACCCAATACCTGATGCGTTTTCAACAACCTTATAGTTTTGAAGCAACATCGGAAATGACTGTTGAGCTCATTGATGCATCCGTTGTCAGCACTTCAAAGCAGAAACTAAGTCCAAGAAATCAGATCGGAAACGCGGATACACCCGGTAAGCGTAACGGGAGCACAAACCACGGCACAAATGCCCTTCAGATCGTCGCCGATCAATCTGAGCAACCTGAGAAACCCGCCATAATCAGCGCAAAAGAGTCTACAGTCCGCTTAGTCGGTTTATCCGGCGGTGGGACAGGATTCTTTGTAGCACCCGATAAGATCGCAACTAATTATCACGTCGCTGCAGGAATGACAATTGGTCCTATTTTTGCGAAATTAGGGCACAAAGAAACAATCTGGACAGTAGAAGGTGTTATCGCATTCGATGCTAAAAGCGATATTGCTATCCTGAAAATCCAAGGTCAGGGGGTTCCATTGCCTTTGGCTGATATTGATACACTGCAGGTCGGTGAGACGGTCTTCCTCGCCGGCTACCCTAACTTAGCTGCATACAAGGTCACAGAAGGCGTTGTAAAAGATATACGCAGTAGCGATAAATGGCTTAAAACGACAGTCGAAGCCTATCCAGGAAATAGTGGCAGTCCCATGCTAAACAGTAAAGGTGAAGCCATTGGAATCCACGTCGGACACGGTTACGACGCTCGACCTTCAAGTGCAATTAAGGCGTTACTCGCTGGTTCTACAGCCATGGAACCTTTGGCACAGTGGCGGAAACGGAAAACTGTTCGGGCACACTCCCACTATCAACTGGGTTGGAAAAAATATTATGATGGAAACGCTGAAGGCGCGATCAAAGACTTCAATCAAGCGATTGAACTTACGCCTGATGATGCTGAAATCTATAAACTTAGAGCGCAAGCGAGACTGAAACTTGGAGAGCATCAAGCAGCAATCGAAGACTATAATCAAGCCATCAAGTTGAATCCCGAAGATGCTGCGCTCTACAAGGATAGGGCGAAAGCGAAATCCGACGCTGGTAACCATACGGGGGCAATAGCGGATTATAATCAGGTGCTAAAAATTAATCCCAATGCCTCTCATACCTATAAAAGACGTGGCAAGGCAAAGGCTGAACTCGGGGCTTTTGCTGATGCAATAGAAGACTATACACAGGCTATCAAGCTCAACCCTAACGATGCTGAAGTCTATAAAAACCGCGGAAAAGCACGCGGTGAACTCGGCGATGACGCAGGGAAGATAGAAGACTATAGTCAAGCACTCCACTTAAGACCACAGGATGCACTTGCCTACGAAGATCTCGCCGATACGAAACGCAAGTTAGGAGACTACGCGGGTGCGATAGCAGATTATACGCACGCTATCGAAAGACTTGAAGATGGGGACGGTTCTTTCACATACGACACATATTCTGAACACGGTTTAGGGAAAGTTACGATTAGGCTTGAAGATTCCTATATCTACTCTATCTACAGTGATCGTGCAAATGTAAAACGCAAACTTGAGGATTATGCCGGCGCAATAGCGGATTATACCCATATGATCGAACGCAGACCTAACGCTGCCTATGCTTACAGAGATCGTGCAGACGTGAAGCACGAACTTGAGGATTACACTGGCGCGATAGAAGACTATACACAGGCTATCAAGCTCAACCCTAACGATGCCGAAGCCTTTAAGAACCGCGGAAAAGCAAGAGGTGAACTCGGCGATGACGCAGGAAAGATAGAAGACTATACTCAAGCACTGCAGCTAAGACCACAAGATGTATTTGCCTACGAAGACCTCGCCGATACGAAACGCAAGTTAGGGGACTACGCGGGTGCGATAGCAGACTATACACACGCTATCGAAAAACTTGAGGATGGGGACGGCTCTTTTACATACGACATACATTTTGAACACGGTTCAGGGAAAACTATGATTACGCCTAACGATTCCTATATCTACTACATCTACAATAATCGTGGGTGGGCGAAGCGTGAACTTGGGGATCATGACGGCGCAATAGAAGACTTTACACAGGCTATTGAACTTAAACCTGAGGATGCCTATACATATAACAATCGCGCGGATGTGAAGCGTGAACTTGGGAATTACACTGGTGCAATAGCAGACTATAGCCAAGCCATCGAACTTAATCCCGTATATGCCGTCGCCTACCACAATCGTGGGCTCGCAAAAGCGGCACTCGGGCAACATAGCGCAGCGAAAATTGACTTCAAAAAAGCAAAAGAGATAAACCCGGAAGTAGGAAAAGAAAAATAAGCAGTATCCAGGACTTACGCATGCAGCTCTTTTGTAGCACAAACTTTCCAGTTTGTGCTACCAGAAAATACAGATGCTTGGGGTAAGTGATGTTCTTACAATCTTCTTTCCTTTATCGTAGATCCCGTAATTACCTTTACAATGGCGAGGTTGCAAACCTCGCCTGCAGTAAGGCTGTTGTCTATCAAAGTGTAAATATATTTTCAAACTCTACTATAAATTTCTAAGTCCCGCCTACAAATGCTGAATCTATCTGTTTTCAGTGATGCTTTCTGACTATTGATAGAAACCGTTTTGCTGACAACCACTTCTTCCGTAACGACACCCGATTAAAATCCTTTCTCAAAAACACCAGATATGCTATAATAGTGTATTAGAAAGCGTTGAAAACAAAACGATTTGGCGCGCCTAATACATTGTAAATGCAGGCAATACCTTGCTTTTCACGGGCGTACCGAGTTAAACATTAAGACCCTTTCATCGTCTTAACACATTGAAAATACATGTAAAATACACGAGGAGGAACAGAAATTTGCGTTATAAGAAACCGATCTTCTGTCGGTTATTCATCTGCTTTGTTTTTGTTGCTGTTTCCATGTCCGCTATGGCTAACGATTGGCCAACGTGGCGAGGTCCGAATCAAGATGGTACCTCTGCTGAAACTGGGTTAATCTCAACGTGGTCAGTCGAGGGTGAAAACCTGATCTGGGAAGCAGAATTCATCGGACGTTCCACACCGATCGTTCTCAACGACAGAGTCTACGTCATGGGACGTATCGGCAAAGACATCACCGAACAGGAGCGTGTCGCCTGCTTCGACGCTGAAACCGGCGAACGCCTCTGGAATTATCAGTTTAACGTCTTTCATACGACCATCACCTTCAACCGCGTCGGCTGGACAAGCCTCGCTGGCGACCCAGAAACCGGGAATATCTATGCACACGGGGTCCAAGGACTCTTCTTCTGCTTTGACAAAGATGGTAACATCCTCTGGTCACGTTCGCTCACAGAGGAGTATGGGCGGATATCCGGCTACGGCGGCCGCGTTCACACCCCTATTATTGCTGGCGACCTCGTCATTATCAGTTATCTCAACGCCGGATGGGGCGATCAAGCCGCGACACGCCATCGCTATTTCGCTTTCGACAAACACAGCGGCGAACTCATCTGGATCTCAACCCCCGGTGGTAGACCCTTAGACACGACCTACTCCACACCTGTCGTGACAAATATCAACGGACAACAACTCATCATCGGTGGTAATGCGGATGGCGGTATCTACGCAATGAAACAGAACACCGGAGAGATGGTCTGGGGCTTCAAACTCAGTCAACGCGGTATCAATACATCTGTCATCGTCTCAGGCACGAAAGTCTACGCCTCACATAGCGAAGAAAATATAGACAATACCGAGATGGGACGCGTCGTCTGTATTGACGCAACTGGCACTGGAGATGTCACCAAAACACACGAACTCTGGCGGTATGACGCAGTTAACGTCGGATACGCATCTCCGACAATCCACAACGGACACCTCTACGTCGTGGATAACTCCGCTAACCTTCACGCTGTTAATGCAGATACAGGCGCGTTCCTCTGGATGCATAACATCGGCAAAGTCGGCAGAGGCTCACCCGTCTCGGCAGACGGAAAACTCTATGTCACGGAAGTCAACGGCGGTTTTGCGGTTCTTCAGCCCGGCGATGATAAATGTGAGACCTTAAGCACGCAAGAGATAAGTCGAGTCGATGAAGACCACTACGTCGAAATTTTCGGTTCACCCGCCATCGCTGATGGACGCATCTATTTCACGACAGAAGAACGCCTCTACTGTCTCGGGAGGAAAGAATAATGAGAAATTTTATCCCACTTTACGTTATCCTGACGGTGTGCATTCTCGCCGCAGGGTGTGCCAGTAAAGAGATGGCACCAAAACCCGTTGAAATGTCAACCGCACCTGCCACCTCACTACTATTGACCCCGGCAGAAACGCTCACATCAGGCGATCCTGTTGTGTTCAGCGTTATCGGATTCGATGCAGATGGCAAACAGACGAGTGCAATCGGCGACACGGAATGGAGTCAGACCGGCTTAACGGGGACACTTCAAGACGGCACATTTACGCCTGATACAAACGCCGCTGCACATGCAGGTACAGCTACTGTCCAATCGGGCGATATAAAAGCGACCGCTCGCGTCCGGGTGATACCATCACTCCCGTGGACAGAGGATTTTGAGGCAATTGAACTCGAAAAGATACCCACGCACTGGATTGGTGCAACTGGTAAATTCTTTGTGCGTGAGAAAGACGGGAATAAGGTCTTAGTCAAGCCTCCACCCCAGCGCGGTTTAGACCGCTCCAATGTTTACATCGGTCCCTCAACAATGAAAGACTATCAGATCCAAGTTGACCTAATGGGCAGAAAAAATAAACGCAGAGTACCAGATATGGGACTCATTGCGAACCGATATACATTGGATATGCAGGGTAAACACCAACGTCTACAAATCCGTTCATGGGCATCAGACTTACGGATGGCGGAGACAATCGACTTCGCTTGGGAGACAGGTGTCTGGTACACAATGAAAATGATGGTAGAAATTGCGGATGATAAAGCGATCATCCGTGGAAAGGTCTGGCGAACCGGTGAATCCGAACCGGCAGAATGGACGATCACCGCTGAAGATCCACTGCCGAATCGCGAGGGAAGTCCCGGTATCTACGGCAACTCCCCAGCCGATATCTATTATGACAATCTGAAAGTATGGTAGCCCTCTAAAGAACACCACGCGTAACATCAAAACAAAGGAGTCGTTCAATTGAAACCTTTTTGGAAATCACGATTTACCTACATCATAAAACTCACCGCACTTCTCGCTTTTGTAGTATCCACCGCCGCCGCGGAAGAAGAGATCGCTTTGTGGGGTGGTACGCTAAGTCGGAATATGGTCTCCGACGAAAAGAATATTCCCGCAAGTTGGGATTCAGAAACTGGTGAGAATATCAAATGGACTGCGGAACTCGGTTCGCAGAGTTACGCAGGCCCCCTGATTATCGGTGGAAAAATTTTCGTCGGTACGAATAACAAAGCACTCTACAACCCGAAACTGACCGGCGACCGCGGGAATCTCATGGCATTCCGAGAATCCGATGGCAAATTCCTCTGGCAAGCGACCCACACCAAACTCCCCGCAGGGAGGGTTAACGACTGGCCCCTGCAGGGTATCTGTTCCACGCCCTATATTGAAGGCGATCGACTCTACTACGTTTCCAACCGTTGTGAAGTCGTTTGTGTTGACACTGAAGGGTTCCTTGATGGTGAAAACGACGGTCCGTTTACCGAAGAAACCGAAACAAGCGAGATTGATGCCGACATCATCTGGAGCTACGATATGATGGATGAGTTGGATGTCTTTCCGCATAATCTTGCAACTTGTTCACCACTCGCAGCCGGAGATCTGTTATTCTTAGAAACGAGTAACGGCGTTGATGAAGGGCATATTCATATCCCTTCACCCGACGCGCCATCTTTCATCGCACTGAACAAACACACGGGTGAACTCGTCTGGGAAGATGCCTCTCCGGGTGAAAATATACTGCACGGACAGTGGTCAAATCCCGCCTATGGCGTCATCAAAGGTGTTCCTCAGGTGATTATCCCTGGCGGCGACGGCTGGGTATACGCCTTTGAACCGGAAACCGGGGACATCATCTGGAAGTTTGATTGTAACCCGAAAAATTCCGTCTGGGAACTCGGCGGCCGCGGCACACGTAACAACATCATCTCAACACCTGTCGTTTACGACGATAAGATCTTTGTTGCCGTCGGACAGGACCCAGAACATGGAGAAGGCGTAGGACACCTCTGGTGCATCGATGCCTCCCAAACCGGTGATATTACCGAAACTGCTGGTATATGGCACTTCGGCGATGAACAGTTCAATCGAACGATGTCCACCGTAGCCATCGCTGACGGACTCCTCTATATCTCAGACCTCAGCGGATACCTCTACTGCTTGGATGTCAAAACCGGCGACCTCTACTGGAAGCACGACACCTTCGCCGCAATCTGGGGTTCCCCCTACGTCGTGGATGGCAAGGTCTATCTCGGCGACGAGGATGGCGATGTCGTTATCCTGAAAGCAGGCAAAACTGAAGAGGTGCTTTTTGAAACCAACATGGGCAGTGCTGTTTATACGACACCCGTCGCAAAAGACGGCGTGCTTTACATCGTAACCCGCAATACGCTGGTCGCAATAGAAGAGAAAAAATGAACCTTACCCGAAAAATTGCTGAAAACCAAAAAGCACTTGACGCACACGTTCGAGAAATCGTCAAATGGCATTTCAGTCCGAAGACCGGATGTCCCTTTTGGCTGGAGTTCGCGGAAAACCTTGACTTCGACCCGCGAAAAGAGATCGGTGGCTACGCCGACCTCAAGTGTCTCGGACATTTCCAAGATGAATGGCTCCGCGGCGGGCCCGTCCGACGTTGGGTACCGAAGGCTTACGCCGATGAACCGATCTATGTCTTTGAAACCGGAGGCTCAACAGGTGTTCCGAAGACTCGGATCAGCGTCCGTGATTTCTATATCGATTATGAGTTGTTCAGCAAAACCCTCTCCGATGAGGGTTTCCCGCCCAATAGCGATTGGCTCATGTTAGGACCAACGGGGCCACGCCGTTTACGCCTCGCTGTCGAGCATCTCGCCCAACATCGCGGCGGCATCTGTTTCCACGTCGATCTCGATCCGCGCTGGGTGAACCAACTCGTGCGTTATGGAAAAAATGAGGAGATGGATGCCTATAAGAACCACGTGATCTCACAGGCACTCAACGTGTTGCGCGCCCATGAAAACGTCCAATGCCTCTTCACCACGCCGAAGCTGTTGGAAGCGTTGTCTGAAAAAATTTCCTTGCCGAAAGCAGGCATCAAAGGCATCTTCTGCGGCGGCACCGAGATGGACGCACAGTTCCACCGTTTCGCACGCGAGGAACTCGTTCCCGGCGTTGATTTTATCCCAACTTACGGCAATACACTCATGGGATTAGCCACTTGTAAACCCTTTGATCCAGCAGATAACTACGCGATTATCTACTATCCACCGCATCCGCGCGCTGTCATTGAGTTGGTCAACCCCGACAATCCAGAAGAGACCGTCGATTACGGCGAAACCGGACGCGTCATGCTCACAACCCTGACAAAAGAGTTTTTTGTGCCGCGTTTTTTGGAACGCGACGAAGCCGAACGCGCTGAACCAATTCCTGAATATCCATGGGATGGTGTTGAAAATCTCCGCCTCCTCACCGAACTCCAAGAAAGCGTCGTCGTGGGAGTTTACTAAACTCTCTTAATCAAAGGAGATAGACATGGAAAAAATTAAAACTCTCGAAATACAGGACCCAATATACGAAGAAACCTATACCGCTCACATTCAGAAAAATGGGGCTGCATGGATAGGGTGGATACCAGAAGTCCCCGAAGTGAAGTGCGAAGAACACACGCAAGAAGCCTTACTGAAAACTCTCGTACACGAATTGCATGAGGCTTTAGAA
>JAJEET010000123.1 GCA_022820835.1 Candidatus Poribacteria bacterium
CTGGTGAATATACGACAGACAGGACATAACTTGTATGTCCGGCAAGTGTGGTCTTATATCTCCCTGTATTTGCGTCCCATAAACGCACTGTCTTGTCATGTCCACCGGATGCGATTGTTGAACCATCTGGTGAATACGCTATAGAGTAGACAGAATCTGTATGTTCCGCGAGTATCGCTTTGGATTTTCCTGTAGCTGCATCCCACAAACGTAATGTGCTGCCGGACCTTCTACTGAATTGATCTTCACTTCTACCGACGGTAGCAAGAGTGTCTCCATTAGGGGAATATGCTACGTACCGAACACCGTGCTGATGTGCTCCGGCTATTTTGATCGCTTTTCCATTCTGCGTGTCGTAGGTCCATGTGCCGATAGTCGTTGCAACGGCAAGGTGATTACCATCAGGCGAGTAAGCAACCATGCTGATTCCACCCTTACCGAGACGGGCTTTAGCACCTTCGGGTAAACCTAATTGTGTGTGCGGTTGGTACTGAGCGAAAGTATCCGTTAAACTTACGGATAGAACAATTGACAGGATTACTAAAAAAAAGATTTCCCGTTTCATGAAGATATCCCCTTTTTTCACATTCACCAGCGTGAGTTCGACCAAAAACAGCAGTATGTTCCATAGAAAGTGCCGCTATCGTATAATGAGGCAAACTAAACTTTACTCCAATGTTTATTATATCACTTTTTGGCAAAATTGACGATTTTTTCTTCGATGTATCAATGCTTTTGAAAAGATAAGATATTGGGTTTCACTGATTCTTCAACAGAAAACTTCTCTTGAATTCTAAATGTTCCTATAATCAGGCCCCTGAGACAGCCTAAAAACCTTTGATTTTTCGGGGAATCTATGATATACTTTGTAATATACTGCCCGCCCTGTACACTAACAACACTAATCGGAGAGAACAATGAGGAAAGAAGTTTCAACAACGGAATTGCATCAAAAGCTTGGTGAATTGCTCGACGGAGTCTACCGTAACGGAGATCGACTGATAATCAAACGCGCCGACACACCACTCACTGCGATTGTTCCAATCGAAGCATATCAAGAGATGCTTCAACAGCGAGAACAAGCTTTCTCGGTATTGGATAGAATATGGGAAAAGTGCCAGGCGTGAGTGAAGAAGAAGCACAAGACGATATCGAGCAAGCAATTGCCGAGGCACGCGCTGAGAAAATACATAAAAGGAGTCAGTTGCTTTCTTGATGCGTATCGTCTTGGATACCAACCAGCATATTAGTGCGATTATCGCCTCAAACCTATTATCATACCTCCATGCCGAAACTGAACCTAAAACCTACCCATAAACCGATCCGAGACTACTACACCACGCTCCAGCAATACGACCAACACAATGCCACACACGAAGGCGCGGTCAGCAATCCTTTTGCCTTCTTATTGGATACTTGTGCCAAACAATTGAACGCTACGCTCATCCCGCAATATGGGATGCACACCGCAAAGGGAAACCGGATCGTCATTGATGGTGCAGTTCTCGACGAATACGGACTCCCCTTCGCCTATTGGGAAGCAAAGGATATAGATGACGATCTCCTCAAAGCAGTAGCGGAAAAGCGTGCCAGAGGCTACCCACTCGATAACATCCTCTTCCAAAACCCACAGCGTGCCATCCTATATCAAAATGGACAGGTCGCATTAGACGTGGACACCACCGAACCCGCACACCTGATTGCTGCGCTTCAATATCTGTTCGCTTACGTGCCGCCCGCACTTGACAATTGGCAGACAGCAGTCTCGGATTTCAGAACGCACGTTCCAGACCTCGCAAGCGCGTTGAAAGCACTCATCGATCAACGCCACGAGACGGATCCGGCGTTCAAGGAGGCGTTCACCGATTTTTATGACATCTGCCGAACCTCCATTAACCCGGAACTCTCACAAGATGCCGTCGAAGAGATGCTCATTCAACACATCCTCACCGAGCGGATTTTCCGTACCGTTTTCAATCGGTCAGACTTTACCCACCGGAACATTATCGCCCGCGAGATTGAAAACGTCAGCTACGTCCTCATGCGGCATGAAGTGAGTCGGGACGTGTTTCTTGAACCCTTAGACCGGTTCTACGTCGCTATCGAGCAGGCAGCCACACTCTGCAAAGACTTCTCGCAAAAACAGCACTTCCTTAATGCGTTCTATGAAAAGTTCTTTCAAGGATTCTCTGAAGATGTGGCGGATACGCACGGCATCGTCTACACACCGCAACCGATCGTCGATTTCATGGTGAATAGCGTTGAACACATCTTGAAAACCGAGTTCGACCGGTCGCTATCGGATACTGGGGTGCATATCATCGATCCATTCGTCGGCACTGGCAACTTTATCGTCCGGCTCATGCAGGACATCCAAGGCACTGCGTTAGAGGCGAAATATCGCCATGCGCTCTACTGCAACGAGGTGATGCTCCTACCCTACTATATCGCCAGCCTCAACATTGAGCAGGAGTATTTTCAACGGACAGGAACATATCTGCCGTTTGAGGGGATCGCGCTTGCGGATACGTTTGAGATGCTTGAGCCGGAGCAAGGGGAGCTCTTCACGCGTGAGAACACGGAGCGGGTGCAAAGACAGAAAGCAGCGGATATGTTCGTCGTTATCGGTAACCCACCCTATAACATGGGGCAGATTAATGAAAACGACAATAATAAAAATCGGAAGTATGAGACGATAGACGCGCTGCTAAAAGAGACATATTCGCAAGATTCAAAAGCGACAAATAAAAACGCGCTCTCGGATCCGTATGTGAAAGCGATTCTGTGGGCATCAAAACGAATTGGAAATGAAGGCGTTGTAGCGTTTGTGACGAATAACGGTTTTCTTGACGGCATAGCGTTTGATGGGATGCGGAAACATCTCGCCCAAGATTTCAGCAAGATTTATCACATTGACCTCAAAGGGAATGCGCGGACCTCCGGTGAACGCCGTCGAAAAGAGGGAGGTAATGTTTTTGATGACCAGATTCGAGTCGGTGTCGGAATCAGTTTCTTCATCAAAAAAGCAGAAACGATATCGGAGACAGCGGAAGTTTGGCTCTATGCTGTTGACGATTATCTCAAAGCGCGCGAGAAGCAGAAGCTTTTAACCGACTTCGGAGACTATACAAACGTTCCGATGAAACAGGTAGACATTGACCCTAAGCATACATGGCTCACGGAAGGTCTCCATACCGAATTCAACACCTTTATTCCAATAGGCACAAAGGAGGCAAAGGCGAAAAAGGGTCCTGCGACAGGTGTGATTTTCAAAACCTATAGCGCGGGCGTTAAAACCAACCGTGATGCGTGGGCTTACAACTTTAATCAAAACGTTCTCACCGAAAATATTCTGCGGATGAGTGACACCTACAACACGGAAGTAGATAGGTGGAAACGTCAGGAAAATCAGAAGGAAATCAACGTTGATGATTTTGTTGCGTATGATGACACAAAAATCAGTTGGAGTCGCGACCTAAAAGTGAAATTAAAACGGGGCACAGTTACTAAGTATGAAGAACATAGGGTAAGAACATCCGTCTATCGTCCGTTTACGAAATCAAATCTTTATTTTGACCGAACAATAAACGATGTCGTGTACGTTTTTCCATCCATTTTTCCTACGCCAGAGACAGAAACAGAAAATCGGGTGATTTGCCTCACGGCTCTGGGAAGTAAGAAGTCATTTCATTGCTTGATGACACAGCAGTTGGCAGATGTACACCTTACTGGCGATTCCCAATGCTTCCCTTTCTACACCTACGACGAGGATGGCACGAACCGACAAGAGAACATCACCGATTGGGCGTTGGCAGAATTCCGGACGCACTACAGCGATGATACTATCACCAAGTGGGACATCTTCCACTATACCTACGCCCTCTTGCACCATCCCACCTATCGCGAGAAATACGAGATGAACCTCAAGCGCGATCTGCCGCATATCCCAACCCCCCTTGCCCCCCTTGACAGGGGGGTTGCAGCGGACTTCTGGAGTTTTTCCAAAGCCGGTGCAGCGTTAGCAGATCTCCACGTCAACTATGAATCTGTTCCGAAATACGATAAACTCCGAAAGGTTGAAACCCCCGGCATGCAGGTCAACTGGGATGTGGAAAAGATGAAACTCTCTAAAGACAAAACGCAGCTGAAGTATAACGATTTCTTGACGCTGGACGGTATCCCTGCGGAGGTTTACAACTATCGGCTCGGCACACGTTCTGCGTTAGAATGGATCGTGGACCAGTATCGTGTCAAAACCGACAAACGGAGCGGCATCGTCAACGATCCGAACCGCGCCGATGCGCCACAATATATTGTGGATTTGATTGCGCGTGTTATCACTGTCAGCCTAAAGACGGTAAAGATTGTTGAAAGTTTGCCCGAATTGTAGGGACGGGCCGCGGGATTTGTCTGGCTCGGTTTTGTTGGGTTTCACTCAAAATATTTCACACGAAAGCCTATTGGAAAAGCGAGCGTAACGTTTCCATTGAGGCGTATATCTGGTTTCCCGTTCAACCCAACCTACACACTTTCGAGGCTTCAATTTAATTTGATTTCATCCAACTTTTAAAGTATAATTGGAAAAAGACCGTTTCAACCTTGAATAACTTCTATTGCGGATGGAAAACAGACGGTTGTCTATGTTCAGAACATAAGACTACGTGTTTAGAACTGAGTTCACTTATGAATCAAAACGGAAATGACTATGTATCGTTAGTAAGAATCCCTCGTAAGTGGTTTAATGTATTTGTCTGGACTTTTTCAAGTTTAGTCATTGCCAATGTTTTGATTGAATTTTTCACTGGTTGGGCTTGGGAACATTTAGGTGAAACGTTATCAACACGAACGGCGGTGCTAATGACGTTAATAGTCGGCTGGTTCTTCATATCAGCGCATATATGGGAGGCTATCATGTTAGGATATGCAAAACTATTCAAAGACAAAATCCTCGCACAAGGCAGAGCAGAAGGTAAAGCAGAAGGCAGAGCGGAAGTGTATCGTGAGTTGCAGCAAGCGCAAGAAAAGGGCATAACGCTTGAAGAGTTGCTGAAAACACACGATGCCAAAAACGGTAAAAACGGGACCGACGAACCCTCTTCTTCAAAGAACGGATAACGCTTTTACCGCTAAATGCTAAGGCGACCAGAGGACGTACGTCGGGAGATCAAATAGCGTGCCGACCAATGCCCAGAACCCTACAAACACGTAATCCCCCATCACAAGTCCTAAGAAGAATGGGACTGCGCGTTGATGGGCACGTAGACCGAAGACGGAGACGATAATGAACTTTATCATCCAACCGATATAGACAGAGAACCAGAAATCAGCGAGACCGCCCCATGTCGCCGCCGTCATTACGTACCCGATCGGATGGAAGGGCCACCACATAAATTTATGCCGTAGGAAATAGAGGATCCAGGTCATCGCTGCCCCGATCCCCATAGATTGTGTGCCGTCCCAATTCGGACCCGTAGGGTTATTAATCCACCGCTCTAAACGCCGCCCGAAGACCTCTTCACCGATACCGACGATATAACCGTGTACAGCGAATGCCCCTGTCTCATAAAGAAGGTAGAGGAACGCCCAAAACGACGCGAGTGTGCCGATAACGATAGCGAACATCATCACCCAGACCAGTCTTCGGCTGTTTATGCCTGCCCGTTCAGCAAGCTTGAACCCCTCCAATTGGTTCGGCATCGGATGTGAAACGTTGAGTCGATTGAGCCAGTAATAGAAAGAGATAATCGTGAGATTACCGGTGCCGACGAACCGGGGTCCGAAAGTGACAGCCATCAATCGCGCAGGGTCGAGCGCAAGAATCTCGTGCGATGGCGGCCCGAACTCGGCACGGACCCGCGTTACGCCGAGTGCCATCACAATGAAAATGACGATAAAACCAAACACACCGCCTAAGGACATCCCCGCCTTTATCGAGAATAGTGTGAGTCCGATGGTCCCGAAAATTATTCCAACGACGGCGAAACGGTAAGGCATCGGTTCATTTGAATCGTCGAACGCTTTTTTAGCCGTTAAGCAGTTTTGGATGACATCACGGAGATGCCTCCGAGTCCCCCACAACGCGAGGACACCGACAGCAAGCCATGCGCCACCTGCTCGTTCCGCAAAGTAGAGCTCACCTTCACCTAACATTCCCATACGCACCACGCGTTCCGCTTTACCAAACAGATAGAAGAACCACGCCGACATCGAAATATCCAACGGCACGAAGAATGTGAGTCCTATAATAAACGGGTAGATAGACAAAGGGACCCACCCCACAGCATCCCACGGTTTGTCCGTGAACAGATGTGTAATAGAATAAGAACTGAGCTGGATAGCAGGGACCTGCGGGAATAGATGGCTCAAGCCTGCGAGGATTTCAATGAAAGCGGCAACCGAAAAGCCTATCCACATCGTACTGTTTCTGTAAAAACTTTTCCGTCCCTGTGCCATCTGAAGCGGTAATTGGATGATCGGATACGCCAACTTTTCACGTTCTGTCCACTGCACGCGGATGATCGTAATGAAACATATCAGCGTGAACCAGAGCAGCGTAACAAACCCTGTCCAGACAAGGATCGGGACCATCCAGCCGCGTAGATGTTTCGGCAGATGGAAGGTCGAACCGCCTTTAAAGTAGGCATCCAGTGCGTAATCCTCAGGCACAAACCAGGTCGGAATATAACGCCAGAAAAGAGAAGACCACTCGTTTTCAGGCGTCGCGAACCGGAACGGGTGTGCGAGTGTACCGATCAAGAAAGTCATCATTGAGTGCCCACCGATCGTGGATACCATGACAACCATGATGTAGATAACGAGGAGTTCCTGCGTGGTCAGCGCGTTGCGAGGCGATATTTTTTTCCACGCCAGATTGAAGCCGATGACAACAAAAAGCGTGAAAATAGCGTTAAAGAAGAGGGAAACGAAATTGAGGAGAAACTGCGGTTGAATCATCTCCGCAGCATAAGCGAGCCAATAGGCGTTCCCAATAACAAGGAGTGTGCCAATTAGGAGCGCACGAAACGTGATTCCAGATGTAAAGGAGGCACGAGATTCCGGCATGTGTTGTGTAGTTGTCAGTCATCAGTTATCGGTTTTCGGTTAACGTCTTGTGGAAAGTTAGATATCCTGTAAAACACACAATATATCTGATCCCACAAGAAACCGACTGACAACTGACAACTGATAACCTCTCTACTGTTTCAGCCCTCCCCAAACAACTGCAAGTTTACCCGAAGGTTCAACGGCTAATATCTCGTCGTCAAAAGTGAGGTCCCCATAAGAGAGACCATCCCATGCACCGCCAGGTGTCCACCCGATCTGATGTTCGCGAGTGCCATTCTCACAATCGTTCATGTGGAAACTGAGTCCGATTGTCAACCCATGTTTCGCTCTGAATTTATCGCCGACACCCGGATTCGCGAACTGCGGGTTACCGCGCGGTTTCGTCGGGTCAATAGCGACCTCGTAGATGTAATCGTTCCCATTCTTGACGAGCACCCATTCGGTGTTTTGTTTTGATGCCGCAGCGGATAGGTCCTCACCGTTGGCACCGAGCGTCCATTGAACGAGACTGTCTCGGACCATGCCGTTATCGAAATCAAACATAAACTCGACGCTATCATCCTCCCACCATTTGTTATCAGGCGGATGGATGTCTTGGAGTTCGTCGTCGGTGATTTGGACAGCGAAATAGATGCGGGTCGGATCCTGTGAATTCCATGCGACCCTACCTTGACCGGTAAAATCACTCGCTTTCGGGATACCACCCCCGACATCCTTCAATTCATCGAAAGCAACGATTTCGGCGCGTTCCCATTCGTCAAGATTTCCGTCTATTTTGAGGTTCCTCAACTGTTTTGCCACATATTCCTTATCGCGTTTGGCTTCAACAGGTAGGCTCATTGTATAGAACAACAGCGCAGCTGCTGTTAGAATCGCTATAGCAAATTTAAACTTCATACACTTTCGCATTTGCGTATTCCTTTGTTTTTTAACTTTTGAATCAGTTGTTCCTGCGTCCGATTTCTTTTTTTTGAACTGCACGCACTGCATAACAACTGAAGGTTATCAGCGGCATCAGTGCCGCCTTTCAGTTTTGCCACAATGTAATCGGGGGTCATACTATGAAACGGAAATGACGTTTGACAACCGTTGCATTTGCCGTCCTGAATTCCGAATAGTATGTGTTTATAGGTTTGGTGCTGTTTGTAAAACTTAGGCGTGTCCTTCCGGTGAATGACCGGCTCATTAATACCGCTCTGTTCGAGACGGGACTGCGCTAATTCATAACATTTCGGACTTAAATCTATACCTATCCATCGGCGTTGTAACCGCTCCGCAGCCACACACGTCGTCGCGCACCCACAGAAGGGGTCAAGGACCCTATCGCCGAGGTTGCTGCTCGCTGCAATGATGCGTTCTAACAGGGCAATCGGTTTCTGCGTAGGGTATCCGATCCGTTCTTTGCTTCTTGCAGTCAAATTTGGGATATCCACCCAGATATTGTTCAACCGTTTGCCCCTTTGTTCATCAAGATACCGTTTATAGCGCGGCACATTTCCGGGTCGCGTCTGAACGATACGTCCCGCCGCTATTTCTTTACGCATACGCGCTTGCGCCCACCGCCACGTTCTGACAACTCCCATCACGTCATAAGTCAGATGAGATTCGGGGTCGTGCGTCTGCGCGGTTACGGAAGTCAGCGAAAAACGGCGACCGGTTTCCGGCTCAACACAATAATACTGACGTTTCGTTTTCTCGTCCAAATTCGCCATATCGTATGGTATCGTGACCGCATCAAGGTTCCAGGTGTATGTATCACTTTTCGAGTAGCGGAAGATACTATCGGAGTCCCGGGCTAACCTTTTTTTGAGGTTACCCTTGGTGGTTACCGCCCGTTGCCAGATAATCTCGTTTCTGAAGTTATCTTTCCCGAAGACGGTATCCATCACCGTTTTCAGGTAGTGACTCGCGTTATCATCACAATGAAGGTAAAGCGTCCCCGTCGGTTTGAGGATTCGGAACATCTCCAACATCCGAATGCCCATCATGATAAGATAGGCTTTCATGGACTTGCCATGACTAAACTCAGCGGCACTGATGACACGGTAGAGTTCCGGCTCCCTGTCTGCAAGTTCACCGTGAGTCGCGTCGTCGAGGTCCTCCAGTGTCCAAAAATCTTTGAACCTTGCCCCTGCGGCTTCACTGCCTATGGATGCCTCAAACGTCCGATTGGAATTGAAAGGCGGATCAAGATAAATCAGATCGATAGAATTCGTGTCAAGTCCGCGAAGCACATGAAGGTTATCGTTTTCAAAGATGGTTCGGTTCTCGACCTTCATTCTATCTCCCGTAGTCAACAGTATATTTGTGTGGTTCCAGATCAGTGTCTGGATAGTAAACGTTTCACGTTACGGTGTCGAACGGCGTTTGCCGCCATCCATATAAAGTGCGGTGCCAAACATATAGGAGCAGGCTTCAGAGGCTAAGAATGTCACGACATTCGCAACCTCTTCAGGTTCCGCGATACGACCCGCAGGAAGTTCTTGTCCAAGTGCCTGCAACAATTCCTCAACATCGCAGCCCTCGCGCTCGGCTCTCGCACGCTGTTGGGTACGAGCACGGCCAGTATTGGTTAATCCGGGACAAACCGCATTTACCAAGATCCCATCTCCCGAAACAGCATCGGACAGGGCGCGCGTTATATTCAGGATCGTAATATTGGCTGCTCCGGTGGGTACGTTCGCACGGGTAGGACTTGTACCCGCCGAACCTGCGATATTGATGATGCGTCCCCACCGATTTTCTTTCATGAACGGAATAACCAATTGGGACATTCGTAGACAACTGTACGTTTTCAATCCAAGCGCGTCATCAATCAATTCTGGTGACAGTTCCAGAATGTCAGTATTCCGAGCGGCACCGACATTATTAACGAGAATATCAACACCACCAAAGCGTGCGACCATTGCCTGCACGACCTTCTCACAATTCGCTTGTAGGGTTAGATCACCAACAACAGCGTGCCCTTTATGCCCAGTCTGATTAATCTCCGTGAGTGCTTGATTTAGCGTGTCCTGTGTGCGGGCAGCGATACAAACGTGGACACCCTCTCGTGCAAGCGCAAGCGCGCACTGCTTACCAATACCTCGACTGCCTCCGGTGACAATCGCTCGTTTTCCGTTGAGTCCTAAATCCATCTGTTGCCTGTCCTACGCTATATCCAGTTTTTAAAGTCTATTGACCTGATTTTAACAGTCCCCATGTAACAGCGAGTTTGTCCCGCGGTGCGACGGCAAGGCTTGAGCCCCCTGTATCAAAGACTTCCACATCGTCAATGAGCGTTTTCGACTGCCACTCTCGGATACCGAATCCACCTTCAGGGTAGGCGACTTTAGTGTACACAGTGATATGTTTCCCATCAAGTGAGACTCCTTGCTTATTTTTTCAAACTTCCCCACGTGACAGCCAATTTCGCTTTGGCATCTACAGCGAGAGCTGTCTCAAGGCCGTCATTCATAACGGATTGGATGTCGTCTTCGCTGAGAACAGTGTTGAAGATAATGAATTCGTCAATCAATCCTTCCCACTGTCTCTGTTGATTCCAGTCACCAATCCGGGCAGGATCGAGAATACCAGGATTTCCGCCCCAGTCATGTTCGACATCAAGTTCGCCGTTAGCATAAAAACGGATTTTCTTCTCCTTCGCACTGTATGCAGTTGCGATGTGGACCCACTTATCCATTTCATCACCTGCTACCATATAGTTCGCGAAGGAGTCGTTGCCACCTGGGTTACCGTTAATAGAAAATTCGACTTTATTGTTCGGGTGCATCTGGTAGTGAATGTCGCCTGCTTTCCAACCGTTGACGTTGAAGAAAACACGCCACTGCGATTCTCGGCCAGTGGATTTGACCCAATGGGTAAAGGTAATTTCTTCAAATTCGCCGATCCGTTTCGGGATTTCGACCCATTCGGTTGTCCCGTTGAGTTCAAGTGCCTCCCCAATTTGACCAGCAACGAATTTACCACCTTCTAATTCGCCATCAAACCCGTTGCCAGAAACGTCTTCGGCATTCCCATCAAACAGCCATGCCGCTGCAACCATATCTTCGGTAATCTCAGCGGAGCCAGTTAGGCTGATACCCAAGGTAAACATCACGCCGAGCGTAATCGTAACGATCCGTATTAACATAGTAGCCTCCTGTGTGTCCCCAAAAAAGTAGGTAAACTATTGCACGACACATTTTTGCGTTGTCGTAAAATTTACCTATTGTAAGATTTAAGTAAAAATTGTAACACAAAAAACATATAAATACAACACTTTTTGAAATAGGGGCGGGACGATCATTTATGAACGCGTATGGTGAGGCGTGAGGCCTCACCATACAGTGGACGGCGAACAAGATGGACAGAAAGAACAAGAGTCTGTGTTACAGCTTGGATCTCAATTGATCCATCAACCCATCAGGCGGCTCAAATGGTAGGTCAATAATCTCGTTCGTTATGCCACTGTAATATAACCCTAACAGTAGGTTAAACTCGGCGAGCGACTGCTTGAGATGTGTCGGATGCACGTTATTCTCATCATCCAGCCAATCAAAGACCGCCTCTGTAAGGTTACCTTGCGCAACAACATCTTGCTCACCGTAGTTCAGTGGACCGCCTTCATAGCCACCTTCTGGCGTTGCACGCTCCCAACTGCTGAAACGCCAATGCACGAAACCTTTTGTACCCACAACAAAGACACGTTTGTGGCTGTACACACCTTGGTTATCGGATGCCATCGTCCCCATAACCGTACCAAATGCAAGGGAAACATGCAGCCCGTTTTCATATATAACTTGTCCAGCAGCATGCATCGGAGACGGCTGGGCTGAATCCAAGTGTTCCCGTCCAGCGATTTGTCCGAGCACACGAACCGGACGTGAGTTGTCAATATAAGAAGATACCAACTGCAACACATGTGGACCTTGGTCAACGGGTGTACTACGCGCACTGGCATCAATGAACTTAATTTCACCAATCCTATCAGCTGCGACATCCCGTTTCAATTCCAAGTTTTTGGGATGGAAGTTGAGTTGCGTGTTAACAACGAACTTGGTCTGTGTCTCTTCGGCTAATCCTGCCAACTGCTTCCAGTCCTCACTCTCAACGGCAATCGGTTTTTCGACAATCGCCGCTGGCACACCCGCATCGGACGCCTGTTTCATCAACGGGTAACGGATACGCTCGTTGCTACCCCGCAGCACGGGGGCGGTAACAATATGCAGGACATCGGGTTTCTCTTTTTCGAGCATCTCGTCTAAATCAGTGTATCGTGAAGAGATGCCGAAGTCGTCTCCGAATTTGTTGAGTAATTCTTCGTTCATATCACAGACTGCAGCGAGTTGACCACCTTTGACGAAGCGGTAAGCATCTGCATGCGCACGGGCGCGCCCACCACACCCTAACATTGCGGTTTTATACACAGAAATGTCTCCTTTAATATTTTACGATTTATCGGTTTACAATTTTTCTCGAAGTGAATCCATCAACCCATCAGGCGGCTCAAATGGCAGATCAATGATTTGGTTCGTTATCCCGCTGTAGTAAAGACCTAACAGCAGGTTGAACTCCGCAAGCGATTGCTTGAGATGCGTCGGATGCACGTTGTTCTCATCATCCAGCCAATCAAAGACCGCCTCAGTGAGATTGCCTTGTGCAGCAATATCTTGTTCGCCATAGTTCAGCGGTCCGCCTTCGTAGCCGCCTTCTGGTGTTGCACGTTCCCAACTGCTGAAACGCCAGTGGACGAAACCTTTCGTACCTACAACAAAGACACGTTTATGTGCAACAGTACTCCCACTGTCAGACGCTAAAGTCCCCATGCCAGTGCCAAAAGCCAGAGAGACATGTAGACCGTTCTCATATATAGCTTGTCCAGCGGCATGCATCGGAGATGGCTGCGCAGAGTCTAACTGCTCCCGCCCAGCGATTTGACCTAACACGCGTACCGGACGCGAGTTGTCAATATAGGAGGATACCAACTGCAGCACATGTGGTGCCTGATCGACCGGTGTGCTGCGCGCACTTGCATCAATGAACTTAATCTCACCGATTCTGCCTTCTGCAACATCCCGTTTCAATTCCAGATTTTGGGGATGGAAGTTAAGTTGTGTATTAACAACGAACTTCGTTTTTGTCTCTTCCGCTAACTCGGCAATTTGTTTCCAATCTTCGCTTTCAACGGCAATCGGTTTTTCGACAATCGCCGCTGGCACACCCGCATCGGAGGCCTGCTTCATCAGTGGATAACGGATGCGTTCACTTGTCCCACGCAGCACAGGTGCTGTGACGATGTGAAGGACATCCGGCTTCTCTTTCTCAAGCATCTCATCCAGGTCGGTGTAACGTGAGGAAACGTCGAAGTCGTCTCCAAATTTGTTGAGTAATTCTTCGTTCATATCACAAATTGCACCGATTTTGCCGCGTTTGACGAAACGGTAGGCACTTGCATGGGCGCGAGCACGACCGCCACACCCTAAAAACGCAGTTTTATACATAAAAATATCTCCTTACAATATTATTAGGATTTACGCGTTGTTTTATCAAATCTCACGTAAAACGCACCGCGTGCGGGGTTTGAAACTCCGCACGCAACGAGGACTGCGTAAGCCCTGACTATTTCCAATATCAAGCCGAAATGGATTAGATACTAAGAAAAAAATACAAGTCAACTTTTTACAGATTCTCTCGGAGTAAATCGATCAAGCCATCAGGCGGTTCAAACGGGAGATCTATCATCTCATTTGTTACACCGCTGTAATAAATTCCTAAAAGTAGGTTGAACTCTGCAAGGGACTGCTTGAGATGTGTCGGATGCTGCTTGCTCTCATCATCGAGCCAGTCGAAAACAGCTTCGGTGAGGTTGCCCTGTGCAATGACATCCTGCTCACCGTAGTCAAGCGGACCGCTTTCGTAGCCACCCTCTGGCGTTGCGCGTTCCCAACTGCTAAACCGCCAGTGCACAAACCCTTTCGTGCCAACAACAAAAACACGTTTATGTGTATGATTGCCGGCATCCGGTTCTTTAGGCACTTTCTGCCCTAAGCCCGTCCCGAAGGCGAGAGAGACGTGAAGACCGTTGGCATATAAAGCTTGAGCGGCAGCATGCATAGGGGAAGGCTGAGTGGAATCCAGATCCTGACCCCCAGAAACCTGTCCGAGCACCCGCACCGGACGCGAGTTGTCAATGTAGGAAGAGACGAGTTGCAACACGTGGGGCGCCTGGTCTACAGGCGTACTCCGCGCACTCGCATCGATAAATTTGATCTCACCGATTCTGCCCTCTGCGACATCTCGTTTCAGTTCCAAGTTTTTTGGGTGGAAATTGAGTTGTGTGTTAACAACAAACTTCGTTTTCGTCTCTTCTGCTAATCCGGCAAGCTGCTTCCAGTCTTCGCTTTCAACGGCAATCGGTTTTTCGACAATCGCCGCCGGCACACCGGCATCGGATGCCTGTTTCATCAATGGATAGCGAATCCGTTGGCTGGTCCCGCGTAGAACTGGGGCAGTAACAATATGAAGAACATCCGGTTTCTCTTTTTCAAGCATCTCATCAAGATCGGTATAGCGTGAGGAAACCCCAAAGTCGTCTCCGAAACTGTTGAGTAGTTCTTCGTTCATATCGCAGATCGCACCGATCTTGCCGCGTTTAACGAAACGGTAAGCATCTGCATGCGCACGGGCGCGTCCACCGCACCCTAAAAATGCAGTTTTGTACACAGAAATGTCTCCTTTAATACTTTGATTATATTGACATACTCCCACAACTAAAGCAGTGGGATTCTCTAAGAATCCGTTGCTTTTCTGTGTAGATCGTGGGTTTCCGACCTCGGTTGAAGTCTACGAAGGTCGCTTGCGATAGCAAGTCTAACACCCTCTAATCCAAAGGTTGATGTCCCAACCTTTAAACGGTTCACTCACCATTTTCTTTTAATGCCTGTGTGAAATCATCTGCTGTTTCCACCCGCATCGCAGTGCGAAAGAGCTGCTTAAGACGCTGCAAATCATTAATCGTCTCCAAATCGGATTTAAAAGTTTCAGCGATTTCAGGCTGTAATTGAAAGGCGAGTGCCTCAAGGATATTCTCACGAATAGTTTTTTGAGCCCCTTGTTGGATTCCTTGTTGGATTCCTTGTTCATGTGCTTCTGGTGCTAAGTATTCAGCGATGGAAGATTGTTGCATGGTTTCCTCCGAAATGATCTCTAAAATCGTTTGTGCGTCATAAACTAAGTTTCCCAAAACTACAAGACTCCCAAGATATTCCGGCTTGTTCGGAACGTCAATACTGTCCGCAGTTTGGACACAACGGCGAAGCCACTGTTTCGCGTTAGACGAGAATTTCGCCTGCCGCTATGCCTATAAGTTTACAACTTCTCCCGGAGCAAGTCCATTAATCCATCAGGCGGTTCAAACGGGAGGTCAATAATCTGGTTCGTTATCCCACTATAATAAAGCCCTAAGAGAAGATTAAACTCCGCGAGCGACTGCTTGAGATGTGTCGGATGCACGTTGTTCTCATCATCTAACCAATCAAAAACGGCTTCGGTGAGGTTCACCTGCGCAACGCTATTTTGCTCGCCGTAGTTCAGTGGGCCGCCCTCGTAGCCACCTTCTGGCGTTGCGCGCTCCCAACTGCTAAACCGCCAATGCACGAAACCTTCCGTACCAACGACAAAGACACGTTTGTGACCGTAGATACCCGGGTTATCGGAGGCAGTTGTCCCCATACCTGTCCCGAACGCGACAGAGACGTGGAGACCATTCTCATACAAAATTTGTCCAGCGGCATGCATCGGAGACGGCTGATCTGAATCTAAATGATCTCTTCCAGCGATTTGTCCAAGCACTCGCACTGGACGCGCGTTGTCAATGTATGAAGACACTAATTGGAGCACATGCGGACCCTGGTCGACTGGCGTGCTACGCGCACTCGCATCAATGAATTTAATCTCGCCAATCCGTCCTTCGGCGACATCTTTCTTTAACTCCAGATTTTTCGGGTGAAAGTTGAGTTGTGTATTAATGGCGAACTTCGTTTTCGTCTCTTCTGCTAACCCTGCAATCTGCTTCCAATCTTCACTTTCCACAGCAATCGGTTTCTCAATAATCACAGCGGGCACACCCGCGTCAGATGCCTGTTTCATCAGTGGATAGCGGATGCGTTCACTTGTCCCGCGCAACACGGGTGCTGTGACGATATGTAGGACATCCGGTTTCTCCTTCTCAAGCATCGCGTCTAAATCGGTGTAGCGTGAAGATATATCGAATTCGTCCCCGAATTCGCTGAGCCGTTCCTCGTTCATATCGCAGATAGCGGCGAGTTTACCGCCTTTGGTGGACTGGTAAGCATTTGCGTGTGCACGGGCGCGCCCCCTGCACCCTAATATCGCGGTTTTATACATAAAGATTTCTCCTTCAATACTATTAGGACTTACGCGTCTTTTATCAAATCCCACATAAAACGCACCGCAGGCGGGGTTTGAAACCCCGCCTGCAACGGGGACTGCGTAAGTCCTAACTATTTCCAATATCAAGCCAAATGGTTAGATGTCCACAAAAGAAAATACAAGTTAACTTTTTATAATTTTTCTCGGAGTAAACCCATCAACCCATCCGGCGGTTCAAATGGAAGATCAACAATCTCGTTTGTGAGCCCACTATAGTACATCCCAAGAATAATGTTAAATTCTATAAGCGATTGCTTGAGATGCGTCGGATGCACAGTACTCTCATCGTCTAACCAATCAAAAATGGCTTCGGTGAAGTTTGCCTGCGCGACAACATCCTGCTCGCCATAATTGAGTGGACCGCTCTCATAGCCACCGTCCAATGTTGAACGTTCCCAACTGCTGAAACGCCAATGTACGAAGCCTTTCGTCCCAGCAACAAAGACCCGTTTATGATCGTAGACACCTTGGGTATCGGATGCCTTTTGTGCCATCTCTGTTCCGAAAGCAAGAGAAACGTGGACACCGTTCTCATGCAGAACATGCCCGACTGCATGCGGTGGACCGGGGTGTCCAGGGGCAGACTTTAAATTCTGCCTTCCAGAGATTTGCCCAAGAACCCGTACCGGAGGTGAGTTGTCAATGTAAGACGACACCAGTTGTAGCACATGTCCGCCTTGTTCGACGGGTCTACTACGCGCACTCGCATCAATAAACCGAATCTCGCCGATGCGTCCTTCGGCGACATCTTTTTTTAGTTCCAAATTCTTCGGATGGAAATCGAGCTGTGTATTGACGACAAATTTTGTTTTCGTCTCTGCTGCTAACTCCGCAATCTGTTTCCAATCTTCACCTTCAACAGCGACTGGTTTTTCAATAATCGCCGCTGGAACACCGTGGTCGGATGCCTGTTTCATCAACGGATAACGGAGACGTTCCTCGCTACTCGGCACCACAGGTGTTGTGACGATGTGAAGCACATCCGGTCTCTCTTTCTCGAGCATCTCATCCAAGTCGGTGTAGCGTGATGAGATACCGAAATCATCCCCGAAGTTATTGAGGCGTTCTTCGTTCATATCGCAGATTGCGGCGAGTGTCCCGCGTTTAACGAAGCGATACGCATCTGCATGCCCACGGGCGCGCCCACCGCATCCCAACATCGCAGTTTTATACATAAACTGTCTCCTCGACATCCTTGATGTGAAAAATCAAAACCACATTAATAAAAAATGACAGATTGTATAGGTTAACAGCGGAAACTGATTTTGTCAAGCATTACTTCGGGATCGCTCCTACGAAGAGATGTCGACTTTCTCGCCGCTCTTCGCGCTGTCGTAAAGCGCATCCAAAATCTGCATGAAAACATAAGCATCTGGAGCAGAGACATCCGGTGCCACTTCGCCTGCTATCGCCATGCCGAAATGATTCAGTTCATAGTAGAAAACAGGCACTTCTGCAGGGAGTTCACCGTGGTCAATCTCCGTCGGTTCATCAATCGCTTCTCGGATAAATTCGCCATCTTTAAATCGCGCAATACCACCGTTTGTGATTGAACCGGTTGTCCCGTACAGTTCTACGACGCTCGCGGAATCCGAATGACTCATCCGAGAGCAGTCAATCTGAATCGTTTTCCCGCCTTCGCACCCGAGGAGACCGGTGAAGTAGTCCTCCGCTGCGCCTTCGGGTCCGTCATATTGCGGATACAGCACATGCTTCGCAGCAAATGCCCACTCCGGCTTCGGAGACCCCATCCACCACCACATAAGGTTGAGCTCGTGCGAGTAGTGTTGCCCTAACGAACCGCCTTTTTGCCCGTAGACATGCAACCAACGACTGTTCTCATCAAAGTCTGGGATAAAGTTGTATTTTCCGAAAGCGCGAGCGTGATATAGGTCACCGATTGCACCGTTCAGAACAGCGCGCCGAATCTTTCGATTGTTCGGGAAATGACGCATAAAATAGCAAAATTGAAGGGTCTTGCCAGATTGTTGTGCCGCTGCCTCCATTTCTAAAATTTCAGGCGCGCGGATGGCGTGCGGTTTTTGTACCAAGACATGCTTATTAGCACTGAGCGCGTCCAAGACTTGCTGCAATCTACCATCGGGAGAAGTCGCGAGGTAAACGGCTTCAACAGCAGGATTGTCCAGGAGCTCGTGATAGTCGGCGTATCGGTGTGGCACAGCATTGTCATCTCCCGCTTGTTCACGACGGGTTGCGTCACGCTCTGCAATCGCGATAACGTTGAGTCGCGAGGTCGCATTCGCAGCTTCGATGGCACGGCAGCCTGCCCATCCACACCCAACGACTCCGAGTCGAATGATTTGATTCGTCATAAGTGTTGCCTCCGGCACTCCTATAGAAAAGTGTAAAGAAATGTTATTTAAAACATATTCGGTAATTCTGCAACGCTATTGATCACCCATGTCGGCTTCGCGACAGGGTTTTCCAACTGATTGGGTTTAAACTTTCCAGTCTTAACCAAGATACTCCGCATTCCCGTTCCCTGCGCCCCAACGATGTCGGAAGTGATGTCGTCTCCTATCACAACAGCTTCACTTGGAGAGCATTGAAGACTTTCAAGCGCGATTTTGAACAACGTCTCACTCGGTTTGCCCATGACTTTAGCGGTTTTACCTGTAGCTGCCTCTAATAGTGTCACGAACGCGCCACAATCCAAGAACATGCCTTTTGAAGAGAACCAATAGAGGTTTTTCTGCAAGGCTATCAGTTCAGCACCATTCATCAACAGGCGAAAGGCGTGATTTAAAGCGTGAAAATCAAACCCCTCGCCGTAGTCTCCGACGACGACAAAATCAGGAGCCTCGTCATCTACCGGTATCTCCTTGAAGAACGCTTTGACAGCATCATCAACCATGAAGTGGCAACGGTTCTTCGGTTGCGAACGTAGGTATTGGAGGCAGGCGTAAGTTGCGTTGAAAATTTCGTCCTCGTAGATATCAAAACCGAGTGTCTGCATCTGCGCGTGAAGCATCTTTGGTGTTTTGGCAGTCGTGTTTGTCAAAAACCGGAGTTGATACTTTTTTTGCCGTAGATAGTTGACGGTCTCAATTGCGCCGGGATAAGGTTCACCTTTAAAGTAGAGCGTCCCATCCAAGTCGATTAAGAAAGCCTTAGGCGATGTTGGTGCCATCTTTTGCTATTTTCCTCAGTGCCCTACGGTTCCACAACTTTATAGTGTTCAACCTGCCCGTTTTGGATCACTTGAATTGCGAGGCTTTTGACAGGATGTCGATTTTCATCGTAATGTGAAATGGTTGTCGCGCCTTTATAATCACTAACTGCAGCGAAGGCATCGCGAACTGCAACGCTGTCAAGCGAACCTGCTGTCTCTATTGCGCGTGCCAAGAGTCGCATCGCATCGTAGCCCGAAGCGGCGATTCCATCTGGCGGACTTCCGAAGAGCGCGGTGTAACCGCTCACGAATTCCTGCACATCCGCATCCTGTGTCGCAACCGAGAAATTGGTTGGATAGTAGCTGCCATCTAACACACTGTTATCGTCTAAGATGCTGAGAAATCGTTCTCTGTCATCCCACGCACTCCCCCCGAGAAAAGGCACTGTGATGCCGACTTGACGGGCTGCGTTAATGAAGCGTGGGACCTCTGGCTGATGACCGGGACAGAAGATAACATCAGGCATTGCCTCATGAATTTCTGTGAGCTGTGCAGTAAAAGTAGTATCACCAGCAGAATAGGCACCGCTGTGAACGATTTGACCACCGATTTCCTGAAAAGCTGCTTCAAAGGCCTGTACGAGATCAATGGAGTAGTCGTCGCCTTCCTCATAAATTGTCGCAGCCGTTGTGGCACCAAGTTCGTCAGGGCTCATAGCGAAACTTGCCATCACTTTCGCTTGAAACGGGTTGGGGACCGTGATGAGAAAAATATAATCTCCGGCTTCAGGGACGGTTGAACCACTGGCACCGGGAAGCATGAGTCGTTGTGCTTGCTGCGCAATCGGACCGACCGCAATGGCCATGGATGAACGAACGGGACCCAAGAGTGCAAAGACGTTTTCCATCTCGATGAGGTCTTTTGCGGCACTAATGCTTGCTTCTGGTGTTGGGAGTTCACCCATCACAGGTTCGTTATTTCGGGTAATAAACTCGACCTGCATACCGAGCACGCCTCCATTATCATTAATTTGGGCACGCGCCGTTTCGGCACCTTGACTAAAAGTCGTATAACTGTGAGACGGCTGAATCACACCAATTTTTAATGTTGTTTCTGTCGGCGGAGTCGTGTCTGTTTGGATCAACTGACCTGCTCGTTCGCATCCTGTTAGTATGGTAAGTAGAACAATTGAAATTAAAGCACATATCTTCACATTCATAATGCAGATTTTCTCCTTTAAAAATGCTTGAAAAATATTTGGGTTTATGGTAACTTTTATCCAATACCCAAAGCTTCGTAGAAACAGTAACACATCCGACCGATTTTGTCAAGTTTCTAAAATACACCGTTAATTTACCGATTCCCCAACAACATATCGTGCGCAACGGACTTAAATCATACCATAGATGGTAAAATACGGAGCACATCCAATAGCCTAAAAATTCGGAATCCACAAAGGAGCTTGCTTATGGAACTCGGTTTTTTCACAATGCCTTTGCATCCACCCGGCAGTGACACCACCAAGACGTTAGACGACGACCTTGAGCAGATGATAGTTCTTGATGAACTGGGCTACAAAGAAGCGTATGTCGGTGAGCATTTCACGTTTACATGGGAAAACATACCGTCTCCAGACCTGTTTATTGCAAAAGCGGCTGCGATGACAGAGAACATTATTTTCGGCACAGGGATTACCTGTATGCCGATCCACAATCCCGCTGTTGTCGCGCATCGCATCGCACAACTCGACCATCAAACGCACGGACGTTTTCATTGGGGGGTCGGTTCCAGCTCTACACCGAGCGACGCGGAGATGTTCATGGCTGGTGAAGACAGGCGTAGAGCAACACGAGAAGGGATCGATGCCGTCCTCAAAATCTGGACAGACCCGGAACCCGGACATTATAAAACTGATTTCTGGGAATTCAAGATCCCCGAGTACCGTCCAAATATTGTGAGCGTCCACATGAAGCCTTATCAGAAACCGCATCCCCCAATTGCGTTGGCAGGGTCTTCGGCAAGGTCGGACACGCTAATTTTCGCTGGTGAACGCGGCTGGATTCCGATGAGCATTAATCTCGCGCACGTCCCTACTATCAAGACGCACTGGGACGCGGTGGAAGAAGGTGCAGAAAAGACCGGCTTGTCACCATCTCGCTCGACATGGCGCATTGCCCGTGAAGTTTATGTTGCCGATACTACCGAACAGGCACGCAAAGAGGCACTCGAAGGTACGCTCGGACGTGATTTTAGGGACTATTGGTTTAAGTTGTTTAGTCCTGCACACTTCAAACCGAATCAAGATATAGAAGACGCAGACATGAGCCTCGAACATCTGTTAGATACCTTATGGATCGTTGGTAGTCCGGATCATGTTGCAAACCGTCTGCGCGAACTTTACGATGAAGTCGGCGGCTTTGGCGTCTTACTCGCCATGGGACACGAATGGGATCCCAAAGAGCAGTGGTTGAACTCCATGACACTCCTCAAGAACGAAGTAATGCCACAACTCGAAGATTTGACTTAAAAGTAATAGGCACGCGCCGTATGCCGTAACACAGAAAACGAGGAACAATCTTGTGAATCCCCTCATGGCAGGTGCAGCAGAGACTGTGATTACCACTATAAAGGACAGACCCAAAGTTTATGCCGAGTTGTATGCACGCGCGCTGGTGCTTGCAAAGATGGCACATGTGGCGCAACTCCGAAAGAAGCCACTGTTCCTCCGTCTTTGTAGGTTGTGCATGGAACTTAAATGTCATTTTCATTGGACTCGTATTTTAACTGATTACAACAGTTTACAACGGTCGGTCAGCGGCAAGATTGCACTCGCGTGCAGGTTGTAAGCTGCCGACACACGATAGTATTATTCTACATTTTTAACACTTTTTTCAAGCAAAAGGAGGCGGTGTTTCTACACCGAAGATTTTGATGAATTCGAAAATTTTTAGGTTAACACTATGCATATTACTCGTCCTCTCAGTCGCTTACCTTTCTGCGGAAGAGAAAACCGAAGATGTCGGAATAGCTGAAGAACCAATGCCTATACTTAAAGTGGGTTTGATTCATCCGTTGCTCAATTACGCGACTTTTGGCGATGGTGCGAAACTCGCCTTAGCCGAAATCAACGAGGCAGGCGGGGTTCTTGGGAGACAGGTAGAACTTATCTATAAAGTAGAGACAGGAAACATTGCTGATTCTGCAAAAGAATTAGCTGAAAAAGAAAATGTTGTCGCTATATTAGGTCCGATGTTTTCGAGTAGTGCTGTTAAAGTTGGACCGATCACCAATATCCCTGTGATTGTGGGGGCAACAGGTGCGGATGTGACGAATACGGGTAATGATCCAAGAGATTTTCTGTTTCTGGTGGCGAATTCAAATGCGTTGCAAGCAAAAGTGATGGCAGGTTTTGTGGCGAAAGACCTCGGCAAGAAAACTGCAGCGATGATTTGGCAGAACGGGGATGTCTACTCTAAAGGGTTCGTTAACGCATTTGATGCAAATTTCAAGGAACTTGGCGGTCGCATTGTTGCCAATCAAATCTATGAACAAGGTGATACAATGTTTGATGGACAACTTGGGATCATCAAAGAGGCAAACCCTGATGTTCTGCTTTTGGCAAGTTTCCCGCCAGAGAGCCCAGTGATAGTGAAGCAGGCACGGGAGATGGGCATTAAGGCCACCTTTATCGGCAGCGATGGTTGGGATGATTCGTTGATGTTAGACATTTTAGAGGATAACACGCCTCTCGAAAATTCCTACTATTGTAGTATCTCGGATGAACTTGCTGCAGGTTTTACTGCTGCTTATGAAACAATGTTTAAAGATCAACCTATTGGTATTGCTCCGTTAGGTTACGATGCAATGAAGCTATTGGCAATAGCGATTGAAAACGCGCAATCAACCGACCCCGTAATGATTCGGGATGCGGTTGCTGCTATCACTGACTACCAAGGGGCAACAACTATTTCCGGCTTTGATGGGAACCGTCATCCTATTAAACCTGCTGCGGGTATCCGCGTGTTGAAAATTGTTGACGGTCAACCGCAGCAATATACTGTTGTGAAAGCGAGTGAGTAAGTCCAAGGGATTTAGTTTTGGATAAATTATTGGATTTCATAGATGCGGTTAGGAAACCGTGAAGAAATCCGCAGGAATACGCAAAAACACCCCAAACAAAACTCTACTGAGCTTGGGGATTAACGACTGCTTGTGGCGTGAGGAGTAAGGTCATGCGACGCTCTGCAGTGAGGTATCGGTTGACGACGTTGCTAACATCAGTCGCAGAAACATTCGCGAAGGCACTTGCAAGGTGCGATAAGTTGCTTCCGTACTGGTATTCTATTGTCCCCCAACTGACACCGAGCTGCAGGAACATCAGATTCTCTGGCACATTCTCAGGTTTATATTGCATGAGTGTCTTCATGTCCGGCGGTGCACTGAATTCCATCGAAAGGCCCTGCGCGATCATAGGGACCTGAGTGTTGTTCTCCGGTTCCTTTAACGGGTTCATCAATTGTCGAATCCGCTGCTTCACCTTTTCTATATCTGCGTCTGGTTTGAGTGAAGCAGTGATGTATAAGTATATCTCTTCAGGTGTAAGGAGGTCAACACCGCAGAAAATCCCGCCTGTCCATTCTTTTAATAGGGTATCCTGTATACACGCTAACCGTAAAAGCACACTCGCTATATAGAGTGCAGGGTAGTCTTCGTTTTCAGGACGAGGGACCGGGTAGGTTTCCATGTAATGCGTTACATTGATATCCCAAGTAGCGTTTTGATCTTTCGCTATTTCTGGCGGGACCGTTGGTCGGGGAAGCGTTTTCTCGGTTAAGCTGATAGCTCCGAATTGTTTTTCCATTGTGTCTTTCAGGGTTTCAGGATCAACGCCGCCAATGACACATAAAAGGACGCGATCTGCTTGGACCAGATGTTGATCGCGATATTCTTGGAGTTCACTGAGTTGCGCCGATTGAATGTCCTTGCGCATTGCTATATCGGTTTCACCATGCCGAAAGACTTGGTTCCACGCAACCTGTGCCAACTTATGTGTTGCCAAGTTCGCTTCAATAGAGTCAAATTGCGATAACACTCTCGGACGTTCCTCAGTAAGCGTTTCTGCAGAAAACGGAAGTCCTGAAAGCCATTTAGCGTGTTGTTCCAAACCTCGCGTCCATGTATCCGTATTACCCATGAAATCCAAGCGTATATTATCAACCATTGTCTCTGCGTTACTTGTTCTGAAATCAATAGGACCTGCGGTTCGGACTGTCAGATGATTAATGAGATGGCTCCAATATGGCTTTGCTTTCCCATCGGTGCCGAGTCCAAGGGGCAAGTAACTGAAGATACCGACATCCGTGGAATTTTCGACATGGAGATTAACAACCCGGATACCGTTGCTTAACGTAAAGCGTGTCACTTCAGGGACGGTATTAGAAGTGAAAATATTAGGGAAACCCTCTGATGCGGTAGGTACTGAGACCTCCTCAGAAACCTGTGAGCCGGTGCTGCTGTTTTTACCGGGGGTGGCAGCCCGTCCGATTTGATTGCGTACATCCGGTTTTGCGACGGTCTCAAGAACCACAGGTGCCTCAATGATTTCAATAGTGGGTTCGGATTGTGCCTCGAAACTATACGGTCTCTGAAATCTGGAAAGATATTGATGACTCACACCGAGCAGCAATATAACTAAAACTGTTGCCGTCCCAAGAGCCATCCATGGCAACAACGGTTTTCCGGTTGGCGGCGATACAGGTTTTATGTCAGCAACTTGCCGCATGATGTCCTCAAGTAGGTTACCAGACAATTGCCAACCGCCAAGCGTTTCGTTAATCAAGCGTTCATCTGATGCTTGTAAACGCTCTCGCGCCCGCTGGAGCCGACTCGTAATCGTGTTCACCGATACACCCAGAAATTTGCCAATTTCTTTTGTGGTCATTTCGCCAAGATAGTAAAGCGTTACCACTGTGCGTTCGCTCTCTGGCAATTTTTCCAGAAGTTGTTTGACAAGTTCATGACGACGTTCACCTGCTTCTCTCTCGCGCTGTTCCAAGATATAACGTTCATAGGTCAGTTTATCTATAGCTTTCACAGATGAATCTCCCAGCGATTGCATTGCAGGTCTCTTCTTTCGGAGCCAATCGGTGCATAGATTATTTGTGATGACATACAGCCACCCCGCAAACTGACTGCGATTCTTGAGGGTCGGGAGTTTCTCATAAGCCTGAAGGAAGGTGTCTTGCGTAATCTCCTCAGCATAATGAAAATCGCCGATCTTCCGCCACGCAAGGGCGTGAACACTCTTTTGGTATTTCCGAACCAAGGTGCTGAACGCCTCGTCGTCGCCAGATAAGATGTTGTGAATCAACTGAACGTCATCTCTCTCCATTAGAACTCTCCATAATGCATCAACACAAACGATTGGATTTCTGCTAATACTTCATACCATTCCGATTCATTTCGGTTCCTGAAATAGCGATGCCTCAAGTTCAGCGTTCAATGTAATACGTGTTATCCGGCTTACACTAAAGAGCTGACCGTCTATGTTCTGCACAGCATGATACGCGACTTTAACGCCATCAACATCGCGGTAATCACTCAAAAGCGTTTCCCGATTAACAGTAATACCTTGAGAGGAATCAGGATAGGCAATTTTCACGATATAATGTGTATCCTCGCTCACAAAGAGTTTCATCATCTCGCCAGATGGCTGCGGGATCAGCAGAATAGACGCAGGTTTATCTTGTACGTCTTCTGTGCCAGCATACTGGATCGGAATGTCGTTTTGTGAGAGGTTCGTCAGGAGCCACAACGACTCTCGGAAAACCGCATCTTTGAAGGTATTAGCCATCTGTGGTGGTATCGGTTGAACCCCGATTGGCATCAACACGAATCCAGAAGTGCCATCAAAGACGTAAGCCGTTTCGCCTTGCGGCATCTTCAAATCTTGTCTAAATTTGTCAGGGTAGACGTAGTATGATGTGCCTTCTATTTGCGGTCCTGTGGGTGAATTGGCGGTTGCGTGCCCCGCCATGACGATGTTCTTGACTGCTTGCAGTTTCTCAAGCCCACCGTGTGCTGCAACTGCTGCAGCGAGGATTTCTTTGGCTTTCGCCATGTCTGCTTCACTCGCTTCCGGCATCGGCTCCGCAGGCGGCGGTTCCGGTTGCTTTATCTCAACTTCGTTAACCGCGCCGAATTCATCAAGAAACGCATCACCTGGTGCAAGAACTAACGTCATCCGCGCCTCTTCGGTTAAATATCGATTGACAACATCGGCAACATCATCCGCGGAAACATTGGCAAGCGCGCTTGCAAATTCTGGTAAGGTATCACCATGTTGATATTCAAGCAATCCCCACTGTAACCCCAGGTTTCCGAGCATCATAGTTTCTGTCATACCCGCAGGTTTGTGCTGCTGCATTACCATCTCTATATCCATGGGTGCACTGAATTGCTGGGAGAGCACTGGAGCAGTCATGGCAACCTGCCAATTGTTCTCTGGCTGTTTTAGTTGGTTTATCAGATGTTTGATGCGTTGTTTAACCTTTTCTATATCTGAATCCGGCTTGAGTGCCGTGGTGATGTATAGATATGTCTGTTCAGGCGTGATGAGATCTACACCGGAAAAAATGCTACCTGTCAACTGCTTTAGTTCCGAATCCATCATGAGTGCCTGATTCAAAAGAACATTCGCCACGAAAAAAGCAGGATAGTTTTTATATCTTGGGTCAGGAATCGGGTATGTTTCCATATAATGCGTTACGTTCACATCCCAAGTCGCGCGCCGATTTTTTTCCGCTGCGGGTATTGTTGCACTCGGTAGCGTGTTAGCGGTTAATTTAATTTGCCCGAGCTGTTCTTCCATTGCTGATTGCAACGCTTCGGGTTCAATTCCACCGATGACACATAAGAGTACACGATCTGCGTGGACCAAGTGGTGGTTTCTATACGCTTGGAGTTCACTCAACTCGGCGGTTTCAATCGCCCCGCGCATCGCTATATCGGTCTCACCATGCCGAAAAGCTTGATTCCACGCTGCCATTGCGAAGAGCCCAGTATGCAGATTATTGGTAACAAAATCGAGTTCGCTCAAGGCTTTGGGCAATTCTTCGGCTAAATCTGTCTCTGAAAGCGGTGAATTAGACAGCCATTTGGTTTGCAATTCTAAACCTCGCTTCCAATTGTCCGTTGTCCCTATAAAGTCCAGATGCATCCCATGGTGCGTTGTTTGTCCGTTACGTTCTACATAGTTCTTAATGGGACCCGTAGTTCGTAATACCAAATGCTCAATCAGATGGCTCCACTGTGTCTTTGCTTTTCCATCGGTAACAAGTCCGAGGGGCAGGTAACTGAAAATACATACATCTGTGGAATCTTCAACGTAGAGACTGACAACTTGGATGCCGTTGCTTAATGTAAAGCGTGTCACTTCGGGGGGCGCAGCAGAAGCGAAAGAAAAATTGCCAAGGATGAATAACACCACAATGGTGTGTCGAATTTTGTTGATCATCTTTTACCTCCAAATGTTAGGTCTTCAGACATTGAACGAAAATCGATAAAACGAAACGATTGTTTTATCGCTTGATTTCTTAAGACGTAATTTGGGTGCAAAAAACGTGCATAATCTGAAAAAAAATGAAAATTTTGGGTTAGATTTGGCAATAGGAGAGATCGGAGACGAGATATTTTGCTTAAAAATAAGTTTCTAACTTCGCACGCGCGTTTAAGACACCTTCAACGATCAGTTGCGGTGTCTCCACATTCAATCCCAAATAGATGAGCATGATTTCTTCGGTATAGCCGACACGGTTTATCTCCTGACAAATGGCAGGGAAATCCATCTCCGGTCCCCAGAACGGTTCACTGCCTGTCCGTGAATCGACACCGCAGTTGAAATAGACATTGCACAACCGATCCGACAAGGTTCGTAAGGCAACAACCGGATCGTCTCCGGCGCGATGAAAATGGTAGGGACTGTAGTAAAAGCCGAAATTATCAGCAGGGATCGCATTGAGAATCTGCTGCGTGCGTTCAAGGTTGTAGGCGAGACTCCCTTCGTGCGCGTAGAGCGTAAGCGCCAGATTGCGTGCTGCTGCCTCTGCTGTGATTGTTTTGAGATGACTAACAATCGTGTCAACCTCACGAGCAGTGGCGGTTTCATTGCCACCACTCGCGATGCTGACGATTGGAACGGAAAGCCTTTGTGCAGTATCGAGAATCGAGATTAACGCTTCGATGCCACCTGGCGCGTCAACCGCCACCGTACTTAGCAAAGATTTGAAACGGATGCCGGTCTCTTCACGAAGTTCAGCGATAGTCTCGACCGCTAAATCCGAAAAATGGGGTTGCGCGAGTTCAACCGCAGACACACCACCTTCGGATAACTCGCTCACAAATTCCGTCAAATCAAAAGCAGAAAATGGAAGTGTACTCGCACAATAGGTTCTCATAATTCTTACCCCATAGGTCGATTTAGTGATTTTTCACATAGATATAACTGCCGCTTCTCTTGCTAACCGCTGATGGAAACCGACGACTGACTGCTATTTACCCATTTCCTTGAGTGCCTTCAGACAGCGTTCAACAGCCTCAAGTGGCGGGTAGGCATCGCTTTCGTATTCAACGATGTACCATTCTGTGCCACCGGTCGTCTCGCAGATACGGAAGATCTCATCCCATGGCACACTGTCTTCACCTATAATCGGACGAAAACCGGCGTGTCTGTCCGTCTCACCTATTGATTCGGTGTAAGGCTTGAGATGAACTGTGCCAGCGCGTCCGGGGTATCTCTCCAGAATGTCGACGAGATCGGCACCACCAGATAGCGCATTGCCCATATCCAGCTGCATCACAACGCCTTCGTTCGTGTTTCCAAAGAAGGTATCCCACTGAATTTCGCCATCCATAGGTGAAAATTCGGCGTGGTGATTATGATATCCGGTTACCATGCCGTGCGGTTCGAGTTTGTCGGCGATCCCATTGAAGACATCTGCCAACTTCAACCAATCTGCTCTTGACTGACGCAGTTCACCCGGTATACCGGGGACGATGATATAACGGTTCTCCAGGACCTTGTTGAATTCAATCGTTTCGGCGAGTGTATCTTCTTGCACGAGATTGAACGGCGTGTGCCAGCCACAGCAGACCAGACCGAACTCGTCAAGATAGCCTCTTAATTCTTCGGCAGGATGTTGCGGGGGACCAGCAAACTCAACGCCTTCGTAACCCATCTCCGCGACCGCTTTGATCGTGCCTCGGGCATCCTCTGCTAACTCATTTCGGACAGAAAATAGTTCTAAACCAATTGGTACTCTTGACATAATTTTCCTTTCATGTTTTTTGTTTGAAGCAGAGATATTCTCTGCCTAAAAATGTAACCCACAAAGAGGCGATAGGTTACAAAGTCCTGCAATTTCGTAATGCTTATCGTGCAGTATAATTGGGCGCGAGGGGACAGGTTCGATGCATCGCCAACAATGCCACTCGTGCCAAACCGTGAATCAAGAACGCCGCGCCCATCTGTGATTCATACCAATCAATCGCAGATGCCCCGTACGGCAGCGTTTCTGGAAAATAGACTTTTAACACTGTCTCCGCAAGTTCAATGCCACTTTCCAACCACACCGATTCACCGGTGATGTCGTAGAGATCCGCAAACAATTCAAGCGTAAGACCCGCATCCGATGCTGGAATCTTGAACGCCTCCGCGTGAACTTGGTCAACCGGAAACTTCTCATCAAGATATGTCCTGCCAACGCCGCGCGCGTATTCCATCAATCTTTCATTCTGCGTCAATCGCCATCCTGCAAGACATAGCACCCCTGTGCTGCACACAGTTCCTGAACCGTAGACGCTGCCCCAAGAGGACATACGTTCGACAATCCGATCCGTCTCACATTCGCATAAACTGATAAACTCGCGAGTCTCAAGATTGTGCGGGGCAGCGAGGAATCCGTCAATGTAAACCGAGCCGTATTGCCGCATCTGGGCTGCCAATTCAGGTAGGCGCGATTCTATCAACGTTGCAGATTCAAGTAGACTCATTCCCAATGAGAATGTCTGTGTGGGAGCATTTACCTCAAAAAACCGTTCCGCCTCTCTGGGTGAACGACTTTCGATCTGCAAAAGCCCACGAGCATCCCGTTTTTCCCACCAGTAATCGGTATAGTTCTGAATCTGCTGAAGGGTTTCTGGACGTTGGTCTTGCGTATATGCGAACACCAAATCCAAAATATAAAAGCCTGAATGGCGCGGAAAATCACACGAGCGCCCCCCGCGAGCGAGGTGTGCTTCTGTCTCAATGTTCGCGTGGCGGATGTATTCGAGTCCGTCACCCTCTGTCCAATGGTAATCCAACCCATCGGCGAAACTTTGTACGCACGCGGGGTTAAACATATTCAGTTTTTGCCAGAGCCACAACGGAACTTGACGAAGATGGTCGTGAATAGCGGTACCACCTGCTGGATTCCGCGAACATCCAACCCGCTCTTCAATCAACTGCCAAAACGAATGCTCGCCCCAAGGGAACAGACCCGTCGTCGTATCCGTACAATTCTGAGCAAAATGCTCCAAATATCGATCTACGGCTTCGGTATATTCCGGTTTCGATTCAGTTGCAGCAAGCACGTTCATCGTGGAAAGCAACGGTTCATCGTGAATCAAGTTCGTACCGAGATGTGCGCGATCGCCATCCCTTTGCCCCGGAATCTTAGGCGGTTTCTCTGTTAGCATCTCACCCGTCCGGGCATGTAAAATGGATGGGAATAACCCTTTATATCGCACGCTACTTTCGATCATCAAATCAACGGCGTTGCATATTTTAGCGATAATCAATTCGGGGTTCATCGTAAACGATACCTCCGCACTACTGAGTGAAAATATGCTATCACAAACACATTAAAAGGTCAAGTGCAGTACATTTCGATTGTTCGATTCAGAACATTCAGTTTCGTAATTTATTCTTTTTCGACGTTTGCGTGTTTACCAAAGTTGTGTAGTAAAGTTCCGTAGTGTCTTAGCAATATCGTGTTAAGCAATCCACAATTTTTGAAGAAAGCCGAAAGGATTTGCAACACATTAAAAAGATGCTCAACTTCAACCTCATGACAAGGAGAGTGTTGAAACGAATGCGTGTGTTTTTCTCATTCTTTTTTCGTGTTGTATTGTTAGTCCTTCTGATCAGTATCGTCGGCTGTTCACGCGATGAACCTACGCTTGATGAAGTTGGTATTGAGGGTTTTATTGTTAGAGAACTGTCCATTAACGACATCGGCATAAATATCTCAGAAAACACACACGTCACCACGGTTTGGGTTTATGGATCCATCCCTAACGGTTGTCAATCGCTCCACGAGATACACCACTGGATCGACTGGGGCGAAGGAAATACTATCAACGTCAGGATAACAACGAAAGAACCGGTAACCCCTCACGAATGTACATCTGAAGCAGTAAATCTTCTCATCCCAGTTCACATCCGCGCTTTTTTTTACTCGAATACGGGTAGGTATAAAGTAATTGTCAACGGTGTCGAAAAGGAATTCCGTACCAATTCATAGATACCGGAACCCACATTCGCGTTTACACTCGGGAGCGTCTTGCACCTTTACAACATTTTTACTCCAGTTACCAAGAAGAGGTTGAAAATCATGCGACTGTTCTTCGCCAGTATTGTGTTGACAACGTTTCTGATCGGCATCATGGGGTGTTCACGCTATCTTACAAGGGACTTGGCTATTGGTCACATCGATATCTTTATTTCAGAAAACAAACCTGATTACCTCATCGTTATGGTCTATGGGGACCCCGACGGTTGTGAATCCGTCCGCGAGACACAGTATTGGGTCGAAGGAAATACTATCAACATCAGAATAACAGTATCAGAAGAGATCATGTATGGAGCACATTGTTCCCTAGCTTTAGACAACTTCCGAATTCCAGTTTATATTGGACAATGGGACGCTATTGGTGCGTATGATACCTATAAAGTAAATGTTAATGGCACCACAGAGGTATTTCGTATTGAGAATGGTGAGATTTCGATTATTAGAGCGTTGGACGTTCGCAGCATTGATATAGATATCTCAGAAAGCAGACCTGCTCAAGTTACGGTTCAGGTTAATGGATACTTTTGGAAGGAATGTGTAGAATTCATTGAGACACATCACAAGCGAGCCGAAAGAAATACCATCAATATCGAAATTGAAGCTAAAATTCCGAATGATGTTAACTGTTCGATTTCCACCCGGGATGGATTGACAGAATATCAAGAAGTCGTTGATATAGGGACATTCACGCTTGGTGCATATAAAGTGGTTGTCAACGGCCATGAACAAATATTTCGTATCAATTAGGAGTTGCTGTTCCATAGCCAAGGAGTTGAAAACCGTGCGTTCGCTTTTTGTCTTTTTTTTACGTGTCGTGTTATTGGCATGCCTAATTGGTTTTGCCAGTTGTTCGCGCGATGAAGATGTTACCACGGATGTATCCATCAACGACGATAAAGATGAATATGTTAATATGGATTTGACCATCAACGACATTGAAATCTTTATCTCAAGGGACCACTACCAAAGTGTCCCTTATATTATCATCGTTCTGGTTCACGGTTCTGTCCCGAACAGTTGTGAATACCCCAACGAGACGAGACATCATTGGCAAGATAACAACACGGTCATCATTGAGATAAAAGCTAAACGCGTGATAGACGACTCTTTCGATTGTTCAACTAACGTAGCAGCGTTCCAAGTCCCTATTTATCTCGGTGAATTTCCCCGTTTCGCTATTGATGGAAGGTATAAAGCAGGTAAGTATGAAGTGATTGTCAACGGTGTCAAAAAGGAGTTCCATATTGATTAGGTGTTTCCTGATATTTTTCTTGCTACATGGCTCTTTCTGTTGTATAATCGCCCTACAGTTTTCAGTTATCGGTTGTCAGTCGTCAGGAAGAAAAATATAAAATTCCCTAATGGAGAAACTTATGCACGTTGGACTCATGGAAGGCACAATCCGCCGAAAAACACTCACCGAGAACCTTGATGCCGTTGTGGAACATGGGGTCCACCATCTACAGTATCATGTACCCGCATCGGGACCGTCGGTTGCTGAAATCCGCAAAGAGATGGATACCCGACAGATGACGATCTCCGCGCTTTCGGGTACCTATAATATGATTGACCCCGATGTTAAGAAACGGCATGCGGGGTTACAAATGCTGCGTTCTGTCGCGGAAAAATGCGCCCCGCTCGGGACATCGGTAATTACGCTATGCACCGGCTCCCGCGACCCGCATAGCATGTGGCGTGCACATCCTGATAACAACACAGCAGAGGCTTGGCGCGACCTCGTCGAATCCATGGAACGGGCGTTAGCAGTGGCTGAGGAATACGGCGTAGTGCTTGCACTTGAACCTGAAGTCGCAAACGTGATTGATTCTGCACAGAAAGCGCGCCGCCTGCTTGATGAGATGCAATCCCCCTACCTAAAGGTTTGTATGGACGGCGCGAATATCTTCCACAAAGGCGAACTGCCAAAGATGCGTGAAATCCTTGATGAGGCGTTCGCACGCCTCGGCGACGACATCGCACTCGCACACGCAAAAGATTTAGACAGAGACGGTCAAGCCGGACACCTCGCCGCAGGCACAGGACGCTTGGACTACGACCAATATCTCGGCTTACTGAAAGAAAATGGCTACGACGGCGCAGTCGTACTGCACGGACTTTCGGAAGAACAGGTGCCTTTTTGTACAAACTTCTTACGTGAGAAAATCACTGCACTGTAGAAAACGTAACCGTTCCGACATCTTTAAACAGTCCCAGACATCCGTTCTGCCAACCGAGCAAGTGCTGGTGAGGTATCCAATTTGTCGAGTTCCACTTCAATCAGTGTAAAATGTTGCGTCTCGGCGATTGCTGTTTTGATGGCTTCGTCAAATTCGCCCTCGGTTCGGACATGGAACCCGCGTCCCGCGCCAAAGAGTGTTGGCATACCGCTATAATTCCAACATCCGATATCATTAAATGCCCCTTCAAGGAGGTGCCGCTCGGTGCCGTAACCGTGGTTGTTTAGAACAACAACAATCGGATTAAGTCCATAGCGGACAATCGTTGAGAGTTCGGTACCGGTCATCTGGAAAGCACCATCGCCGACGATAACAAGTGGACGTTTATTAGGCATGCTAAGCTGCGCCCCAACCGATGCTGGCACTGCAAACCCCATTGAGGTATAGTATGCAGGACTGATAAAATCAGTGTTTTGAGACATTCGCAATTCCACAGCACCGAAGAGGCTATCACCGACGTCAGCGATAACGATCAGTCCATCAGTAATAAATTCATTGAGGTGTCGAAACAACCGACGAACAGTTAAAGATGCGTTAGGTTCAAAAGCGAACGGTTTCGGGTCTGGAAGTACCCACTCCAAATTCGGTTTCCTTCGTTTTCGGAGTTTTGACGAATTGATGCCATCAATAAAATCATCAAACATCACCTCTTCGTAAGAATGATAGCGAACTGTAATCTTTTCCGATGTGGCATAGATCGAGCGAGCCCTGTCAAGGTTTGCAGTGTAAATCCCAAGATTCACGTCCGTCATGAAAGCACCGAGGATGATAACACAATCCGAATCTTCAACAAATCGTCTGACGTCCTCTCGTCCCATAGCACCCTCATAGATCCCCAAGTAGAGCGGGTGTGACTCTGGGATCACCGATTTTCCGAGGAGCGTCGCTACAACCGGAATCCGTTTTTCGTCCATAAGGCGGATCAACTTATTTTGATAGCCGAACCTGTGGATCTCTACGCCCGCGAGGATCACCGGTTTTTTACTTTGATTAATGAAATCAGTCGCATCCTTAACAGCGGCTTCTAATGTGTCCGGATCACTGAGATGCCCACCCGTTGAGGGACGTTGATAGAGCGTGCCACGGACATCTACCATATCGCGCGGGAGTTCTAAATAGCCAGGACGTTTATAGCGATACACCCCGTCAAGCACCCGATCAATTTCGTTGAAAGCCGTAAAAGGTTCATCAAGTAGCGCAGTCGCAACCGTGATCTCGTCATAAATATGTTGCTGTGTATGGAAATCCCTGACTTTATGGTGTAGCAGCGCATCTTTCCCGCGTTCTCTGATGCCCGGCGCGCCGCTAATGACAACAACAGGGGATTTCTCGGCATAAGCCCCCGCGACGGCATTCACCATTGACAATCCGCCGACGCAATAGGTGACACAGGCAGCACCCATCCCTCTCGTACGCGCGTAGGCATCTGCAGCGTAGCCTGCAGCATCCTCGCGGGTCATACCGATATGTTGAATGGAACTTTGCTCGATAAGATTATAGAAACGGAGCACATAATCGCCGGGAATACCGAAGATATGTTCGATGTCGTAACTTTGTAATTTTCGGAGTAGGTATTCGCCGATTGTTGGAGGTCTGTGGTACATCGGATTACCTCGTTGTATGTATTTATCTTATTTTTTATATTCTGCGCGCACGACCGTTTTGATGCCGCCGCGAATGTTGAAATCGCCGACAACTTCCGCTTTTCGTGGTTGACACGCTTTAACGAAGTCCTCCAAAACCTTATTCACGACATGCTCATGAAAAATCCCGACATCACGGTAGAAAAGGAAGTACTCTTTCAACGATTTCAACTCAACGCAATGCTGGTCGGGCGTGTAACTGATGCAGAGCGTCGCGAAATCTGGCAACCCTGTCTTAGGGCATACAGCGGTAAATTCCAGATTCGTAATCTCAATCGTATAATCTCGGTGGCTATACTGATTTTCCCACGTCTCAATAGCCGGTGTCTCTAATTTTGGAATATGGGTTTGTAGATCGTCATAACCAATGTTTTGACCCATTCAATGCCTCCATTAATAGTTATCAGTACGGAATCGGGTACGATTCCTTTCAGTTATCGGTTATCAGTTAAAAGAGGGTTGTGATAATTCCACAAGTCTCTTTCTGACAACTGAAAGGTTTTTCGCAGAAAACCGTACTGAAAACTGTTAACTGCGTACTCGCCTATTTCAGAATCACCATTCGGCGGGTGCTTTCAAAATCACCAGCGGTAAATGTGTAGAAATAGATCCCGCTAGCGACCATAGTCCCAGATTCGTTCCTACCATCCCAGTACGCAGCCTTCTCTCGGTTCTGGTAGTTACCCGGCTCCTGTAGTCCGATATTCAATTGGCGGACAAGCCTACCCCTGACATCATAGATTTTAACGGCAACCTCGGTTCTCTCGGCAAGATTGTACGGAAACCATGTTTCAGGGTTAAACGGGTTCGGATAATTCTGGAAGATCATCGTCTGTTTGATATGTCCAAACGTTGTGAGTGTCTGCGATCCAAGATCGACAGGAAACGGAACATCCGCAGAACGGAATCCGAGATCAATAGGATTATAGATAAACGCAGAGCCAGCATTATCACCAGCGTTATCATTGCCATCGGCACCGACGATCGCGAACGAACCTCTGATACCAACCGAGGCACCGAAGCGGTCAAATCGGTTTGTACCGCTCGCAACAATTCTGCGCTTTTCGACCCAGCTCAACCCGTCCAGTAGAAAGGTGTAGGCTGAGCCTTTGTCGATCTGATCGGCAGGATCGTCACCCAAAAGCACAGGATGATCATCTTTCCATGCTCCGACGATTGCTGTGCCTTCATGAATTGCGACTGCTGACCCGAATTCATCACCTGACACGGTCCCAGCGGAAGTCAGTTTTGCTTGTTGTATCCAAGCCTCGCTTGTTTCTACAAAAATATAAGCGGTCCCCATATCTGTTTCATTCCGATCATCCTTAGGCGCACCGATGATCGCGACCCCATTCGTTAGATCGACAGCGTATCCGAATTCATCACCGAGTCCACTGTCGTTTGGAATGAGCTGCGTGTTTTGCGTCCATGTGCCGCCGCTACGTGTAAAAATGTAAGCTGCGCCTGAATTCGGCCCTGCCGCGTCCGCCCCGTGTGCACCGATAAGCGCACTGTCGCCGTAGACAGCGACAGCAAAACCGAATAGATCCCCTGGCACAGCGTTTCGGTGCGTTAATTTTGCCTGCTGCGACCAAGAAGTACCGTTTCGGACAAAGACATAAGCAGCCCCCGTATCTACACCACCTTCATCCTTTCCATAAGCACCAACGATAACAGTATCTTCATAAATAGCGAGTGCGGATCCGAACTGGTCGAACATACCGAGGTCATTACCGACCAATTTTGCCTGTTGGATCCAGTTGTCTCCCGAACGAATGAAGATGTATGCGGCACCCGCTTCCGGGCCCGCGTCATCAACGCCGGGCGCACCAATAACCGCGGTTTCCCCGCTGATCGCAACAGTATTACCAAATAGGTCGCCTGCCTTCGCATCGTTGGCAATAATCTTCGCGCGTTCTAACCAGAGGACGTCACTCCGTTCAAAGATGTACGCGGCACCAGCGTTCGGCGCAACATCATCGTTTTGTTGCGCACCAGAGATCGCGAGATTCCCATGAATCGCTACCGAAATTCCAAACTGATCTTCCGATGCTGTTTCGCCATCGCTGAGCTTGATGTTCTCAACCCATCCACCGCCATCTTTTTGCTCAAAAATATAAGCAGCACCAGAGTTGGGGCCCCCAGCACTGTGATACGGAGCACCCGCGATAACTTCGTTTCCACTGATGGCGACAGCAGCACCAAGTTGGTCCCCGCTGCTTCTATCACTCGCGACGAGTTTCGTGTGTTGGTTCCAGAATGGCGGTTCATTTTGTGTAAAAATGTAAGCGGCACCCACGGTATCTTCACCAACGATACCCGATCTCGCACCAATGACAGCCGTTTCACCACTAATATCGACCGAGACACCGAAAGAAGTTGCGCCATCGGGATCAATTGGGATCATACGGATACGGGTGCGATTCCTTTTTTGTAACCAGAACCTGCCCTCCTCGCGTTTATAGATATAAGCGGCACCGGTTTTCTCGTTGTTAGGTGAAGTCACAATAGCAAAATCACCATCAACATCGACGGCGTACCCAAAATTGTCACTTGCTTCGGTGTTGTTGCCGATGAGTTTCTTCTGGAATATCCAACCGGACGGGTCCCGTACAAATATATAAGCGGCACCGGCATTTTCACCGGCTTCGTCATCACGGATTGCGCCGATGATGGCTGTCCTACCGTCAGTGCCGACAGAGAAACCGAAATTTGCGAATCTGCTGGCATCAGGGGCAGCGAGCACGGCTGTCTGGATCCATAAGTTGCCTCTTCGCTCGAAAATGTATGCCGCTCCTGCGTCTGCGACAGGATTGTTGGCGCGATATGCCCCAACGAGTGCTGTGTCGCCAGCAATTGCAACTGAAATTCCGAAATAGTCCCCTGCCTTCGCGTCAAGGGCAACCAGTTTCATCTGCTCGACCCATTGTGTGCCTTGCCGCGCGAAAATATAAGCAGCACCTGAGTTCTTGCCTACATCGTCTTTCCTCGGTACACCGACGATGGCGTAGTCACCACTCATTGCAAGTTTTGTTCCGAATTCGTCATCAGCTGCCGAATCGCTGAGGTACAACTTTTGATGTTGTACCCATCCGGTTTCACTGCGGAAAAAGACATGGATTGAACCTGCATTTGCACCATTTTCGGTATCATCGTTCGGAACACCCACCATCGCATAGTCACCGCTTATACCGACACTCGTACCAAGATTATCGCTAACAACAGCAGCACTCGTATTCAGTTGCACCCTGTCGGCATTGCTGTGCAAGGCTAAACCGACTCCGAAAAACAAGGTTAGCATGGCAATCTGTAATCTCTTCAATTCTTTTTTCCTCGGGAATGGCAGTCAGCAGTCAGCAGTCAGCAGTCAGCAAAGAGAAGAAACGTTTATTTAACGCTTGCGTCTTTGCTGATGGCTGATGGCTAATGGCTAACGGCTAATTGATAGATTTTTTTCGCTTTATCCTCGCCATACCACAATGCCGTGCCGTCCCATGTAAGTCCATGCGGCTCGTTTGGACATGAAACCGAATCGAGGACTTCACCGGTTTCCGGATGAATTCGGTAAATAACGTGGTCGTTTGTGTCGGCGTTCCAGAGTGCTTCGCCATCCCACGCCAACCCGTGCGCACGGCCCCCAGGTGTTTTCAATTCGGCAAGGATTTCACCGGTTTCTGGACACTGTTTGATAAATCGGCTCGTGTTCATGTCAACGCTCCAGAGGTGCTCACCGTCCCACGCCAACCCGTGCGGCCCCTCCGCTGGCGATGCAAAAGTCGTGACGATTTCCAATTCGGGAACTGTCAGTTTATAAAATGTCTGTTGCCAGATGCTATTATACCAAAGATGCTCGCCGTCCCATTCTATACCGGCTCCACCGGGAAATTCGGGTGTCAGCGTTAGTTCTATCTCGCCAGTTTCAGGATCGATCTTATGGACCGGACCGACACCTTCGACGCTCCAAAGTGAGGTGCCTTGCCAGGCAAGTCCATTCGTACCGGCGCCGGGTGCTGAAAGTTGGTGTGCGTTTGCTGCTTCACGCATCGTTGCTGTTTCTCCGTAGTGAATGCGCTATTTCTAAAAGCGCGTCCTGAATTTCAGTGATAACCTCATGTTCTGTCTCAACAGTAACTTGTGTTTGTAATATCTGCTCGGCATCTGTACCGCCTATCTGTCCGAGTGCCCACGCTGCATGGCTCCGAACCAACGGCTCGTCATCGGTTAACGCTTTTCTAAGTGCCGGAACTGCCCGCTGATCTCCCCAATTGCCGATAGCGACAAGGACATTCCGCAAGAAACCGCGCCGTTTGGCACGTTTGATCGGACTCCCCTTGAATCTTCGACTGAACTCCTGCTGCGTCATACCGATAAGTGATAGTAAGGTCGGTGCCAAGTTTTCGGCACGCGGTTGAAACGCCGGATCGTCTGTCGGGACTGCTTTGCTGTTCCATGGACAAACTTCTTGACAAATATCACACCCATAGATTAAGTTCCCCATCTTAGCGCGGAGCCCCTTCGGAATATGCTCCTTAAGTTCGATGGTTAGATAGGAAATACAGCGTCGGGAGTCCAAGAGATTCGGTTCAACAAATGCATCCGTAGGACACGCCTCAATGCAGCGTGTGCAAGTACCACAGCTCCCACGGATCGGAAGCGTTTCGGGCTCTAAGGCGATACTCACGAGTATCTCTGCAAGGAAGTACCAAGACCCAGAACGCCAATGAATTAGGTTAGTGTTCTTGCCGATCCAACCGACTCCCGCTTTTTGGGCATACTCTCTCTCAATAATCGGGGCAGTATCGACGCAGACGCGGACCTGTAATTCGGTCTCGGCGGTCTGCTTAATGAAATCGACGAGTTCTGAGAGTCGTTGACGGATGATGTCGTGGTAGTCGTCACCCCAGGCATACCTCGAAATCTGTCCACGTGCTGGGTCCTCCGCAAGTGCTTTCGGCGGGTCAAGTGTGTAATAGTTCATTGCCAAACTGATAACAGATTTCGCCTCCGATAGAAGTTGACGGACATCCCTCTTGAGCGGAAGATGTTTTTCGAGGTAACCCATCTTTCCGGCATACCCGTTTTCTATCCACTGCTGGTAACGCGCAATCGTTTCGCTCTGCGATGCGGGGATAATTCCGACAAGCTCAAATCCGAGCTTGTGTGCACGCCCTTGAATTTGTTCCGTTAGTGTTGACATTAGGAAGTCCCGCGCGGATAGGAACCGATAACATTCACGTTCCGACACAAATCTTCAAGCTGCTCAAGTGCTATAATGACGCGTTCGTCTGCAATATGACCTTTCATTTCAGCAAAAAAGACGTACTCCCAAGGTTTGGTCCTTGAAGGCAGAGACTCCAGATAACTCAGGCTCAACTTAGCCTTCTCTAAGATACCAAGGGCTCGATGGAGCGCGCCAACCTTGTCTTTAACAGAGAAAAAGAGGGAAGTCCGATCGTGTCCACTTGGATCTGCCATCTGACTTCCGATAACGAAGAACCGGGTTGTGTTATTCGGTTCATCCATAATCGCGTTTGCAACAATTGGAATCTGATAAATCTCGCTTGCAAGTTCGCTGGCGATGGCAGCCGCGAACGGTTCTTCGGCGGCTCTTTGCGCTGCTTCGGATGTACTGACAACCTCAACCTGTTCAACATTACCGAGATGCTGGCTTAACCAGGTCCGACATTGCGCAAAAGGTTGCCGATGTGAGTAAATACGCTGGATCTCTGTTATGGGAGATTTTGACAACAAGTGCTGTTTTATCGGTTGAACCGTTTCCGCGCAAATCCACAATGGCGTGTGTTGGAAGCGTTCTAAAACGTCCCGCACTGTACCCTGCACCGAATTTTCGATAGCGACGACACCATAATCTGCCCTACCGGATTCGACTTCAGTAAAGATTTCGACCTGCGGATGGATAGGGATCAACTCCGTTGACGCACCAAAGTGCCGTCGAGCCGCCAAATGTCCAAAACTGCCAACGGGTCCAAGAAAAGCGACCCGCTCCGGTTCCTGCAAAGAACGCGAGGCAGATAATATCTCGGTCCAGATTGCCTCGAGTGCAGCTTCAGGGAATTTACCTTCATTCCGTGTCATCAAGCGTGCGATAACTTCTTTCTGACGGTGCGGGACATAAACCTGGGCAATGCCTGTCTCTGATTTCACTGTACCGACCTTCTTAGAAATCTCCGCCCGTTTCTGCAGCAGTGCCAAAATCTGGTCGTCAATCTCGTTGATCTGGTCACGATACTCACTTAATTCCAATTTTTTTAATTTCCCTTGCGGTTCGTTTAGGGTTTTCGCGGTGGGTGCGTCGTTCTCCGTTTATCCGCCTCCACTTCGTTTCGGCTAATCGTCCTGGTTAAAAAAAGAGAGATTCGTTTTCCACAATATACCTCTTAACTTATAACTTATAACTTATAATCAACAAATGACAAAAACAGAACTCACAAAACAGATTCGCGAAGCATCGTATCTCACAGGTGAATTTAAACTTCGTTCCGGAAATATCAGCAATTTCTATTGGGATAAATACCGGTTCGAGAGTGATCCCCTCCTGCTCGCAGCAATCGCTAAAGAGATGGCGAAACTGCTTCCGCCAACCTGTGACGGATTGGCAGGCTTGGAATTAGGTGGTATCCCGCTCGCAACGGCACTCTCCATGCAGACGGGGATCCCCTGTTTCTACGTCCGTAAGGAAGCAAAAACCTACGGCACTTGCAACCTCATTGAGGGGGGTGCCAAAGACGATAGCACACTCGTCGTAATAGAGGACGTGGTTACAACAGCAGGACAGGTATGTACGTCCATTCAACAGATCCGTGCGGAAGGGTACAACGTAGAGCACGTCGTAGCAGCCATCGATCGGCAAGCTGGCGGCGGTGCTAAAATTGAGGCACTCGGATGTTCGTTCGCATCCGTGTTCACACTCACAGAATTAGAAGCATAAATGGCTAGCGGCTGTCGGTAAGAATGGCTATCGGCTTTCAGCAAAGAGGCACTCGTTTAATCAAAAGTCTCTGGCTGACGGCTGACGGCTAATCTGCTGACAACTGATAGCCATCCATACGAAAGCGATTAGGAGCAAATGAAGATACTGTTTATCGGAGACATCGTCGGAAACCCGGGGCGAACAGCAACGACGAAATATTTGGAAGAACATCAACACGAATACGACTTTATTGTCGCAAACGGCGAAAACGCAGCCGGTGGGAAAGGTTTAACGTTTGAAATCGTTGACCAACTCTTGGCATCAGGGGTCTCCGCAATCACGACCGGCAACCACGTCTGGGATAACAAAGACATCTTTGAATTTATTGAGACAACGCCGCAGCTGATACGGCCCGCAAACTATCCGACCGAAGTTATCGGACGCGGGGTGACGATTGTACCATCTGCCGACGGACAGGCAAAACTCGGTGTCATCAACCTGGCAGGACAAATTTTCATGAGTCCCTATACCAATCCGTTTCACGCACTCGATGCAATCTTACCCGAAATTAAAGCCGAGACACCGTATATTCTCCTCGACTTTCATGCAGAAGCGACCTCCGAGAAAATCGCAATGGGATGGCATGCCGATGGTCGTGTCGCCGCTGTCATCGGCACCCATACACATGTCCCGACAGCGGACGCACGCATCCTCCCGCAAGGCACCGCTTATATTACCGATGTCGGCATGACAGGACCCTACGACTCGGTTATCGGCACACGGATAGACTTTGTACTTGAACGCTTCCTGACAATGATGCCGACCCGTTTCGATGTCGCTAAAGGGAACGTCAAACTCTGCGGCGCTGAGATTGAACTCGACGAGAACACAGGACTGGCACGCAGCATCGTGCCACTACAATATCAATATTAAGTAGCCGACAGTTGTCGGAAACCTTCAGAAAAGAAAACTCTCACTGCAAGGCAGTTTTATAACGCTTGCATCTTTGCTGACTGCTGATGGCTGACAGCCAATGGCTAATGACTAACATGCAATTAGAATTTTCGATACCAACAAAAACTGTCCGTAGTGTCAGTGAAATAACAAATCTACTGAAAAAGTTGATAGAGCAACATCCAGCATTCCAAAACGTGTGGGTGCAAGGACAGGTGTCAAATTACAGTCGCTCCGGCTCTGGACATATCTATTTTACGCTCAAGGATGAGCAGAACCAAATCAATTGTGTCATTTGGCGGAGTAGTGCAACGCGCCTTCGGTTTTTACCGAAACACGGTGAAGAGATACTTGCACACGGTAAGATTGGTGTTTACGGTCCACAAGGCAAATACCAGATTACGGTGAATCAGGTAGAACCTATAGGGATCGGAGCGTTGCAAAGAGCTTTTGAAGAATTGAAGCAACGGCTCACAGACGAAGGACTCTTTGATAACATCTACAAAAAACCGTTGCCAAAATTCCCGCGCAAAATCGGTGTCGTTACGTCGGCAACTGGTGCCGCATTTCAAGATATCTGTGAGCAGCTTCGCAAACGCTACCCGTTAGCTGAAGTATGGCTACATCCGACGCTTGTACAAGGAGATGACGCAGCACAACAGATAGCCGCTGCAATACAAGTGATGAATCAACGAGACGATATAGATGTACTCATCGTCGGTCGCGGCGGCGGATCCATCGAAGACCTCTGGGCATTCAACGAAGAACGCGTCGCACGCGCGATTTTCGATGCCAGAATCCCAGTCGTCTCCGCAGTCGGACACGAAACGGATTTCACCATCGCAGATTGGGTAGCGGACCACCGAGCACCGACACCCTCAGCTGCAGTAGAACACATCGTCCCAGATCAGGACGAACTTTTCGCACGACTTGATGGTCTCAATACTTGGCTGCGTACAACAATTCAGAACCGATTGAATGGAGATGAAACACGGCTCCAAGAACTGGAGACACGCCTTGCACCAGCACAACGTAAAGATACCATCAATCAACTTCACCAAACAGTGGATAACTTAGACACGGCATGTCGGAACGCAGTAAAACGCAACTTAACCGATAGCGAAAACAGGCTACACGCACTCGCACAGCATCTAAACGCACTCAGTCCGTTAGCCACGTTGAAACGCGGGTATAGCATCACCCGAAATACAGACGGTCGTGTACTTACCGATGTTGAACAGGTATCCATCGGTGATAAAATCGAGGTTCAACTCTCGCGCGGGCATCTCACGTGTCATATTGAAGAATTCTTGGAAAAAAACAACAATAATAAGTAATGCCACATCTAAACGGAAACTGATAACTGAAAACTGAAAGGTTTTCGTAGTAAACCGTACTGAGTACTGACAACCATTTCCCAATGGAGATACTAAATGACCTTTGAAGAAAAACTTACAAAACTCACGCAAATCGTTGAACAGCTGGAAACAGGTAACGAACTGCCACTCGAAGAATCCCTCAAACTTTTCGAGGAAGGTGTCGGTTTGGTCTCATCCTGTCGGGAAATGCTCGAAACAGCAGAACAGCGGGTTGAAAACGTTCTCGAAATAGATAACACTTCATCATAGATAGCACTCCTTAAAGTTCCCGCTATGGGGAATTTAGGCGGTTTATAGCAATACCTGCAATTAACGATACATCATAGAAATTGGGTTTCAGACCCGCTACATAATACAACACTGCAGGCGAGGTTTCAAACCCCGCAAAATAATAGGATTTATACATGTTCTTAGAAAAAATTAATACCCCCGCAGATCTTAAAAAACTTGAAATAGATGAACTTAAAGTCCTCGCGCAAGAGATGCGCGACTATCTACTAACAGTCCTATCTGAACATGCCGGGCATTTCGCCCCTAACTTCGGAACCGTCGAATTAGCAATAGCCTTGCATGCCGTCTTTGATACACCACGCGATAAAGTTATATGGGACATCGGACATCAGGCATATCCACATAAACTGCTAACAGGGAGGAGAGAAGCGTTCCCAACACTCAGACAGAGTGGAGGCATCAGCGGATTCCTCACCAGATCAGAGAGTGAATATGACGTTTTCGGTGCAGGGCATTCCAGTACCTCTATCGCCGCCGCATTAGGTATCGCCACCGCACGAGACCTCATTAATGAAACTTACAAAGTCGTCGCAGTGATCGGGGATGGCGGGTTAACTGGTGGCATGGCGTTTGAAGCATTGAACGCCGCAGGCGACTTCAAGAACGATATGGTCGTTATCCTCAACGATAACAACATGTCCATTTCTGCAACTGTCGGTGCATTCTCAAAACATTTCCACAAACTCACAAGTTCACCACAGTACAACTTCCTACGCTCTGGCGTCAAAGAGTTGCTGAACTTAATACCAGCAGATGCAACGCAGATCGCACGCAAAATTGAGGCATCATTGAAACCCGGCACCCTATTTGAGGAATTCGGGTTCCGATACTTCGGACCCCTCGACGGAAATGACTTAAAAGCACTGATTCCAGTGCTAACCGGTATCCGTAAACTCACAGGTCCTATCCTGCTCCACGTCGTAACCGAAAAAGGACGCGGCTACGCACCCGCAGAAGCTGACCCAGTCGGGTTCTATAGTGTCAGTGGTCCCTTCAACCTGAAAACGGGAAAAACTCTGAAACCAAAACCGCCGATACCGACCTATACGGAAGTGTTCAGCCGAACACTCATTGAACTGGCGAAACGCGACGCACGCGTCGTCGGTGTAACCGCAGCGATGCCGGGCGGAACTGGATTGGATAAATTCGGCAACGCCTTTCCGAATCGATGCTTCGATCTCGGATTGGCGGAACAGTGCGCCGTCACGTTTTCCGCAGGACTCGCAGCACAAGGAATGCGTCCCGTCACCGCGATTTATTCGACCTTCCTTCAACGGAGTTACGACCAAGTCCTACACGATGTCTGCATCCAAAAACTCCCCGTTGTCTTCGCTTTGGATAGAAGTGGACTCGTCGGGGCAGACGGTCCAACACACCACGGGGTCTTCGATCTGGCATTCCTCCGTTCAATCCCAAACATCGTCGTGATGGCACCGAAAGATGAAAACGAATTACAATCTATGGTCAAGACCGCACTCACGTATGAAGAGGGACCCATTGCGTTCCGTTACCCACGCGGGACAGGCATCGGTGTAAAAATCGCAGCAGAGCCGGAATCCATACCCATCGGAGAAAGCGAAATTGTCAGAGAGGGCAACGATATACTTGTCATCGCTATTGGGAACCGCGTCTATCCAGCACTTGAGGCAGCACAGACGTTAGCCGATACCGGTATTTCCGCAACGGTTGTCAACGCGCGATTTGTAAAACCGTTAGACACTGCAACAATCCTGCCGCTCGCGGAACAGATCCGCAAAGTTATTACGATTGAAGACGGTGTACGCATGGGCGGGTTCGGGAGTGCAGTTCTGGAGGCTATCGCAACTGCTGGTATCACAGACATTCAAGTTATGAACCTCGGTATCCCTGACGAATTCATTGAACACGGTGATATACAACATCTCCATGCACTATGTCAATGCGATGCTGACGCTGTTGTCCGCACCGCAGAGAAAATGCTAAAATAGTTATAAGTTATAAGTACGGTTTTTCTGCGAAAAACCTTTCAGTACTCAGTTAAAGAGGTTCTCTGTGGCAACCTTCACAGAGAACAGAACTGTTCCAAGAACCTTCTTAACTTATAACTTATAACTTATAACTTACCACCATTATGCAACGGATAGACACTTTTCTGGTAGAACACAATTTAGTTGACAGCCGCGAACAAGCGAAACGACTCATCTTGGCAGGCGCAGTAACAGTTAACGGAAACGCCAACATCAAGCCGGGACAGCGGATTCCCGATGACGCAGAGGTCATCGTTAAAGAACGCCAAAAATATATCAGTCGTGGCGGGTTCAAACTCGAAAAAGCGTTAAGCACCTTCAATGTAAACGTGCAAAATCGGGTCGCACTTGATGTAGGGGCATCTACCGGCGGATTTACAGATTGTCTCCTCCAACACGGGGCAAAATTCGTCTATGCCGTTGATGTCGGATACGGACAACTCGCATGGAAACTACGAAAACACCCGCAGGTACAGTCTATTGAGAAGACGAATATCAGACATTTAACGCTGCCACTTTTAAGTAGAGGCGAGGCTACCTCAACCCTACACTTGACCAAGAACTCGTGCCTTAGCAAAAATATCGGTAGCCGAGTTCTTGGTCAAAGCGAAGACTTTATCTCTATCGCTGTGATTGACGTCTCCTTTATTTCTCTACGGACGGTTTTGCCGAGCGTCATCAAACTCTTGACACAGCAAAATAGCCGTCAGTCGTCAGCCAACAGCCGTCAGCAAGAGAGCTCTGGTTTAACAAACAACCTCTTAACTGACGGTTTCCGAAAGCCGATGGTTTCCGACAGTCATTATGATATCATCGCACTGCTCAAACCGCAGTTTGAAGCCGGAAAAGCACACGTCAAAAAAGGTGGGATTGTGTCCGATAAACAGGTGCATATCGAAACAATAGACAACCTCAGCACTTTCGCTACGGAGAAACTCGGCGCGACGGTACAAGGGGTAACCTATTCACCAATCCATAAAGCTATCGGTAATATTGAGTACCTGCTATGGCTAACGATGGAGCCAAATATACAAACGGATGCATTCGGAGATGAAACACCGCAAACGACGGCTGAAGTCGTCGCTGAGGCACACGATTTTTTCAGGGGATAGCGATGCGAAAAAGAATCCAAAAAATCTCCATTTTCATCGGAATACCTCTTATCATTCTGCTATGCGGTGCGCTGGTGTTCGTCCAATCAGAAAGTTTCCGCAATTGGGTCGAAAAAAGGCTTGAGACGGAATTAAGAAACCGGCTAACAGACAACTACACCTTCAACATCGGGAACATAAAAGGCAGCGTTTTCGGGAATGTTACCATCAGTAACGTTAAAATATCTGAAATCTCCAAAGCAGATGAACCCGTAATTTCCACACAAGAAATCGTACTCAACTACAGTCTGATGCAGTTACTCAGACGCAAAGTTGAAATTAAAAAACTGACAGTAGACGATCCAGAAATCCATGCGAAGACTGATCTCGACGGCACACTCAATCTGTCCAATATATTTCGGAAGAACCCATCAAATGAGGATGCTCCACAATTCAGTTTCGCCATTGAAGACGTTAGACTTAATCGCGGAAAGATTGATTACACGGATACGCAAAGAGACCTTGAGATAAGCGTCCAAGGGGTTACGCTTACGGTGAAAGGACCACTCGATACATGGAATCACACAGGCGATTTAAGCATCGAGACTGGCAATTTTAAGTTCAACAGTTCCGAAACACCAATTGATAAGTTTGAAATTGATTTTCAGATTTTAGCCGACAGTAGCAGATTCGAGAGCCTCTTAGATTTTGGCAACTCAAGATTGTTCGCTGCAGGGCGATTTCCGTATAAATCAACGCAGAGACATTGGGGAATTAACCTCGATTTACAGCGATTAGATGTCGCAGATATAGAGCGATTTTTCGGCGAAGGCACCGAACTTGAAGGCATTGTAAAAGGTTCTATAACTGCAAACGGAAAACTTGATTCCGCCTTCGCTGCTGCACTCGCTGTGGAAACCTCGTCCTTTTCTTTAACACAAACCGAGAACAATAGACACATCGCGTTGACAGACCTAAAAATTGATGCCGGTTTCAATTTACAACCGATCCCAACATTCACACTAAAGGATTTCAGCGCACAGATCGCCGACGGTGCCCTGACCGGCAGCGGAAGTATCGGACTCCAAAACCGCCCAGAAGGCGATGTTATCGCGCAGCTTCGGCAACTCACAACGCACCCACTTGCCTATACAGGGCAGTGGGAGGCAACGGATGCCCAACTCATACCGCTGCTGTCAATGTTCGTTCAGCTGCCCAGCTTCCTTGTAGACAGTACCGGACACCTCTCAGGAAACACCACGTTCAACGGAAGCAGCACCGACATTTCAACGCTCAATCTCGATAGCAGGTTAGAGATAACAGATACCATCCTCAATTCGGTCGCACTCCAAGACTCCTTAATCAATTTCAAAATCCAGGATGGCGTATTGAACACAAGTGGACACCTCGATGAAACGATCATTGCCGTCACCGGTCCCTTCACACTAACTGAGCAAGACACTCTGGACATCCGTATATCCAATATCAACTTCGACGATCTCATGAAAATTGTCAATAGCGCGGATTTCGGTGGAACCGGTGAATACACCGCCAAGTTGTCATCGGACGGCAAACTAAACGGATATATGAAAATCCCAAACGCGAATTTTTTCGACATCCCGATCGGTGTATTGACTGGCAATTTCAACTACCACAATGGACAGGTCTTCATCGAAAACGGACGACTCACCAAAAACACGATAAACGATATCGGGACAGACTATACGAGTCAAGCCGCAATCACCGGTGTCGTAGATGTTGAGGGTGAGTTTCCCGCACAACTCAGCGTCATCGCTAATCCCGTTTATGTTCAACACTACCCAAAGTTATTGTTAGGGGCAGAATATCCGGTAACCGGTCAAATCAGAGGCGAACTCAAATTAGACGGAACGCTCATCAACCTCGATGGTGCTGCCGACTTCAGTGTTACAGAGGGTATCGCATGGGGACTCCATTTGGATCCCTTCACTCTCCCCTTGCGCATTGAGGATTACTACCTCACACTTCCCGATGCAAAAATAACCACCCGCGGACAGAAAATTACGCTTAACGTGGCGGTCGCACCGAACGCAGACTTTGATTTCCGACTCGAAAGCGATGCACCTGTGAATTTTCAGGAACTTTCCAAGGCTGCACAAATTTCCAACTTCCCTTTCGACGGACAATTTGATGTCTCGGTCATCGGCACATTCAAGCAACCACAACCGCTCGATTTTCAGATCGAACTCGACTTCAAAGACATAACCTATGTAGACTTTGAAGACAATGGAGACGTTAAGAGGTTTCCACTCGGGGACGCGGTCTTGCACGGTGAACTCGTAGAACTGAAAAATACCACCGGTGAAACTGACCGGTTTGACTTTACAGGAAATGGGTTCAGCGGTCAGATTCAAGGCTACGTAAGCATGGCTCTGGACAACCCTTACAAGTTTACAGTGGAAACAAACGGACTTGAAGTTAAACCGTTCCTGCGTATCCTGCACCCCGCTTTTGAGACAGTCACCGGTGTCGCCGACGGGCGCGCACAGATAGCAGGAACCGTGACAGACCTTGTAGGAGCAACCGAAAATACATCTCCTAATCCTGATGAACAACGCATCTTCCCCTATAGCGTCGATGTTGAAATAGACACAAGCCAACTTTACTACGGGGACACCAGAGGACGGCCCGTTCCATTCACAAATGCAGAACAGATCCAGATACGTCTTAGAGACGATGTATGGAGGATTGACACACTCTCTTGTAGGACATTAGAGGACACGTCACCTTTTATCGAACTTACTGGGACCTTTGACCAGAAAAATGACACGATGGATATTCACGCCAAAGCGGACGGATTCGCTTTATCGGCTCTCGCACCAGCATTCGGACTCGTTCCTGAAGACATATCCGCTGGCACCGGACACTACACCGTAGAGATTGATGGTTCCCCAGAACACCCGATCGTCGCGGCAAACTGGGTAATCCCTCAATTAGATTTGAGAACAAAAAACGGTGATCTCCATATCACTGAAGCCAGTGGAACAATAGACTATCAGAACGATAGCGTCCATCTCAAAAAAACGACGTTGAAACTTTTTGGGAACGCAGTGGATATAGCAGGCGACATAGACGTTGATCTCGAAGATCTTAACAATTCGCAGCTATACCTTACCGTCAACGCCCCTACTTTGGAAATAACGACGTTTGCTGAATTAATAGCGAAAGTCTCCGAAAATATCATCAAGCCAACCGATTTAACCAGCGGCGTGTTAGGTGCTTCAGCTGACATCACAGGCACCTTCGCCGAAACTTCAATTTCTATAAACGCACAAACGGCACCAAATCAACCGATTCATCTCGTGCCTTATACAAATCCGATTATAGTGGCAGATATAGAGGCAAACGCCACACTCCGTTCGGATTCTCTAAACATCCAATCTGTAAAAGCAAACGGACAAATAGGTGTTAGCACCTACGCACTACAAGGAAACGCTTCGTTCTCAACCCAAAACGCAGAAAAGATGCAATTCGGCATAGATGTGTCGGTATCAGAATTCGAGGTATCTGATTTTGTGGCTTTGCTATTAGGCAATACATCACTCGGACACGCTACCGTCTCGGGGAAAGTAAAAATTAACGGCACCGGAACAGACCCGCAACAAATCTCCATAATAGGCAGCATCTCAGAACTTAATCTCCACGGGTACAACACAGATATTACAAACAGATCTGAAATCCAGCTCCAATCCGAACGCGGTAACCTGAGTATTCATCTCCCGTTAGAACTGGAGTCGCCTGAAATAATCGCAACGACAGACATCCGCATTACAGGAACTATTGACGCACCTGAAATTACAGCAGAATGGAACGGAAACATCAGCGGAATGGAATCTAACGGGGATGTTGAATACCGTGACGAACGCATAACGGTTAGAAGTATCGAACTGAGTAACCGTGTGGGTACGTCAACGATTACTGGCGTTATCCCGTTTAATTTGGCATTCTCGGCGATAGACTTCTCTGATCGGTTTATAGTACAACCCATGGATCTGCAGTTACGCGGTCACGAATTGCCACTTGAATTCTTCCCTGGTATTGAGACGCTCTTTTCGGAAGCAGACGGCACCATTGACATTGATTTAACTATTCGAGGTACAAGCCGTAACCCTCACATAATAGGAGACTTGTCGCTTGAGGCAGCGCACCTCCAACTGAAAAATTTCCACGAACCGATCCAGAATGTGAAGATAAAACTGACTGCAAGCGAAAACACAATTGCTCTCAAAGAACTCGCACTCGAAATAGCTCCCGGCTACTGTACACTTCAACAAGCACAATTGATATTAGACGGATTGACCCCTAAAGCATTCACATTATCGGGATTGAGATTTGAAAGATTCCCACTCGGTTCAACAGTGCAGCACGCGATACCAACGGACATACTCGAAAATGTTGAGGGACACGTATCCGCGACACTCATTGGATTGACAATCCCATTTGATCGCTTTCTGACAAAAGTAGCAGGCACGCCACTCCCACAAATTCGCGAGATCCCTTCACTTAGAGATATTATGATGGTTTCAAGTGCGGACCTCTCTATTAATAGTGTCCGGCTCGCCTTTAAGGTGGCGGCATGGAATCGACATTACGACTTCCAGGACCCACAACCCGTTCAGATGTCTCTAAACGCTGGAACACTCACGGTCCCAGAAGCGTTTATCCTTGAGAACCAGCACACCTTCTCTGTAGACCAAACCTTCACTGACGAGGACGAAAAACCGGAGGAAGTCCGCGGCGACATACACAAAATAGAAGCCGCAAAGACGGCACTCAGTATTGACGGCGGAAGCCAGTGGTCAATAAACGGAGGATTTAATACAGCACTGCGATTCAGGAATTTTGATGTTTCAGCGATAACGCACACTTGGTACGCACCGTATCGGGTTAAAGGCGCGTTGTCGGGTGCCCTACAGATAAGCGGCACCAGCAAAAACCCGAAGATGACTTTTCGGCGACACGAGTCCGAACCCGCCGAACTCTATTTGGATGACATCCCAATCGACCTACGCTGGAGAGTCCGCTATCAAAACGGAAAATGGGAAATCTCAAAGAAACGGTATGCGTCCGTGAGTTTCGGTGGAAACCTACTAACATTTTCCGGGGAACTGCCCTACCCAATTGAATTGATTCCGTTCCTGACGCAGCTCCAACAATCACCGGAGACAGTCTGGAAAAAATTCCGAGAAACAGACATAAATGGCACCTTGGACGTTCAGATAGAACACCTCGACCTTCTATCAACCCTCGTACCAGGTCTGGGATCACCAACCGGAACAAGTCAAGTCCATGTTGAATTGACTGGCACAGTAGAATCACCGAAAGCCTTAGGGGCTATGCGATTCGATAACATCGGATTTAAAATTCCAGCAGCAAATATGCACGTCGGAGAAGTAACAGGCATCGTTGAACTAACGACGCAAGGCGCAACTATCAAGCAACTCACTGGAAGATTGAACAACGGTGCGTTTTCAATGACCGGCAGCGTCAAGACACCACCAGATGGACGCGTATGGGAAAACCCGCCAACCTTCGACCTGCAAGCGAGCATCGCATCTACGACTTTTGAACAATCGAGGAAGTACCTGATTCAACTCGACGATAATCCGAGCCAATTTTACTTACAAGGTGGATTTGATGACCCGAAACTCACAGGCAACATAAACATTAGTGGCGGTTATTATAAACAAAACTGGGAAACCGTCCGAGATTGGCTTGTCGGGGCATCCGTCACTGAAATGGATGTTATGTTAGATTATCCAATCCTCCGAGACTTAGAATTGGAGGTAGGTATCGATATCGCTGATAATTTTGAAGTGCGTTCATCTATTGCGGGCCCCATTAATATCAAGATATCCTCTGCAGGGAAACTCATCGGTCCCATTCAAGAACCGATTTACAACGGAAATATCTCCGTACTCAGCGGGATAGTTGCATCACATCTCATTCCGCAAGCCTTTGAATTTATCGAAGACTCAGGTTCAAACATTACGAACCGTAGCCTTGACACTTTTAATCCAGAACTCAATCTTTCTCTTCGTACACCGAAACGTATTCGCGGTGTACTACCAAGAGATGGAAGCACAGTTGACCTTCAGATTGTCGCGAAACTCACTGGCACTTTAAACAACCCCAACTTCACTTTGAGCACACCAGATGCCACTGTGGTACTCACACATGAAGATATTTCGGCGTTCCTGGTGCGCAATATCTCATTCTCACATGCACTCGGTCCATTTACGTTCAATTTTCACCGTCCAAATGATGCAGGCGCACGCTCTATCAGCGCGGATTATCAACTCAGAGAGAATATGTCCATTAAAATTGAAAGCAACGAAAACGGTGAATACGGGGCTGACTTTGAGATAAAAGGACGCTTCTGATAGCGGGTACGCAGTTATAGATACGGATTTCTGCGAAATCCTTTTAGTTAACAGTTAACAGTTAAGAGGGCTCTTGTACTTATAACTGAAAGTGAGCGTAGCGAATGTACTACGTACTTACAACTTTAAATCAACCACGTACTTATAACCTATAACTTATAACTTATAACCATTCCAATGTACACATCGTTCCTACATTACAGATCAATAACTCGCTCACTCTCCGTTCTAATGCTTTGCGTTTTTTTCGGACAATCTGCAAGCGCAGCGGAAGAACTTTCTGAGCATCCAAGCGCAGAGAAAATTACCCTACACGAGGCGTTTGACGCAACGCGTATCATAAAAATTGTGTATTACATTGATGGGATACTTGTCTCCGAGACAACAACACAACTCAGACCCCTCAGCAACCGATCAGCGGTACATGTCGGCGCCAAATTATCTCAGCACGCCATCCAACAGAGCATTAAGCTACTCTACAAAACACAGCAATTTTCCCAAATTCAGGTTTATGAGCAAGAGACCCCGAATGGCATAATCTTAACATATCAATTCACATCCTTTGAACCTATCAAAGCGATTAAACATATCGGTATCCTTGAGAACGACGAATTTGAACAAACTATTCAGGACGTAATGAAATCGAAAGTTGGCGGAAAATATGTCCCGGCAATCGCGAAAGCCGATATTAAACGTATCAAACAGGTCTGTGAAGATTATGGGTATTTCAACGCACGAATTACGGTCTCTGACGCGCTAACTGATGACGGGATGTTAACTTACCAGATAGATGTAGGTGTACCATCTATTATCCGTGAATTGCAAATTCAGGGCAACCAAGCCATCTCAACGGGCCACCTTAAAGCAGCTTGCGGATTCAGTAACCAACAACCTTCTCCGATTTATAACAAATCCGACGTAGATACCGATGTGGCAGCCATGCTGAAACTCTATCGAGAAAGCAGCTATCCTACCGCTGGCATCGAATCAAACTTTATACCTGAAACCGGCATCCTACAGTTTCGTGTTGATGAAGGCAAAGAGATAACGTTCAATTTCGTCGGTGACCTTTCGTTATCGCAACAAGATACATTCGAAGAAGATATAGCCAACTTGATAAACGCTGCAACCCAGTCTATGTGGAAGAGAAGGATAAAATCTTATTTTGAAGACTTGGGGTATCAAGACACAACCGTCGAAAGCCTGAATGAAACCAGCGTTCGGCTTACGATTGATCCCGGTACGCAATACAGGGTTGCCAGCGTTACTTTTTCCGGAAACCGTGTGTTCTCGGACGCAGACCTCCTACGAGAGATGACAGTCAAACCGACGAGCGGCCTTAGGCGTAACTTACAACTTTCCAATGTTATCACACAACTGCTACCGGGACAAACACAGAAACCTTTTTTCGATCCACAGGATCTTGATACAGATGAACATCGACTCAGGATTTTATACGAAAAAGCAGGCTATCCGAATCGTGACATACAGACGTATGTTGAGAAACAGCCACCAAATAGACAAAATATCGGTGAAGCTGCAATACATGTTTTAATTAATGAAAACTATAAAGAGGTCATTCACCGATGTGAGATTACCGGTAATCGAGCGATAGATACTGCCAAACTCCTAAAACGTTTGGAAAAAGAACTGCCGCTCCCGCAACCGAATGCACGCTTTGAAAAAACGGTCTACCAAAACGCGCTCCTAAGTGTATATCGTGAGCTCGGATACAATGACGTGGAGGTTAAGAACACTTATATCCCTGAAACAGAAACACCAATTTTTCGAGTCGCAGGCGATTTTTCGGAATCGCTTGCCGATGGGGAGCTCCCACCCGAACTTCAAAACGAATTTGAAAAACACAAACGACCCCTGAGCGGACTTTTCATCGCCAATAATATCGACAATCGTTGGAGCATCCAAGATATTGAGAGCAACCCGCGTTATACACTCATACAAGAAACGACAGAACTGCAGGTATTTGAACACGGTATCCTACATCTTACCGTCAATAAGGAAGGTGAACAGGTCACATTCGGCAAATTCTATTTTCAAGGCGACACCGACGTTGTGATACGCCGTATTCTTGAACGGGAAGTAGCACATCTTAACGGTAAACTTTGGACACCAGAGGCGTTAAGCCTTGCCTTGCGAAATCTTGACAGTTTAGGCATCTTCCGTAAAATTGAAGCCACGCCACTCGAAACCGCTGTAAACAGTACAACCAACGGCAACTCTCCTTCCACAGTAAAAACTAAAGACGTTGTTATAACAGTCGAAAAACAACAACCGAGAACTTTTAGATACGGTGCCGGTTATGGGATCGCAGAAGGGTGGCGCACCACTTTAGAACTAACTGATAGCAACTTTCTCTTTAAGCGAAATGTACGAGGGCGCGTCCGCGGTAGATTAGCATGGCGAGATGAACTCGGATACCTTCTCGAAGCAAGAATTACACAACCCTGGTTAATCTGGCGGATACAAGGTAGTCTACAAGCATCCGCTAAAAAGTTAGAGGTAGACGATAATGTACGCGCACTCGAAGGCAGCTTCATCCTCAACAGGCGATTAAGGGAATCGAATTACTTAGATTTCCGATACAGTTACCGAGATTTGAACCAACCGATACTACCGATAATGCCAGACCTCTCACCCGCAACCGGTGTTTTTGAAGAACAGAACCCATTCCGCACAACGGTGAGCAGCTTACGCCTCTCGTGGACTTATGATAGCCGTGTACAGTTTCTGAATCCGGTAGGCGGTATGTTCAACGAGATTACACTCGAATATGCCGGAGGTTTCCTGCAAGGCGAAACCAGTTTTATTAAAACGACAACGGATACCCGATATTACCAAAAACTCATCGGAGATTTCGTATTAGCGACCGTACTACGATTGGGGGTTACCACTGGATTACGTTCAAATCGTCGTGCCGAACTTATTTCGTTTGAACGGTTCTGGGCTGGCGGCGGCACAACGGTTCGCGGGTATGCCGAACGATCCCTCGGACCCGAAGACATCGCTGGCACCCACCGGGGCGATGTTCAATTCATCTTTAATACAGAGTTACGATTCCCGATCTATTGGTTAATCCGGGGCGCACTCTTTTTCGATACAGGCAACGTCTGGGATTCATTGGAGGATATCAGAACGATGCCGATCACACAACTACCATCGGCAGCGGGTGCCGGACTCTATTTGGACTTTGGCGCATTCACATTCGGGGTCGACTATGCCTTCCCGATCGTCCACGTTCCGAGCTCGCCAGACACAAGACGCGCCCACTTTCGTCTCGGTAGTACTTTTTAATGCCTATTCCGATTCCGCATAAGGTTTCCCGAGCGCAAGGGGTGCCTCAGCACGTCCGACAAATCCCGCCAACACCGCTAAACAGAGCAGATACGGTAACATCAACCATAACTGGTACGGGATCCCCCAACCCAACGCTTGGAACCGCGCATCAAGTGCCGAACCGAGTCCGAAGAGTAACGCAGCACCGCACGCCTTCACAGGATGCCATTTCCCAAAGATGACGATCGCCAAAGCGATGAACCCACGCCCAACCGTCATACCGGGTGTAAAATACGGGACATCCGCAAGCGAAAGATAACCACCTGCCATACCCACCATCGCGCCCGCGAATAATAGACAAAACGTCCGTAAACGCAGGACATTAGAACCGACTGTCGCAATCGCTTTCGGATGCTCACCACACGCACGGATCCGCAGTCCGAGTTGTGTATGGTACAAGAAAAAATAGACACACGGCAGCAGTAGGAATGTGATGAAAACGAGAATATTGTGTGAAAACAGCGCACGTCCAAGAAACGGGATTTTAGACAAGAGTGGGATGTCAATCTGCTGAAACGCCGGAACGCCTTGGGCAATACCTGTCACACCGAAGAGCCGTTGATAGATAACCTCTGTTAAACCCAACGCCAGAAGCGTCATCGCTGTACCGACGATAACTTGGTCTCCACGCAGGCGGATAGCGAATAACGCAAAAAGTGCTGCAGCGGCAAGTCCACCGAGTCCAGCCATAAAAAGACCCGCCCACGGTGCCATCAGGGGTGCCATCATAGCGAGTCCTGGGATGTAGAGCATCGCTAATTTTTCCGCGTAGAAGGAACCTACCATCCCGAAGAACGCACCGATGAGCATCATCCCTTCAATACCGATGTTAAGAACACCCGCACGCTGCGAAATGACTTCACCTAATGCTGCGAGTAGGAGCGGTGTCGCCCCACGAATCGTTGCCGAAAGAATATCTTCAAACATACTTTTAACTATTAAGTTCCTGCTCGTTTTTCTCCGTTGTCGAAAAACGGTTTTCTTTTACGTTATACCAATTCTAATTGAAAATGTCTCTTTTTTGTACCACAAACTTCCAGTTTGTGTCATAAAAACAACTACCATAAGAATCGCCTAATGAGATAATAATATAGAAATTGTATTATTACGATAAAGGAACACATTGATCTGCCACTTTCTATTGATTGCTGAAAATCTATGGCTATTCGGAATGCGAAGGCTCACGTTTTCGGAAAAGCTGGATAGAACCATAGCCGATAACGAAAAGTAGGATTGTCGCTTGCATCACAAAGGTGACTTTATCAGAAATCCCCACCGTTCGCTGCATACTGTATGAGCCAGTCGATAACGCACCAAACAACAGTGCAGCAGCAACCGTTACCAAAGGATTCAACTTCGCCAACAATGCCACCGCAATCGCTGTATAGCCATATCCCGGTGAGAAATTGAGAAATAAACGACGGGTCAGTGCTGTCAGTTCAATCGCGCCACCGAGCCCAGCAAGTGCACCACTAATGAAAAAGACACGAAGCGTGTTATGCACAATCGAAATCCCTGCTGCTTCCGCTGCAGCTGCACCCTCTCCTACAGCGCGGAGTTGGTAACCAAACGCTGTCCGAAATAGAATAAACGTAAGGACAATCGCTAACACGACAGCGATAACAATGCCGAAGTGGATCCGATGCGGCGGAAAAAGTCGTGGGAGAAATACCCACTCCACAATCCGATCGCTCTGTGGCCCTCGCTCGGATGCCTCCTGTAACGGACCCCCATCTATCATCATGCTGACCAGATGGATAGCGACGTAATTCAGCATAATCGTACTAATCACCTCGTTGACACCACGTGTCACCTTGAGAACAGCCGGGATAAGTCCCCATACGCCCCCCGCGAGCATCGAAAGGACAAGACACACTGGTACTGCAATCCATGTATTCTCCGGAAACAGCGTGGCAAGTCTCGTCCCGAACCATGTCGCTGCCAATGCGCCTATCAGAAACTGCCCTTCCGCACCGATGTTCCAAATACCGCAACGAAACGCCATAGCGACGGAAAGTCCAGTCATCAGAAACGGCGTGCTTTTTACCAATGTTTCACCGAATTTCCGACTGTTCCCGAAGGCACCACTCAGTGCTGCTTGATATGCCTCTAAAGGGTTGTAGTTACACAGCAGCATTATAACGGCGTTAACCATAAAAGCACCCGCCAGAATTATAAAGGGCGCCATCAACCAGTGAATAATGTTGATTCTTTTTAATATGTTGACTAATTTCGATACCATGTTTTAAGCGAGTACGCAGTTATAAGTATAGGACTTACGCATTTCCTCTTAAAGTCCCCCTGATAAGGGGGATTTAGGGGGTTTAAAGAACGAAAATTACCGATTTTTGCGTCTAAATGCTCGATATTTGCTCAATTTGCGTAAGTCCTGAAGTACTCACTACGGTTGCTGCGCAACCTTTCAGTTTTAGAAGTTAACAGTACTCAGTACGTTCGCTACGCTCACTTTCAGTTTTGACCAACAACTCGTGCCTTAGTAAAAGTATCGGAGTCGAGTTGTTGGTCAAAGTTAAGAGGTGTTGGAATTATCGCATCCCTCTTTTAACTGTTAACTGCGTACTGAAAGGCGTACTCGCCGTACTGAAAACTAATGCCCTGAAAGGCGTACCCGCCGTACCGTTAACTGTTAACTGCGTACTCGTTCTCCCGTCATTAGCAACCCAAGTGCTTCAATATCGTTGCGCTGTGCTGTCGCCTCAATCAATTGCCCCCTTGACATCACAAAGAGCCGATCGCTCAATAGCAACACCTCATCTAACTCCGTTGAAATGAGCAGCACAGACTTTTCTTGGTCGCGTTGGGTCAACAAATTCTCGTGTACGTAACGAGCCGCGTTGACATCTAAACCGCGTGTCGGATTAACAGCGATAAGTAAGTCGGGTTGAAGCGAGATTTCGCGGGCGAGGACAATCTTTTGTTGATTACCGCCAGAAAGCGCGGAAACAGGGATATTGCCGATAGGTGGTCGAATATCATAATCAGCGATAAGTTGGCGTGCTATATACCACTTTCTTCTTTGATTCAGGACATTCCAGTGGGCTATATTTTCCAAGTGCGTTACATTCAGTAAGAGATTCTCTGTAACCGAAAACGACGCAATAACACCCGTTGTTTGTCTATCTTCGGGGATATAACCGACGCCACGCCGCCGCACAGCCTTTGTCCCCTTCGGATCGGCACCCAAGATATTTATTGTTCCAGAGGCATTGTGCCGTAACCCCATGATCGCTTCGGCGAGCTCCCGCTGCCCGTTGCCATCAACACCAGCAATACCGACAATTTCACCACGATACGTCTCCAGAGTGACATCTGAGACCGAAATCTCGTTGCGACTGCCGTGCACCGTTAGATTTGAGAGTTGCAGCACGCTGTCTGATGATCCACTTTCGCGGTTTCCGTTTGACGAACGCTCAACTTCGTCAATGTCCTCTCCGATCATCTCCCGCGCGAGTTCTCGCGCGGTGAGTTCACCTGTCGGACCGAGATAGACCTTTTTCCCGCGCCTCAACACGCTAATCCTGTCGCTGATACTCAAAACCTCTTTCATCTTGTGACTAATGAAAATAATCGCCCTGCCATCGGCTTGGAGTTTGCGCAGAATTGTAAAGAAGCCTTCCACCTCTTGCGGACTCAGAACAGCCGTCGGTTCATCAAGGATGAGAATCCGAGCATCAACCGCCAGTGCCTTTAAAATTTCAACGCGCTGTTTCAGTCCGACCGACAGTGTTCGGACAAATGCAGTCGGATCAACGGTTAAACCGAACCGCTCAGAGAGTGCTTGCGTGATACGAATCGCTTCCGTCTTCTTGAACACAAATTTCCGCCACGGCTTCTTATCCGTATCGTTTGTAGACGCATCTTCTGTTGTGTGAACACGCACTTGTCCAAGACTCAACGCGATGTTCTCAGCAACTGTGAGGTTCTCAATCAACATAAAGTGCTGATGCACCATGCCGATGCCGTTAACAATCGCGTCACGTGGCGATTTCGCACGCAGTCTACGCCGCCAGCCCTCACGATCTGTAACATAGATGCGTCCCTCCGACGGTTGATAAAGTCCATAGATAAGATTCATCAGCGTAGACTTACCGGCACCGTTCTCACCTAAAATAGCGTGAATCTCACCCGCTTTGAGGTCAAAATCGACGCTATCAACAGCGGCGAAATCGCCGAAGGTCTTTGTAACATTCCGAAGTTCAAGGATGTTTTCTGCCATAGTTGTCTGAATCAGGATTTACAAGATTATAGGATTTTCAAAATAAAAGGCTTTCGCCTCCGTAAAGGGTTCCCCTTATTGTACCCATTGTGCCGCTCTTTCTGTTGTCAACTCAGCATCGTAAGCGATCACCCGAAGCGAGATTTTCCAACTTTCACCTTCAGGTGTTGATACCGATCCCGTCCAAGTCGGGTTATAGAGTGCCATCCCGTAATCCCTAATAAACCACGGACCGCGAACACCTTCATTAAGGATACTCATAAAGACCCCAAACGCGCCATGTCCGCTCAAGGTGTTCTGGTAAGCAACGAAATCGGACTCACCCTCATGAACGACATCAACACCGCCACTACGTCCATTGTCACCCAGTACGATACCACCCATCACCGGTAAGAGTCTCGGTTCAACGCGGATACCGATGCTCCCAAACTTCGTCTGTGGATAGGTCGCAGCACCGTAAGACGCAATCTTCTCACTCGTCATATCGCAGACTGTAGCATCCGCAAACGCGTAGAGATTAACCGTGCGAATTTCGTCAATCAACGGTTCCTCGTTTTCATCGCGCCAGACAACGTTCTGAACGAATTGCACACCATCGGCGTGCAACGTGATGTCAATATCCTTCTGTGTATCCATCCGTCCAAGTTGCTCAAAGACCTTATCTGTCCAAGAACGTCGAGGGGGCGATGCCCAAAAACCGGCCTCCCTATCTCCGACCCGAACCGGTCCCTGCCCGACGAAAATGCCGTTGTGGAACGGGTGATCAAAGGCAAATTCTTGAACGACGGTATGTCCCGCTGGCGTGTAGAACGGAAAGACAAACGGACGATAAAAATTCGCGCCGACACCACCCAAACAATGTCCTGTAGTGCTATCAACAACCAGATGCGTTTTCGCATTTATCTTAACTTCAAACTTGCTCATTAGTTCTTACCCTCTTCGGCAGGCACGATCTGTGATCGCAATTCCTTTACAGACGAAGGCATTTCTTGCACGACAGGAATCACATAACTCCGAATCGCCACACCCGCCACTTCCTCACTCTACAAATTTTAGGAGTGCTTCAGAAGGTGACTCTCCACGTCCCTGAAAAACAGTTTCTATTTCATCACAAATATCTTCGGAGAGACCCCGGTAAAAATCAGGGCGCGTATCATTTTCGGACTCTTCAAAGTTCAGTTGGATCGGAAAATAGGTTAAGTCTTCAGATATGAGGGCATCAAGTGCCAATCGGAAGAAGGTCGTTTTGCCGGTCTGGCGCGGCGCAAAAAGGACGATATATTTGCCCTGCTTGATGCGGTCTATGAAATCGGCAGTCTCTTTTGTGCGTGGGACGATGTAGTTATCTTCAGGATACAAGCGTCCCTCGGTTCCAAAACGTTTCATGTACCCTTTTTCTCCACTGTAAAACACGTTAAATTATGGCTTGATTGCCCGACGTGATAGGGTATTGATTTTTGATTAAGTATATCACATCACCGCTTAGCAGTCAATATTAATATTAGAGGACTTACGCAGCCCTCTTTGCAAGCGAGGTTTGAAACCCCGCCTGCAGGGTGTCGGATGTCCGTTATCATGGAAAAATACGTAAGTCTTGTATTAATGAAATTCCCGCTTTACATTTCCGGTGCAAACATGCTATAATATCCCCATACTTTATAATGCAATGGAGGGAAACACACACGTGAAAAAATTTTGTTGGACTGCCTTATGCCTCTTCACAATAGGCTTCATACTCGTTACGACTATAGACCTCAATGCCAAAGGGCATGAGAAATTCAAGGTCGCCATGCTGCTTCCCGGCTCAATTAGTGATGCGGGTTGGAACGCTTTAGCTTATGAAGGTCTTGTAGCGATCGAAAAAGAACTCGGCGCAGAAATCAGCCACGCCGAAACACGAACCCCATCAGATCAAGAAGAACAATTCCGTTCTTACGCACTTGACGGCTACAACTTAGTCTTCGGACACGGATACGAGTTTCAAGACCCCGCGAAAGCCGTCGCTTCAGACTTCCCAGAAACGATTTTCATCACCTCCTCCGGAGGCACCATCACCGACAATATTTCGCCAGTTAACTTCCGGGTTGAAGAACCTGCCTATCTTTTAGGAATCATCGCAGGAATGATGACGAAAACCAATAAGCTCGGGGTGATGGGTGGACAGAATATCCCGTCTGTAAATAGCACATTTATGGCATTTGAAGGCGGCGCGAAAAGTGTCAATCCTGAAGTGGAGGTATCTTGGGTATACGTCGGTAATTGGGAAGACATCGGTAAAGGTAAGGAACTCGCACTCGCACAGATTAACGAGGGTGTTGACTTTATCTTTCCGAATGCCGACGCAGCCGGACTCGGTGCTTATGAAGCGGCTGAACTCGCGCAAAAAGACGGTAAAATGGTATACACCTTCGGCGCAAATCGCGACAAGAGCGACATCTCTCCAACTGTAATTGCGAATGCTGTGATTACACCGAACGCTTTTGTACAGATTGCCAAACGCATCAAGGACGGCGAGTTCAAGCCACAGGTCTATACTTTCAATATGCTGACAGACGAAGCAATCACTCTTACCTACAGTCCTACATTGAAGGATAAGGTTCCACCAAATGTCCAAAAAGCCGTTGAAGATGCAAAAGCCAAAATCCTTGCGGGTGAGTTAAAGGTGCCACAAATCGATTTCACTGAAAAGGAAGAGGAATAGCCTCCGAAAAGTAAGTAATTCTGTATGGGGAGCATGCACCATGACGCACATAATGGAAATTGATGGGATTGAAGTTACCTTTTCCGAAGGCGAAACCATCCTTGAAATCGCACAACGCCATCAAAAAGAGATTCCAACGCTCTGCTACGACCCAAGACTTGAGCCTTTCGGTGGGTGTCGTCTTTGCATTGTCGAGTTAGAAGGTGCGCGAAACCCTGTTACATCCTGCACAACAAAGGCAACTGCAGGGATGGTCGTGCGAACAACAACTGATACAATAGAGGCATACCGGAAAACGCTCCTGGAAATGGTTGTTAGCGAGAATCGTGAAGTTGATGTGTCACCGTTGCGCGGCTACGCGTCAGGTGAACTCGCGGACCTCCGCGACAAGTACAGCACTAACGGTACGAGCATAACAGGGGCGACATCTGGAACGAGCAAGACTGATGATGATAACCCATTCATTCTCAGGGATTACGAACTCTGCATCTCCTGTTATCGGTGCGTCCGTGTCTGTGCTGAACAAGAAGGCGACCATGCGATCAACATCATGAACCGCGGCTTCCATACACAGATTACGACTGAATTCAACGGGCTCCTAAAGGACTCTGCCTGCACCTTCTGTGGACAGTGTATCCAGACCTGTCCGACGGGTGCGCTCGGCGATAAAAAAGCACTCCGCGCAGCCGACGAGGTGGTGGATACTATACCTGACAAAACCCGCACGATCTGCCCGTATTGTGGGGTCGGTTGTTCGGTTGATATATTGACGAAAGACGACAAGATTGTCGGTATCCACCCAGCGATGGACGGACCTGCGAATCAGGGAGCACTCTGTGTTAAAGGTCAGTTCGCTTACGACTTCGTACAGCATCCTGACCGCTTGAAAACGCCACTCATCCGTGGCACCGATGGCGAACTCCACGAAGCAACATGGGACGAGGCGTTGAACAAAGCCGCTGACGGATTTCGGAAGGTCAATGCCGAACACGGGAGGCATAGCATCTACGGTATCGCCTCAGGGCGCGCGCCCAGTGAAGCGGCGTATCTCATGCAAAAGTTTATCCGCGCAGGGTTCGGCACTAACTATATTGATAACTGCAGCCGTGCTTGACACGCACCGACCGTTGCCGGTCTGGCAGCGACAATCGGACGCGGTGCTATGTCTAATCCACTCGTTGACATGCAAAAGCCGGATGTGATCTTCTGCATCGGCACAAACATGACCGAGTGCCATCCTGTTGCAGCAACGGGACTTAAGAAAGCAATTGCCCGCGGTGCGAAACTCATCGTCGCAGATCCGAGACGCATCGGTTTAGCAGAGATGTCGCATCTCTACTTACCGCTCCGTGTCGGTTCGGATACCGCACTGCTCCTCGGCATGGCACACGTCATCGCACGTGAAGGCTTAATTGACGAAGATTTCATCGAAAACCGCACGACCGGGTTTGACGAGTTCTTTGAACACATCAGTCAGTGGACACCAGAATGGGCGGAAACGATTACGGGTGTCCCCGCAAAGGACATTGAAACCGCCGCGATATGGTACGGGAGCACAAACAAGGGTGCTATCTACTACACACTCGGAATCACGGAGCATATCTGCGGCGTTGAGAACGTGCAGAGTCTATGTAACATCGCTTTGATGACGGGGAACGTCGGGCGCGAGGGAACCGGCATTAACCCGATGCGCGGGCAAAATAATATCCAAGGCGCAGGAGACAGCGGCGCACTGCCAAACAACTACCCCGGTTTCCAATCTGTCACAGATCCGAAGCATCAAACGAAGTTCAAAGCAGAATACGGCAGAGAAATCGATTTAGAGAAAGGGATTACCAAAGTAACCGCTTTAGAACTTTGCGGTGAAAGCATCCACGCGATGCTGATTGACGGTGAAAACACGTTGCTCTCCGACCCAGATCGCGAGCATTGTGAACATGCACTCCGCGCATTAGATCATCTCGTTGTTGTTGACATATTCCTCACGGAGACGGCTAAACTCGCCGATGTCGTGTTACCAGCGACTGCATGGGGTGAAACGGATGGCGTATGCACAAATACAGAACGCCGCGTCCAACGCGTCCGCGCGGCAGTACCACCCCCCGGTGTCGCAAAACCGGATTGGTGGATTATCTGCCAAATTGCGCAACGGCTCAGATTTGAAGGTTTTGATTATCATGAACCGAAGCCGATCTTCAATGAACTTTGTCGGGTTTCACCGATCTATGCAGGTTTAGATTGGGATCGTATTGAGAAAGGTGAATACCAGTGGCCAGTACCCCACAAAGGACATCCGGGTACCCCGATGCTCCATGAAGAAGAATTCGTCAACGGGCGCGGTATCTTTTCAAATGTCCATTACCGAGACCCCGCGGAGACAATCAGCGATGAGTTTCCCGTATGGCTCACAACAGGTAGACGTTTGGAGTCCTATCACACACGGACACAGACCGGCAGGGCACAAGGGATTGATTACCTCTTGCCAGAAGAATCGCTGGAAATCAATCCTGCTGACCTTGAAAGATGGGAATTGACAGATGGCGAATGGTGCAAAATGAGTAGTGCGCGCGGGAGTATCAACATCAAAGTAAAAGCGACGAACCGTTCACCGCGCGGTACCGTCTTCGCCAGCTTTAGTTTCGCAGATGTCCCAGTTAATCTATTGACAGGTTCAGGGTACGATCCGGTCACGCACACAGCTGAACTCAAAGTGTGTCCTGTCCGATTAGAACCACTTTAGTTGGTTACCAGTTACCAGTTTTCAGTTATCGGTAAGAGCCGTTTGGTACATAACGTGAACTTGAAAATAAATCTGTAGGTTGGGTTGAGCGGTAAATACACACTTAAAACCTCATAATTTGGACAAATATGCCGTTTTTCAAAGCACTTTCTGCCTAAATAGCGGTAGCGAAACCCAACATCCCACTTTTATCAAACTCACGTTACATAGAAACCTATTGCCAATAACCAAAGCGAGGATACACATTATGGGTTGGAAATCACGTTGGTCAGATCAACATACAGATACCGACGCTTTAAAGCGACAGTTGGAAACCGAAGGCTTCAGTGCCTACGAATGGACAGGTCGCCCAGGGGGTGCCTATCTCGACTATATCCACACGCAAGATGAGGTCGTATGCATCCTGTCTGGCACAGCAGATGTCAAGGTCGCTGATGAGCAGGGAGCCGTTGAGAGCGGTGATCGTATTGATGTGCCTGCGAATATCTACCATTCAATTACCGTCACGAGCAAAGAACCGTTAGTCGTCTTAACAGGGATGCGGAAACCTTAATGATGTATAATTCGCACAGAATATCAAAGTAAGAAGGAGAATTTATGAACATTACTGTCAAAACCGGCGGGTTCAACCAAGAGCAGGCGGATGTTGTCGCTATCGGTGTGTTGGAAAACCCAGATTTCTATAGCGCACCCCTCCAAACCATAGATCAAGCCCTCGGTGGACGCATTCGCGAACTGATAAACCTCGGCGATTTCACAGGTAAGTTGAAAACGACTGCTTGGATCTACACAAATGGAACTATCACTGCACCTCGTGTACTCTTAGTAGGGTTGGGTGAATATCATGACCTCACGCCTGAAAAGGTACGTCAGGCAGCCGGACACGCCGCACGCACAATCCGCGATATGGGGTTAAGAAACGCAGCGATTCCGATTCCGATCGAAGCAACACCTGAGATGATTCAAGCCGCAACGGAAGCGTGTATCTTATCTCTCTATCAGTTTAACGAACACAAAACAGATAACGACGATGACGATGCAAAGAAAAAATTGGAATCGCTGACGTTCTTAGCTGAAAACGATCACAGTCAAGCGACAGTCGAACAAGCAGTGCAGCGCGGAGAACTGATCGCCAACGGCACGCTCCTCGCTCGCGATTTGAGCAACCAACCGAGTAACCACCTCACACCGACACAACTGGCTGAAAAAGCGGAAGTCGTCGCAGAGGTCGCAGGACTTCGCTGTGAGATTTTCGATAAAGCGACGCTGGAAGAGAAAGGGTTCCGCACGCTTCTTGCCGTTGCACAGGGGAGTGCCGAAGAACCGAGGTTCATCATCTTGGAATATACTCCGGATGGCGAAGGACAGGATACGGTTGTACTCGCAGGGAAAGGGATCACCTTTGACACAGGCGGAATCTCAATCAAGGGTGGAAGCGGTATGCATGAGATGAAACACGATATGTCCGGTGCCGCCGCAGTCATCGGCGCGATGCAAGTGATCGGTCATCTCAAACCGAACGTCCGAGTCATCGGTATCGTCGCCGCCACCGAAAATATGCCGAGCGGGACTGCTATTAAACCCGGGGATGTCGTCACCTCTTACGGTGGCAAAACGATTGAGATTCTCAACACCGATGCTGAAGGACGGTTGGTATTGGCGGATGCACTCGGATGGGCAGCACAATATAACCCGAAAGGCGTTATCGACTTAGCCACGCTCACCGGTGCCGTGATTACCTGTTTAGGACACATTGCAGCCGGCGCAATGGGGACGGATACCGAACTCATGGCGAAAGTGAAATCCGCAGCTGTAAAGACGCACGAACGTGTCTGGGAATTACCGCTCTGGGACGATTACGATGAAGGCGTTAAAAGCAAGGTAGCGGATGTCCAGAACATTGGGGACGGTGGTGCTGGCACAATCGCAGGTGCTGCGTTCTTGAAGAAATTCGCGGAAGGCTATCCTTGGGTGCATCTTGACATTGCCGGCACCGCTTGGGGAATGAAAGGTTCTACATACATCCCTGAAGGTGCATCCGGCTACGGCGTGCGGTTGTTAGTGCAATTGGTTGAGGATTGGTAGCTGCTGATGGAGGAACTTCAAATGAAAGAAACCGCTAATGAAACATATACGGACCCCATCCTTGAAGAGTGCTACCGAATGAAAGAAGCATACGCTGCACAATTCAAGAGCATGCAGGAACTTTATGAGCATTTGAAAACACAAGAGAAAAAACGGAAGCAACAAGGTTGGAAGTACGTCTCACCGCGTCCGGGCACCAACATATTGAACCGTGGACAAAGCGATGATTTGTGATATAACGATATAACGCTTGCATCGTTTTACCGAAATAAAAACGGCAGGATAGCTTGTAAAGTCTATTCTGCCGTTTTCTGTTTTTATAGTGAGCGTCATCCCTCAGATCGGATCTGAATCAGTTTATTAACAGCGTGAATGTACGCCCGGGCACTTGCTTCAATGATGTCTGTACTCGCACCGTGCCCCGTGATAATATGTCCGTTGTCCTGGACCTTTAACGAGACTTCACCGATAGCGTCTTCACCCTCGGTTACGGAACGGATCTGATAGTCAACGAGGTTCAGTTGAATGTCAACAATTTGACCAATCGCCTTAAACGCCGCATCAACGGGTCCATCACCAGTAGACGCTTTTTCAACGATCCCGTCTTCTGTCCGAATGCCGACCGTCGTTGTCGGCGAAATCTTCGTTCCACTGACGACTTGGATATAATCGAGTTCAAAAACCGCAGGAATCGCGCGAATCTCGTCGCTCATGATCGCTTCAAGATCAGCATCTTGTATCGACTTCTTCTTATCTGCGACTTTCAGAAACCTTTCATAAACCTTGTCCAACTGCTCCGCTTCCACTTCATAGCCGAGTTCGCTAAGCCGATGCCTGAGTGCGTTGCGTCCTGAACGCGGACTCAGGATGAGTTGACTCTCTTTCCAACCAATCTCTTGCGGATCAATGATTTCAAACGTCACACGCGATTTAATGATACCGTCCTGATGGATACCGGAACTATGAGCGAAGGCGTTCGCGCCGACAATCGCTTTGTTCGGTTGGACGGCAATCCCCATCGTACGGCTAACACGCCGACTAATCGGGACAATCTCCTTCGCGTTAATCTCGGTGTAATAGTTTTTGAAATAGTCACGCCGGGTTCGGATCGCCATGACGACCTCTTCAAGTGAGGTATTTCCAGCGCGTTCTCCGAGTCCGTTGATCGTGCATTCCACCTGACGCGCACCCTGCTCAACCGCGATCAGGCTATTCGCCACTGCCAATCCGAGATCGTTATGGCAGTGGACACTAATGATCGCCTCGTTGACATTCGGTACGTTCTCCATGATGCTCTTGATGAGGTTACCGAATTCTGTCGGGACTGTCCATCCGACGGTCTCTGGAATATTGACGACAGTCGCACCTGCAGTGATTGTCGCTTCAACGACTTCATAGAGAAACGCCAATTCCGTCCGCCCCGCGTCCATCGGTGAAAATTCTACATTCGCATCCGGGTGACCTTCACAGAGACTCTTCGCATAAGCGACAGCATCGGTCGCCATCCGGAGCGTATCTTCCGGTGTCGTCCGTGTGATACGTCCCATGTGAATCGGTGAAGTTCCGACAAATGTGTGGATACGTGCCCGCGGGGCATCTTCAATGGCTTTCCACGCTGCGGTGATGTCTTTCTCAACGACGCGAGAGAGGGCGCATATTTCCGGTCCTTCAACTTCGTTTGCTATCTGTTTGACAGCCTCAAAATCGCCCGGAGACGAAATCGGGAATCCGGCCTCAATGACATCAACATTTAATCTGGCGAGGTGCTTGGCAATTTCGAGTTTCTCCCCAATACCGAGCGCAGCACCAGGGGTCTGCTCAGCGTCACGGAGCGTTGTATCGAAAATATAGATTTTCTGTTGAGTGGTTTCAAAATCGTCCAAGGCTCTTTCCTCCAATATTAGTTATCAGTTGTCAGTACGGTTTTTTCTACGAAAAAACCTTTCAGTCGTCAGTTATAGTAAAGCCCGAAAATAGATTGACATTTACCAAATCTCCAGATTCCCCCTGATAACGGGGTGTTTTACTGGGGTGTTTGTTGGAGGTTCTACCGATTAAGGTGTCCAATTAATTATGGATTTCACTATAAAGAGGTTGCTGCTGTTTGAACAGGAACCTCAACTGCCACAAGGACTCTCTTAACTGAAAACTGAGTACTGATAACTGGTAACTATTCTTTACATTTCACGACCGACAGCGATAGCAATCGGTTTTAATTCACGCATCAGTGTCTCGAATTGATCTGGGAACAGCGACTGAGCACCGTCTCCTGTCATGGAATGATCCGGATCGTGATGGACTTCGAGTAGCAGTCCATCAGCACCTGCAGCGACAGACGCTTTCGCCATATCACACACGAGGCTTCGGATACCAGTGCCGTGGCTCGGATCCACGATGATCGGAAGGTGGCTTAATTCGTGTATAACAGGGACCGCGTTCAAATCGAGTGTGTTACGCGTGTGCGGTTCAAATGTCCGAATGCCGCGTTCACAGAGAATCACATCAGGATTTCCTTCGGAGAGGATATACTCCGCAGCGAGCAGCCATTCTTCAATCGTCGAGGACATACCACGTTTAAGGATTACGGGCTTCTGCGCGCGTCCAACTTCGCGCAACAGGTAAAAATTCGTCATGTTCCGGGTGCCAAGTTGGAACATATCCGTATATTCGCCGACAAGTTCGACTTCATGCGGTGTCATAACTTCGGTAACAATACCGAGTCCGGTTTCATCTTTCGCATCTTTTAGCATCTTGAGAGCATTCTCGCCATAGCCTTGGAAACTATAGGGACCCGTTCTCGGTTTAAAGGCACCACCTCTGATGAAACTCGCGCCGCTCTTTTGAACGAGCCGAGCAATAGTCACAATCTGCTCTGTACTCTCTACTGCACATGGACCCGCGATAACGGGTAACTGCTTGCCACCAATTTTTGTGCCGTTAACCACAAAAACTGTCGGTTCATCCCGGAACTCACGGCTCGCTAACTTGAACGGTGCTGTAATCGGCATTGTCCGTTCAACACCAGACATCGACTCTATCGGAATATCACCAAGCAACGTTTTATCTCCTATGACACCGATGACAGTGTGACGTTCGCCAGTCGAGACCTGCGCTTTCAGTCCGACACTCTCGATGCGTTTGACGACAGCATCAATATCTGCCTGTGTCGCATTAGTCTTGGTAACGATTACCATACTTTTCAACTACCTCCGCCTTTTCAATAGCCAGTTTTCGGTCTTCAAGCTGCACCGAAAAGAACTCTATCTATCCCAAATCAACTCGGTTAAAAAAAATTACCCAACATCGAAACTATTTTCAACGCTGGGTGGTGATCATGAGGTCGGTTCGTCATACAATCTGAGGCATCGCCTTTAAATTTTCACCACCTATCGTTGCCGTACACATATAAGTACAGGTAAAGATAATACACAAACACACCTTTTAGCAGCAAACTGCTGCCCGCAAGCTGCGTAAAAAGAGCCCACGCATAGAGAAAGGAATTATAGACGGTATCTACACCGCTCATTTGTGTTGTGATGGTATTGTGTCCAAGCGTTTGCATCATCAAATTCTCAGAATTGAGCAAGTAAGAGACTCACTCACAACGTCTCGAAATCAACCTATGTTATTAAGACGTTATTTGCAAAAAAACGTTTACACGTTGTTGCCTGTGTAACTTTAATATATGATAACACATTTTTTTATACAAGTCAAATTTCTTTTTTCCGAAGCCGTCAGCCACCAGCAATCAGCAATCAGCGAATGTCACTATTGAAAGATCACTCCTACAAGGCGGAAAACGCGATCGAAAAATTGATGTTCCGATGGAACAGGGGCTCTGAGCAACCAATAAAATAGTTTTGACACACAAGGCGAAATATGCTAATATAACGTGAACTTGAAAATAAATCTGTAGGTTGGGTTGAGCGGTAAATACACACTAAAAACCGTATAATTTCGACAAATATGCCGCTTTTCAAGGCACTTTCTGCATAAATAGCGGTAGCGAAACCCAACATCCCACTTTTATCAAACTCACGTT
>JAJEET010000114.1 GCA_022820835.1 Candidatus Poribacteria bacterium
TTTCATCAATCGCGTGAAGGATGGACGGTACATCGTCCTTTTTGCACCGCGCCAGACCGGCAAGACAACGTTTTTCCGATTGGCACTCGCTACGCTCGCTGTGGAAGACCCAACCTATTTTCCGATCCAACTCAGTTTTGATATCTATAAAAACTTCTCCGCTCCTGATTTTTACGAGCTGCTTTACAAAAGGATCCGCAAGCACATCGAAAACGTTTTCCAGAAACGCGGTCACGTGCTTTCTGAAGCATTGACGCAACTCTTGGATAACACCCAATTCAGCCATCACGGCTCAATGTTGGAATTTTTTGAAGATTTCGCGAGTTTATTGGTGGTTGAACACGGTGAGCAGAAAGTTGTCTTTATCATTGATGAGTTTGATGGCATTCCCCCAACCGCCGTCAGTGATTTTCTTCATACACTCCGCCACATTTATCATTTTGAAGAGGAGCGATGCCTATACAGCGTTGGTATCGTGGGAGTCAAGAACATTACACAACTCAACTATGACCGGTCTATCTCACCGTTCAATATCCAAGATGAATTTCATCTGCCGAACTTTACCTTGGAACAGGTGCGCGACCTCTTTGGGCAGTATACCGATGAAGTCGGGCAACTTGTTGTCCCCGAAGTGATTGAATCTATTCACAGACAGACGGCCGGGCAACCCTTCCTCGTTAATCGGTTCGGACAGATTCTCACCACAGAACTTGACGTTCCCAAAACTGAAACGATTACAATGGTGCACTTTGCCCAAGCATACACGCTGCTCCTTCGGGAACGGAATACGAACATTGATCATCTGCTGACCAATATCCGCAAAGAACGTCAATTTGAAAGTCTCCTCATGCGAATTATCTCTTATGAGAGAGGCATTCCCTTCAGTTTAGACAATGAGCTCATGAATGAACTCGCCATTTATGGGGTTATCAGATCAGGTGCTGACGGCATGTGTGAGATTGTCAATCCGATCTATCAGCACCGCATCTTCCAAACTTTCAAACCGCTATTTAACGGATTAGAAGACGATTATTTCTCCGAAGATACCGACACCAATTTTATGGATTATCTAACCCCCGGTGGACGACAGATTGAGATGGGGAAGCTCCTTGAAAACTTTCGGGCGTTTATCACCCGCGCCGGGTTCCGCATCCTACAGGTCCCAGATACGCCACAAGAATACATCGGACAACATCTGCTTTATGCTTATCTCGACCAGTTTGTTCGCACCGTGGGCGGGACGATGTTCCTTGAAGTGCCAACCGGGCGCGGCAGACTTGACCTGCTTATCCTTCACAACCAAGAGAAATATATCGTTGAAACCAAGATTTGGGAAGGGGCGCGCCGCTATGCAGCAGGAAAGCAACAGCTCGCTGCCTACCTGAAATCGGAGGACGCAACGGAGGGGTATTATGTCGTCTTCGATCATCGTCAAAATCCAGAACCGATTGTAGAAACAGAGACGGTGTCAGGTTTGACACTTCGGAGTTATGTCATCCCTGTGTTACAAGAAGCCCCTCGACGCTTCACACCTAATACGACAAAGCGATCAGAACTGAGCACTTACGTCACACTTTAGCCAATCGTTCAACATGCGCGACGACGGATTCAGAGACACCTTCTAAACTATAACCACCCTCTAACGCAGAGACAACACGACCCGATGTAGTCTCTTCAGCAAACGCAAGCAGCAAGTCTGTGAGTGTGGCGAATCCGTCTGCCGTGATTTCAGTGCCAGCAAGCGGATCAAGATAGTGCGCATCAAAACCGGCAGAAATTAACAGGAATTCCGGAGAGAAGGCTCGGAGTGCCGGTATAAGCGTATCCGTAAAGACTTTGGTGTATTCATCGTCTCCACTTCCGGGAGGCATTGGCACGTTTAGCGTCGTACCATGTGCTTTTCCGCCACCGCGCTCGCGACTTGAACCCGTACCCGGATAGAGCGGCGATTGGTGGATAGAGAAAAAGAAAACCGATGCATCTTCATAAAAAATATCCTGCGTGCCGTTGCCGTGATGGACATCCCAATCAACAATCGCGACTTTCCCTATACCGTGCTCCCGCTGAAGATAGCGCGCTGTAACCGCGATGTTGTTAAATAAGCAGAACCCCATGCTCTGTCCGGGTGTGGCGTGGTGTCCTGGCGGACGAACCATCGCAAAAGCATTTTGGACGACACCCGTTGCGACAGCATCCGCGGCACGTAGCACACCGCCTGTCGAGAGCAGCGCAATCTCAAACGATTCATGACAAACAGTCGTATCATAAGTAAGCGGAATTTCGCGTTCACAGTGTAGTCGGATATGTTCGCTATAGGCAGGATTGTGGGCATAAGCAATCTGCTCCACGCTTGCCGGAGTCGGTTCAATGCGGTGTAACTGATCCCATACATCGCTCTGCTGAAGTGCTGTCAAACTCGCGCGTAACCGATCTGGTCGTTCAGGGTGTCCCGGACCAGTATCGTGGTTAAGGTAGTCTGAATGATAGACGAATCCTGTTTTTTGTGTCATAATCGTGTTAGAATCCAAGTTGCTCTTGCTGGATGTATTCGTTATTTACGGACTGAAGTCGGAAGAACGTACAGATGAGTGAGGATGAGGGATCTCATCGCTGTACTGTTTTGATGTTTCTATCCAACAAAACATCGCGTCCTTCCCGTTGGTTATCGCTTCGTCAATTGTTTCTCCATCAGAGATACACCCCGGCAAGTCAGGAAATTCAATTAGGTAGCCACCGCCTTCTTCAGGAGGCAGTCTGCTTATGCTAAATGGATATTGGAGTTTGCTCACAATTCACTCCTTATAGATAGGATGCTACTCTAATTATAATGTGTTCTATGTCTATTATCAAGTTAAATATCGTTGCACAAATCCAAGATAACAGGTATCCTTTAATGAAATGAAAAAACAGATTGGACAGGTTTTTACACCGCTGAAATGGGCAGAATGGCTCATCAATAAATGGAACATCTTTGACGCATGGCTTGATGGTGCACGTATCTGCGATCCGACTGCAGGACAAGGCGCGTTCCCACTTGCAATGCTCCATATCGCACGACAAAAAGGGGTTCCGATGACCGCTGAACGCCTCTCACGGTTGACGCTAATTGAGATAGTCCCCTCCTATCTGGAGCAGTTTAGGGAAAATGTCACGCGCGAGTTCGGTGTTGACTTCCCTACCTCTCAAATCTTCTGCCAAGACGTTATCACGGAGGGGCATGAAGGTAAATACGACATTCTCGTCGGGAATCCGCCGTGGGCAAACTTCGGAGATTTACCGACGGCTTATAAAGCGCGTCTAAAACCCTTTTTCCTTGACGAAGGACTTGTACCGGATAGACAGAAGACGCTTCTCGGTTCTTCGCGGACGGATATAGCAGCGCTGGTACTAAAGGTAGTTTTGGGAAGATTGCTGAGAAAGAATGGCATTGGATATTTCTATCTCCCCTCCTCTCTCTTTTTCGGCGACGGTGCGCATAGTGGATTTAGAAACTACCGTGCCAAAGATTCACTAAACGATGTTGATGCTCATCGGGATTTCGCCATAGATACCGTCTATGAATTCACATCGACGAAGGTGTTCGAGGGTGTCGGCACATCGTACTGCTGTGCAAGATTCCGAGGAGACAAACCACAAGAATTTCCTATTTCATACTTCAGAGAATTGAACGGAGAGTGGATTGAACATAAGGCACTGCCGTTCAAAAACCCAACAGACCCGTGGCGGATTGTGAAAGATATTGATGAATTAAATATGAACATGAACCTTGAAATCGGGCTGTCACCAGAACAGAAACCGCGTCAAGGTGTGAATACCTGCGGTGCCAATCACGTCTTCATCTTTGATCACAAACCGGCACATCTCCCAGATCAGTTCCTATACCCACTCGCAACAAAAGAGATATGGCGGCAAAATACACTTTTACCACACAAATGGATACTTTTGCCGTATCACCAGCAAACAGGAAAACCGCTCACGTGGGATGAAATTAGACAGTGGGAAACTTTAAAAGCGTATCTACAAAACGCACAAGAGGGACTAAAGTCGCGGAAGGGAACGCTTCTCCGATCGGCTATCAACAGAGGCAATTGGTGGACACTGCTCGGTGTAGGGTCTTATGCGTTCGCGCCTTTCAAAGTTATCTGGCAGGCGTACGGGAAAAGCGATTTTACGCCGATAGTGCTCGGCAAGGTAGATGGGCAGATGTGGCAAGGCAATCAGGCAATGCACGCATTCATTCCGTGTTGGTCTGAGTGTGAAGCACAACGAATTAGGGCAGCGTTGGAGAAGCCGGAGATTCCCATTCTGTTAAAACAACTCAACGGTGCCGGTAAGTGCAATTGGGCACAACCGGGCAAGATTAAGAAGATCTTGGAGTTCAATTGAAATTGAGGGTAGGTGGAGAGAGGTGTTGGAGATGCGGTGCGAGGACTATACTTGCGTGAGTCCCCGCACACGAAAAAAAGATTTGTTACAGTGAAGATGCTATCGGGTAATTTTCAGTCTTCCCCAGGTTGTTGCCAGTTTATCTTCCGGTTCAACGGCGAAAGCCTCGTCCCAACCGTTCAATAATTGCTGAATCTCCGCCTGCTCAAGCGCGCGACTGAGAATCACAATCTCGTCAATACCACCCGTAAACGATTCTGGACCGAATTTAAGTTGTAACGTCTGCCCCGCAGCGACCTTACCGTTCCATTCGGGTTTCCAGTCTGCCTTGGCCGAGTCCAGCGCACCTTGTTTACTTTCGGGTTCACCATACGTACATCTCGACATTTAAGCCGTCGTATGTTCCTGCGAGGTGATACCATTTGCCCTGTTCTAACTCTGTTTTACCATAGAACCCGGGGGTGATACCAGCATCTGTCCACACCCTGAACGAGAAACCGTCAGGTATAGGTTCGCCAGCGGACTGATCTTCCAGCAGATAGGCACCGTTTTTCCTGACACCGGTATCCGAATCAGCATCCACTCGGAACCATGCAGCCACAGTCAGTTCGTCACTGACGCTCTGGAGACTCTTTGAATCTTGAACATCAATGTTACCGCCGCCACCAGCGACGATAGCCTTACCGAATTTACCGTCTTCAAACTTGAAATTTCCGACAATCTTTCCATCATTACCGTTGCCAGATGCGTCTTTAACATCGCCTTCAAAGAGCCAGACCCCAACAATCGCTGGATCATCTTCTTCGAGTGCCCATGAAAAGACACAAAGACCTAACAGTAACACAATACTTATCGTTAGCAATCTCATCTTGATTCCTCCGTGAATGAAATTTTCTTAGAATTAATACAGGGCCTACGAAAACCCTTTTGCAGGCGGAGTGGTAATCCGACCTCACGTGTCTATGTAGAAAATTGCGTAAGCCCTAACTATGTCGAGATAACAGGTTTCCCCGTATTTGTCCTATGTTAATGTATCATATTACAATTCTTTTTCTTTTTTGTCAAAAACATTTTCTGTGAAAGCGTAATTATTTTCTTGTAGACTCGCGTGAAATATGCTAAACTGTTAGGCGTATTTGAGAACTATACCACGATGTCAGGCAAAAAAGGGGAATCAAATGCTTCAACAGAACACACCACGCGCATTTCATGTAATGACGAAGCCGATTGGACCGATATGTAACTTAGATTGCGAATACTGCTTCTATCTCGACAAAGAGAAACTCTATCCCGAAACGCGATCCTTTCGGATGAACGACGAGGTACTGGAAAATTACGTTAAACAATACATCGAAGCCCAGGATGTCAACGAAGTCACATTCGCATGGCAAGGTGGCGAACCTACATTAATGGGGGTCGATTTCTTCCGGCAAGCCATCCGATACCAACAAAAATACAGACGTCCCGGCATGCAGATACAGAACTCGTTTCAGACGAACGCCACGCTCCTTGACGATGAGTGGGGCGAATTCTTCAAGCGGAACAGGTTCTTGATTGGCGTAAGTATTGACGGACCACCAGAAATCCATGACAAATACCGCTACGATAAACGCGGTCGCCCATCGTCCGAACAGGTTATTCGCGGACTTCGGATCTTGCAGAAGTACAAGGTCGATTACAATATACTGTGTGTTGTCAACAAGCACAACGCCGAGTATCCGAAAGAGGTGTATCACTACTTCAAAGAACTCGGTGCGGAATTTATGCAGTTTATTCCCGCTGTTGAGAATTTCGGTGGGAAGAATGTGTCCCCGCGTTCCGTTACAGCCCGTCAGTACGGCAAATTCCTCTGTGCCATCTTTGATGAGTGGGTGGTAAACGACATCGGCAAAATTTTCGTCCAAATTTTCGATGTTGCCTTAGAAGCTTGGTTGGGGTATAACCCAAGCCTATGTGTCTTCAATGAAACCTGCGGCGATGCACTTGCAATTGAACACAATGGCGACCTATATTCTTGCGACCACTTCGTTACACCTGACTATCACGTTGGAAACATCGCGGAAAATACTATTCAGGAGATGGTAGATTCGACGTTCCAACGCAAATTTGGCACCGATAAACGTGACACGCTCCCGGAATACTGCCGAAGCTGCGAAGTGAAGTTTGTCTGCAACGGCGGTTGTCCGAAAAACAGGTTTATCAAAACGCCTACAGGTGAAGACGGTTTGAATTACCTCTGTGCTGGCTACAAACAGTTCTTCAATCACATCGACGAACCGATGAAGATGATGGCTGCCGCCCTACAAGCCGGGCGACCCGCGAACAGTATCATACCTACCATGCGACAACGCCAGCAGGCAAAAGCACCGAACAACATAGGAGCATCAACCGTCTCACAGAAGGTCGGACGCAACTCGCCGTGTCCGTGTGGTAGTGGTCGGAAATATAAGCAGTGCTGTCTAAACAAAAAGTGAGCCAGTCCTATGCGTTAGAGAGGCAAACTTTGTCAAAAAATGTGATGGTTGTTGCCGGTCCAAACGGATCGGGCAAAACGACTTTTGTGTCCGAATACCTCCGAGGTTCAGAGGGCACTGTATATATCGGTGCCGATGCAATCGCAGAAAGATTGGTCTCAAAACCGGAGGAGATGGACAGCGTAAAAATTCAAGCAGGACGACGCTTTATAAAAGAGATCCATGAACTCATTGAAGCAGGGACAGATTTTATTGTAGAGGTGACGCTTTCCGGGAAGGGGTTTGCGCGGATCATTGAGCGATTGAAAAGTGCGGGGTACACCGTCACCATCGTCTTTATTTTTCTCAAGTCCCCTGAAACAAGCGTTGCTCGTGTGCGGAATCGTGTGCAGGCAGGTGGACACCATGTACCCACAGAAGATGTCGTGCGTCGGTTTTATCGGAGCAAACATAACTTTTGGTACACTTACAAAGATTTGGTGGATCAGTGGCACCTATTCTATAATTCTGCTGAACATCCCCAGGAAGTCGCTTCTGGTGAAGGAGATGAAGTTACGGTAATAAACAATGACTTTTTTGAACTATTTATGCGAGACATTCGCAACGGAGGTGTATAATGCATAAAGACAAATTGAGCCTTGAAACCCATAGACAAGCACGTAAGTTGCTGCGGATTGCCAATCGGGCCGCAAAAACAGCACAGGAAAAAAATCGCAAAAAGGGGATCCCGAATGTCTATGATTTTAACGGGCATCTCTACTACGAACTCCCTAATGGTGAACTCACAAAAGAAGATCCGTATCCACTATCAAAAGAGACGGATTCAAACGAGGAAAAATGCTAACTATTTGTTATGATCCTTACGCTGGTACCTTAGGCAGGTTTACGCGTGCCGAGATTTTTGATCTCGTCGCTGAGGCTGGCTACGAAGGTATCAATATCCCTGTCCATTCCGGTTTCCTCGGTGAACTCTCAACTGCAGAGATTGACGACGCAGTGAACCTCGCTGAGAAATACGGACTCGTCGCACCGACAATCGGTTTCGGCAATCACATCCTGACAACGCCTGCCCGGAAATCCGAAGCGTTGCAACATTTTGAAATTGTCCTTGAAGTTGCTTGTCGATTCGATGCGGAGGTCATCGGCGTGTGGGTGAACCCATCGGAGGGTGCGTCAAGACAAGAATCTCTGGACGCACTTGCTGATAACCTATCACAGATGATAGACCCGTGCCGTGAAAACGGCATGAAGATCGCACTTGAGTTTGAAAAAGGGTGTCCACTCGATAACTATCGCGAAGGTGTCGCCTTTATTGAGGACACGGGGTTGGCAGTTTATCTGACGTGCGATACGTACCATCTCTTCAACGATAGTGCAGAACCGCACGCAGCGGTACATGCGATGAAGGCGTGTTTAGGGGATGTCCATGTATCAGGAAGCAATCGTGGCGAACCGGGGGGAGGCGTTTTCGATTTTGAGGCGTTTGCCCGGGGGTTGAAGGAGGTCAATTTTTCCGGTCCGTTGGTCGTTCAATACAAAATGGAAGATATGGCGAGTATTGAGCGCAGCTGCGAGTTCACCCAAAAATTCCGAGCAATGATACAAGCATAGAGAGGAGACTTCGGAATGCAGCAGGCTATCTTTTTTATTTTCATCCTTACCTTTACAAGTGGATACGTTTGTGCCCATGTACCAGAACACCCGTCAGTAGAAACGGAAGGATTTCAGTTCGTCGCACACCACGAGGCAGCTGAATCGGGGTTACAAACCCCTCCTACCAGTGGACAAGGTACGCTCAAGTTCAAAGTCCTCTATACACGCGACCACTTCCCCACAGAAGTCGTCGCCGCGATTGACAAAGCGCACGGCGGATTTGACGTGGATCGACGCGAAGGAAAAGGTGAAACCTACTTTGCCCTCCCCAATGTCGGTATCATCCAAATCAGTGCCGACCTAAAAACGACACGGTTGATTGAGACCCCTACAGTGTTGAAAAAAGCCAATGCGCACTACGTAACCGTCTGGACAACATCTGGCGGTACGCCTTATCTCTCTTTTCCAGCAAACGATGTCGGTAAAATCTTCACAACGACACTGGACGGTAAACTCGTACATACACTGGAAGCACCGGACGCGCTCACAGATTTCGAGCATCAAGAGGTTAACATCTATTTCAGCGAAGGCGGGAAGTTTGTGCCGACCGGTGTGACACACATTGACGGTATGCTCTACGTTACCACGGGGTACTCCGATTTAGATTACATCCTGGGTGCGAAACTCACAAGTCTTGAACCACTTGAGGCGAGCTGGTATCCGCTGGCATTTGGTGGTAAAGGCGATGAGCCAGGACAGTTCGGTACAGGACATCACATTACAGTACCAGACGGCACAAATCGGTTGGATGCCTCCGACCGAGCAAACGCGGAGATTGAACGCTATTCACCAGACGGTACCTACCTGGAGACGCTTCCGCTTATCAAAGGATCGTTCCCGTGTAGTATTGATTATGAGGCGGGATATGCTGTCGTCGCGTGTCTCTACGGACCGAATAAAGAGAAAGGCGCGCCGCTTTACATATTGGAGGGAGATAACCTCGTCTCAACCGTTATGCTGAAAGAGGAGTTAGGTTTGGAAACTTTCCAGCATCTACACGGCGCAGTCATTCGCAAGATTGATGGCAAGTTTTACATCATTGTGCAATCGTGGAATCCTGGGGACATTGTTATTTTGAAACAGGTGATGTAGCCTCTTACCGCTTCGGGTATATCTATCTTACTTCAGCAAGGTAAGATTGTTCTGACCCGGTACATACAGATACGCCTTTCGACCCGTGAAATACTGCGTGTATACATTCTCCCAGTCGCTGTTCGTCAGTTTCCAACGCGGCGCGGGACCGAGTTTAAAGTAGACGATGTCCGCCGCTTCAAGACTCTTAAACGGATAATCGCCGATCGGGGCACCTCGGTGTCGGGACACGAAAATAACGGCGTTGTGAATGTCTTGATCTGCTACCATCGGTGGCAGCTTCTGGTAGACATGACCCCAATTCTGATACCTTTCCCCAATACGGACATAACTCCATACAATGTTAACACTAAGCAATAGAAGGCATGCACCGACGACAATCGCAAGCCCGCGCCTTTCACGCAGTCTTAACCCCTCATAACAGATAAACATCCCGCGCGCAAACAACGGAATGAAACCGAGAAACGTCGATTCGGTGTAATAGCGCGCATTTACCGGTGTGAACCCCCACGTTGAACCTTCAAAATAGAAAAAAGCGTAAAGCAACAGATTCGCAACAAGTAGCGCAAGACAGAACACATCGTACCTATTACGGGTCTGGTGGAAAAACGGAACAAAGAACAAACACCACGGCAGAATCAACGGCACAAAGGCGATCAACCACGTCAATGACAATTCAGCATCTTTCAATAAATTGTGGTGATAACCCCCCCAGCCGAGCGCGTTGAAACTGATACACGGAAGAATGTGCCGCCACGTCCTTTCGATTGCCCATGCCGGTGTGAAAATACCTGCCTGCTCAATGTTCGGTACATAACCTTCTGTCCGAGGACCGAACCCAATCTTATCATAAGGCTGTGCAACCGTATGTGTGAACATGAACGGGTCTTCTGTGAAATGTGCGTTCCACGCCATGCACACGCCGAGCATCACAACAAACGGGATAAAGAAGAACCCGAAACGTTTCAGTGTAGCGGATAATGCTTGCCACTGCTGTCGTTGCCTGAAAAGATGATAGACTGTTAACCCCGCGCCGACAACACCGAAGACGACCGCCGAGAGTGGGCGCGTGTTGAACGCATATCCCAACGCAAATCCTGAGAGCAGCGGATAGCCAATCCGTTCAAGAAGCGACGCGTCGCTTTTGCAGTTCAAGGTCTTCAGAAGTGTAAATAGATAGAGCGAAAGATAGAAACGGCTCACCGGTTCACTGAACCACGTCGATCCCATACCGAGCGTCGCCGGGGAAATAAGACCGATCACCGCAGCAAGAAGTGCGATGCCGTTGTGGATTTCCCCATATATCTCCTTCACGAAAAGATAGAGAAACAGCAGCGCACCGCCTGTCGCAAGCGCGGGAATCAACCACGGTGCGTTAATAAACACACCGAACATCAACATCAAGGCGTTACCGAACGGGTATTTTGAATACCATTTGCCGTTGAAAATGTTGATGTGCGGCGAAGATGAGAATCCCTGTTCTGGAGGCGCGGGAAATGAGAGTTTACCCGCTGCAAACAACTTCGCTTGGAACAGGTAAGATACAGTGTCCGGTTCAAAGTAGGAGAACTGGAAATAGATACCGCATAGGAGTACCGATAGCAGTACCCCAAGTATCGCGATGATGAAGATAGGTCTAACTTTCATAGTACTGTTTTGTAGCTTGAAAAAAATTGGAACGACTCAGTTTCTGTTTTCTCGTGATTTCATTTTTTCGCTCGCAAAAGCGTTCTCGTCGGATAGGACAGCAGTTGTTTTAAAGCATTGTCTAAATCCCAAAGGCGTTACTTTTTTGCTAAACGCTCTTTGCTGACTACTGATTGCTTCGTAAAAAAATTTGACATTTACCAATCCATACGGTATAATATCAGTAAACTGAATTAAAATCACTAACTTTTTAGTTGAGAGTTCAACTTACCAACGATATGGATATATGCTTAACACTAACATATTTACGATCCATCACCATCATTCGGTCCACTTTTGAGTAGAGCGGGTGAGGGTAATATGAAAAAATATCTTTGATAAGAAGCAAGTTTAACTTGTTTGGACCCTAGTAAACGAGCCGCTCTCCTCCGTGCTGTATTGTCGGTACGCGCGAGAAAAGAGTAAAGCGTTTACTGGGTTTTTTTTTGATTTTTTAACTATAACTATAGTTTGGACAGTTTGATCAGATTATAAGTTATGAAAAGTTGGCAGTGTTCTCCCGTTAGGGCTCCCGAACAGATGTTAGGATTGCCTTCTAAAACTGTTTTTAGGCATCTATTGTGTTAGAAACGACTGCTTTT
>JAJEET010000139.1 GCA_022820835.1 Candidatus Poribacteria bacterium
TTCGCTTGACCACAAAATGATCGGTAGGCAGTTCCTTATCTATGGACTGATTATGCTTTTCCTCGGTGGTGGGCTTGCACTACTTTTTAGGTGGAAACTCGCTTATCCCGAAAAACCGCTACCTATCATCGGCGTATCGCAACAATACCTCGACGAGGGCGAAGTCGTCACGGGGGCCGACAGGATGTGGGAACGGATTTATGAGTCCGATGAAGAAGAATGGCTCGAAGTCTATATGCCGGCTGGCGTTATGACAGACGCATTTTACAACATGCTTTTTACAATGCATGCCACGGTTATGGTCTTTTTCGTCGTTGTACCTATCCTAGTCGGTGCTTTCGGGAACTTCTTGATCCCGCTGATGATTGGGACACGCGATATGGCGTTTCCGATCCTCAATATGCTCTCATTTTGGTTTGCTGTACTCGCAGCGGTCATAATGATGGCAGGGTTCTTTGTACCCGGGGGACACGCCGCAGCAGGATGGACAGGCTATACACCGCTTTCGGCAGACGCACAGTGGACCGGGGTCGGATGGGGACAAATCCTCTGGGGACTGAGTCTATTTGTTCAGGGGCTTTCTTCTCTCGTCGGCTCGATTAACTATATCACGACGGTTATCAATATGCGGGCACCCGGAATGACTTTCTTCCGGTTACCCTTGGTTATCTGGTCGCTTTTCATCGTCGCAATCCTTTTGCTACTCGCTTTCCCAGTCCTGTCCTCCGCAATTGTACTCCTTGTCTTTGATAGGCTTGCCGGAACGACCTTCTTCACTGCAACTGCGGAAGGGGGCGGGGACCCGCTCCTCTGGCAACACCTGTTCTGGTTCTTCGGGCACCCAGAAGTCTATATCCTTATCTTGCCCGGTATGGGTATCGCTTCCGAGTTGATCCCTGTCTTTTCACGGAAACCGATCTTCGGCTATCGCTCCATGGTCTACGCAATGATCGCTATCGCGTTTTTGGGGTGGGTCGTCTGGGGACACCACATGTTCCAAAGCGGGATGCGTCCCGGTTTAGGCTCCATATTCATGACAACAACAATGCTTATTGCGGTGCCTTCAGCTATTAAGACTTTTAACTGGCTGGGAACAATGTTCCGAGGGTCTATCCGATTTACAACGCCAATGCTCCACGGTATCGCATTCGTTTCTATGTTTGTGATTGGCGGACTCAGCGGTATCTACATGGCGAACACGCCTGTCGATATCTACATCCATGACACCTACTTTATTGTAGCGCATATCCACTACGTTGTGTTCGGCGGAAGTCTGTTCGCTGTTTTCGGCGGCATCATCTTCTGGTTCCCGAAAATGTACGGACGCTATATGAACGATGTACTCTCCAAGATTCACTTTTGGTTGACGTTCATCGCGTTCAACTGCACCTTCTTCCCGATGCATATCCTCGGTGTCGGTGGACATCGACGGCGCATATCTAACCCTCTGGCGGAAGCAGTAGGAATGGTGACGCAAGAACAAAGTTTTGCGGATATGAATATCTTTATCACAATGAGTGCCTTCACGCTCGGATTCGCACAATTTATACTCGTCTTTAACTTCTTCTGGAGCATGTACAAAGGCAAAGTCGCTGAACAGAATCCATGGCACGTCAATACGTTGGAATGGGAAGCACCGACACCGGTACCCCACGGAAACTTCGATCAAATTCCGACTGTCCACCGCGGTCCTTACGAATATAGTGTACCCGGTGAAGAATCTGATTGGATTCCGCAGACACAACCTGAACACGCACCCGCAACAGGTGGGGACTAAGAGATTGAGGAAGAATGGGAAGGAAGAACGGAAGGATGGAAGGATGGTGACCCCAACCTTCTCATCTTCCTTCCAACCAAGATCTTCCACGCTTTTGGTGTATCTGGAAATATAGCATGCAGCAACATACGCCTTATAGTCCATGGCTGCACAGAACGGCACGTCTCACTGCAGGCGCGACGTTCTTGTTGATTGTCATCGGCGGGATTGTAACAAGCACAGACTCCGGCTTGGCGGTACCTGATTGGCCAACAACCTTCGGGTACAATATGTTCCTCTATCCGCTATCAGAAATGGTGGGTGGAATCCTATATGAACATAGCCATCGACTCATGGGCTCCCTTGTCGGAATGTTGACAATCGTTCTCTTCGTCTTGATATTGGCAAGAGATTCACGCAAATGGCTAAAATGGCTTGGACTCGCTGCCTTGATCGCTGTGATTGTACAAGGTGTACTCGGTGGACTCCGGGTTACGCAAATCAATCGAAACTTCGCCATAGTGCATGCCTGTCTCGCACAAGCATTTTTCGCACTCCTCTGCGGCATCGCGTGGTTCGCTTCTCGCGATTGGTGGAAAAATAAAACTGAAACCGCGACCCATAGGAACGAGGTCCACTCGGCCTCGCTAAGACGGTTAAGCCTGATTACAACGTGCCTCATCTATGTACAACTGATTTTTGGCGCGATTTTACGGCACACAGGGAGCAGGCTTGACGCACATCTGCTTTTCGCTTTCTTGGTCGCACTGCATATCTTTTTACTCGTACGACGGATCTTAACGATGAACGGTGAAATAGACGGAATTGGACACGCTATGCCCATACGACTGCTCGGATTGCTTGGTGTTCAGTTGATGCTCGGCACCGGAGCGTTTTTCGCGAAACTGACTGCATTCGGTCAAACATTCGCGGAAGCACTCACGGTCACAATTACCACCGCGCACGTCGCTGTCGGCGCACTCATGTTGGTGAGCAGTTTTGTGTTGACCCTAAAGATTTACCGGTTCACCGATGCCCCGGGACCTATACTGATTCGTGATTTTGAGGCGACCTCATCAGAAACCGATGATCCTTCCAACGGAACAGTCACAGCAAGAGGCCATAGCTAAAAAATGCGTTCAACAACAGTTACCTTACCAGACAGCACGGATACAGCAAATCCACCGTCGAAGCATTCGGTCTTCGGACGGCGCGCGGCTGACTATGTCGAACTCGTCAAGCCACGTTTGGTGGTGATGATCCTCATTACAACCGCCGCAGGTTTCTATCTCGGCGCACAACACGCAGTGGATTGGATACTCTGTTTGCATACACTCTGTGGGGCTGGATTGACTGCTGCAGGCGTGTTAGGACTCAATCAATACCTTGAACGCGATGTAGACGCACAGATGAAACGAACGCAAGACAGACCGCTTCCAGCGGAGCGGATGCGTCCATTAGAGGCATTAATCGTTGGAGCTCTGCTCACAGGCAGCGGTATGCTTTACTTGACGTTCATCGTCAATATGCTGAGTGGGTTCGTCATTTCGCTGATAGTCGTGAGTTATCTATTTCTTTATACACCACTCAAGCGAAAGACTTCGCTGTGTACGCTGATCGGTGCTGTACCGGGCGCGCTTCCACCTGTTGTCGGATGGGTCGCAGCGCGTGGCACATTGACAGGTGAGGCGTGGGTGTTATTTGCGATACTCTTTTTGTGGCAGCTACCGCATTCGCTTGCAATCGCCTACATTTATCGCGAAGACTACGCAAAAGCCGGATTCCGACTGTTACCGGTTGTCCATCCAGATGGCGCAAGCACATGCCGTCAAATTGTGATTAATTGTGTCGCACTCTTCGGTATAGGCTTGCTACCGACATGGTACAACATTGCCGGTAGCGTCTATTTCTTCACAGCACTGCTGACTGGCGGCGCGTTTCTGGCAATCGGGATTTATTTGGCACGCACACGTTCAGTGAAAGCGGCACGCTATCTATTATATGCCTCATTGCTCTATCTGCCAGTGGTATTTATCACGATGGCTTTGGATAAAATTTAGGTTAAGAAGTTGCCGATTATGAATTTAACATGGTCTTTACTCTCATTCAGAGGTAGAATAAATCGGGCAAAATGGTGGTTGATGCACTTGCTGGTATGGGGTATCTTGATTTTTATCTCTATGATTTTTTCTGTTTTGGATGATACCAGGGATTTATTTGGCTTTAAGTTTCTGCTTTTCATTCCATTTGGTATTTTTTTTATTTGGTCCCGCTTTGCAATAAATGTCAAACGTTGGCATGATCGGGACAAATCCGCGTGGTGGTTACTAATTGAGTTAATCCCGCTTATTGGTAGTATTTGGGCATTTATTGAACTGGGTTGTCTCAAAGGGATTTATGGCAAAAACCGTTTTGGACCAGATCCATTGGAGTACTCATGAACGCGTTAGAGCAACGCAAGCGAAATCTCCGTCTCGGACTCATCTTAGGGCTATTGTTTGTAGGGTTATTTGTTATTGTGATAGTAACGATGATTACAGGCAGCAAAATACCCCCGAGCATTGAAATAATTCTAAGAGGCATCGGTCGTCCAATTGTAGGTATTATCCTGTTTTTACTGATTGTCGGAGCAATCGTTGAGATTATTTCCCAGATTGTGAAAAATGGAGAAAGCATTATTCGCAATCTTGTCGTGCCCCTTTTAGGAACCATTGGATTGCTATTGATTGGCACGGCAGTCATTCAGATTGTTTTTCCGATCATAAAAAATAGAGAAAGCGGTGTTAGCAATCTTGCTGCCCCTGCGATTTTAGGGGGCATTGGACTGCTACTGATTATCGGAGCAGTCATTGGGATTATCAAAAATAGATTAAGTGAATGATGGAACAGAATAACGCTGAAATGCACGAGTCCGATCACAGACCTTTGAGCAACGCACGATTGGCGATATTGGTCCTC
>JAJEET010000083.1 GCA_022820835.1 Candidatus Poribacteria bacterium
GTATAATGACACTATCAGGTTGGCAAGCATGAATAGCATTGTCACTTGGCAATGTGCTTGCCTCCCACTATTCAGCGGATAAACGCCTGATACCTGATATACCATGAAATTGACTTTCAAATATCCTGTGTATCCAACAAAGACACAGGAAACAACATTATTACGATGGTTTGACCATCTGTGTGAACTTCAGAACTCTGCGCGCCATGATCGGATCGTCGCGTTAGAAGTTGAAGATCGTTTCGTCACGCTCTCCGAGCAGCAAGATAAGTTGACGGCAGCGCGTGAGAAGTATGATGATTTTCGTGAAGTGCCTCAAGATTTTCAGAACCACGCTTTACGGCGTAACGACAAAGCGTTTGTTGCCTTCCGTAAACGCTGCGAAAACGGAGCGGCTAAGAAAGGTTTCCCCCGCTACAAAAAGCGTGTGCGTTCTCTGACATGGAGTCTTCGTAAATATCCTAAAGTGATTCGTCGAAAGACCAAAGACGCTGACAAACAGACGATACGCGTTCGTGAGAATCCGATCCGAGAAACAGTATGGAAACATGACCGTTTGAAAGTGCCGAAACTTGGCGAAGTGAAAATCTACATGCACCGCCCGCTTCAAGGCGATCCGAAAGAAGTTACACTCGTTAGAAAAGCGTCTGGCTGGTATGCTCATATCTCTTGTGAACTCCTTGATACGCCGAAGGTTGAGCCGACGGCTGCTATCGCTGTTGACGTTGGCACGACACATTACCTGACGACTTCTGAAGGTGAAAAGGAAGAGAACCCACGCTGGTATCGTGAAGCCGAAGGACTTACACGCAAACACTCCAAGGACCTCTCGCGTAAAAAGTTAGGCTCTAATCGTCGAAAGAAACAACAACACAAACTCGCTTTGCACCATGAGCGGACTGCAAACAGACGCAAAGACTTTATCGGTAAACTCGTTTACAAACTCTACCACCATAAAGAAAACAATGTATTGATAGCCGAAAACCTAAATACCTCGAATATGGTTCAGAACAAACACCTCAGCAAGAGCATATCTGATGCGTCTTGGGCAAAGTTGTTTCAGTGGTGTGGAAACATAGCCGAAAGAGACGGTTTCCACTTCCACCAAGTCGATCCGAAGAACACTTCACAAACCTGCTCAAGTTGTGGTCAGAAGTCGGCAAAGAAGCTTTCGCTGGCGATACGCACTTTTGATTGTCAGTTTTGTGGCATGTCTTTAGACCGGGACCACAACGCTGCATTAAACATACTTTATAAGGCAGCTGCTGCCTTTCGTGGAGAGCGGTGGGTTACCCCCCTCTATGAAGCGAGAAACAAGAACGAAGCACGAGACACAGGTTTGCAGGAAGCAACACAGCTCACGTTGTTTGATGCTCTTAACAAGCCCAAGTCTTTAGGCTTGGGTAGTTGACGAAATTGATTGACACAAACCCGAAATTTTGGCATAATAATTGGACTTATAGTTTCAAATAGGTCTCGCAAACATGTTGTATCGGTTTGCAGAGATATGGACATCTTAATAATTTAGGAGACTCCGATGAAATTGATGAAGCGGTTACCTTTCGCAATACCCAGTTTGATTTTGAGTGTTTGTCTACTGTCTGTTGCGCCCGTACTGGCACAGGTTGAGATGGACACGGTGACAGGACTTTGGCTCTTGGACGAAGGCAGCGGTGATCTTGCCACAGATTCTTCCGACAGTGGACTTGATGCCGCGATAGTTGGAAACCCGACGTGGGTCAATGGTGTGTTTGGTTCAGCATTGGAACTTAATGGTGTAGATGCTTATATTGAAGTCCCAGCACACGTGAACCCGACAGATGCGATTACTGTCTCGTTATGGGTTAAAAGTATGACAGAAACTTGGAATCAGAACGGTTGGATGGTTGAAAAACGGAATGCGTATATTATCCATCCGAATGGAGACACTAAAAACGTTTCGTGGCCGGTTTGCAACAACGGCTGTTGGAACAAGCCTGGTGGCTGGCGAGATGGCGAAGTCGGACCAGACGACATTACCGATTGGCATCTTTACACGACAACTTTTGACAGTGCAACAGGTGAGTGGAATATCTATATTGATGGTGTCGCAGCGAGTTCAATGACAATCAACCAAGACCCAATTGACGCAGATGATGGTCCGCTATACATCGGTAGGGATACCTGCTGTGATGGTAGATTCGGGAATGCTGTCATTGACGAAATCGCTATTTTCAGTGTTGCGTTGACTGCTGATGAGATCCAGGCGATGATGGAAAAAGGGCTCTCGGCGACGCTTTTGACACCGGTTGAACCGGAAGGCAAACTCTCTACAACTTGGGCGGATGTTAAAGAGCAGTATTAATTTAAATTCTAAATATGATAGGCGGGCAGTGCGGATGCCTTGCCCGCCGCCTTTTTCTTAACCGAACCGACATAAGGAGATACATTAAATGTTCTTAAAAGTATCAATGCTAATTCTGTTTATTGCATGCCTCTTTGTCCCTGTTTCTTTAGTAGACGCGCAACTTCCGTTAGATGGTGTCGTGAGTTATTGGTCTTTTGATGACGGGACGATCGCGGGTAATAAGGTTGAAGACCTTTTAGGGGACAACGATGGCGAACTGATGGGGAATCCGAAATCTGTCGCAGGCAAAGTCGGAAAGGCACTTGAATTTGATGGCACGAATTCCGTACATATTCCGGGCACCGATTCATTAGACTTTTCTGGTGAAAAAGAGATGAGTGTTACTGTTTGGTTGAATGCGGACAGTGATAGTCCTGTGGAAGGTGTCGTTGCTGGCTGCTGCGGTACGATCGTCGCGCAACGAGATATGAGCGGTTGGGCATTACGGTTTGACGGCAGAAATGCGGGTCAAGAGATGGAATTTATTGTTCAACCCGGTTGGCAAGGTGATGGCGGTTTTGGAGTGCCTACGTTTGACGCAGGGTCGTGGCATCATCTCGCTGGCGTTGTCGCTGACAAAGATATGTTGATTTACGTTGATGGTAAGTTGGAAAAAGAGATGGTTTACAACGGTCCGATGTCTACGACTGGAACGGAAACGGAGATCGGGCATGCCGTTGACGGTGGTTTTATTGGTATCATTGATGAGGTTATGATTTACAATAAGGCACTCTCAGCTAACGAGGTGAAGCAAATTTTTGAAGCGGAAGGACTTCCTGTACAACCGCAGGGCAAACTCGCGACGCGCTGGGGAGACATTAAAACTTCGTTTTAAGGCTACGTCAGGTCAAAGTCGCAGGTTATGAAAATCGCGAGCGCAACTCGCTCCTACAAGGATATGAAAGTTGTGAAAGGATCCTTATATATCATGGAACCCGTAAAAGTTGGTGTGATTGGCTGTGGTGTTATCGGAAGTAGACACCTGAGTATCGCATCGGAAGCATCACATATTGAATTAGTTGCAGCGGCAGATTTAATCGAGAGCAATAGAGATAGGGCAACTCAACGTTTTAACCCGCCGAAAATGTATGACAACGATCTTGATCTGCTCGACGATGCTGAAGTCGAAGCGGTCGTACTGGCATTTCCGACGCAGTATCGGACTGAGGTCGCCTTGCGTGCTTTTGAACGCGGCAAGCATGTCTTGATTGAGAAACCGATTGCGATGAACGCTGCTGAAGTTGAACAACTCATCGCTGCGCGTGGCGACTTAATTTCGGGGTGTTGTTCCTCGCGTAACCGTTTCAGACCCGCTGCCGAACTCGCGACGCAATTCATTAAGTCAGGCGGTTTAGGTGAACTTCGGAGCGTGCACTGCCGCGCCCTTAGAGGTGCGGGGAAGGAACCGGAGAGCCCACGTCCAGCTTGGCGATTGACGAAATCTCTCAACGGTGGTGGTATCCTCGTTAACTGGGGATGCTACGATCTTGATTATCTGCTCGGTATTACGGGTTGGCAACTTAAACCGCAGACTGTATTTGCGCAGACGTGGACGATTCCACCGGTATTTGAATCGCATATTGCGCCCGGTTCCGATGCGGAAACGCACTATACTGCGCTCATCCGGTGTGAAGGTGGTATTGTGCTCAGCGTAGAACGTGGTGAATTTATGACGATGCACAGCCACGAAGGGTGGGAAATTATCGGCACGGAAGGTTCGCTCAAGTTGACGATGGGTGACGGAAAACCGGAAAACGTCATCTATGACCGTACAACCACGGAAGGTGGTGTGGCGTCAACATCCCTCTCGGAAGTAGGCGATGCCCCGGAACCGAAACACAGCACGCCGCTGTCCGATTTTGCTGCAGGTATACGCGAAAACCGACAACCCTTGACGAGTTTGGAGAATGCGCTTGTTGTACAAAAGATAACCGATGGTATTTACGCATCAGCAGAAACAGGAAAGGCTGTGGAGATAGCAGGGTAAAATTCTGCGGATGTGCTGGCGAGGTTTGGTCCCTCGCCAACGGTTGTGTAGAGCTGTCTTCATACAAAGATTTTTTCAGCGACGACGTTAACGAAGTTCTTCCCCATAACTCGGTAGCCTTCGGCATCTGGGTGTAGGTTGTCTGGTAATAAATGGACAAAATCAGCACCGAAGACACTTAACCCGTCAACATAATGGACTTGCGTATCACCGTGTGCTTGAAGTGCTTCTGCAGCCGCTTGCACTTCTTCACGCATCCGTTTGAGATGAAAGCCTACGGTGTTCGGGTTTTCCTCCCTCGGTGGGCAACAGATAGGGGACATCAGCGCGATCGGTATATCTGGATGTTTCTCACGTATAATCTGGACTGCCCCGATAATTGCCGGACGGAATGCCCGGGGGCCCAGACTGGACGCGCCTTGGATGTTGATACCGAGACACATTGAGATATAATCGGCGGGTAAATCACGAATCATCCTTGCAATCATTGCGTCGAGGTGGCACTGTCCACCGTAGCCGAGGCAGGTCAGATTCAGCCCGTGTGTGCGTGCAACCACACCGGGCCACGTCTGTGTCGGTGATGCTGCTGCCCGGCACTGTGTAATAGAACTGCCGTAGGTGATCCACCGCGGTCGGGTGTCGTTAAATGCCTCCAAAGTTGCGCCGTCATCTATCTCCAAACTGCGGAGTTGAAACTGTCCGAATTGTGGTAGCCACAACTCAATCCATTTCTCGCCACCTGCTAAGCCTGTGAAAGTGAAACGATCCTTCTGTTGCAAGTCGATTGAATCTATGCGTTCGCCATCACAGCAGAGGTCAAGCATTCCGGCACCGTTTTGGGGTACGATATTCCCCGAAACCTGTGTTGTATTACTCCGAAAGCTGATACGAACGCCTGCGGGCATCGCTGAACGTTCAAGTAGCGGTTCTGGGAACAGGACATGCGCTGGATGGGGTGTGCGCCACGGCATCACCCAATCCTCTGTTTTTTGTAGGGAGACCGCGCCTTGCCACGTCAATTGTGGTGCATCTGGTTTCAATTGCATAGTAACTCCTTTTACATAGCATCAATGACAGCTTACATAGCATCAATGACAGCACGTAACTGTCGGATACCGTCTAACATATCTTCGGGTTGTCCCCAATGTTCGATGCTTGCTGCGCCGTTGAACCCATCCGCAACGAGTGTATCAAGGATATGTGCATAGCGTAAGCCTGTATCGCCGATTGGATCAAGATTTTTCTCACGATTCGGTTTGACGTGCAAGTGTCGGACGAGTCCCTTAATATGTGCATATCCATCTGGGAACGGATTTTCGCCGCAGTGTAACCCGTTATTGACATCCCAACACGAAGTGAGTGCCGGACTATTCCCGAGTGCATCGATGACTGCGCGTGTCTCCTCACATGAGCCAGCGAGACAAGCACTTTCGTTTTCAAAGCAGAGCGTAACGTTCCCACTCTCTGCGACTGGGACGACCAGCGAGAGTTTTTCGACGATACGTTCCATATAGTCGTTAATATCTGGACGTGGCGCGCCTTTCGTCCGGCGATTCGGATTCCAGAACGTGAACCCGCGAATCACTTGCGTATCAAAAGCGTGTGCGAGCGTGACCATTCGGTCGAAATGCTTCCGATGTTTGTCGTATTCTTCTGGATCGTCAATTGAGCATTTCCCAAAGGGTGAACCGATACTCGCGACGCGTACCTCGTAACGACCCAGCACATCTTGAACGCGTCGAACCTCATCGTCGTCAATTTCGGTTACGTGTTTATTCCAAACGCCGCCGCGTATTTCGACGGTATTGGCACCGGCTTCGACGCCAAGTTTGATGGCTTCTTCAAAATCTGTTTTAGAAACTTCGTCAGCAAAAAAGCAGACATCAATCATTAGAAAAGACTCCTTTCACAATTTCTTCAATTCAGTCAAAATCTGATCGGAACTGACGCGCGTATCAAATTTAGGATCAAGAAACTTCCAGGCGACGCGCCCGTCCGTGTCAAGAATGTAGGTTGCTGGACGTGCTATATCTGTATTGGTTATGTCGATAACATTATAAGCCGTAATCGTCTCTGTATCTTCATCTGAGAGTAGGAGATAAGTTATTTGGAGCGACTGTTGCGTTAAATCCATAAGGTGCGATGGATCCGCACTAATCGCAATCATTTCAGCATCTTGTGCTTGAATGTCTTCGTAACCTGCCTGCAACTCGCCGAGTTGCGTTTGACAGAAAGCTCACGTCCCTGTTCGGTAGAAGACAATGACCAGTTTTTTCGCACTGTAATCCGAAAGATTGTGGGTATTTCCTTCCGCGTCTGGTAATGAGAATTCGGGTGCCAACGCACCAATCGCAAGCCCCTGTCCTTCAGGCAGCTGCTCGATTGTGTCGCTTTCAGGTTGAACTATAGTCTGTGAAACCTGTTCAGATGTATCACACGCGGAAAATAGGAAGATGACTGCGACTAACAGAATTAAAAGGTTTACGAAACGACAACTGCCCGAAATAGGCGTTTTTTGTTTCGGGTTTATGAGGTAATTTGTTATTAATTTTGATCCCATGTTTCACGACTCCCTTCGTCGTTTTGCGCATGCATCCAGTTTCGGACATCGTTGCGCATTTTTTCGAGTGTCGGACGCATTTCCGTAGTAAAGGCTAAATTGTTGAATTCATAAGGGTCTGTTGTTAGATCATATAATTCCTCTACAGGGTGGTGTTGTGTAAGATAGACGAGTTGTGCGGTTTGCGGATCGATTTCTGCTTTCTTCTCCCAACTTTTCCATACCTCCGCGTGGCTTTCTGGAATACCTTCCACTTCGGTGAAATGGGTCGTCCATCTATTTTCAGGCATCAGATTCAAGATATACTTGTAACGGGTATCTCGAACGCAACGCTGTGGAAATACATTCATGTTGCCATCTCGGGTGTGTGTGCCGTAAATTTTATCGCGAAAAGCTGCGTGTTTTCCAAGCAGGACATCTTTAAAACTCTTGCCATCTAAATCGTTTGATGGCTTGCCGCCTGCGATGTCTATGAGGGTCGGCAAGAAATCGACGTGCGAAATCATCGCGTCAGAGACGGTATTCACGGGAACCTGTTCGCGCCATTTGGCAATGAACGGCAGACGGATACCGGTATCATACAGGGTCCATTTACAGTGCGGCCACTCCGAACCGTGGTCGGTTGTATAGATGAACAGCGTATTGTCGGCGTATCCGTATGTCTCCAGCATTTTATCCACTTCGCCGATACGCGTGTCCATTGTGGTGATGTCCTGATAGTAGTTAGCGAGTGCCTTGCGTGCGATCGGTGTATCGGCGATATAGGGCGGCAGCGGCAAGGTATCTGGGTCGTAAATCTTGTTCGGTTCCCATGTGACGTGCGGATTGTTATCGCCAAGGATGAGACAGATCGGTTGATCGGGATTTTCTTGTCGGTGGCTCGAAAGAAAACGCTCAACGGGAGCCGTATCGAGTCCTTCTGCTCGATATTTCCGTCTATGTTCGGCACGTTTCGGTAAGGAACCGCCGATGTATTCAAAATCGAAGAGCGTTTCCGGTTTCACATGCGTTTTTCCGGCAATTGCAACTCGATAGCCGAGTTCACGAAGTGTCGTCGGTAAGGCTTTAAGATGCGCATAGCACTCCGTATGATTTCCCATCGCGCCGTGCCGAGCAGGATACAGTCCTGTATAGAGTGTAGAACGCGACGGGGCGCATGTCGGTGTCGGCGTGAAAGCGTGTGTGAAGCGGATTCCTTCGTCTGCGATACCATCCAAGTGTGGCGTTTGGACGTGTGCGTTCCCGTAGCAACCGAGATATTCCCAGCCGTGATCGTCAGACAAATAGACAACGATATTCGGTTTCTTCAATGCCATGCGTTAGTAGTCCTTAGCAGATGGAAACGGCTTCGGTTTCTGAGGGTTCTCAATCTTCATCTCAACGGTTTCCGGCGGAAACTGCGTGCAGACCACCGCATCCTTCATCACCCATCTGAAGTTGTGCCAGAACCGTTTGCTCGTCTTGACGATTTTTGGGTTTGTATACACGCCAGCCACGGCAATACGACTCTGCTCAGTTTTGTTCGGCGGGCTATAGTGCCAAAGACTGCTGTGCCAGATGACGACATCTCCTGTACCTAACTCAATATGGTGTACACCGTGCTTTTCGATCATTTCCTGAACGGCTTCGCGTGGTAGTTCGCCATGTATGCTATCGGGGTACAAGACGTGTTCAATGATCTCGGTCTTGTGGCTGCCCGGTATGAATTGCATGCATCCATTTTCTTGTGTTGCGGGTTCGAGGGGTGTCCAGAAGTTGAAAGGTTCTGTTTCGCCGTCGCGCCAGAGTCCGTTGTCTTGGTGCCACGGTGTTGCACTGCCAGTGAGGGGCGGTTTGAGGAAGCAGCTATTGAATTTCATAATGATGTCATCGCCGAGAAAATAGCGTGCGATGTTGAGTATCTCAGCGGAGGCATGTATGTTATGCCATATCAAGGGTGCTTGTACGCAAAAGTTACTGAGTTTGCGATAGCGTGCGATACGTCCTTGTGGCGAATCTTCCATGGGGTCCATAGGATCCATATCGACTTGTCCGGGATCGGGTAGCATAATGTGGTTGCGGATCACGCCGCGAAGTTCAGCTGCCAGCTCTTTGGATATAATATTACGAAGGATAAAGTAGCCTTCGTTCTCATACTGCGTTTTTTGTGCCTCGGTTGGTTGCCATTGTGTCATTGTAATCTCACCTCTTCCAAAGTAGAAGGTAGAGGACTTACGCATTTTCCCATGATAACGGATGTCCAACACCTTGCAGGCGGGGTTTCAACCCCCTGCTGCAAAGGGGGCTGCGTAAGTCCTAAGGTACACATTGTGTGCTATGGTAGCACGGAAACTCACGGCGTGCGTCCTGTTCCTTAAAATTCTATCAGATCGCGTGCGTCGTGAATTACGCAAAAATGTCTTGAACGCGACACTGGAATCCTTCAACAACATCGCCGCCATCGAGCGTATCGGTTCCGTGTAAAAGGACGAAATCCGCATTGGCCCGGTAGACTTCTACGGTTTCCCTGCGTGGGTTAATAACCCAAACCATCGCGCATCCGGCAGTTAACCATTCATCCACTTTCTCAGCAACCTCAGCATAAGTATCGTTTGGAGAGATGACTTCAATCGCCAAATCTGGTGCCCCCTCCCAATAGCCTCTGACAATACCTTGCTGTTCGATTGATGACTGACAAACAAAGGCGGCATCTGGGGCGCGGACCGTATCAGGGTTTTGAGCAATCTTAAAACCTGTTTCGGCACCACACACATATCCTAATTGATGCGCTTTAACGTGGACGTTGAGTCTACTTCCAATTTCAGCAGCGTAGATGCCGTGCGCGAATCCGGCAGGGGGCATTTTTTGGAGTACTCCTTTCACGAGCTCATAACGGGTGCCGTCATTAGGCTGCTTAGCGAGATCATCAGCTGTTAAAAGGCTGTGCTGCGTCGCTGGTGATGTGGGTGTCGGTTGATTTAGTTCCATGTTTGCCACGGTGTTTCCCTCCTATTGTTGATATATGAGTGTAGCAGAAAAGAAAAAATGTGTCAAGGGTTCGGACGCGTCTTTTCTTCTTGAATCGTTTAGAAAAATATGATAAATTGAAATAAACAAATATGAATTTTTGAAGAGACCGATGCTGACGCAAGAGATGGTAGCCGATATACCGTCAGATCCGGGGGTCTACTTTTTTCGTGGAGCTACGGGGACGGTCCTCTATATCGGCAAGGCAAAATGTTTACGGAAACGGGTGCGTTCTTATCTCCATAAGGTGAAAAAACGCCCAAACAAAATCAAACGGCTTATCCGTTGGACGACCGATGTCCGGTTTCAGGTGTGTCGTTCTGAGCAGGAAGCACTCTTTTTAGAATCGCGGTTAATCCAAGAATATCAGCCGACTTATAACACCGCGATGAAACATGGACGGCAGGATTGGTATATTCGGATAGATGTTGGAGAGGACTTCCCGCGCCTTGATCGCGTCTCCGAAACATTGCCAGACGGAGCAAAATATTTCGGACCGTTGTCGAGCCGCCGCTGGACAGATGAAGCGATTGACGTATTACAGCGAATCTTTCCGGTTCGGACGTGTGAAGGCGAAATCGTACCGGAGCCTGGGTTTCGTGCCTGTTTCCAGTTCGAGTTAAAGCGGTGTGACGCGCCTTGCGCCGCACTGATTACGCGCAAAAATTACGGTGAGATAATCACGGATATTGTCGATCTCTTGGATGGTGAATACGAGAAAGTACAGAAGCGGCTGGTCTCTAAGCGGGATAACGCGTCGGAGGCACTTCAATTTGAACGCGCTGCCGCACTTCATAAGCAGCTACAACGGATCCAAAAAGTGTTCACCTTCTTAGATGTACACCGGCGGTGAGTTCATAGCAATAGAAAAGGCTTCCAAGTAGGATATGCCGTTGGTTTCCTTGGCAAAATATTTGCCAATCCGCGAAATCCGTGAAAATCCGTGACTTGCGGTGTACTCGTCAAGTTCGGCTTCCCACACGCGGGAACCCAATTTACCTTCGCAGTGAGAATGCTTTACATTTGCGATCTGCATTCAGATAACGATCAACAAAATATTTATGCTGTTACAGCATTTTTCTTTGACAGGACTACCGGAACTTGTTATAATATTCTAAATCTTCGTGCGGGGAAGAGTAAAGTGCGGAACGCAATATTAGCGTTTAAAGCGAATGGGTTCATGTCGCTTTTACCAAGTTATTTTCTGCGCACTTGGGTTGGACGAGGCACGAGTCTCGTCCTCTCACGCGTTTACGAAATGGCTTTTGGTCGCCATCTATACCATATCTATCTACAAAAAATTCACACACAGTAGCGGAGAAAACGATGTTTTGGGATGAAGTCAAAAAACACTACGAGGCAGGTTCCGCCCACCAATTTCTGCTCCATTTCAATGTAGATGACCTGATATACGATGAAGTCTACGGCCACTTGCCTACGGTAAACTATCTTATGGAACAACTCAACGTCTTAGGTTGTGAGCTCGTTCTCGGATATAATATGGTGCAAGGCATTTATCATCCGAATATTGGGGGGTGGAGAAATAGGCAGAAAATGCTCGGACTTATTCCACAGGACCATAAAGAGGAAGACGTGAAAAATCAACGTCCGAGAATTAATTCACGGCTAGCGTTCCATGAACCCCATAAAGATCCTTTCTTTCAGATGGAACCGGTCCCTTCCCCTGACCTACGGAAAAAATTAAATCATCTGTTTCGGCAAGGGAGAACGAGAGTCGGCTTGGTTATCGATATGCTCGAGCAGCTCATACGGAACCATCCATCCCTGACCGATGCCGTTGCGGATGAAACACAACGTTTGTTTAATCAGATCCAAAATTGGGCACCCGATCTTGAGATACGAAGGAACAAGCATATCATCCTGCTTGTCACTCGTAACACATCTGACATACACCCGAATCTAACCGTGCAACCAGAAATACCGATGATCGTAATTCCGTTCCCGGACTATGAGGAACGCCTGCGGCTTATTGAACATCTCCATGACACCGCGGATGGGGCATCACAGATGCGTAAAACGCTCGGTAATAATAGTGAGCGTGAAGCGTTGGCACGCGAAACAGTCGGACTCAATCTATTCGGTGTCCACGATGTTGTCCAACAGGCTGTCGCTGGGGCGCAGAAAGTTGGCGGGCAACCGCTCCTTGGATATCGCCGTGAGAGTCTCAGAACCTTCAGTCACGGTGTCCTCGAACTCGGTGAAACGCATCCGGGGCCCGCTGACGACGGTTGGTATATCATGCGGACAATTAGAGATATAGCGGATGGCATAAAGAACCAAGACCTGCGACGCGTGCCGCGAGGGATGCTATGCCTCGGCCCCCCTGGTACGAGCAAGGCTTACGCCGCACGCGTACTCGCAGGTGAGGCGGGTATACCTCTCGTTCAACTCCGTTACGCCAGCCAAGTCGGTGAAGTAACGCTTAATATCAATGATAACGGGAATTCTTATGAACGGAACTTAAACGCAGCCCTCAACTATATACGCAGCATCGCGCCGGTCGTCGTGTTTATGGATGAAATTGAACAAGCATCACCGCATACAGCGATGCACCCGGATGAACTTGATCAAACCATGCCTCACGCACTTGTAAATGCTATAAGTGACGCGTCACTGCAAGGCAGGGTGGTTTGGGTCGGTGCATCACAGCGACCAGACTTAATGCCGCCGATCTTTCGACGGTTTGGTATTTTTGATACCAAACTCATCATGTTGCCACCTACCAGTGAAGGACGAGTTATAATCCTGAGAATATTTTGCCAAGGACAAACGTCAGGCAACATCAATTTTCGGGCACTCGTCGGGGGTTCGGAGACTGACGGGTTGACTTGGCGGGACCTGTTAATTATCGTTCAACGCGCGAATAACTTTGCGAGACGGAACAATCGAGATCGAATGACAGAAAACGACCTACGTCAAGCACTCAACGACTTTATACCCGATTACTCACGCGAGATGCAAACCTTCATGGGGTTATTGGCACTACGCGAAGCGAACTCACGTATGATGGTTCCTGACGGATTATTGCCAGAATACCAAGAATTTGTTGAAGGGAACCGGATTGACAAAACAGCAATTAATAAGCGTTTGATGGAACTCAGCGATCAACTCGGATTGCACGATTGAGAGGAAAAATGCCTGAAATTTCAGAGACAATTTCGTGTAGAAATTGCGACGCACAAATTCCAACGGAGACCTTCACCAAAAACCTGAAAGTGTGTCCGCACTGCGACTATCACCACTACATGAGCGCTTACGAGCGGCTCAGCCTCATCGTGGACCAGGGCACCTTCGAGGAATACGACGCAAATCTCTATTCTATTGATTCCTTGGAGTTCCCCGAATATCCAGAGAAACTCGAAAGGGATGTCGCAAAAACGGGACTCAGGTCTGAAATGCTCTCCGGTATCGCTGAAATTGGTGGTTACCGGACGGCTATCGCGATTGGGGATGTCGGATTTATTGGTGGAACGTGCGGTTCTGTCATCGGTGAAAAAGTCACGCGGTGTATTGAACGCGCCCTTGAAAACAGATTGCCGTTAGTCGTGGTTTCAGTCAGTGGCGGCATGCGGATGCAGGAGGGTACGCTCGCCCTGATGCAGATGGCGAAAACCGCTGCTGCTTGCGCTGAATACGCCAAAAATGGCATCTTTTATATCTCTGTCGTCACCGATCCAACGTTCGGTGGTGCGACTGCGAGTTATACATCGCTCGGTGATGTAATCATCGCTGAACCCGGGGCACGCATCGGTTTCGCTGGTCCCTTAGCCGTCGCCAGTCTCCGAGAAGAACTGCCTGAAAACTTTCAAAAGGCGGAATCTTTATTGACGCACGGCTTTATTGACGCGATCGTCCACCGAACCGATATGCGGCAGCTCCTGAAAGATTTAATCGATTTTGCATCCTAATAAACTGTCTAATCAGGGACGTATGAAACCGTTATCAGCATGAGTCGTTAATAAAGTGTGTCGTTATCGCATCATCTCGAACTTTCAGACGAACGCCTGTCAGTGCGGCATGTCTTATGCTTTTTTGTTTTTAACGACGAATTTGCTGATACTAAACCTAATATTGTTGCACACCCAGCCCGTGCAACTACCAACAAATAAATAAAAATAATAGGAATCAAACATGTCGAAGTCACTCGTCGTTGTTGAATCGCCGGCGAAAGCGAAGACCATCAAAAAGATTTTGGGTAAGGATTATATTGTTGATTCTTCTGTTGGGCACATTCGGGACCTACCGAAGAATGATCTTGGTGTTGATATCGACAACGCCTTTACGCCGAAGTATGTACTTATTCACGGGAAAGGCAAGGTCGTGAAGGCACTTCAGAGTGAGGCGCGCAAGGTTGACAACATATATCTTGCTGCAGACCCTGATCGTGAGGGTGAAGCCATCTGCTGGCACCTCGCTGAAGAACTGAAGAAAGCAAAAAAGCCTATCCACCGGATAATCTATAACGAAGTCACAAAAAGTGCAATCTTAGAGGCGATCAAAAAACCGGGTGAGATCAATATGTCACTCGTTGATGCACAACAGGCGCGCCGCGTTTTGGACCGCCTCATCGGATGGAAAATTAGCCCTATTTTGTGGAGTAGCGTCAAGCCTGGACTGAGCGCAGGCAGAGTCCAATCTGTTGCCGTCCGACTGATATGTGAACGCGAAGCAGAAATTGAAGCGTTCAAACCTGTAGAATACTGGACGCTCACCGCAACGCTTACGCCTCTTAAAAATGAGAATGCATTTCCCGCTAAATTACATAAAATTGGAACGAAAAAAGGTGAAATTAACAATTACGGATTCCGCATAGACGAAACGCGGGCAAAAGAGATCGCCGAAGACGCAAAAACACACGATTATGTCGTCGAGAAAGTCGAGAAAAGAGAGCGGAAACAGAGACCTGTCCCGCCGTTTATTACAAGTACGCTACAACAGGAAGCGTCTCGAAAACTCCGTTTTTCTGCTAAAAAAACGATGCTTGTGGCACAACAACTCTATGAAGGGTTAGAAATCGGAAACGAGGGGTCGGTTGGACTTATTACCTATATGCGTACCGATTCGACGCGTATCGCCCAAGAGGCAACCGCTGCCGCACGAGACTACATTAAGACGACTTATGGAACAGAATATCTGCCAAGTCGTACCGTGAGCTATCGCAGCAAAAAGGGAGCACAAGACGCACACGAAGCGATCCGTCCGACCCTGCCGTTACGCACTCCAACAGAATTAAAACCACATTTGAACAAGGATCAGTATAATCTTTATGAACTTATCTGGAAACGTTTCATCGCGTGTCAGATGAATCCGGTTATCCTGGATGCAACAACGATTGACATCAAAGCAGGTCCTTATCTGTTTCGCGCCACCGGTTCCGTGATCAAGTTTGATGGGTTCAGACGTATCTATATGGAAGGTGAAGATGACAGGCCTGCTGACGAAAGTGAATCGGGTGAAGAGAATGCTATTTTACCTATTGTTAAGGAAGGCGAGACGCTTAACCTGCGCAAATTAGAACCGAAGCAGCACTATACGCAACCGCCACCGCGCTACAACGAAGCAACGCTCGTCAAGATGCTGGAAGCCAAAGAAATCGGACGCCCCAGTACCTACGCCTCTATTCTATCAACCATTCAAGGCAGAGAATATGTGACCAAAGAACGCGGACGGTTGATACCTACAGATGTCGGCAGACTCGTCAACCATCTCTTGGTTCACGGGTTCCCTAACATTCTGGATGTTGAATTCACGGCAAAAATGGAAGAACAGTTAGATACTATCGCTGATGGAAAAGTGGATTGGACGCAAACTTTGGGGCAGTTTTATCCAGAATTTCAAGATGCCCTCGAGAAAGCACCCGACGAAATGTACAAAGCTCGAAAAGCGATGGAAGAAGAGTCCGATGAGAAATGCGATAAATGTGGCGGGAACATGATCGTCAAATGGGGGAAATATGGACGGTTCCTCGGATGCGCCAACTACCCAGAGTGTACGAATATTAAATCCTTAAACGCAGATGACACCCCTGCCCCGGAACCGGAAATAACCGACACGCCATGCGACAAGTGCGGTGAACCGATGGTTATCAAAACGAGCCGCGTCGGCGGTAAATTTTTATCGTGTAGTGGGTACCCCAAATGCAAAAATGCCAAACCGCTACCAATGGGCATAGATTGTCCTGAATCCGATTGCGATGGTTACCTCGGTGAGCGTCGCAGCCGGCGCGGAAAAGTATTTTACGGGTGCAGTAACTATCCGAAATGTGAATTCTCGCTATGGGATAAACCTATAAAAGAACCGTGCCCAAAATGCAACGCACCGTTTCTCGTTGAAAAAACCAGAAAACCGAGAGGCAGCGAGACACCCATCATCACAGTCAGCTGCCGCTCATCAGATTGTGATTACATAAAGGAATAACTATCCGTTTTCAATAGTTATAAGTTAATCTCTTGTGGTGGTTACTCTTGCTGTATCCGCCACAGAAAACCTCTTTAACTGACGACTGATAACTGAAAGATTTTTTCGTAGAAAAAATCGTACTGAAAACTATAAAAAAATGATACAGGTACATCAGGTTAGTTTCAGTTATAACGAAATTAGCGTGCTTGAACAGACGAGTTTTCGGGTCGAGCGCGGCGAATTCGTCTTCCTCGTCGGCCCAAGCGGCTCTGGGAAAACAACGCTGTCGCGTCTGTTGTACGCTGACCTGACACCGATCGCTGGTGACCTGAGTGTCATTGGGCAGAAACTCGCGAAATTAGACAAGATGAGTCTACCCTACTTTCGTCAGAAAATAGGACTTGTGTTTCAAGACTTCAAATTTCTGCCGAATAAGACAGTCAAGGAGAACCTCGCGCTCCCACAGAAACTTGCAGGCACAGCACCGAAGTTCATTAAAGAGAACGTCAATAAATTCCTGCATCAAATGGGACTTAGCCACCATCAACATGCGCTGCCGACAGAAATATCGAACAATGAACGCCGGCGGCTCGCTATTGCCAGAGCCGTTATCAACAACCCGGTGCTACTGCTTGCCGACGCACCTACTGAAGGTTTAGATTTACGCCTTTCACTCGAATTAATGGCACTTCTTGATGCCCTCAATTTTCAAGGCATGACTGTCTTTGTCACGACAACGGACCGCAAACTCGCTGAGAAATGTAACAAGCGGATCATAGAACTGCGGGATGGCGGTATCCATTGAGAGGAGTCGTCAGTTATCAGTTATCGGTCATCAGTCACAAGAGGATTCTGAGTGTTCAACATTTTCTTTCTAACCGCTGACATTTCAAGAATAAAGGTTTGAAAGAGCGTGTTTGCGCATCGAAAGCCAAAACTGAAAACTGAAAACTGAAAACTGAAAACTGAAAATGCGTTATCGTTTTAACAATGCTACATCTCATATCGCATGCGCTGGCACTTCCAGTCTGATAGGCATTATCGGTGTCGGGTTTATCACTGTGCTACTTACCACCTTGCTGCTAAACCACTCCATCATATCACAACAATCTGAGTTTAAGAACCATTCACCGACCCTCGTAGCGTTTCTTAAAGATACAGTTGACGAGTCAAACGGACGCACATTGGTCAGCCAATTAGAAAAGAACGGACAGATTCTTGCTGTAGATTATACTTCAAAAGCAGATAAACTCGCACGCGGTGAAACCGAATTCCAAGATTTAGGTGTGCTGATTAAGGAAGCCTTCGCAGAGACCCAAGGTGTCATCCCTTTTCCGGCATCACTCAACGTTTATGTGGATGAAGAATTAATCACCCGTAAAGCGTTAGAACATATCGCCTTAGAAATAAAAACACACGATGAAATTGAAGATGTCATGTTGACCGGACAGGGACAGTTGAAAGACCGTTTGCGCGATTCGGAACGAACTATGCTTGCTGGTCTGGCTGTCGCTGTTGTTGTCGTGTGGTTTATCATCGGCACCATCATAAAAAGAGCCGCTGTCGCCCGATCCGAGGAGATTCACCTGATGAAACTACTCGGCATGTTCCGAAACCACTTACTCCTTCCTTTCGCTGTTCACGGTCTGTTCCTCGGCGGTGTCGGTGCTTTGTGTGGACTCAGTTGCTTCTATGGAATGGCTTATGTGTTCCAATCCCAATTAGACGGTGTCCACTACCTCGCAATTTATCAAATTATCTTAGTTGTTTTGGCTGAAATGCTAATTGGGCTGCTCGTCGGTCTCGCAACACATCGGAAATTCGCATAGCAGTTCCTATCCTATTCATTACCAACCTAACCGAACCACAAGGAAAATTAAAAATATGACAAATCGCGAGATCAGCGACATCTTTAGTTCTATTGCGTCCCTCCTACAGATCCGGGGGGACGACGCATTCCGTGCGCGCATTTATGAGCGTGCAGCCGACATCATCAATAAATTCCCGCGTGAATTATCCGGCGATACCCCTAAACAAGACACACCCAATTATGATGAGGAAGCCGTCCAACAACTCCGGGCGACACCCGGTATTGGGAAGGCTATCGAAGACAAAACCGTTGAGATGCTCGAAACCGGACGCTGCAAGTATTATGATAATCTCATTGCAGAGATGGGAACGGGGATACTGGAAGTGCTCGAAATCCGAGGGCTCGGTGTAAAGACTGTCGGTAGATTCTATCAGGAACTCAATGTCCGAAGCCTCGAAGACCTACAGCTGCTGTTAGAGGGCGGGAACCTTAATAACATGAAGGGCATCGGAAAGAAGACCCTTCGGATGATAACCGAAAGTCTATCGTTTCGGATGGAACTCCGAAAGATGCGCCCCTTACGCAGCGTCTTACAACTCGTAGAGCAGATTGTCGGAAGTCTAACGCCACTTATCGCCGACGGATGGATGAAACAGGAACCCGAATGGACAGGACATATACGGAGGCTCGAAGAGGTCTGCCGAGGCATAGAATTAATCATTGTGTGCGAACGTGAAACAACTTTCCAATTTCAGGATAGCGTCGTCCCCGATCTGCTACGATCGTTTCTTGAACCGTTCTCACAAGACCCGATCGTCTTCAAAACAGGCGATGGCATTGTGTACACATATCACAGCGATAGTGCCGCTTTCGTTGAAACAAGTCGAAGCGAACCGACAGACGATGTCCGCGGGACACTCCCTGTCCTCCAATTCTTCGTTGACCGAGAATTTCCTGTCTCTCTCTATCTTTGCACACCTGCCACGTACGCGTTGACCCTATTCTTAACGACAGCAACGGACGAGCACTTTAGCGCACTCCCTGACAGTTCCGTTTTGCAAACGATGGAACCCGATATAACAGAGGCAGGAATTTACAAAGAACTCGGACTCTCCTATATTCCGCCTGAACTTCGACAGGACGGCACTTCGGTCACAGCGGCTAAGGACAACGCCTTACCGGAACTCGTTGAATTTACCGACTTGCGAGGTGACCTACACGCGCATACCAACTGGAGCGATGGACAGCAGACGCTTCAAGAGATGGTGGCGGCAGCGCAGACAGAAGGTCTCGAATACTTCGCCATCACGGATCACTCTGTCTCTTCCATTGTCGCAAACGGTTTGGATCAGAAACGGCTCCTTGACCAAGTAAAGCAGATTCGTGAATTGAACGCAGCGATTGACGGTATCACAGTCCTTGCCGGTTCTGAAGTTGATATTCGCCGGTCCGGTGATCTCGATTTCCGAGATGAAATCCTGGCACAACTCGATATTGTCGTCGCAAGCGTTCACAGCAATTTCAACCTAACTGAAGCCGAGATGACAAAGCGCATCATCCGTGCCATTGAGAACCCCTTCGTCAATATCATCGGTCACCCGACAGGTAGGATGCTCGGTTATAGACCGATGTACCCACTCAATATTTCAGCGATCATTGAAGCCGCAGCGGAAAATAACACCGTCTTGGAGATCAACGGATCGCCAAATCGATTGGATTTGGATTCTCGGTATGTGCGTCAGGCAAAAGCAGCGGGTGTGCGATTAGCTGTCAATACGGATGCACACGGTATTCCACAGTTGGCACACCGACGCACCGGTTTAAACGTTGCCCGTCGCGGCTGGCTCACCAAACCGGAAGTCATCAACACCTATACATTGGAAGAATTACGAGAAAAATACGGCATCGGCGCACGATTTTAAGTAGAAAAATTGATTTTCAAATTTAATTTGGTATTTTTTGGGGATGGTGTATACCTTAAAATAATTTCTTTAGATTTCACTTGTGAGAAAAGTATGGCAAACATTACCGAAATTGTGAACGACTTTGGCGAGAACATTGTTCAGGTAGATGGCGATATTCCTGTTGACCTACCAGCGAAGGATGGAGATAGGTTTCTTTTCATCAGTTACGATCAGAGTTTCCTAACGCACGGTTTGCACAAGTACCCTGCTAAATTTTTTCCAGAGTTACCGCGTTGGCTCATCAAACGGTATTCTGAAGAAAAGGATCGGATCCTTGACCCGTTTGCGGGCAGTGGCACGACAAATGTTGAGGCACTGCTCTCAAGGCGACACTCGGTCGGCATTGATGTTGATCCATTTTCACGCTTCATTTCAAGGGTGAAGGTAACACCACTGGCAGAAACGGAGCTTAAGTTGGCGCAAAAAGTGCTGTTAGAGGCTATTTCCCACTATCGTCCTTCACTGGTTAATAAATCCGATTTACCAAATTTTCCTTATAGGGACAATTGGTTCAACAAAGAGATTCTATGGGAGTTAACCTACTTAAAAAAGCGTATCCAATCGCTTGACACGGACGATGCTGTTAAAGCTTTTTTCAAACTTTGTCTCTCGTCCATTATTCGTGCTGTCTCCAACGCCGATAACAATTGTACGCGTACGGTGATTCGGAAAAAATTAAACAAATTGGTGCGTTCCTCCGATGCATTGAACCGATTTGTGAAAGCCCTCCATGTGAAAGTCCCCAAAATGGTAGAATTTTCTCGAAATTATCCGATAGGCATAACCACCGATTTTCCAGAGGATATGGACGCAAGGCACATCAAATACGAGTCAAATTACTTCGACCTCGCGTTAACTTCCCCGCCTTATGTCAACGCTGTTGACTATCCGAGAACCCATCAATTGGAGATGTATTGGTTAGGCTTCGCGCGGGACTCCCTAACGGCTTTGAAAAAACAGAACGTCGGGACAGAAAGCGTTTCAGCGACCCATTACAAAGTTCGGCACGAAATAGGAATTCCTGAGGCAGATAGAGTGATGACGAACATCTTTGAAATTGATCCGAGGCGTGCGTTCATCGCCTTTAAATATTTAGAGGACATGCGAAAAAATCTGAATGAAGTTTACAAAGTGTTGAGAGAAAAGGGTAGATATGTCATTGTCGTCGGCAATAATCGTATTCGGGGTCACTTGTTTGAGAGTTGGAAGTATCTTATGCCCATCGCCGAAGGTATTGGGTTTGAAGTTGAAACTTACTTCGGTTCAGAGATCATCAAACATTTCATTAAAGTGCCGAGAGGGGAACGTATTAATACCGATTGGATTTTGGTTTTGAAAAAATAACAGAACAGAGGCGGAAGCATGCATAACATTGCAGAGAGAGGCAAACAAGCATCAGTAGATGGATTTGCTCATGAGCACATTGCTGCAGGGATCTTGATGAAGAAATACCAAAACGTTTCATTGGTTGACTTACCCTTATCCCCTTATGACATTATTATCGTTCGTAAGATTACTGCAGATAATAGTATGGTATTCTATCATCAAATTCTGATTACTCATTTTGACCTAAATTGACACCTATAGTGCGGTTAGGAATGCACGTCGTATTTGGGCGAGTACGCCGCAAAACCGCACCTACCGGGGAAGAAAAGTGTGCATTTATTTTGGGGATTCACTTCATCAAATTTGTGAGTGCTGTCAAATGCCAATTCGGATCCGCTAACGCCTCATAAACGACCCCACCTTCTACCCTATCAGGCATCGGCAGACCGAGCAGATAGCAGAGCGTCGGTGCGACATCGACGACACGGACCTGCCGTTCCAGCGCAACGCCTTCGCGAACACCCGCACCCGATAGTAGGAATGTAGAGTGCTGTCCACCGATCCCGAAACTTACCGAGGGCAGCTGCTTGCCGTGTGCACCATCGAATTCAGGACGCAACGCGTAGACAACATCGCCGACCAACTCGCCGTGCAGATTGAACATCTCAGCATCGGCACGCGTGACGGCTAACGTGAACGGATGCCGTCCGGTCTTTTCGTCTTTGTAAGAATGGAGTGCTGCAATAAGTTCACGTTGTGTTGCTTCATAATCTTCAGGAGCGACGATGCCATCCGGTTCACGTCCTGCTAAATTAATAAAGATATGCACCAAGCCGACATCGACAGCACGCGTCTTTGTCCAATCTATGCCCCCGTTTGTATCCCTGACGATAAAACCTGTCTCCTCCAGTACCTTCTCAATATCAACGGCGCGGAATTGGTTCGGCGTGCCACCGTGGTCGGAACAGACGAGGATAACCGTCTCCTCATCTGCGAGCTCCATCAACTGTCCGATCATCCGATCGACGGATTCGTAAGTACGTCGTAACCCTTCACGGCACCGATGGATGGTCTCAGGCGATGCGCCGCTGATCTCATCCGCTTGACTGAGGAAAAAGTGGCTGGCATAATCCGGCGCGTGGCTCTCTACCATTAAAACATCCCAGTCGTTGTTCTGCGCGAGGTGTGTCGCGACATCTGCGAGACGCTGGTGGTGGTAATCCAAGACTTCAAAATAGGTGTTGTCGTCCATCTGTCCCAGTGCGTCGCGAGCGGGATTTTGCAAGAATGAACCGATTTCCTTGTCGATTGTGGTCGCAACTGTGTCGGGAACCGTATAACCCTCCCGGGGCCAGATTTGCGGAACAAAGAGTTCAAAAGCGTCGGCTGTCGGTGTGAGTGACACCAGTTTCATTCGGACGTACCCTTCCACCTCGTTACCGTCAATTTCAAAATTATCCAACCACCAGTCGCTCCATTCACCGACACCGAGATCCGCAACAGCGTCATCTCCAGAACGGCTTCGGCAGATCCGTACCCGATCATAGCCGTTATCACTAGACGCGTAAACGAGTCCATAAAACGATTTTGGAACCCGTGTGCTGTCGGAACCGTCGCCTTTGACATGGACAGAGGGCATGACATCCTCTCTGCCGCGTGCCAAGGGTTGGATCGTGAGTTCGACCTCTTGTGCAGGCTTCGCGGAATCGGGTAACGCATCCCACTCTCCATTTTCAATGGGTTTAATCGTCACAGGATCAATGTTGCGAACCTTCTGCAGCGCGCTTGGGTCCAATGTTTCTGGGTCCCGCTGTCCGCCGATGGGGCGCGGTGCCCATTTTCCGCCGACGAAGAGGTGATAGCCAGCAATCTGATGATGGTTGGAGACCCCCGGTCCCGTGCCTTCTACCTGAATACCGGTTTTGACGGTCGGGGGCCAAGACATCTCCCACTTCACTAAAATCGGTTTCCCGCCTGCGCGTTCGACGAGGTTCCAGAGGTATTCCGATTGGCACAACCCGGTGTTGATACCCCAAACTGTTTTATCAAGTCGTTCCCCGACAGCACGGATGTTAAAATCCATGACTTTATGTGTGCCGGGCCATGAACCGGTAGAAAGTGCTGTCCATCCGGGGGGTGTTAGCGTTGGGAAGACACCGATCATCGGACGGTAGACCCCTGTCCGGAGCAGTTTCGCCATACTCGGTGCGTGTCCCCAATCAATCATGTTTTTAACCAGTTCCATGCTCGCGCCATCCATCCCGACAATAATTGCCCGTTTGGCAGGGGCGAGCCGTGTGCGTTTTGTCATAAGAGTTCCTTTCATTAGCCCCAAAACGACTTGATCAGCGATACAATGGCTGCTAACGCTGAACCTAATGCTATCCAGAGGGCAGTTTTTACGTCTTTGTTTGATGTTGCTTCCTGTCTTCCCTCAAGCTTACCCCGAATCCATCTAACATCACCGTGAAGATTACTAATTTCATTTCTAACGTCACCGCGCAGCTCACCGATTTCATCGCGTAAGTTCCTTCCATCTTCCTCTACGGACGTTAGTCTTCTATCTATTCTGTCATCCATCCGATCGATCGTCCGTTTAAGATCATCAATGGCACTCAATACCCGTTCCCTGAAATCCTGATCTGACATGTTTTATCCTCCTTTGTAGTATCTCAGGACTTATGCAAATTAAAAAAATATCGGATATTTAGACGCAAAAAAGGGCTAACTTTCATCCTTTAAACCCCCTAAATCCCCCTTATCAGGGGGACTTCAAGAGAGAATGCGTAAATCCTTGTATCTATTATCACACAAAAGGTGCGAAAAGTCAAATTTGTATAGGACGATTTATATTTAACCCAACCTACGACTGAGCACCAACAACTGACAACTCTCTACGGAATCCGTTGGATATAGATGTCCTCGTCTGAGCCGCGCGCATCACCCCAGACGACGATTGCAGCGTTACCGCTTGTCGGAATGGCTTTCGGCGTGATTTGTGAGTTCGGCGCGTTACAGACCGGGATACCATTCATCTCCCAGAGCGGTTTACCGTTGGCATCAAGGCGTTGCGCGTAGATCGCATCCTCCGTTGTATCCGCAAAGTCTTCTCGGTAATCGAGCCAATACACGATAGCACCCGCATCGTCAGTGGGAACGAGTTGTGGGCGCCGTTGAACACCCCCCTCGGTACAGACAGGAACACCGCTCTTTTCTGACTCTGAATCCTCGTCGTGCCAGAGCACTTCACCGTTTGCGTTGATACGTTGGGCATAGATGTCGGCAAAAATGTCTCGTTCATCCCACCATGTGACAATGAAACCGCCGTGTCCGTCTCGGATACAGTCAGGTTGTTGTTGGTTGACGTGTAGGTCGCAGACAAGAATGCCGTCTTCTGCCCATAATGCGTCGCCGTTTGCGGTAATATGTTGTGCGTATAGTTGGGCGCGTGTAAAGACGTTCGGATCGTTCCGATAGTCCGACCAGACGAAGAATACGCCTCCGTTATCATCGCTCACCGCAACCGGCGCCCCTTGGTTACCGATTGCCGTGCAGACCGGAACAGGCGTGATTTCTGCCTCGTCGTTTGAATTCCACATCGGTTTCCCATCCGCTGAGAGTCGCTGTGCGAAAATGTTCCAATCCGGTGTACTGATGTCCCACCAAGCAAAAATAGCACCGCCTTCACCATCGGCGATTAGCACGGGATCATATTGATCGCCTTCACCGCGATAGACCGGCACACCGTTTGCTTCCCATAACGGTTCCCCACTGGCATCAATTCTCTGGGCATAAATATCTTGGTTTCCGTTCCGCCAGTCTTCCCAGACAACAATCACGCCGCCTCTACTATCAGCGATTGCGTGCAGATCATCTTGCAATGTCGGGTGTGTACAGACAGGCACCCCTTCAGGTGCCCAGAGTTTATTGCCGTTTGCATCGATGCGTTGCGCATAGCTATCCTGATTCCCGTGCCGCGTGTCCCCCCAAACAAGGATGGCACCGTTTGCCGTGTCGCTAACGATCAGGGGCCAACTCTGTGATGAAGGCAGATCACAGACCGGGATACCGTTAGCGTTCCAGCGCATATCTCCAGTAGCACTGATACGCTGCGCAAAAACATCGCGATTCGCGTGCCGTGCATCGCTCCAGGCGACAATAGCACCGTCTTCGCCATCCGCAATGAGGGCAGGGAACCGTTGTTCGTTTTCTGCTGTGCATAATGGAAGGTTTTGTGTTGCTGAGGATGACCATTCTGCCTGCGCGAATGCTATTGCAATAAACACAGAAAAGGGGATGAGGACGAGGCAGATTGAGGATTTCAGGAAAGGATCACGATTTGAAATGTTTTTGAAGTGCCGCACGCACACGCCCCCTTTACCGAACTCACGTTATATCAGAAGTTCGTCCCCGATTGGAAAAAATTGGTCTGCGATCTGTTGCAAATCCATGGAGGTGTTGTGTTCAAAAGCGACGACTTCAAACCGTTTATCCTGTTGCTTAATGAGTTCAGCGAGCGGACAGAAATCACCATCGCCACTTGCTAAGATCACGACATCCAGTGAACCGAGCATTGAGACAACATCCACAGCGATACCGACATCCCAATCCCCTTTTGCGGACCCGTCGCCGCGTAAGCGTAAATCTTTGCTCTTAATGGTATATCCGTTATGTTCAAGGAGCGACAGAAACGGTGCTTGGTCGATTTCTGGTATCTGAACAACGTAGGCATAGGCACCCATAAGGAAGCGTGGACCGACGATGAGATCGAGAAGTTTGATATAGTCAACTCTTCTTCCGTACCGATCTTTCGCTGCGTAGAACATGTTTTGGACATCGACAAAAACACCGACCCTCGGTTGCTCAGATGTCATCGGATACCCTTCTTCGCCTTCTACGAGGGGTTGTGTATCTAAATAGGTCAGGGTCTGCCGAATTTGTGCCAGAGCACCGCGCGCCGTCTGATGACAACCATCTAACGCGTTGAAATAGCTATCTAAACTGTTCTGAAATTCTTCAATCTCTTGCTGCCCCTTGTAGATCGCCTCCTCAACTAATTTGAGTTCCGAAGCGAATCCGTCTTTCGCTGCCTGTATCTGACCGTATTCCTTCACCTGTTCCGTTAATCGTTCTTTTTCTGCAAGAAGATGCTCACGCTCATCAGTGAGTTGCTGTAACTTAGCACTGGTTTCGGAATGTTGGGCGACCTGTTCATGAAGTCTGTGATTTTCTTGTTCAAGTTCCTTCAAACGTTTCTCATTATTGAGGAAGGCTTCAGATTTGGTTTTCAGCCCCTTATTTTCCTCTAAGAGAAAAGCGCGTTGTTGGTCCAATCGGCTATGCCGTTTTTCGAGTGAGACGTAATTCGATCTGGAGTCGGCTAATTGGCGTTCGAGTTGCTCAATTTCTCGGTCCAAATCTTCCGACTGCTGGCTATCTGCTTCTAAGTTCTCGTTATCTTGAACGACAGTTGTTTCTGGTTGTTCATGATTGGTAAGGTTTTCATATCCGTTGGTATATTCGACCTTTATAGATTCGTATGTTGCATTGAGGAGTTTATAACCGTGTTCGGCGACTGCTGTACGTTGGTCGATCAGAAGTGCCCATACAATTTCGGCAAAATCCCCCGATTCTATGAGGATATCAGATGTCCTAAAAAACGTCTCGATTTCGGAGACCTCCATATAGCCGACGCGCGAGATTGCTGCTTGTGCTTTCTCACTAAGAAAGCGGCTTGCCAGTTCTCTGGCAGACGGTTCTCCGTTATCCGTTTCTGGTTTCGGTGTGTGAGCATCGCTGTTTTCATCCGTCGTCGGTTTTGCCTCGCTATCCACTGCCAAAAATGTATCGGTTAGATTCGCCAATAATTCTCGTCTCGACAAGGCATGGAGTCTATCTACGTCGGGGATGATACCGGTAGAGGTACTCAACTGGAAAATCTCTCTTTCATCTAAAAGCAGGTCGAAAAACCAGGTAAGTTGATCACGATGTATTTGTGATTTTAAATGTGGGTGTGACATTTTTGTGCTCCGAAGAATATCATGTGATTAAATTTTGATAATTTTCTCCTGTCCCATCTGTACACGGCGTGTTGCGTTGCGCGTATCAACAACGGATTGGGCATGTTCAACGAGCCAATTATAGTCTACGGCACCGTGATCGGTCAGAATTACAACACAATCGGCACTTTGTACCAAATCGGCTGTCAACGGTTTTGAGTGGTAGGTTGTTTTGCTATCGAGAGATAAATTTGATACGTACGGGTCATGATATACAAATTCCGCTTTTTTGTCAAGAATTAAACGTATGACTTCAAGTGCCGGCGATTCGCGCGTATCGCCGACATCTTTTTTATAAGCGACACCCAAAATTAATAGTTTCGACCCGTTAAGTGCCTTACGTTGGAGATTCAACGCATGGCTAATCTTCTCAACGACGTATCTCGGCATTTCGTTGTTGATTTCGCTGGCGAGTTCAATGAATCTGGCGTGATATTGATATTTCTGCGCCTTCCATGAAAGGTAGTGCGGATCGACAGGGATACAGTGTCCACCGGTGCCAGGCCCCGGATAAAACGGCATGAACCCGAAAGGCTTCGTGGCAGCAGCGTCAATAATTTCCCACACATCTAAATCCATCCGATCACAGATCAACGCAACTTCATTGATGAGTCCGATATTGACGCTCCGAAACGTGTTTTCGAGAAGTTTCACCATCTCCGCAGTTCGCGATGAGGATACCGTGTGTGTTTTATTGATGAACTGTCCGTAAAAAGTTTTCGCAACATCGGTACAGTTCGGTGTAACACCGCCGATAATCTTCGGTGTGTTTGTTACGTAGTAGGTGCTATTTCCGGGTTCAATGCGTTCCGGTGAATATGCGAGATAGAAATCGCGTCCGACTTCTAAACTTCGAATCGGTGCGTTTTTCTTAAGATATGTGTTGAGTATGGACAACACGACTTCTTCGGTTGTGCCGGGGTAGGTTGTACTTTCGAGAACTATCAACTGTTCGGAGTGGAGGCGTTGGGCAACCTGCTCTGATGCAGCAACGATATACTGCATATCTGGTGTGCGGTCCTCACGCAACGGGGTCGGAACACAGATGTTAACTGTGTCTAAGTCTTCAAGCACACTGAAGTCTGTTGTTACCTGAATTCGGCCGGATGTCATCAGAGGCTCGAGTGCTGTATTAGGGACATCTGGCACATCGGAGATACCCTGTTTCAACCGCTCTATTTTTTGCGAGCAGATATCAATGCCTGTGGTTCGGAATCCCGCATTCGCAACGGCGACCATAAGTGGCAGTCCAACATAGCCGAGTCCAATGACCCCCGCGTGAGCCGTGCGGTTTTCTATTTTTTCAAGTATCATTTTTTAATAGCCAGCGCGTCGCTGCATAGAGGTTCGTGAAAATTTTTTCGGGACGGTATTTAGAGGAACGCGCGAGCCCTTCATCCGCTGTACGCCCGCTGCGGTTCCCAATAGTGTCTGTATCTGGTCGTTGAAAAGGTGTAGCCTTAATATAATGTTGGTAACTTTTCTTGCCGTGTCCAGTTAGAACAAGGAATGTTGAGGCTCCGGCACGTTGTCCCGCCTCAATATCTGTTGTTGAATCGCCAATCAAATAGGCGTTTGAGAGTTCAATATTGTGTTCGCGAGCCGCGCGCATTAGCATACCGGGTTTCGGTTTTCGACACTCGCATCCCGCTTCGGGGTGATGGGGGCAGTAATAAATGGCATCAATTGATCCGCCAGCGTTTGTAATGTCAACGAGCATTCGGGAGTGGATGTCCTTCAGGTTATCTTCCGAAAAAAGTCCCCTGCCAATCCCTGCTTGATTGGTTACCACAATAACGCGATAACCATTTTCTGTTAGGTCCCGTAACGCTTTTAGTGTGTTCGGGATGAAGTCAAATTCTTCCCACGTTCGGACGTAGCCCCAGTCGGGTGGGTTCTGGTTGATAACGCCATCTCGATCAAGGAAAATAGTTTTCATGTTTTCCCTTTTTGAAGACCGTCGGCGATAAACGTTCCGTTTTCAATTGCGTTGAGCAGCTCCTTCGGCGTGGCAGTCGCGCATCCTAATTTGCCGACGACGATCCCACCTGCGAGGCTTGATAGGACTGCTGCACTGTAAAAATCAGCATTCGCTGCGAGCGCAAGTGTAAAAACTGCGACGACGGTATCTCCGGCACCTGTTACATCCGTCACGATGTCGGCATAAGGAGGCAGGTGTTCAACATGTAGGCTGCCATCGGGTTTCCGTTGAAACAGAGACATCCCGTCAGCATCGCGTGTAATTAGCAACGTCTTGAGGGACAACCGATTTAGAATCTTCTCACCGACAATGCGAAGCTGCGAAATATCGGTAACCTCTTCACGGACGGCTGTGCACGCCTCTTTGTAGTTCGGGGTTATCGCTGTCACATTTTTATAGTGCCAAAAGTTGTTTTGCTTCGGGTCAACGATAACCGGTATATCGTACGATTGTGCCTGTTTCATCACTTCCGAGATAAGATGCGCGTTGATCACACCTTTATCGTAATCCGCGAAGATGATCGCGTCGCTGTCCGGCAGCTGAGAGACGATAATATCCAATAGATGACTCCGCATTGCTATAGAGATTTCCTGTTTGGATTCTCTGTCAATCCGAAGTAAATGATGCCCGGAATCTTGCTCCTGACCGCTGAAATGTGTAGCCGCTGCGCGGGCAATCACACGCGTTTTTGTACTGGTCGGTCGCTCAGAATCTACGCAGATACCAGTCGTGCTTAGATTCATCTCGGTGAGCATCTGGATTAACTTTTCGCCCTCCCTATCCTTTCCGATAACACCAATCAAGATTGCGTTGCCGCCTAAACTTGCGATATTTTGTGCAACATTCGCTGCGCCGCCGCATCCGATCTTTTCGGCTTCGATTTCAAACACAGGGACAGGCGCTTCGGGCGAAATTCGGTTGACATCCCCCCAGATATATGCGTCCACGATGACATCACCGATAATGATGACCCGTTTACCTTGAAGTTGAGCAAAAGTAGTTTTTAAGTTCACAACACTATGTTAGCATAAATCTACGCTTAAAGCAATAAACATTCTTGGTGACACATTTAGCTTTCTGAAAATATTTTTCTACCTCCACTCAATTTTGGGTGGACTCAATTTTTTGAAGGAAATCAAAACGGTCTCCAACGAACGTAATATAACGGCAATCGCATCCTTCAGGACACATGATGTTGTTCATCTTGGAACTTCGAGAAAATGGAGAATGGCGGATTCTTGAATGGTACGACTATGCAACGCCTGACCCATAAAAACTACGGATCGGAAACCCTCGAATCCATTTGAGGGTACTTGACTTGCGTTTCTGACAAATATCTGTTAAAATATTTCAGGAATTAAAAAAGAGTGAAGAGCTTACGTCTGAGAACCAACAAACAAACAAAATCTACTCAAAAAGGTAATAGTGATTTTTCATGAACATATTTTCCCGATGCCGACGGTTTTTTGGAAGTAGCGACTGTTTCGCAAAACTTTCCATTACCAGTTTTTTTCTCCTTCTGTTCATTTTTGTACACCTCAGTTTTTCCGTTATCGTTTTTGCCGAGGCACCTGCTACCGAGGAACCGGCGGTTGAGACCGAAACTGCGCCAAACGATGCAGTGCCCCCGGGTCTGTCTACGTATAAACTGGAAGTCGGTGATAGTTTTGTTGTCACTGTAGATGGCTATCCAGAGTATAGCAAGGAGCGGATCCCCGTGCCGGTCCAACAGGACGGCTACGTCTCCTATCCGCTTATTGGCCTTATCAAGGTCGCCGGTCTCACAGTTTCCGAACTTGAGGCACAGATGCAGTCTGCTTTCTCAAAACACCTCCCAACTGCGCGTGTGTTTGTAACGCTCATGCAACCGAAACGGACGATTCTTGTTTTTGGCGCGGTTGAAACCAGAGCGCGTGGAAACCTGCACGTCTTTGAAATCGGACAGGTTTATCTCCTGCAAGCCCTTGCATCCGCTTCAATTAACTACGAACGTGCTGATCTCACAGATATTTCTGTCTGGCGCGATGGGAAACTGTTCAAACGAGTTAATTATATTGATCTGATCGACACCGGCGGCCCCGATATTTTATTGAAAGATCACGATACGATATTTGTTCCTTCTGTTTTTCAGCAACGGCCCGTGCGCGTCATAGGTGCGGTCGTCGCCCCCGGCACTTATCCGATAACCGAACCGCAAGTGTCAGCAACGCAGGCACTAAAACTCGCTGGTGGCTCCAGAGCTGATTTCGCGGACCTCCACAAATCAGAAATCATCACGAGCGAAGAACGTGTTTTGGTTGACCTCACCGCAGAAGACGTTGAGGCAGTGCTCGGGCCCGGCGATACACTATATGTGCCGTTGGCGGACGCAAAAATAAGCGTTACCGGTGCAGTGGAGAAACCCGGGCAATACGTCATTACGGAGCCTGTCCTTTTAGGGCAAGCCATCGCTATCGCAGGCGGTTTCAACGAGGAGCGGGCAAACCCAAAAAAATGCTTGCTGACACGCGCGGATGGAACAGAAGAAGAGTTAAACTTCGATCAGGTACACTCGGATGTCTACTTGAACCCGAATGATCAACTCCGGGTTCGGGAAAGAACACGCTTAGACTGGCGGGTCATCACCTTCGCCACTTCATTTGTGAATCTACTTGTTACTGTTCTGATTAGATACCGCTAACTGCTGGATAGACGCATAGCATAGAAGATATAACTTACCGATCATAAGAAAAATACAACGAGGATACAGATGCCAGAGACAGCCGATCGGCACTATGAAGAAGTTAGAGAAATTCGATTGTCAGACTATTTTTGGATGCTCTTCCGAAGTAAATGGAGTGTCCTGCTCATTTTTTTTCTTTCCATTTTTGTAGCGTTTCTCATAACCGACCTCACACCCCCAGTTTATCAATCCGAGACCACAATTCGTGTTTTAGACGGTCAATCCGCTGCCCCTTCTGTCCTCTCGCAGCTACCGATATCTGGATTACTCGGTGGTACATCTGTGAGTGCTTTCGCCGCGCAACTCCAGTCACGGGACCTTGTGATTACACCGGCAGTCCGCCAACTTAGAGACGAAGGGCTTGTTAAACCGCTGCCCATACATCGGGGACGATTTATCCCATGGCTTGCCGGTGTGTTCGGTGTGAAACTTGATCCGAACGCGACGGAACAGGGAGAACTGACAGACACGGAATGGGAAGATGCTTTCATCAAAACACTTATTGATGAGCAGCTAAAGGTTGAAGAGTCACCAGACGGAAAAGTCATTACCATAACCGTTCAACAGCGGAACTCAGAACGCGCCCAAAATCTCGCGAATCGAATCGCAGCGGTCTTTCAAGTGGCTGTTGAAGCAGAAGCTGTTGAGAGAATGGAGTGGTGGCGAAAGCCGCTCCCACAAGAGATACTGACGCAGACACAAGAGGAACTCACAAACGCCGAAAAAGCACTCTTCGCATTTCAGGAAAAACACCCGAAACTGACTTTAAACGCTGAAGGTGGCACACAAGCGCAGGTCATCTTGGCACTCCAAGTCCGAGAAAATGAGTTGATAAACTTGTTGATAGGTGCTGAGTTGAGACAGGCGACCTATCGTCAAGAACTCGAAGGCCTATCAGAAGAGCTTATATCGGAAACGATCGCTCGGAACCCTTCACATGCCAGGCTGCAAGATAATTTAAATCAGTATGAAATCGACAAGGCGGAGCTGCTCGGCAAGTACGACGAAACGCATCCCGAAGTAACTGCTATTGATAAGAAGATTGTGGAAACGGAAGCACGTCTCGCTAAAGAAGAGAAAGATATAAAGAGTACAACATCTTCTTATAACCCGCTTCATCAAATCCTCACAGAGAAAGTTAATGAGGCGGAAGCATCCGCTATTAGTCTAAAAAAACAGAAGGATGAGGTTACTGCCCAAATTAATTCACATTTCGGTGAACTCCGCGAATGGTCTCCGGATCAATTAGAGTTCTATCGTCTCAAGCGAGACGTTGAGATTTACAATGCCCAGGTCATCGCGTTAGAGACGAAGATGCGCGAGGCGGAGATTTTTGCACAAGCGCGTTCGGAAAGTATTAAGGTGTTGGATAAGGCGCGTGCACCGGAAGAACCGCTGAAGCCACGCCTAAAATTGAATCTCGCTTTGGGGGCATTCGCAGGCATGCTGATCGGTATGACGTTCGCTGTCGCCAAAAATTATTTCAAGGACACCTATCTCCGTTTAGAGGAGGCGGTCCGGCAATTAGATGAACTCCCAGAATCGCCAAGTTTGCTCGGTGTACTGCCATCTATCAAAAAACGTGGTTCCTATCGACTCCCGTTAATGGTGCACGATGCTCCGAATTCGAGGACTGCCGAGGCGTTTCGTGTTCTGCAAGCTAAACTGCCGTTCCTGAATCCGGGCGCATCCGTAAAAACGATTCTCGTCACAAGTGCGACGCGCGGCGAAGGAAAAAGCACCATCTCCTCCAACCTCGCTGTTGCACTCGCACAAAGAGGCAATAAAGTGCTACTCATAGATGCGGATATGCGTAGACCGTCGCAACACAATACATTTCCAAGCGAACAGCTTCTTCAAGAAGAGACAGGTACATCTGAACTCCCTGTTGCCCGCGTCGACACACGCAAACCCGGATTGAGTGAAGCCATCATCCATCTCAACGCGGAAAACGCAGACGATGTGCTCCACGCAACAGTCAAACTGACCGATATTCCCGATCTGTATCTACTACCGAGTGGTACGATCCCGCCGAACCCGATTGAACTTCTCAACTCGGAAATGATGAACCAATTGTTGGAGCTCGCAAAATCCGAGTATGATGTCATTGTTATCGACTCGCCCCCTGTCCGTGCTGTCGCCGATCCGATGATTCTCGCGAACATTGTTGATGCCATCGTTTATGTCTTTGACATCACAAAAACCCGTCGATTTGATATACTGACGGGTATCCGACACTTGACGGAGGCTTTCCCAAGGAAAAAAGTCGGCGTGGTCTGCAACATGATTAATCCGAAGCATGCGAAGTCTTACGGTTACTACAGTCGTCACGGCACCTACTACGGACTCGTAGATGAAGACACCGAAACGGAATCATAGAATAGAATCATCGGGACTTACGCAGCGATGTTTGAAAGCCTACGGCTTCATCTTCCCCAAACTTGCTGGCGGACGTGATGTTCCGACGAACCCAATGAGAACGACCATCGTTAAGATATAAGGTAGGCTGTTGAGCAATTGTCCCGGAATGTTCCATCGGTTTGTGAGTTCCAGAGCGGTAGCGCATCCGAAGAGAAAACACGCCGAGATGCCACTTAAGGGTCGCCAATTCCCGAAGATAACGGCAGCAAGCGCAAGGTAACCGCGTCCGGCTGTCATCCCTTTCGTAAAGTAGTGGACTTCGGATGCCAGAAAACAGCCGCCGATGCCTGTTAAGAGTCCGCTTAACAGGATTCCGATATACTGCCATTTGGTTCGGCTCAAACTCAGCGCTGCAAGTGCTTCGGTTGATTCACCTGCCGCACGCAAACGCAAACCCCACGGCGTTTTAAAGAGAAGGATGTGGCTCGCTACCATCAATACGGGTAATAGATAGACGATGAAACTGTATGAACCGATAAACGGCAACTGCCAGTGTGGTAGACCGCCGACCTGTTTCGATGTAGGTAAAAGATATTCTGTGATCCCCAACGCTAAGATATTAATGCCGATCCCGGTGACGACTTGCTCGGCGTGGAACGTGACCGTCGCAACAGCGTGTAACAGTGCCAATCCGACCCCGAAACCTATACCGACAAGCAAGCCAAACCATACTGAACCGGAAGCCTGTGTGCCGACGACGTAACCGAAGGCACCGATTAACATCATCCCTTCTAAGGCGAGGTTAATGACCCCGGCGCGTTCCGAATAGATCCCGCCGAGTGCAGCAAACCCTAACGGGGTCGCCATTCGCAATGTGATTGGAATCAGATCAAGTATCATTCTTTTTCCGTGAGATGCCTTCTATACAGACTAACCAGATAATCAGCATACCTTGTCCGGCGAAGAATAGACCGCGCGGGATATTCAATAAGATGTCAATATCTAAGGCAACTTTATTGAGTAATCCGAACAACACCGCCGCAGCCAAAATACCGAACGGGTTGTTTCTGCCCAAGAGGGCGACCGCAATGCCGGTGAACCCCCAACCCGAAGAAAAACTATCGAGGTACCGATAACGGTACCCCATCACCTCTGCGACACCTGCTAATCCGGCAACTGCACCGCTCAACGCCATCACCCATACGGTTACTGCCCGCGGGTTGATCCCACCGTAAGAGGCAACGTCCCGCGCATTGCCGACCAGACGGAGTTCGTATCCCCAACGGGTGTGCGCTAAAAAAATATAACACAACACAACGCACGCACAGGCAATCAGAAAACTCACGTTTAATGGGTTGCTATCCGGTAGCACCGGCAGAAATGACGCTAATCGCGGGATTCGCGCCGTTTCATAAATCTGTCGGGTTTGCGGAATCATCTGTCCCGGTTCTTGATAGATTGATGTGACGAGGTAGTTCATCAACGCGAAAGCGATGAAGTTCATCATGATTGTGTTGATGACTTCGTGTGCGCCGTATCTCGCTTTGAAATACCCCGGGACAGCTCCCCATAGAGCACCTGCAACCATTGCTGCCACTATACAGAGAGGAACCAGAAGAAAGGACGGAAGGTTTAGGTGTATGCCTATCCACGCCGTAGCGAACGCTGCAACATAGAGTTGACCCTCACAACCGATATTGAAAAGACCGCTTTTATAGCCGATGGCGACAGCGAGTCCTGTAAATATTAAAGGTGTCGCGTTGAACAGAACGTAACCGAACTCGTCAAAACTTGAGAACCCGCTCGAAAAAATGATGCTGTAAAACTCTAACGCATTTTGTCCTCGCGCATACACGATAACCCCGCACAAAAGAAAGAATCCAATGATCGCAAACAGCGACGGTATCAAATTGAGAAGCAGCTGCCTGGATTGAGGTATTTTGCCTTGCAACAGTGAGGTAAACGGTTTTCGGATATCCAAGAGTTCTCGGTTTCCTCGCCAAATTTGACAAAAATTAGCAGGACGTGTTATCATACATGATATTGTATTGACCCGCAACGCGCCTGTTAGTATAACATAGATGTCGCATTAAAACAAACTGCAAATCCTTGAATCGATAAACGATAACGCGGAGCACATCATGCAGAAAAAAATGACGCAATCATCTCGTCAAGAGATAAAAATGACAGATTTTCCCGCTATTTTGGGTGGAACACCGGTCTTTGAGACATCTCCTGATGCTCCGTATCCAAAATTAGACGCGTGGAAGCAGATCACAACGGAGGAGGCAGAGATCGTTTATGAAATGACACTCCGCAACGAACTCTCAGGTGCCTCTCCAACGGTTCAAGAATTTGAACGGGTTTGGTGTGAACGCCACCAAACCCGATACGCCGTGAGCCTGACCAACGGTACAGCAGCCTTACATAGCGCGATGTTTGGACTCGGTGTCGGCCCGGGAGATGAGGTTATCTGTCCGACTTACACATGGATGGGTTCAATCACACCTGCGCTGACACTCATGGCAACACCCGTCTTTTGTGAGGTGGATCCAAAGACGCTGCTTATTGACGTTGATGACGCGCGGAGACGCATTACACCACGAACCAAAGCAATTGTGGTTGTCCATCTGTGGGGCAACGTCTGTGATATGGACGCGCTCATGGCACTCAGTGAAGAGACCGGTATACCTATCATAGAGGATTGCTCGCACGCACACGGCGCATCTTACAAAGGTGTACCCTGTGGTAGCATCGGGCAGGCGGGTGCATGGAGCCTGCAAGGGAATAAGCCGATTAGCGGTGGCGAAGGCGGGATGCTTGCCACAAACGACGTAGCGGTTTTTGAGCGCGCGTGTCTGTTGGGGCAAGTCAATCGTTCGCCTAATGTTGTAGGAGAAGCGGCGGAGGCACTGCAATACGCGCATCTTCCACCGATGGGATTGGGTGTAAAATTTCGTGCGCATCCGCTCGCTATCGGTATCGCTTCGGTACAACTGAAAAAACTTGATGAACTCAATGCAAACCGGCGTGCTTATATCAAAGAGATTGCCGACGGATTGCATGAGATTCCAGGTGTCTCACCGGTTGAAAGATACGAAGGTGCTGAACCGGCGGGGTTCTACGGATTTCCAATCCGCTACCATTCGGAAAAGATGCATGGATTGCCTGCCCCGGTGTTTGCGGAAGCACTCCGTAAGGAAGGTGTTTTGGCAAATAACAACCCGTATCCGCTCCTCGTTGGCGATGGTGTGCCTCTCTTTTCAGGGAGTCTACCAACGAATAGCAATCCGTATCCGCTTTTGCATACTTTGCCGCTCTTCACAGATGGACTCGATATCTATACGAACGGGCGAGGGCCTCTCTGCACAGAGGAGATGGGAGGCACGTTTAGAGGCTATGTCGCTGGTGATTTACCTGTGACCGAACAGGCGTGTTCGCAGCTCATATTTCTGCCCCTACTAACGAAGCCGATAGCAGGGGCAGTATCTCGGATTTTGACTGCTATCCGCAAAGTCTCTAAACAGAGTCGTTTGATAGCCGATAAGGCAGGCTAAGATGTCAACAGAATTTTCAGCCCGAACCCGATCCAACAATATTCAGATCCTTAAGACTGAACCGTTGGATGTTTTGATCATCGGTGGTGGCATTGTTGGTGCGGGTCTAATTCGCGACCTTGCGCTCAACGGGGGCATCAAAGTCGGGTTAATTGAGCAAGCCGATTTCGCAAACGGGACCAGTAGTGCGACCTCGCAACTTGTCCATGGTGGGTTTCGCTACCTCCTTAAACGTGATATTGACCTCGTCAAAAAATCACGTAAGGAACGTGAGATTCTACGACGCATTGCCCCGAATCTCGTCAAACCGATGCCAATAGCACTGCTCAATTACAAAGGCGATCCGTACCCGTTGACGGGGATACAACTCGCTGCACATTACTATAATCGGCTCTTTAAAGCAGATGAAGCGGAGAAAAATGTCGTCCTTCGTGACGTGCCAAAAGTAAGAAATTTGGTTGGCCCTATTGCCGAACATGGACTCAAAGGATGTGTCCTATTATGGGATTGCAGAGTTGACGACGCAAGGTTGACACTCGCGACACTCAAAGATGCACACCGCCACGGTGCTATCGTCGCAAATTATGTCCGTTTCCTCGATTTCGTCAAGCCATCGGATACTGTTGAGCGGAACCAGATGTCAAGGATAACTGCTGAAGATGTTATTTCCGGACAACGTTTTGAGATAACCGCTCGGAAAATCGTGGCAGCAACAGGGCCCTGGAACGACGAGATATGGTCTAAAGACCCGAGTTACGATGGGGTTCCACGCTTGCTAACGAAAAATGCGAAAGGGAGTCATCTCGTCGTGCCTCGCTGCGGAAAGCAACACGACTCAGAAGCATACGGTCTGATTGCCTGCACACGCTCGGAAAAGCAACGCAAACGTAATCCGCGGGTCATTTTTATTTTGCCCGGTGCGCACAATACCTCTATCGTCGGCACCACGGAGACGACTCCGAAGGAAGCACTTGCATCTGTCCGTCCATCAGTGGACGAGGTGACGTATCTGCTTTCGGAGACGCAGCGGATTTTTCCTGAAAAAACGCTTGACAGAAACGCTATCATCGCCGCTTATGCTGGCACCCGTCCGCTCATCGCAGCGAACTTACACCAGCGCGGGTTCGTAAGGACAGGTTTTGTTTCAAGGGACCACTTAATCACAGAGAGTCCAAGTGGCATCGTGTATCTCTATGGTGGGAAACTCACGACACACCGCCGAATGGCAGAGGAGACAGCAGACCACATCGCCGCGTTTTTAAACGTTCCAAGACACTGCCAGACCGATACCTGTCCATTGTTTGATACTTCAGTGGAGGTACCGAACGGAAACGCGAATCACCGCTCGCTATCGAACGCTGATGTGGAACGTCTCATTCAACGGTATGGAGACGGCTATCAGGCAATTCAACAGTTTGTTAACGACGACGCGTCGCTCGCTGAACCGGTGTCCACCTCTCTTCCGTTCACGAAAGCCGAGCTCCTCTACGCTTATTGGGGGGAGATGACGATGACGCTTGATGATCTCCTATGGCGACGCACACGTATCGGGTGGACACCCGGTCAGGGACTTGACATCGCTACACAAATCGCACAATTCTTGGGTGAGAGATATAATTGGGATCAGGCGCGAGTTGCAGCTGAAGTTCAGGCATATCAAGAACACATTCGGTGGCTGAATTTTAACCTTTAGGGCGCGAAATTATGGAAGTTTACCGTTGGGAAGACCGAAAATTTGGGAGGCTGGAGCCGCTACGGTTCGGTGAAGAACGCGAATTTGAGGACCTCCTTGAAAAGGACGCAACGCTCGTTCTTGGGGAACCGCTTTGTATTATTAGCAGGCAACCGCCGCTGAGTACATCGAAACAGAAGATTGACTTGCTCGCACTCGATCGGCAAGGAAATTGCGTCATTATTGAACTCAAACGCGGAAAACCGTCCCGAACGGCAGTCACACAGATCTTGGAGTACGCCGCAGGTGTCTCACAACTCTCTTTCATAGAATTGGAGCAGCTCGCTTACAGATGGTGCCAACAACAGGGGAAAGAGTTTTCAACACTCACCGCACTCCACAGCGAATTCTTTGGATATACACCCGGCGATATTCGCAAATCGGCATTCAACCAGAAACAACGGTTGGTACTTATTTCGGAAGGCGTGGACACACGGGTCTTAGAGGTCGCCGAATACCTGCGTGCCTTGGGGTTAGACCTCACCTATATCTCCTACTTTTCATATCATGCACCGGATGAGATTTTAGTCGCCACCGAAACTGTTCTCGGTGGGAAAGTCGTCAAAGAGGATGAACGGAGTTACGGACGCACCACACAGCAGTTTATGACGCTCACATCGTTCGTTGAGATACTGCAGGTCAATGAAGACCTACTGCAGATCGCTAATGAATTTGCTGAATACGTTGATACATGCGGTGCGACACTAAGACCACGCATCGCAAAACTACGAATGACGATCGGTGGAAGTTGGTGGATCGACACGTACCCCTCAAGAAGAGCTACGCATTTCCGTGTTGATGTACATGGTGACTTCACGCCGCTCCACATCGTTGAGTGCAGAGCCAACTTGCCAAATGTGACTGTCAAAAATTTCGGTATCTCTTTCAACATCGCGACCAAAGCACATCTTGAGTATGCGATTGAAATTTTTGAACGTGTTCGGAACTCTATTCTCTTCTAATCAGGACTTACGCAATTTTGAGTGTAGGCGGCTCCCGATCAGCATTCCAACCCAACCGGGACTTCGCCACAAACTTTTCAGACCTCAAAAGGCTCTTGAGTTCCGTTCATTAAACTTTTCTATCTAATGAGAGTCATATTAATCAACATAGTAACTCTAATCGAACCAGTAAGGAAATGAACCCTTGGGAAAAAAGAAAACCGCAACAGAACCGACCCAAACGACACTCCCCTTCCCGTCCGCAGACGAAGAACATCTGGATATATCGACCCTCGAAACTTGGCTCTTAGATGCAGCGAATACCATCCGTGGCGCGAGCGACGCACCGAAGTTCAAGGATTTCATTTTGCCGTTGATCTTCTATAAACGCCTCTCCGATGTGTTCGACGACGAATTTGCCAAACAGATAGAAGAATTCGGCAGTGAAGAATTAGCACGGGAAATTGTTGAGGCAGACCACAAGGATGCCCTCCAATCGGGACGGAACCCGATTGTCCGTTTTTACATTCCACCGGAATATCACTGGAACGCACTTCGCAACCACGCCGCCGATGGTCATTTGGGAGAATTTGTCACCGAGGCGATGCGCGAGGTCGCACGTCTGAATCCACTCCTGCAAGGGGTCCTTGATGTCAAGGATTTCAACGAAAGCCAGAGCGGACAACGCACACTTGACGAGGAACGTCTGGAGGCACTGATTGAAGTGCTAAGCCGACATCGGCTCGGACTGCAGGACACCGAACCCGACATCCTCGGACGTGCGTATGAGTATCTGTTGCGAAAGTTCGCGGAGGGGCAGGGACAGAGCGCGGGCGAGTTCTACACACCGAAAGAGGTCGGATGGCTCATGGCGCGTCTGCTTAACCCGGAACCTTACAAAACGATCTACGATCCGACGTGCGGTTCAGGCGGTCTGCTCATCAAGCCGCGGCTGCTGTTCGCACAGACACATCCAGATCAAAAGAGTCAGGCACCGCAAATCTATGGTCAGGAACTCACACCGACGACTTACGCCATGGCGAAGATGAACGCCTTCCTGCACGACTTTATCGGTGCGGATATTCAGATCGGAGATACCTTCCGCAACCCGCGTTTTGTTGAGAACAGTTCATCGCTCCAACGGTTTGACTATGTGGTTGCGAATCCGATGTGGAATCAGAAGGAGTATGGCGACGCTTTTTACGAGAACGACAATTGGAGCCGCTTTTCGGACGGCATCGCGCCGAGCTCCTCTGCGGATTGGGGATGGGTGCAGCATATCCTCGCCTCTCTAAAGAACGACGGACGTGCAGCGATTGTGCTGGATACGGGTGCGGTCTCTCGCGGCTCCGGGAGTAAAAACACTGATCGGGAACGTGATATTCGCAAAAAGTTTGTTGAGAAAGACCTGATTGAAGGCGTGATCCTTCTGCCTGAAAACCTGTTTTACAACACCAGTGCGCCGGGCATCGTCTTACTGCTAAACCGAAACAAACCCGCGGAACGCAAAGCACAGATCCTGCTCATCAATCTCTCCCAATATTTTGAGAAGGGGAAACCGAAAAATATTCTGACCGATGAAGGGATTGATGCAGCAACGGAAGTTTATCAGGCGTGGGAGTCTCGTGAGAAATTGAGCAATGTTATCACGTTAGAAGATGCCCAAAAAACCGATTACAATCTGAGTCCGTCACAGTTTGTGGATGTCGGTGACAAGATAGAGCACCGTCCGGTGAATGAAATTCTATCAGACTTAACAGAAGCACGCATCGCCCGCGAGAAGGCGGATGAAGCGTTAGCAGATGTGTTGGTACAACTTGGCTTATAGTGAAATCCCATTAGTAGTTTCGGACTTAATAAGTTTTGTGAAATACCGATATGCTTGGATTCTTCTAAACCTTACTGCCATTGATTTTTTGCTTGATTTTTCTGTAGTGAAAATGATATAATAGGGTATCTTCTTCATCGGCGGGACGGTCAACATAGAAACGTAACATGACCAAGGAGTGGGTTATGGATTTATTAAAAGAAAAAAAATCTCCCTTATCCATATCAGCCGTGGACCTATTCTGTGGTGTTGGGGGTCTGAAGTATGGACTTCAACAAGCAGATATAAATGTTGTCGCCGGGCTTGATATTGATGGAACGTGTAAGTACCCCTTTGAAGAAAACAACCCCTTTGAAGAAAACAATAAAGCAAAGTTTATCCCAAAGGACATTCGTGAATTTACGGGTACTGAACTTTCTGAATTATATCCAGAAGATAGTATCAAAGTTCTTGTTGGGTGTGCCCCATGTCAACCTTTTTCAGCTCAAACTCGGAAAAATAAAAATCGAAGTTCGGATGAACGGTGGAGTTTACTTGATGACTTTGGAAGATTGATTGAAGAGGTAAAGCCTGAACTTATAGCCTTTGAGAATGTACCGCTCATCAGAAAAGAAACTATTTTTACCAACTTTACAAAAAAACTTCGTGCACTCAATTATCATTTCGATCCAGAATTAATAGTCTACTGCCCTGACTACGGTGTTCCCCAAAAGCGCCGGCGTCTGGTGCTAATTGCCTCGACTTGGGATAACTTTAAACTTCTTCCAAAGACGCATTCCAGTTCTCCGGAGGATGGATTGCACGGTTTCCAAACTGTTGAAGATGCGATTGGTGATCTTCCTGAAATTAATGATGGTGAGGTGCATGAATCAGATCCCCTTCATCGCTCAAGGAAACTTTCGGATATGAATAAAAAACGAATTAAGCAATCAAAGCCAGGGGGGACATGGAAAGATTGGGATGAGGAATTGCGTCTACCGTGTCACAAAAAATCTTCGGGGAAAGGGTATACAACAGTTTATGGTCGTATGAAGTCGGATGATCTCGCGCCAACAGTAACCACACAATTTATCAATTTGGGCAGCGGACGATTCGGACATCCCGAACAGCATAGAGCTCTTTCACTTCGAGAGGGTGCTTTGCTGCAAACTTTCCCAAAAGATTACAAGTTTGTTGAACCCAATTCACCAATCACAGTTAGTCGCATAGCGTCCTACATCGGAAATGCTGTTCCTGTCGAACTTGCAAAGGTCATAGGCGAGAGTATACAGAGACATGTGGAGGAGAACGCAAATGGAGACACCTAAAAAGTATCAGATGACTATCAACCTTAACGTGCTAAACCATCTCGGTATAAATCTTTATAGTAATATTCCAGCTGTATTGTCTGAAGTTGTAGCAAATTCTTGGGATGCTGACGCAACAAACGTTGATATTGAAATAGGGACAGAAAGAATTACTATCACCGACAATGGACACGGTATGACGCTGGGCGACATCAATGGCAAGTACCTTGAGGTTGGATATGAACGACGGACACACGAGGCAGTAAAGACAGAAAAGTATGATCGTGAGGTTATGGGAAGGAAGGGTATTGGCAAACTTTCACTTTTTTCAATTGCTAAAATTGTTAAGGTTGAATCCATGAAAGACAGTTCACACAATGGATTTGTGATGTCAACAGATGAAATTGAAAAACATATTAAAGACAAAAAGCAAGGCCCTTACGAACCGGCACCTATGCGCGATTCTGAAATGGAGCTTAATCAAACAGGCACGCGAATTGTTCTTACGGACCTGAAAAGGCGGGTAACCATATCTCATCCAGAATATGTAAAGAGGAGGCTTGCACGTCGGTTCAGTATTATTGGAGCTGAAAACAATTTCACGGTTCGTGTTGATGGAACTCCTATTGGTATTACAGATCGTGATTACTTTAATAAACTTCAGTATCTTTGGCACTATGGAGATGAAAGTGAAAAATATGTAGATTTGTGTAATAAATCAGATAATTTTGAACATGAAGAAAAAAGGGAAGGGTCAATTCAGTATGAACATAATACACAGGACGCGACCTATCCTGTGAAAGGTTGGATTGGAACAGTTACGACACCATCAGTGCTTACAGATAAAGATGTGAATGAAAACCTTAACAAGATTGTCGTCATGGTTCGCGGTAAGCTTGCACAGGAAGACATTCTTGAGGATATTAGAGAAGCAGGATTTTACAACAAATACCTTATCGGTGAAATACACGCAGATTTTCTTGATGAAAACGATTTGCTTGATATTACAACCAGCAATAGACAGGAGATAATGCGGCATGATCCGAGATATATTGCCCTTAGAAATTGGATAAAAAGTGAATTGAGTCACATACGGGTTACATGGGATGATTTGCGTACTCTGCAAATAAATGAGGAGGCACAACAGATACCTGCAATTAAGGAATGGCTTCATGAATTACCACCTTCAAAACGCGGACAAGCGAAGGAGGTCATTGATAAAATAGCAGGGCTTGATATAGACGAACCCAAAGATAGAATTGTGATCTATAAGCATACCGCCTTAGCCTTTGAGAATCTACTTTATAAAAAGTCTCTGGATCAACTGGATAAAATATCAACAGAAACGCTTCCCACTTTTCTGGAGATTTTAGGTAATTTTGATGATTTTGAAGCAACATTTTATTATCAAATTATCCAAGAGAGGTTAAGGATCATTTCTAAGTTGTATGAGGCGGTAGAAGATAACGCTGTGGAAAGAACCATTCAGGAGATTCTTTATGATCACCTCTGGTTGTTGGATCCTTCATGGGACAGGGCGACAGAAACAACGTACATGGAGCAAACCGTCCAAAAAGAGTTTGAAGAAATTGAAGCTAAAGAATTGCTCACCGATCCAGAATTGAACGGACGTTATGACATTAAATATAAAATGACAGCCGGGAAACATGTTATAATTGAGCTTAAACGTGCAAATCGAACATTGGATCAGTATGACTTGCTCAGGCAAGTTGAAAAATACGGAGAAGCACTGCGGAAATTAATTCGGGCGGCTGGTAAGAATGAACCAGTTGAAATCGTTTGCCTTGTAGGAAAAGACCTTACACAATGGAACGACGCCGAACAGAGGGAGCGGTCTAAGAAAACAATGGAACAACAAAATGTCCGTGTTATACTCTACAATGAACTTATTGAGGATGCATATCGAACTTATAATGCTTTTTTACAACTCCGCCACGAACACGGTAGGGTTTATCGGCTTATCAAAAACCTTGAAATTGAAGTGCCGGAGGTAGATTGAGATAAGTTTTGATGCTACAACACAGTCTAATACCAAATCTGATTATCAATGTTTCAATGAGATTTTGGCTGACTTAACCGAAGCATGCATCTCCTGAGAAAAAGCCGATAAAGTGTTGGAAGATGTATTGACTCGACTTAGACTGGATAGAGAGTAATTTGTGATGGTTATTAACATTGAGCTACCGGATCGCTGGAAAAGAGTGAATCTTGGTGATGTTTTAAGTTACATTGGAAACGGGTTAACAAATAAACAAAACAAGGCTAATGATGGCTATCCTGTTACACGGATTGAGACAATATCTGACGATTGTATAAATGCTGAAAAAGTTGGATATGTAGACATTTTGACAAATGACAAAATAGAGAAGTATCGCCTCTATTACGGCGACATTCTCGTAAGCCATATCAATAGCGAACCGCAATTGGGACGAGCTGTAATTTATGAAGGAAAACCAGAATTTTTGCTTCATGGCATGAACTTATTACGAATGCGGGTAGAGACAAAAATACTTGATCCTTTTTTTCTTACTCTTATTTTCAAGTTTTATAGAAATCGTGGTGTATTTATCGCTTTAGCATCAAGGGCAGTTGGACAAGCCTCGATTAATCAAAGTCGAATGAAATCGCTTATAATACCCGTACCCCCGCTCCCCGAACAGCACGCCATTGCCCACGTCCTACAGACAATCCAAGAGGCAAAATTCACCCGACAGCACGAGATTGTGTTAGAACGTGAACGCAAAGCAGCATTGATGGAGTACCTCTTTTTACACGGCACGAAGGATGAACCCCGCAAGCAGACAGAAATTGGCGAGATTCCTGAGAGTTGGGAAGTGGTTCAATTCAACGAGATAGCCAATTTAAGGCGCGAGAATGTAAAACCTGAAGATAGCCGGAACCTAAATTTTGTTGGGCTTGAACATATTGATTCAGGTGAAAGTATGCTGAAACGTTGGGGAGATGCTTCGGAGATGAAAAGCGCGAAAACTCGTTTTTATCCAGATGATGTTTTGTATGGTAAATTGCGATCATATTTGGATAAGTCTGTTATTGCTGAAATGGATGGAATCTGCTCTACCGATATTCTTGTCTTTACTGCAAACTCAAAAATAACCTCAAGATTTTTAGTCTATCTTTTACATACCGAAGCGTTTGTGAACCATGCCGTTGCAACATCAACAGGAATAAGCCATCCAAGGACATCGTGGGATTCTTTGGGAAAATTCACCGTTGCCCTTCCCTCACTTTCCGAGCAACATACCATTGCTGCCGTTTTTCAAGCGATTGATGAAAAGACCACAGCCCTTGAACGAGAGGTTGAACATCTCGACGAACTCTTCCACGCCATGCTTGACGAACTGATGACAGGACAACGGTCTGCTGTGCCACTGATTGATACTGAGATGGATCTGTGAAACATCGTCATTTTTATTAAATTGACAAACTTGATAACTTTTCCACTAATATGTTATACTGTACACATCCAATTTCGGTGGTTCATCATCTGACGGAGACCAGCATATCACCCACTGACCTTGTTGTAGCAGGTTGAGAGAGAAAACATGAAGGATAAACGAATAGAATATGTTGTAATCTATGAAAAGGGGGACAGCAGTTATGGTGCTTATGTACCCGATCTCCCGGGTTGCATCACCGTAGGTAAAACGTTGGAAGAAGTCCAAACATTAATCCAAGAAGCTATCGAATTTCATATAGAAGGATTACAAGAAGACGGTGACGATGTTCCGCAACCGTCTTTAAATATCCCTGTTCAGTATGATATTCCAAACCTTGGCATGCACAAAGTCGTCGAAAACTATGTACATAACGACGATCCTGCCCTCTTTTCCTGTAAAGACTCTGCAGGGCATCTTTACCTTGTCACCTTCAGTGAAAACGATCAAGATAAAACATGGCTTCGTGTTGAAATCTCTAATGAACGTTTTAATCTCATCCGCTCTGGTGGCATAGACCTTCGTAATGCCTTCACCGACACTGAGAATGGCTATTTAGTCCGGATAAAAGTTCCGCACGATGCCCCAACACAATCTTCGCCAGAAGTCATTCATCCCAATGAAATCCCTGAGGACATGCTCCCGTTTCCAGGCGAACGTCTCGGACTAAAAACCGATACACTACCAACACTCAGCAATCCTGAAAAATCTGAAAAAAACATCACCCCTGAGGAATACCTCGCTTCGGAACACAGGGCAAAATACAAAAGCGAATACATTCATGGTGAAATCCTCGCAATGTCCGGGGCAAGTCTGGCACATACGCTCATTACGTTGGATATAGCCACTGAACTTAATATACAATTGAGAGGAAGTAAGTGCAAAGTCATTACCAACGATATGCGCGTACGGACGGGCCCGAAAGGCTCCTATTTTTATCCGGACGTTGTTGTCTTCTGTGGGGCACCTCAATTTGAAGATAACGTTTTTGATACGCTTCTTAATCCGATCCTTGTCGTGGAGGTGCTTTCGCCGTCAACCGAAGCTTATGATAGAGGTGAAAAATTCGCACACTATCAAAAACTCACATCCCTGCAAGAATATGTCCTTGTGGCACAAGACAGGATTCAGGTTGACCATTACCGCCTTATGGAAACACAGTGGGTCCGCCAAACATTTCACGCGTCTGAAGACGCCCTGCTGCTGAATTCCATTGAATGCAAATTGCCGTTGCAGGACATCTACACACGTGTCACATTTCCCGATTAGCGAGTCACAACACTACACAATCAAATTCGGAGCCTCCAATGTCCGAACGTTCCGCAGTACAAGAGCCGATGCTCAAATATGCCGATGAAATCGGTTGGCAGTCTGTTTCTCAATCAGAAGCGATGGGTATGCGTGGGGGTGATACCGCCGCGCTCTATTTTTTTGATACACTGAAAACGCAACTCTTGAAACTCAACGACGGCATCGTAGACGATTCCAATTGTGCTGAGGTGATGCGGAAGCTCGGTCTGCTCAACGCAACACTTGCAGGAAATCAGGAAGCACTTTTATGGATGCGTGGTGAAAAGTCAACTTTTGTTGCGAGTGATAACCGCGAGCGGAACGTCACCCTAATAGATTTTGGGAATCCTGACAATAACCTGTTTCACGTCACCGATGAATGGGAACAGCGGAACGCAGCGCATCGCAATCGCGCCGATGTCGTGTTCCTGATTAACGGGATTCCAGTCGCAATCGTGGAGGCGAAAAATGCTGGCAAACCGGACGGATTAGCACTCGGTGTTGAGCAGATCCGCCGTTACCACAATGAAACGCCGGAGATGTTCACGACTGCGCAGCTCTTTGGTGTCACGCAACTGACAGATCTTTTTTACGGCGTGACGTGGAATACGGGTCGCAAAAATCTGTTCAACTGGAAAACAAACGAACCCACCAACTATGAACAGAAAGTTAAAATCTTCTTTGCCCGTGAACGTTTGCTAAAGGTACTGCAGCAGTCCATTATCTTCCAGAGCAGAGATGACCAACTCACCAAGATCGTGTTGCGTCAACACCAGACGCGGGCGGTGGAAAAAGTCATTGAACGGGTTAAGGATCCGAACAAACGGCGCGGGTTGGTCTGGCATACGCAGGGCAGCGGCAAAACGCTCACGATGATAAGTATCGCAGCACGGCTCCTACGCAGTGGCGAACAGACGGAAAAGCCGACTGTGCTGATGGTGGTTGACCGCAACGAACTGGAAAGCCAACTTTTTAGGAACATCACCGGTTACGGTATCACGACGCTTGAGGTCGCACAGAGCAAGGACGATTTGGAAAGGATTTTAGCATCCGATTATCGCGGCTTGGTCGTGTCAATGATTCATAAATTCGACAAGCGACCCGCGAACCTCAACACCCGTGAGCGCGTGGCAGTGTTGATTGACGAAGCACACCGCACCACCGGCGGCGATTTCGGAAATTACCTGATGGCTGCGCTCCCTAACGCAACCTATATCGGCTTTACCGGCACGCCGATTGATAGTCTCTCCAAAGGCGAGGGGACTTTCAAAGTCTTCGGTGTAGACGATGCACAAGGCTATCTCGACAAATACGCAATCTCGGAATCTATTGCGGACGGCACGACTGTCCAGTTGAATTACGCGCTCGCGCCGTCAACTTTGTGGGCTGATCAAGAGATATTGGATCGGGAATTTCTCAATCTTGCAGATGCGGAAGGCGTTAGCGATCCCGATGAACTGAACGCAATCCTTGATCGTGCTGTCAATCTGAAAGCGATGATGAAAGCACCCGATAGGGTTGAGAAGATCGCCAAGTTCGTTGCTGAACACTTTCAAGAGACGGTGGAACCGATGGGATTCAAGGCATTTCTGGTCGGTGTGGATCGCGAGGCGTGTGCACTGTATAAACAGGCACTCGATAACTATCTGCCATCCGCATATTCGGAGGTCGTCTATTCAACGGACAATCGGGATTCCGCATTGATGAAAACGTATCATCGGACACCAGAGCAAGAGAAGGATGTCCGTAAGCGGTTCATCAACAAAAACGAACACCCGAACATTTTGATTGTGACCCAGAAGTTATTGACCGGTTTCGACGCACCAATCCTCTACTGTATGTACCTTGATAAACCGATGCGCGATCACTTGCTACTACAGGCAATCGCGCGTGTGAACCGACCCTACGAAGATGCAGACGGTCTGGTAAAACCTGCCGGATTCGTTTTAGATTTTGTCGGTATCTTTGAGCACCTCGAAAAGGCACTCGCTTTTGATTCTGACGAAGTGGAGAGTGTCATTCAGAATGTTGATGTCCTCAAAGAGACGTTTGCAAAACTGATGCGTGAAACCGCGCAGCAATACCTTCCGCTTGCCACAGGTTCGGACGATAAAACAAAAGAACGGGCAATTTTGCATTTTAGAGATAAAGAGGTGCGGGAGACGTTTTTCGCCTTTTTCAAACAGGTACAGAATCTCTATAATATTCTTTCACCGGATGCGTTCTTACACCCGTTTATAGAAGATTACCAAGCACTCACAACCCTTTATGGACTGATCCGTAATGCCCATTCTGACCATACTTATGTTGACAAAGAATTGACCACTAAGACGCGGAAACTTTTACAAGATCATACGGAAAGTAATCTGTTTGCGTTACCTGATGCTGTTCATGAACTGAGCGAAACGACGCTAAACGAAATAAATCAGAGCGACGTATCCGATACAGTTAAGGTGCTGAATTTACGGAAGGCACTGCGTCAGACGGTAACGGATCAAGGCAGATCTAATCCATTTCTGATTTCCATTGGCGAACGTGCGGAAGCGGTTGCAGAGGCTTATGAAAATCGTCAGTCAGGAACGCAAAATACTTTGGCGGAGTTTATGAGGTTAGTTGAAGAAGTTTCACGCGCGACAAGAGAACAGACACGGATGGACTTGGATGACAATACCTTTGCGGTCTACACAGTACTTAAAGACGTTATAGAAAACGTTACTTCAGAACAGGCTCAAGCCGTCAATCAAGTATTTGCGCAATTCCCTGACTATCAGTGGGACAATCAGCAAGCCAGCCAGCTGCGGATAACGCTTTATCGCACATTAGAACCCACAGTCGGGAGAAAAAATATAGTCGAAACAGCAAATAAATTGTTAAGATTGGAACGTTTATGAACACCAATAAAGCAGATTTGAAAGGGGCAGTACAGCAGTGGGCAGACCGTATCGGTGTGAAGGTACGAGAGATTCATCTCCGTCAGATGCAGCGGAAGTGGGCATCCATCTCAACGAATGGCAGATTGACACTGAACACCGACCTGTTCAATTTGCCGGAGACGTTGACGGAATACGTCATTGTCCATGAGTTGGTGCATCTGCTTGTCCCGAACCACGGTAAGTTGTTTAAGGGATATATGTCTGCGTATCTTCCAGATTGGCAGGAGAGACAGAACCGTCTGAGATCGCTGTATTGACGAAATTATAAAAGTGTATAAATAATTACGGGATTTATAGTGAAACCAACAATTAAAGAGACACTTTCCGTTTAGCAAAAAACGGTTCGTAGGGGCGAGGTCCCCTCGTCCGTCTTTCAAAATGTGTCCTATTATTTTTACAGGTCACTATAGTATAAAATATGGACTGGCTCCGTTTCGGTAACCCCGAATACCTACACTTCCTATGGGCAATCCCGCCCCTAATTTTCCTGCTCTTTTTTGGGTTGCGACAAAAACAGAAGGCACTGCTACGATTCCATAGCAATGTCGATCCCGCACATCTGCAGCGACACAAGATTCAAGCCGGTTTGTTGCTGCTCAGTTCTCTCTGCGTCATACTCGCAATTGCACGTCCGCAGTGGGGTGCGAAACCCGAATCTGTCGCGGAGAGGCTTGATGTCATCCTCGCGCTTGATATTTCGACGAGTATGCTTGCGGAGGATGAGCAGTCCGTTCAACGACTGGATCGCGCAAAAGAGGCCATATTCTCACTCTTATCGGAACTTGAGGGAAATCGCGTCGGGTTACTCTATTTCGCCGAGGCGAGTTTCATGGTATGTCCGTTGACGAGTGACACCAGCACACTCAGAGAATTCTTAGCGGCGATAACCGCAGAGACGCTTGCGCATAGCGGCACACGGATTGCTAATGCTATTGAGACGGCTACAGAGCGTCTCGTTTCGGGCGAAAAAAACGTAACAACAGCACCGGATATTGAAGGACAGAAGGCTCTGATTCTGTTTACAGATGGGGAGGACCACGGGGAAGAAGCGATCGAAGCGGCAAAGGCAGCCGCACTGAAAGGCGTGCATACCTATTGCGTCGGTATTGGGAGCACTGCCAGGTCTGTCCCTATTCCGCTTCGCGGAGATGTCGGTTCTGGAGCGACACCTTATAAGCGGGATGTGAACGGGCAGCTCGTGCTAACGGCGTTAGATGAGAAACTTCTACAGGAGATCGCAGAAGTAGGAAACGGCAATTATTACCACGCAACAACCGGAATCACGTCGTTAGCGACAGACTTGGCGCGACTCAAAAAGCAGCGGTTCACTGTCCGAGCGGATGGTGCGTATCAGGAACGTTTCCAATGGTTCGTCGCCGGTGCGTTGATTCTGCTTATCTACGAGTTAATCCACTTCGCGATATGGGTTCACAAAGCTCGTCGTTAAGATATTTCTGCGTACGTCCTGACAAATCTGATTGTTTTATGCTCTTTTAAATATTAAACCGTCTGGCCGGAAGCGCATTAGCAAGATCAGAATGACCCCAAAGATTAGATAGCGTGCACTAGCAAATTGAGGGAAGTTGGCAAGGATTTCCCGTAGGATTTCACTTAAGGAACCGAGAATAATTGCCCCGATAACGGATCCCTTAATGCTGCCTTTGCCGCCAAGGATTACCATACAGAGGATGAGGATAGATTCCCAAAATTGAAAAGACCCTGCGCTAATGAGTGAGCCGAAGGGTGCTAAAAAAGCGCCACCGAGTGCGCCAATAGCCGCACTGACGGCGAAAGCAAGCGACTTATATCGACTGACATTGATGCCCATAGATGCCGCTGCCTGTTCATCTTCTCGGATAGCGACCCATGCCCTGCCAACGCGAGAATGTTGTAGTCGGTAGGTAACGAATATGACCAAACCGAGTAAGATGAGGATGTGGTAGTAGTGGTGCCAATTTTGCTTGAGTTCTATCCCGAAAAGCGTGATGTGTGGAATGTTTTTGACGAATCCGTTGATGTCGCCGATCAGCCATATCTCATTTTTCACGATACGGAAGAGCAGTTCTGCGAACCCGAAGGTAACGATTGCGAAATAATCACCTGTGAGCCGTAGGGTTGGGGCACCGCGCAACAACCCCCAAAGTGCCCCGTTGAGTACCGCTAACGGCAGCACAACCCAGTAGCTAAATCCGAGTCGCGCCATCAAAAGCCCTGAGGTATATCCGCCAACCAGATAGAACCCAACGTAGCCGAGATCCAATAACCCTGTAAACCCGCAAACGATATTGAGACCGACTGCAAGAAGTGTATAGAGACCGACTTGGACAACAATATAGAGAATATAATCCCCGCTCGGTGTCGGTAAGTAGATATTTTGATAGGAGAGCAACTGGGTAATATAATCTACCGCGTACATAAGTAGCGGGAAAAGACAGATGAGCAAACCGAAGATTATATTTTGAGGTGTAAACTTATCTCGCATGATTCTAAAAGTATGTAAGACAGACTCCGTTAGGCACGCGTTGCGGTTGATTTTCCGAACAACCCAGACGGGCGGACGATAATAACAGCAATCATGACTATATAGGCAATGGCGACTCGGTATCCGGAACCGTAGCCGTATGGAATATACCCCGCTCCGAACACTTCAGCGAATCCGATGAGCAATCCTCCAAGCATGGCACCGGTAATATTTCCGATGCCGCCGAGAACAGCCGCAGCGAACGCCGCAACGCCCTTGTAATAGCCCATTGTCGGCTCAATAATTTCGCGCACACCGACCATCACCCCTGCAACGGCTCCTAAGGCAGAACCGATAGCGAACGTTATCACAATGACCCGGTTCGTGTTGATACCCATCAAATTGGCGGCAACCCGATTTTGGGCGCAAGCTCGCATCGCTTTGCCTATCTTTGTTAGCGAAACCAACCGATTTAAGGCGATCATCAAAATAAAGGCAAGGAGAATAATAGATAAATCCCGGTAGGGTAAATAAGCACCGCCAGGAAGGGCGATTGCAGTCTCAGTCAAGGAAAACGCTGGTAAGGCTTCGGTCGGTGGGGCACCTTGTCTTAAAAAAGCGGGTAGAGATTCGTTTGCGAAAGGACGAGGCTTGGCACCCCAGATGATCCGAGCGAGGTTCTGCAGTCCAATTGAGACACCGATAGCTGTAATTAATGCTGATAGCCGAGGCGCATTGCGAAGCGGACGATAAGCGACCACATCCATTGCCATTCCGATTCCGGCACAGAGGAGCATGCTGATCGGGACTGCTATCCAAAACGGTATGCCGAAAACTGTAATAAGGCTAAATGCGAGGTAGGCACCAAACATGAAAATTTCGCCGTGGGCGAAGTTGATCAACTCAATGATGCCGTAAACCATCGTATAGCCAACAGCAATCAGCGCATAGATGCCACCAAGAACAAGGGCGTTAATCAACTGTTGTAGAAATTGCTCCATAACTCTTAATTTCCTACTATCTGTTCCATTTATAGTGAACCCCAACTCCTTCCGCCTCCAAAACTTGTTGAAAGCGGAACACGCCGTTATTTTTCGCGTTATAGATCCAGAAGCTGCTTAGGAGCTGTCGTAAATTCACCATCTTTAACAACTTTGACATAGGCAGGTTTGTTCAGCGTATCACCATTTATGTCAAAATAGGTTAACCCCGTAATCCCTTTGTATCCCTCTTCTGCCGTGTCTAATGATGCCAAATGATCGCGAATCGCTTTCCGATTTTCCGGGAGTTTCGCCTCTTTATTGTAGGTTTTTTCGATCGCTTCAGCAATCATTCCCATTGCGTCGTAAGTCAGTGCTGCCCATGTATCAGGCGCGACACCGAACTCTGCCTCAAATGCCTGAGCGACCTTCAACGCTTCCTCGCCACCGGCACCAAACGTAAAAGGTGTTGTCAGATAAGTGCCTTCTGCCGCTGAGCCTGCAATTTCAAGGAAATCAGGCGAATCTACACCATCTGCTCCAAAAAACTGTGCCGTGATGCCGACTTCCCGCGCCTGTTTAACAATTAAGGCTGCTTGACCATAAAGCCCAGAGACGAAGATCGCATCCGGGTTCTTCGCTTTAATACTCGTCAGTTGCGCTTTAAAATCCGTATTATCGCGATCGTACGCTTCCGCGGCGACGACGTTAAGTCCAATCGTTTCGGCTTCTGCAACGAAGGCATCTTTAAGCCCTCTCCCATAGTCGTCGTTATCAAAGAGGACACCAACGGATTGGAGTTCTGTCAGGACGTTTTTAATATATTTAGCGATGAATTCACCCTGAAAATCGTCTCGATACAAATTCCGGAATGTCCAATCGCTTCCTTCGCAAACACTGACGTTCGTTGAACCGGGGGACAATTCTACGATCCCATTCTCGGCGTAGATCGGTTTACCTGCTAAGGAGCATGCGCTGTTAAAATGCCCGACAACGGCGAGGATACGCCGGTCAGTGGCGAAGCGCGTCGCGACCGCTCTCGCTTCTTTTTCTGTCCCCGCATCATCTCCAAAAACGAGGGTGAGTTTCATGCCGTTGATGCCGCCCGCTTCATTGATTTCTTTCGCTTTGAGTTGGGCACCTCGTTCAATCATCTCTCCGAATGCTGCGGCATTGCCTGTAAAGGGTCCCGCGACACCAACTCTTACCTCTGGCTGGTTACTGCATCCCAGAACGGATACAAACCCGATCACCAATAATCCTATAAGCCAATTTCGCATCCTATATTACTCCCTTTATTTTTTGACAAATCTTGCTTTCTATTAATCCAAATCAAGTTATCTTACTGCAAAACCTGCCTGAAGTCAATTTTAAATTTCAATTTATCTTCTTTACCGTTCGGATGAACGATCCGAATCTCTGGCACAACAATCCTGATTTCCGTGGCATCACGCTCAAGTCGGTCGAAAATTACGAATCCGCTACGTTTCGCACCGGAGAACAACTTGCCGCTTTCAAAGAGACTGTCCTCTATCACAATCCTGCCCCATTCCAACGCCTCAGCATCCACATAAGACTGATAGTAACCGTAATAAGAATGGTAAGCCGCGGAACCGTAGGGATAGTCCGCACGCCAAGGGTCGCTATGTGCGACATTTACCTTGTCATAGAGTGAATCAAAGTAATCGTTCGATAAATTGGCGTATTGCGCGCCATTCGCATCCATCAGTATTGCCATGTCTTCGACGACAACGCGGTTATTATCACGGTTGTGGACGAGCATTTCAAACACAGTGTAGATAGGCTCGACAGCACCGTTCCGTTCAACGATAAGATATGGGTTCATTCTCGGATCTTCGGTTAGTCCGAACAGTTCCACCTCATCAATCGGTTTGATGCTAACAGCGACACCGTCTTTGACGACCAGTGCCGCACCGGTTTCAGGGTTTATTTGCGCGTTAAAACGTTCCGCGATGGGTTCTATATAGGCATCAATTGAGGGTTGTGGCGCAACAGCACATCCACCTAACAGCACACCTATGATTAAAAGTAAGCCGATGCTGCACAGAACCTGATAGCGGAAATTGATATGATGTTTCCTATAAATCATGCCCTCGCCCTCCTATACAACTCTATTTTACATTTTGTGAACTTTATTGTCAAAGGTTTTATTTTTTTATATCTCCGTGCATCATGAAACGATTTGAAAGACGCTAAAATTCCCACTGTAACAGTGTGACTCGGTTATGCCAGACGAGCATACCTGTCGCTGTACCGATTACCGCACCGACGATGACATCTGACGGATAGTGCCGTCCTAAATAGACACGCGAGAAACTGACGAGTCCGGCACCGAGGTAGAGCGGGATCCGCCATTTCGGATACTCATATCCTAAAATGGTTGCGACACTGAACGTAATAGACGCGTGTCCTGACGGCATTGCAGGATTGCCGAGCGTCTCATCGAGGGGTCGTTTCCTACCAACCAACCTTTTCATACCGAACGTTAGAACCCCCGCGCTTATGTATGCCGAAGACAAGAGTTTTCCGGTCTCTCGGTGTGATTCGTTCCCATAAGCCATGAGAAGAATTGAGCCACCCATAACACCTCGGTAGTCGCCAAGGTCTGAAATCCCTTCCATAATTGTCCACATCGGTTCTCGGCGTGGTGGTGCATCGTAGGTGCGATCAAATAGCGTTTGGTCCCAGCGCGATAAGAAGGTTTCGGCATCCGCTTCTAAACCTGTAGTAAAGCAGGCTATCAGGATAAATATCCAGAGTATATTCGGTCGGTTTTCCATGTCTCCTTTCCCTATGAGGATTACGCAAATTGGATAGGCACGCCACCAGCGGTGTTATTGCGTTCCAGCGGCGCGCCAAATAAGAAGTGGATTACTCTCTTTTCGCTTACCCTAATTCGACTTAAGCTTCCCCCAAGTCGTTGTGAGTTTACCGCCTGCTTCTACCGCGGTAAGCACTGCGCCAAGTCCATTATTCATAATATCCTTGACCTCTGTCTCAGACAGACCGCGTTTCCAGATATTCAGGTCATCCATCAATCCAGTAAAAGGTCGGTTGTTGTCAATGTTATAGCCGACGCGAGCCCCCTGATCCCAATCACCAGCGATAGGCGTGTCAAGGCGAGCCTCTTCTTCACCGACCTTTTCACCGTTGATGTAGAGCACGGCTAATCCCTCTTCACGACTGTATGTGCCTGCGTAATGCTGCCATTCTTCGGCTGTGTTTTTACCTGCCCGGATATCAAATATCGTCCGAGCGGGGTTAGGTCCCCGGTTGAGCCAACGATAATTTCCATCACCGCGTGCTTCGGGGTGTACAAGCCACGTGCCATCGGCTGCGCGAGCGTTGAAAATCGCCATATCTGATACAGATTCAACGTTAATCCATGCCAGAAGACTCATGCCTTCAGTCGGAATGTCCTCAGCATTGATATTAGGACCGTCTAAATCCAAAAAACTTCCAGAGGCAAAATGGGCAGCTTTTCCGATTTTCCCATCATTAGATTGTGTAACATCGCCATTGATTGCGCCATCATAACCGCGACCAGATTTTTCTAAGACGGTACCTCCGTCAAAATCTTCATAGTCGAAATACAGTACCAAATCCGGATCTAAAATCTGAGCGGATACGTCCTGAATTTCTGTTGTGGACATACAGAGAACGCCTATCACAAATAAGCATACCAGATAAGAGGTCAGTGTCCGATTCCGTTGCATCTGTTGAAATCCTCCATTAGATGAACCGTTCTTTTACTTTTTTACACAAACTTGGACAGGTACGCCACTGATATTTTTACAAACCGTCCAATGACGTACCAAACAAGAAGTGGATTTATCTCCGACTAACTACTTTGACTTGAGCTTTCCCCAAGTCGTTGCCAGTTTGCCTTGCGCCTCAACAGCGAAGAATTCTTCAATACCGAGTTCCATAATGGAATTGACTTCTTCCTCTGTCAAACCGCGTTTCCAGACGTTAAGCTCATCCATCAACCCAGCGAAAGGGCGGTTATTATCGATGTTATATCCGACACGGGCACCCGAATCCCAATCACCGGCGATAGGCGTGCCGACGCGCGCTTTCTCCTCACCGACATTCACACCGTTGATGTAGAGAACGGCTAAGCCATCGGCGCGGCTGAACGTGCCAGCGTAATGCACCCATTCATTGGCTTTATTTTTCCCAGCACGAATATCAAAAATCGTTGCACCGCCTGGACTCCGGTTTAGCCAACGATAGTTTCCGTCGCCACGGGCTTCCGGATGAACAAGCCATGTGTTATCGCCCGCGCGAGCGTTGAAAACCGCCATATCTGTGATGCTGTTAACGTGGATCCACGCCACAATGCTCATGCCTTCGGTAGGGATATGATCAGGGTCTATATTCGGACCGTCCAAGTCCAGAAAACTGGTCGATGCAAATTCGGCAGCTTTTCCAAACTTGCCGTCGTCTGACTGGGTGACCTTCCCATTAATCGCGCCATCGTAACCGTTTCCAGACTTTTCGACAACGGTATCCCCGTCGAAGTCTTCATAGTCGAAATACAGCACTAAATCAGGGTCTAAGACTTGGGCTGAAGCGAATTCCGCCGTATGGAGTAGGCAGAGCACGCCAATCAGCAGTAAACAGACCAAATAAGGCTGCATCTTACAAGCCGATGTTACAAATAGATTACGTTTCATCTTGATGTCTCCTTTCAAATAGAAGAGAACTATTTATTGGCTTTTTGCCAAGTGGATACATTTCTTGTCGTTAAGTTTAACATGTTCTTGTTCCTGTGTGCAATGAAAAATAGAGAAGTGAAGCATAACCGAAAACTGAAACCGATCCTCCGAAAAATCACTTGCTTATTTTTTCGGTTTGCGTTAAACTGATTCAAGAAATCAATGGAGATATTCAAAGTGCCACAAAAGGACAAAAGGTTGCAAAGTGTAGGGATAATTCCAGCCCGCTACGCCTCAAGCCGTTTTGAGGGGAAAGCGTTAGCAGATCTTTTCGGGAAACCGATGGTGCAACATGTCTATGAAAGCGCGTCTCGCGCTGAGACATTGGACAAGGTTATCGTCGCGACGGATGACCAGCGGATTTACGATGCTGTTGCCAAGTTCGGCGGGAACGTCGAGATGACCGGTGAATGCGACACCGGCACTGAACGCGTTGCCGTTGTCGCTGAACGGCTTAAGTATGATATTGTCGCCAACATTCAAGGCGACGAACCTTTACTTATCCCCGAACAGATAGATTTAATGCTACGACCTTTCCTCAACAAACCGGATGTCCAGGTCTGTACATTAAAACAGCGTGTTAAAACGGTTGACGATTACCGAGACATTAATGTCGTCAAGGTTGTTACGAATCTCCACGGCGATGCGTTGTACTTTTCGCGCGCCTCTCTGCCCGGGAGTAGGGGCGAGGGGACCTCGGCTCTGCTACACAAATATCCTGTATATCGGCATGTCGGGTTGTACGCTTACCGGCGAGCGCAGCTCCTCGCCTTTGTAAACTGGCGCAGAACACCTTATGAACTCGCCGAAGGGCTGGAGCAGCTACGCTTCTTGGAAAATGGTGTCCCTATTCATGTCGTCGAAACGGATACCCCGCTTATCGGGGTCGATGTCCCTGCCGATTTGGAACGGGTAAAACAGATTTTAAAAACTTCGTAAGGAAAATTCATGACAAAGTATATTTTTGTAACAGGCGGTGTTATCTCCGGTATCGGTAAAGGGATCACGACTGCATCCCTCGGTAGATTGCTCATCAATCGCGGATTCAAGATAATCGTCGTCAAAATTGATCCCTACCTCAACGTCGATGCAGGGGTGATGAACCCGTTCCAACACGGTGAGGTCTTCGTCACCCATGATGGCGCTGAAACAGACCTTGACCTTGGGAACTATGAACGGTTTCTCGGTATGGATTTGAACAGATATTCTAACTTTACCACGGGGTCCGTCTATCAGGAAGTGATTGCGAAGGAACGGCGCGGCGATTATCTCGGACAAACCGTGCAACTGATTCCGCATATCACCGATGAGATCAAGCGCCGGATCTACCAGATCGGTGAAAATAACAAAGCCGAAATCGTCATTACCGAGATCGGCGGCACGATCGGCGACTTTGAGATGCCACCCTTCGTTGAAGCCATCCGCCAGATGGCTGTCGAAGTCGGACGCGAGAACACCATGTTCCTCCATGTATCCCTCATTTACACGCTACCTGATGGCGAAAGCAAAAGCAAACCGACACAACACAGCATCCGTAAACTCCAAGAACTCGGTGTCCAACCAGATGTCTTACTCTGTCGAACCCGTCAGACTTTAGATGAAGCTTTCCGACAAAAAATCGCACTCCTCTGCGGTATCTCTGAAGATTGCATTTTTGAAGGATTAGACACGAAATGCGTCGATGAAATTCCGCTGAACTTTGAACGTCAAGGGATGGGGCATCTCGTTTCAAAGCGGCTCGGACTCGAAGCACGCGCGCCGATGGATGCCGAATGGGTAGAAATGGTCGAAAAACTTAAACACCCGAAGCGACACGCTCGCGTCGCTATCGTCGGAAAATATACCACCGGCAACGATGCCTATATCAGCGTACAGGAAGCACTCAAACACGGTGGAATCGCTAACGAAGCCGCCGTCGAAATTGAATGGATAGAAGCCGAATCGCTCACAGAGCATCCGAACCTCGACGCTGTTTTTGAAAACGCCGATGGCATACTGGTACCAGGCGGGTTCGGATACCGAGGGATTGAAGGGATGATCGTCGCCGCACGATACGCTCGTGAAAACAAAATACCTTACCTCGGATTATGTCTCGGAATGCAGTGCCTCGTGATTGAGTTCGCTCGGAACGTCGCGAATCTCGAAAAGGCAAATAGCACAGAAGTTGACGAAAATACACCTTACCCCGTTATTGATTTAATGCATGACCAGCAATCCGTGGCTGACCTCGGGGCAACGATGCGGCTCGGGCACTATTCATGCGTCCTCAAAGAAGACACAAAAAGTTATGCAGCGTATCAACAACCCATTATTGTCGAACGGCACCGGCATCGCTATGAATTAAATAACCAATATCGGTCACAATTGGAATCGGCGGGGCTCTGTTTTAGCGGCGTGTCTCCAGACGAAAGCCTCGTTGAAATCGCCGAGGTAACGGATCATCCTTGGATGGTGGGTTCGCAATTCCACCCCGAATTTCAATCCAAACCGCTGACACCGCATCCGCTTTTCCGAGAATTCATCGCATCGGTGCTCGATGACCAGTTTACCGGAGAAACCGTGGAAGGAGATGAAGAATAATGCACAACGCAACTAAAGTACGCTCCCGCGCTTGGTACGGTGATGAAGAACTCACGCTGAATTTCCCGACTGGATGGGAAGTCGATGTCCTTGGACCCAAAGACGCACCCGAACTCTCCGATGCACAAATCGAAAAGGCGTTTGCTGAACCGATCGGTACACAGCGTATTGCACAACTTGCAAAGGGCAAAAAGAGTGCCGCTATTATTTTTGACGATTTGAGCCGTCCGACCCCCGCATGGCGAATTATACCGTTCCTACTGCGTGAGTTGGCATCCGCGGGTGTCCCGAAATCCGAAATCAGGTTCGTTGCCGGTGTCGGCGCACATCGTCCGCTCAAAGACGAAGATATTAAAAAGAAGATCGGTGCAGACATCGCCGCGGAATATGAAGTAACGAACCACAACTTTATGAGCGGTGACCTACGCGCCTTCGGTAATCTCGATAATGGGATGCCGGTCTATCTCAATCGCGTTGTCGCAGATGCCGATTTCAAAATCTGCCTCGGTGGTATCTATCCGCACAGTTCCGTCGGCTTCAGCGGTGGTGCCAAGTTAGTTGTCCCCGGTATCTCAGGATTTACGACGATGTTCTATTTCCATACATTCCCGCCTGGCCGTGGACCCGCAATAATTGAAGGACAAAGCGACGAACCCGACCGTCGAGATTGTACCGAATTGGCAGCGAAGGTGCTCGGACTTGATGTTATCGTCAATGCTGTACTCAATAGCCACCGTGAGATTTGTGGCATGTTCGTCGGTGACTTTATCCAAGCGCATCGTAAGGGCGCGCATTTCGCTATGGAGACCTATGGCACGGAGATACCGGAAACGAATCAAACAGAATCCGACCTCGTTGTGATTAACTGCTATCCGCTTGATGCCGATGCGATTCAACTCGATAAGGCGTTGGCGGCTTTAACCTATTTTGAAAACGCATATACAGTCGCACTCTACCCCGCGAGCGACAGCAGCTGCTACCACGGACTCTTTGACCGAATCGATTACGCACGCTATCTCAAACAGCGAGCCGAACAAGTGCCACCCGAACTCCCGACCCCGAAAGTCGGACGTCGCGGGCAACTCCACGTCTGGTCTGAGCATTTTCTCGTAGATGACTTCTATAAAGAGTACCCCGCTTCGATCCTCTTCCGTGACCTCGAACAACTGATTCAACAATTAGCGGAGAAACTACCCGCACACGCGAGGGTTACCGTCTTACCTGTCGCAGGGATTCAGGTACTCATACCGGCGAACGCTCAATAAAAAAGCAATGTGAACGCAATAGGAGAAACAGATCGTTTAATCCTTGATCCAACAACGGAGGGCAATCATGAGCAACACCGCTACAGTCTACTCCCGTGCTTGGTACGGTGATGAAGAACTCACGCTGAATTTCCCGACAGGTTGGGAAGTGGAGGTATTAGGTCCCAAAGACGCACCTCAACTTTCCGATGCGCACATCGAGAAGATATTTGCTGAACCGATCGGCACCCCACGCATTTCGGAACTCGCGAAAGGCAAAAAGAGTGCCGCAATCGTTGTTGACGACCTGAGCCGTCCGACACCAGCAGCAAGAGTGGTCCCGTTTCTCCTACGCGAGTTGGCATCCGCGGGTGTCCCGAAATCCGAGATCCGATTTGTTGTCGGCGGCGGTTCGCACCGCCCCCTCACCGATGCAGAGGTCGCCAAGAAAATTGGCGCGGATGTCGCCGCCGAATATGAAGCGACAAGCCACGACTTTATGGATGGCAACCTACGCGCATTGGGGAGCCTTGATAACGGGATGCCGATCTACCTCAACCGTGTCGTCGCAGATGCCGATTTCAAGGTCTGTCTCGGTGGTATCTATCCGCACGGTGCCGTCGGTTTCGGCGGCGGTGCGAAGTTAGTCGTTCCGGGCATCGCCGGTTTCGCAACGATGTTCTATTTCCATACCTTCTCACCGAGCCGCGGGCATGCTGTCATCGAAAAGGAGGGGATCGAACCCGATCATCGCGATTTCGCTGAAGCGGCTGCGCGTGTCCTCGGCCTTGATGTCATCGTTAATACCGTCCTCAATACCCGCCGTGAAATCTGTGGACTGTTTGTCGGTGATTTTATACAGGCGCACCGTGAAGGCGCACACTTCGCTTTAAACACTTACGGCACAGAGATACCAGAAACGAGTCGAAAAGAGACCGATCTCGTTGTCCTGAATTGTTACCCGCTCGACAGTGACCCGATCCAGACAGGGAAGGCGTTGTGGGCAACGCGTTATTTTCAGAAAGCGTATAAGATGGCACTCAACCCTGCAAGCGATGGCATCTGCTACCACGGACTCTTTGACCAGATTGATTATAACCGTTTCCTCGAACAGAAAGCGGAGAGAATGGAATCCGAACTCCCGCCACCGAAACTCGGTACACAGGATCAACTCCACGTCTGGTCGGAACACTTTTTAGTGGACGATTTTTACAAGAAGCATCGCGGCGCGTGTCTCTTCCGAAACCTTGACGAACTGATCGCCTTGTTTGCTGAGGAACTACCAGCACACGCGAAGGTCGCTGTCCTGCCGTCCGCCGGGATTCAGGTGTTAGCACCGGAGAAATAGATGCAGATACAAAATGATAGTCCGACCGAGAACTCGGTACTGCAAAACATTAATGCGTTCCTCGGTAAAATCGAAATCGGTTTCCTATGCCTTATTGTCGCAATGATGATTGGGCTCGCGATACTTAAGATCGTCCTGCGGTACGTGTTCAGTACAAGTCTGTTGTGGAGCGATACGATGCTTCAGCACTTGACGCTCTGGCTCTGTTTCTTCGGGGCTGCGCTCGCGACCTGTGAACGACGACATATTAGCATTGATGTACTCAGTCGGATCCTGCCAGACACGTACACGCGCTGGACAAACCTTATGATTGATTGTCTCGCGCTCGTCGTCGTCGCGATTTTAGCGTATTACGGCTTCCTTTTCCTTGGTGATGAACAGACAAGCGAGACTATCCTAATCGGAAGCGTCCCGTTGTGGTGGGCAAAGACGATTATCCCGTTCGGCTTTGTGCTCATCGGTATCCATATTGTGCTACAAATCGGCATCAACCTAAGGGGTAGTCGCGACACGCCTGATATCGCGGAAGGAGGAGTAGACTGATGGGACTCCTCATTGGCATCGGATTGGTCGGTTTCGCACTGCTCGGTGGCGCGCTTTTCGTCTTACTTGGGGGTGCCTCGATTATCGGGTACGCTATGGCAGGCGAACCGATCGCAACGATCCTCATCGACTTCAATCGCCTTACCCGGAATTCGACGATTCTAATCATCCCGCTTTTCACATTTGCCGGATATGTCATCGCTGAAGGGAAAGCACCGCAGCGTTTGGTGGCTTTCGCGCGGGCAAGCGTCGGTTGGTTACCGGGTGGTATCGCTGTGGTCGTCCTCACCACTTGTGCGTTCTTTACCACGTTCACAGGTGCCTCCGGCGTAACGATTATCGCACTCGGTGGATTGGTCTATCCGATCCTGCGACAGACTTATAACGAGAAGTTTTCGCTCGGCTTGATAACCGCATCTGGAAGCATCGGACTATTGTTTCCACCGAGTGTTCCGCTCATCCTTTACGCGATTGTCGCACAGGTCCCTATTGATAGAATGTTCCTTGCAGGGATTATTCCGGGAGCGATTATCCTCGGTGTTCTAAGTCTCTATTGTTGCGGTTGGAGCGTCATCAAAAAGACGGAGACGACACCCTTTGATGGGGAAGTTTTTCTACGGACGCTTTGGGACGCGAAGTGGGAAATACTGCTACCGTTCCTTGTCTTAGGCGGTATCCTCTCTGGAAAGGTTACGATAGATGAAGCCGCTGCGCTAACAGCCATTTATGCCTGCATTGTAGAACTCGTCATACACCGTTCGATCTCGTTGAAGGTGATGCCACGCATCGTCAAAGAGAGCACCCTCCTCGTCGGCGCAATCCTCATCATCCTCGGTATCGCTTTAGGGTTGACCAACTACCTCATCACACTCGAGGTGCCGACAATCGTTCTCGACTGGATACAGTCAACAACACAAAGCCGTATTATTACGCTCATCGGACTCAATATCTTCTTACTCATCGTTGGATGTCTGATGGACATCTTCTCAGCGATCATTATCGTGGTGCCGTTGCTTTTGCCTATCGCAGAACAGTTTGGGATTGACAAAGCACACCTCGGTATTATCGTCCTAACGAACCTTGAGATCGGATATTTGACCCCGCCGATCGGGATGAACCTCTTCATCTCGAGTATGAAGTTTGACCGGTCTGTTGTGATGCTTTACGGTTCGGTGCTGCTATTCATCGCGCTGTTGTTGGTGGCACTTGTGTTGGTGACATATATTCCAGACTTGAGTCTTTGGCTCCCGCGTGTGCTCGGTAAAACATCAGCACCGCTTTTCTGAACCGCTTTCTCGTTTCTATGACAATCCGATTTGTCGGCGTGAGATAGGGGATCCGTTAAATCAAAAAGGCTTGCCAATTTCGTGCCAATCTGATAGACTATTCTAACCAGTTTAGGGTGGTCCTGCGAAGCTTGCCGTAAGGCGTGCCTGCCCCCTTCCCACCTTCGCAGGGGATAAATCAAACTGGTATTGGAGCACCCCATGAAAACGATACTCGTTCTTTCGATACTCTTTTGCACAATAGCACTTCCAGCTCTCGGCGCGTTAGACGATGCTGACCTCAATCAGATACGCTTGATTGTTAAAGAAGAAATCAAGCCTATAAAAGAGGATATTGCGGTGCTAAAGATTGAAGTCGCTTCGCTAAGCGGACGTGTCAGCGGTATAGAAAAAATGATGACATGGCTCATGGTTCTAATTGTCGTTGCCGTAGGGCTACCACAAATTATTATCGCTTGGGGCAGTAGAAAAGACCGATCGCTCGAAAAGCAAATTGAAGTACTTTCACAAGAAATCGAAGCACTCAAGCAACAGAAGATTGTCCAACCCTAATAAATAGCATTGGCACACCAATCCCAAATATCGGTATCCGTGTGCCAACGCGATGCGATCTATTCAAAATATTCCGCATTGATGTCTATATAATCTTCCCACGCTTCCGGGACTTCATCCTCTATGAAGATAGCCTCAACCGGACATTCAGGTTCACAGACACCACAATCGATGCACTCCTCCGGATCAATGTAGAGTTGGTTAACTTCTTCAAATTCATCGGATGCGTCAGTCGGGTGCGGGTGAATGCAATCCACCGGGCAAACATCAACACACGCGCTGTCTTTTACATCAATACAGGGTTCACAAATTACGTAAGTCATTTTTTTCTCCTTTTTTGTTTTTTGGTCGGTCAGCACACCAACACCAAATACCGGTATCCGTGTGCCAACCCGTTGCGCTTTACTCAAAATAGTCTGCGTTGATATCTATAAAATCTTCCCACGCTTCCGGGACTTCATCCTCCATAAAAATAGCCTCAACGGGACATACCGGTTCACAAACACCACAGTCGATGCATTCTTCCGGGTCAATGTAGAGTTGATTTACCGTTTCATATTCATCGGCTGCATTGGTCGGATGTGGGTGAATGCAATCCACCGGGCAAACATCAACACAGGCATTGTCTTTTACGTCAATGCAGGGTTCACAAATTACGTAAGTCATTTTTTCTCCTTTTTGTGTGTTTTAATAAGGCAAGCTGCCCAACACTGAATCCCAGACGTTAGGATCTTGCCAATTGGGTTTGTTTTGTTTCAAAGTATCGGAAGGGCAGTATTCACACCAGCCGATTCCCAATGAATCTTAGGGTTCAAGGCATCCTTTGCATACGAATAGTTCCCTTGGACGTAGCGGATCCCCACCATTATCTCTAAACGATAGGTGAGTTCTTTCGCTTCAGCGATGTCTATCTCATCTTCGGTGTTCTTCTGCAGTTCAAAGCCTTTATGGAGCAATTTGACCTGCAATCCGTGTCTGTCTAAAGCATCCGCAAGGCGATTTGCCAACGCTTCATACTGTGGAAACGGGATTTCAGCACTGTTTTCTTCACGCCACAACCCAAAACCGTTATGAAGCAGCGAAACATCTAACCCCTCTTTTTCTATTATCCCTTCCAGCGCTACCATGTCGTCACACTGATAAACCACGCCTTCATTTGCCAAAACTTTCAATCTAAAACCGTTGTCAACAACAGTCAAAGGCAAGGATTGTTCGGCTACTAAGGATTTCAAAATCTCCTTGATTTCTGGAACACGGTAGGTCTCTAAGGCGAGAACCGTTATCGCTTTTTCTATCTCAGAAGCCGTTTGTCCAGTAGAGATAGAATGGCTCTTACCACATCCGTTCATCCATTGATCCACGACCTTCTGCACTCTCGATTGTGTCAATGTATCCCAGACTCCGTTATTCACTAATTGTGGACCCTTATTAGAAGCGCGGAGGGGGAGTTCGAGTTCAGTAATTAAAGCGTCTAATAGTTCTTTGACATCGTTTGGACGCATGCGTTTTTCTCCTTCCTTGAATTAGATATTCTGTCCAATTTTCGGTTCAGCGTCTCGGAAAACGCCACAGGGAAACACAGATACTTGCACTCGTCCAACTCGTTGCTGAGGTTTCATCACGGTTCGCGTATTCATAAGCATTCAGCACATAGTTGATACCGAGGGTTCTATCTATCTGTTCTGCAATCTCTTTGACCTGTGAGAGCGGCATCTTGACTTCCACAGTTTTTTCGAGTTGGAAACCGCGATGGAACAGCTTTGCTTTCAACCTGTTCGCTTTTAGTGAAGCCTCAAATTGATGTGCAACCGCCTCAAGTTCCGATAGTTCTACCTCCGTTCCGTCCCATTTCTCCAATCTAAATCCACCGTGAAGGACTTTAACAGGATAACCCGTCGTATCGTCCTCGGCAAGTGTAATCAACCGGAGTCCACAATCGGTAAAACGGATAGCCAACTTTTGTTCTGCTATGACAGATTCAAGGAGTGCTTCAACTGCTGAGGCTTCCAACAACTCCTTTGCCGGTGAATCGGCATTAGTTTTGACATAGAACTCCATAATCTCCGGTCGCCCAGGCGGAAGCACGTGGATTTTACCATCCTTGTTCCATTGCGTGATGACGTCCTTAATACGCGCCTCTGTTATCGAATACTTCGCCGCTAAATCTTGGGAAGGAGCGATATCAACAACGTCTATCGGGAGACTTTCCTCCGCGATTAACGTTTTCAGCAGTTCTTTGACCTCTATCGGTGTCATGTTGCACCTCCTTTCAGTGAATTAAGAATGTAAATCAGCAGAATAGGTTACATAGAATAGGCGAATTTTCTTGGTATGCCACAATCTCTAATGTTTATCTGGGAATAGATAGTCGAACTCACCCGGATATTCCGATCGCATCCAAGCAACCAATTTCGCTTTCGCACGATGCAACCGCACCTTCGTCGCCGACGCGCTAATCCCTAAAGTTTCCGCAATTTCTTCGAGCGTCATATTCTCTAATCTCAGTTCAAACGCGCACCGCTCTGATTCCGGCAATCGTTGTGCCAAAGCACGGACGATCGCCATCTGTTCCTCAGCGATTATTGATTCCACAGGTGAACGGTGCTCAGGTTCTATCTGATGGGTCTCAAAGATTTCGTCAACGGGATCCGTCTCAACGCTTCGCCGGTTTTCCCGGATATGTGTCGCTATGAGTTGCCTCGCAATACTGAACATCCAACTCGAAAACTTCTTGCGATCCCGAAGCGTTCCGAGGTGTGTATGCACCTTGATAAACGTCTCTTGCATCAGGTCCTGTGCAGTCTCCCAGCTGCCGACACGTCTATAGAAAAAATTGAGAAGCGACATCTCATAACGGTGATAAAGGATTTCAAAAGCACCTTCATCTTCATCATCTAAACTTTGATGTACTAATTCTTCATCCCGTGACGCATCCATTGCCATTACACCCCGTCCTACTTGATCAAGACATTCTCAGATATTAATGTAACTAACCGTTTTTACCCTCTATTTCCGCCGCAACAAGTTCGTCTAAAAGATGCCCTCTCGCTTTAACCGAGATGACCTTACCCTCCCGATCTATCAAAAAGGGTGCAGGAATACTGCGGACACCATACTGCTGGACGAGACCGCCAGACCATTTTTGACCATCAAAAATGTGTCGCCACGGCATTTCATTCTCCTTGATGTACGCACGCAACGCCGCCTCATCTTCATCCAGACTCACGCCGATAACTTCAAAACCGTTGTCGTGGTATTTCTCATATACCGCCTTGATTCTCGGTATCTCTCCGAGGCAGGGACCGCACCACACAGCCCAGAAGTCAAGCAGAACGATTTTTCCACGGTAGTCTGCAAGTGAAATAGGCTTACCATCAAGGTCAACCGTTGATGAGAAGAAATCGGGCAACACCGCTCCCACCCATCCCAAGCTGGGGTCTACTTTGAGCTTGTATTCTCCGGCAAGTTCGGTATTCCCCAACTTCTCATGGATATTGGCTAATCCGTTTAGAGCGTTCCGGTCATTTTCGTCCTGTTCCAGCACTTTTTCAAAAACCGCTTGCGCGTCCTTGAGTGTCTTTTCCCTCGCCGTATCGTTTCCGACAGCTTCGTGAATTTCAGTTAGCATTCGGACGGTATCCCAATGGTCAGGAGTCCGGTCCAACTGTTCTTCAAAAACACCCCCAATCTTTTCCATCACTGCTGTCCACCGTTTATGAAGTGGATCGTCGCTTTCAAGTTCCTTGTAAAAATCGATGGGTCTCGCTACGACGTACAAGTAGTTGTAGCACCGGAATAGCCACTGGTACAAAGTCGGTTTTTCACCTGAGCGGTACCCTTCAAACAACCTTTCGAGTGCGATGACCCCTTCATCAAGGAGGATGTCGAAAGTGGCATTTTCAAATGCTAAATAGCAAATATCCACCTCGTTTGGTAACAGTACCGCTGCTTTTTCGCAAAGGTGCCAGAATTCATCTGTCGGTGGGTCGTAAGCCGTTTTTGCCGTCACAATAGTCAAGTATTTAGCTGCTGCGCCGTTATCGGGATCGGTTTCCAGCACACCTTCAGCATGCTGGGTCAGTTTTTGACGCATTTCGTCTGGAAAACGCCATACATATTCATTCCATATTAGATCCGGTGGAAACGCAGTTTTTCCGTCAACAACACCGATATCAATCTTGGATTTGAAGTAATTGATAAGCTTTTCCTGAACCTCCGGAGCAACCTCCCAACTACTTGATACACCGCGGTTTTCGAGTGTATCGAGAAACGCATCCCATACATCTACACTGTTTTCTTTCACGATTTTACCTCCAAATTTCTGTCTGTTTCGGTTTGGTATCCTTGAATCTGAAACTTCGTCGTAAGTTAAGAATGCGAAACCTACAAAAAGGTTACATAAAAACGGAGAACATCCGCTAATGACTAACCGCTAATTACTGCATTTTCTCCCATTTTATGCTATAATTTTACTACGGTTTGGACAATTTTTTATAATTCACACGTAGAAGTAGATGTAGGTTGGGTTGAGCGGTAAAGATTCAAATGCCTTTCGTTTCTACGGAAGATGCCACTGTTGATACCCCATTCTCTGAGCCAGCGATAGCGAAACCCAACAGGCACATACCGCTGAAAATCAAAAGCGTTGGGTTTCACTTGATTTTTTTCCAACGCAGCGGTTTCAAGGCCCTCTAAAGTTGCTTGTCTATCAGGGATTCTTTGGCATCCGCCGTTCAACCCAACCTACAAGTCACTGATAAGGCGGATTTAGGGGTTTAATAACGAAAGCATTGACCTTTCAACAGAACACACGATATGCACATTACCCGCTTGATTTTTCTACTATTCTTTCTCATAGCCGGCACCGGTATTTGCGAAACATCCAATATCGCATCCGTCCACGGTACTTTCGTCGATGCCGAAAATGGGCATCCGATCCCAGATGTGCTGGTCCGTGTTGCCCCTGAAAAAACGGCACACGTCTACCCCGATCGCGAATTTGAGCACGCCACAGCGACAGGCGAAGACGGCACCTTTTCCCTAACGATCCCTAACGAGCCAGGAACCTATTACGCCTTCTCGTTGCTGGTAATCCACCCGCAGTATCAGTCGAAACGCCTACGACATGAGATGATCCCTGTAAGAAATCGGTATGATTTAGGAAAGATCGCACTGAAACGCACCCTATCCCTACAAGGCAGCGTCTCTGGTGCGGGAAATCTCGCCGGTCTTGTCGTGAACCTGAAGATGCACAACGTCTCGGCAGACTTCTTTCGCGCCGCTGCACCGATTGAGCATGCAGCAAAGACCGACACCGAAGGCAAATTCCAATTTACGGACCTCTATCCAATCGCTTATACCTTGACAATTTCTCGCGACGGTGTTATTATAGCCTATGTAGCGTCTATTGACCCACAAAAGCAGGATCAAATTTCCGTCCGCTTACCGACGATGGAGACACTACACGGAAAGGTTGTCGATACACAGGAGCGTCCGATAGCAGAGGCGCAGATTTACGTAACCCGTCGTCCAGAAACGCCACAAGCACACGGCGCACACCTCGCTGCAACGCAAACAGACGAGACGGGCAATTTTCGGATACAGGTCTTAGAGACCGAACCGCAGTTCCTCTCGATTGAGGCGCGTAAAAGAGGCTACTTCTCCAGAGTCTACGAGAACGTGGACATCGGAAAGATGCCATCTATTATCCGACTTGAAAAAGGGGTAACCCTTGAAGGGCATGTTATCTTGCCACAGGGTCTCCCGACAGACGCACAGTACGCCGTCAAGGTCTTCCGAGCAGATGCGAACATGGAACCGAGCCTGAACCCGTTGGCGTTGCAGAAACCGCTCCTGTCAAGGTACTTTCCTGCGACTGAATCTACCTTCACAATTGAAGGACTGTTTGCAGAGAAATACGCACTCTATATCGTTGGAGACGGCATCTCAGGGACCAACATTGATGTGGATGCTTCGGCAAATCCGGAAGGGATCCACGTCGTAGCAGACCGACCCACAACAACGTTGCGCGGACAAGTACGCTGGGCGGATACCGACGAACCCGTGCCAGATGCAGTCGTCTCGCGTTCGTGGTATCCGTGGGAACTGCATCCATACGACATGTCAATGACATTGGACCGCTTCGAGGTCGTAACCGACACGCACGGCAATTTTGAATTCAGCGATCTTACCGATGCACGCTATCAACTCCATATCCGTGCCGTCCACGTTATCCGCAATGCTGACACAGGACGTTACCAACGGAGGCGCATCCACAAACAGGTTGAAGTGCCAGTTGCAAGCACCACATACCGCATCTATCTCGGTAAACGAGACGGGACACCTTTTGCAAAGTAGGGCGAGGTTCCCTCGTCCTACAAGTGGCGATGAAAAAATAACCGCCTCGGTCCTCAAGCCCGGTAGGTTCGGTTTTGCGGCGTACACGCCCAGATGCGATCTGCATCCCTAACCGAACCGGTTTATAACAAAAAATCTTCGTATAAATGAAGACCTAACGACATGAAAAACGCCAGACGCTTCCTCAACACAATCGTATGTATCCTTCTCATTTCTCTCGGAGGCGCGGATGCCGCTTTCTGGGAAGACCCTTTTGAACGAGAATCAGAAGAAAACTGGCAACACAAAGGAGAGGATTCCGTCTGGACAGTTGAAAACGGACTTCTAAAGGCAGAAATTCAGGCGAGAGGAGAATGGCGCGCGATATTTGAACTCTATCAATTCATCGCTTTCCCCGGTCCATACAACGACTTTACGATTACACTCGAAACCGTCGGCGTATCGCGTGCCAGATTCGGTATCGCACTCGCAAAACACTTCCAAAGCACACTCCCAGAAATAGATGACGAATACGGGTACTACCTCTTCTTCACAAACGATATGCAACCCTCAAGAGACGGCGACCTGTTCGTCGATCCCGGACAACGTTGGAACACACCAGAACTCCAACGGATGCTGTTACAATTCAAAGACGGCAGGTTCCAACTCTCCGCGGATGGCGAATCCCGTATTGACTTCACGGACGCAAACTTCGATCAAATTGATATTATCGCTTTCGTATTAGCAGCGTATATAACAGAAGAAGCTAACGTCGGCAATGCTTGGGTGGAAAACTTCACAATTGACGGACTCGCCGTCTCACCGAAACGGAAACTATCAACAACATGGGCGCACCTAAAAACCGAATTGTAAACTCTTCAAGTCTCCCTGACAAGGCGGATTTAGGGGTTAAAATTGTAAAAACTCTTCAAGTCCCCCTGATAAGGGGGATTTAGGGGGTTAAAACCGAAAACGAATAACTACAAATGTTCCGAAAAAATCTCGACATCATCTTTGACGCAATTTTACTCGTAATCGTTCTCGGCATCGCGTTTTGGAGCACCTACGCCGGCGCACGATTGAATCCGGGTGAGCGCGCCAACCCCGCGGCTTCGGGTTCCTACTACAGGACCCCCGGCGTAAACAATCAATGGTTCGGACCCGAACTCAATTCACTGACCCTTTGCAAAGGTGTCCATAACCTGTACAACAATAGGGGACGGTTCGACATCGTAGAGACCATAGAAAATGCAGTGGTCTCCCGTTCAAGTATCCGAGGCGCGCTCCACTGGTATCGTGGACAGCAGTGGCGTTTCGCAACAGACGATACGCCGTGGGGAACGAACTACTCCTACATTACACTCCACGACGATCTCGGATGGAGTGAGATTAGCGCAGGCGGCGGCACGACAGGCTACCCGTGGAGCGGCATCGAGCGACACTGGCGCGACGGCGACATTATCCGAGCACAAGCCTTCGTCGTCGGATGGCGACGCTACGCACGCGGAGCAGAACGATGGGTCTGTCCGATGTATTACAAAATCGGCGGATGGCAAGGCGAATCGCTTGAGGTGAACTGTAAAACCCTCCGAACATGGTTCCCACCGGATTGGGATGTCCTAAAACAGAACGATCGGGACTTCGAGACACCTGTCGAACGCGAACCCGGTGTCCTCAGCCGAAAAGGAAAAAAAACGCAACGCTGGTACGATTGCATAAAAATCAATTAATTGCCTCTTTCGTAGCATAGGAACCGTTAGCCTGTGCCTCTTTCGTAGCATAGGCTGTTAGCCTGTGCCTCTTTCGGAGTACCTCTTTTGTAACATAGGAAAACCGTTGGCCTCCTGTGCATTCGTTATATCCTTCTATGTCACACACAAATCTAAGTCTTTTCATACTCCTATACGCCGTCATCAGCTGCACCCTCTCCGCATCTGCCGAGACCTGGCACGACGACTTTGACAGCGAAAACCAAGACGCGTGGGATGCCGTCGGTAAAAATTCCATCTGGAAAATCAGCGACGGTTCGCTACGCGTAGAGGTGAACCGTGACCGGCAGGTAGACTACGAGCTCTACCAATTTATCGCAATCCCGCCACCCTACAGAGACTTCGCCATCAAAATAACCAATTTCGGTGGCGACAAAACGCGTTTCGGTTTCTGCGTCGGACGTAGTTTCCCCGACACCCCCGGAGAAGATCCGTTTTTCTACGTTTTTTTCCCAGATGAAATCAGAGCGCGTCGATTTGATGGCAAAGGCAGCAGCCACCCCTTCCGGTTCCGGCTCTCCAGAGAACCACGCCTCCGGTGGGATACCGATGTCCTAACAGAGATGGAATTGTACTTCAATTCAGGATATTTCGCGCTATTTGCGAACGGTGAGTTCCGCACTTCATTCCAGGATGCTAACTTTGATAAAATCGAGATCCTCGGCTTCGTCATGGAGGGCATCAACATAGCGAACGAGTGGATCGGCGAAGCCTGGGCGGATGCCTTCACTATCTCTGGTTTAAACGTTACCCCAGGCGTTAAAACAACCACAATGTGGAGCGAACTCAAAGCAAGATAACAGGATAAGTCGCATCTATAAAACAAATTCTGTAGGGCTTACGCATTTCCTCTTCAAGTCCCCCTGATAAGGGGGATTTAGGGGGTTTAAAAGTAAAAAATCTACCATCGTGTGCTAAATTTGCGTAAGTCCTGTTCTGGAAATTATTCAAAAACCTGGAATTCTCCGTCCTTAACGACCAGCACAATCTGGTCATACAGTGCGTCGCCATCAGCGTTAAAAGAGAAATTCCCTAAAATAGTGGGTAAACCCTTCGTCTGTGCAAGTGCGTCCCGAATGGCGGTCGAATCTGAGGATTGTGCTACCTTAATTGCATTGGCAAGAACATAGAGCGTCGCATACGATTGTGCCGCCCACGGCTCAGGTTCAATACCGTATTCTGCTCGATAATTCTCAATAAAAGTTTGGTTTCCGGGTGCGTCAGATATAGTTGACCATCCGATAAATCCTATTGTCCCTTCAGCACCATCGCCAGCCTTTTGGACTTCATCCATGGTTAAATCGGGCGAAATAACGCGAATCGTATCGGGAAAACCTACCTCGGATGTTTGTGCGACAATCTTCGCTATTTCTTGCGAGAGTGCAGAAATAAAGAGCGCGTCCGGCTCCACCGCCATTATATTCGTTAATTGCTGAGAAAAATCGGTATCGCCAGTTTTGAAGGTCTCCTGGATGAGAATCTCAACCCCGTTTGCCTCAAGTACCGTCTTTAACACTTCGTTGCTACTCCTGGCGTAGACATCGATGTCATCATAGATCGTCGCGACTTTTTGATAACCGATTTTCTGCCGAGTCGCCATCACCCCACTCGGAATGCTTATATTTGTGGCGAGACTGGTACGGAAAATGAAATTTCCGATCCCGCTTAAACCTGCAGCTGAGGAGACCGAACTGAAAGCTATGACCTGATTCGCCTGCGCAATCGGAGCAGCCTCTTTAAGATGCGTTGAGATAGCAAGCCCGACGATAGCAGGTACACCTTGCTTAACCAGGTGCTGGACGGCTTCCTTCGCTCCCTCTACACTACTCTGATCGTCCACAGTGATAAACGTGAGGTTCACACCACCGAGGCTGTTAATCTCTTCTCGTGCCAATTCAAAACCGCGTTGCATTGGAAACCCATACGGTTCGGCGTATTTCCCTGTCAGTGCGACGACAACACCGATCGGAATCTCCTCACTTATTATTTCAGGGATTTCGCCATCAGATGCTACCGAGACGACTCTATCACGACTGAAAAGTCCGACACTCAAAGAAACGATTATTAAAGCAAATGCAAATATTATGACGCTTTTTATTTTCATGCTTAATTTTTGTTTTTCCTTTAAAGTCCCCATGATAAAGGGGTTTAGGGGGTTAAATTAGTTTTACATATTTACTTTATCTATGTAAATACGCCTCCGCTGTAGAAGCACGCTGTGCTCGCGATCTTGCTTCTAAACATTAACTTCTGTCAACCAAAACTAAGATCGCAACCGAAAACTAAATCGTCCTGGAACCGGGTGAGGGTTTTCGGCAAAACAGTGACGAGATAGAGGTCCCTGTAACATTTCAGTCCCATCCTCGTTCAATGTATCATAAAGTATCACATAAATTCTAATATATGTCAAAAAAAATCAAAGCGATTTTTTTTTGATTAACACAGATAGATATGGTATTCTTAGTGAAAACCAATATTCACTTCACGGGTTTCTAACACAACGACAACTATACACCACGGTGCGCAATAGATATACCACAAAATCATAACAACCTGGTACCTCTTTTCGGGATTCAGTTACATTTATGCTTGAAAAAGAATTTAGGAACGAAGACCCATCAGGCAAGATTATTGCCTTTATGTTGCTCATTGTTTCCCTCATCGGTGGCGGGGCATTCGCTGTTAAACTCGGTCTTCAAGGCATTCCACCCCTAAAAATGGCACTCTTTCGCTGTATATTAGGCGTTATTTTCGTCGGCGGTGTGGGATTTTACTATGGGATGTCAATGCGGATGCGTTTCGAGGAACTACGTCGGTTGCTTCTGATTGCCGCTCTTTACGCTTTGCATACGATTACGTTGAACATCGGCACCCAACACACAACAGCCGCGCGTTCAACCATTTTTTTCAGTCTATACCCACTTTTTGCAGTGCTGTCCGGACACTTCTGGATCCCAAATGATCGGCTCACGCTGACGAAAACATTCGGAATTATCACCGCATTCAGTGGTGTTTTTCTCGCGATCATGCCAAATCTGCAAGGCGATAGCGTTACAGGATACCTTATTGGCGATCTCATCGTAATTCTCAGCGCGTGTTCCTTAGGACTCCGCATTACACTGACAAAGGTATTCGTTCAGGACATTTACCCGTATCGACTCCTCGTCTGGCTGTTGGCATTAAACATTCCGTGCTTTTACGTTCTCAGTCACATTTTTGAGCGTGAGCAACCCGTTGAATGGACACTGGCAAGCAGTACTGGGCTCATCTATCAGGGCAGGGTCATTCAATTGTAGGGTTTCTCATTTTATGATGTTAACTGCGAGTTTAGGTTTCGCTGCGAAATATTGGAGTGCGTCCGTGATTTTTGTATGTCCAGTGAATCGCAAAACAGAGAGTGCCGTGTTTCGCATCG
>JAJEET010000065.1 GCA_022820835.1 Candidatus Poribacteria bacterium
GGCTTAGGGTTTGAAAGCCAAAATAAACTTGACATTTACTAAAAAGTGTGGTATAATTAACGTATCAAGTTGGCAGACATTCATAGCGTAACTGCAAGGTTGCGTGTCTGCCTACCCACTATGAAGGGGTTAAATGCTTGATACTTGATATACCATGTATGCTACAGTTTACAAACTCTTTCGTGCGAAACGTAATCGTCATTTGAAACGATTGACGTGGATAGCACACGATATTTGGAACTACTTTTTAGGGGGGCAACGCACGCGGTATGCCCTTGGATTGCCGTATATGTCCTATAATGAGATGTCGCGCCAGTTCACGATATTGCGTAAAGCACATCCTGAAGTGTTCGCACATTGGCGTGAGTTAGACTCATGGGCAGCGCGTCAGATATTGAAGCGATTGGATAACGGCTACCAACGGTTCTTTGATGGCATTGCGAAGCGTCCACCAAAGTTTCGTTCATGGCGAAAACCCTATTCGTTTACAATGTCTCCCTCTGGTTACGGTTTCTATGGCGATAGGGTTCGGATACAAAAGAAACACTATCGCTTTAACTTGAGTCGTCCGATACTTGGTACTATCAAAACCGTTACAATCAAAGAAGATAGTCTCGGTGATTTCTATATGTCCGTTGTAACAGATCACACCGTTTCTGAAGCCACACCTAAGACGGGTCAAGCTGCAGGGTTTGACTTCGGTATGAAAACGTTGTTCACCTGTTCCGATGGCACATGCTACGAGTCCCCTGAGTTCTATAAAACCTCTATGGCGGATCTATCCGTCGCACAACGCAACCATTCACGAAAAACCAAAGGTAGCAACAACAGAGAACGTTCACGACTCAAGGTGGCACGTGTTCACCGTAAAATCAAGCGTCAACGCGACGATCACCAGTGGAAACTTGCCAAGCGTTTTGTCCATAAATATGACGCACTTTACTTTGAAACGCTTACCTTTGAAGGTATGAAACGTCTCTGGGGTCGTAAAGTCTCTGATATTGCCCCTCATGCGTTTCACCAAAAGTTGAAACACCAAGCCCCAAAGCACGATAAGCAAGTTCACTACATTGATAGATTTGAAGCGACAACAAAGACCTGTAGCAAATGTGGACAACCTCAAATGCTAATGGACTTGTCAGTTCGCAAATGGCGGTGCAATAGTTGCAAGACCAATCACCATAGAGACGTAAACGCTGCAATAAACATTTTACAGGTTGGGGAAACCTCAACCTTTGGATTAGAGGGTGTCAGACTTGCTATCGCAAGCAACCCTCGTAGACTTCAACCGAAGTCGGAAACCCACAATCCGCACCAGAAATCACGGGATTCACACAGTCAAGAATCCCCCTTGCTTTAGCTGGGGGAGTATGTCAATAGGCGTTGTTGATCCCGGACGTATGGAACGTTTTTTGAGACAACACGCGATGCAACCACCTTCAAGCGAAGGCACCCCACGCTCACCGAACTTAACAATCGAATTAGAAACACTTGTACGCGCATTACGGGATGCCGAAATTCTTGCACACGGAAATATCCCCACAACCTGTGTAAAGAACAGTTTTGATGTTTACCCAGAGCCCGGCTTTCAAAATGAAGAGGAGATACTCTCATGAAACATATTGTTGATAACGTTAACAAGATGGACATTAGGATCAAGACGCTTGACCTTGCTGGACGAGTACCAGGCCCTGATTCTATTGAACTTCTGCGAGTGGAACTCTATTATGATGCGGAGTATGGAGGACCGCTCTCCGGAGCACGGGTTCGGTACGCCCGTGACGGTGTTGAACAAGTAAACGGTTTCCCCATTGATTTACATAAAGGCGCATTCGTTGCCACTGTCCCTATCCAAGAGGCAGGATTGGAAGAAGAACTCCAGAAAATTGGCCCCGAAATCGCCCGGATTGTATATGAAGATTTGGCGAAGAACCGACACACGCCTGGAATGCCGTCGTTTACCGAGCAGGGCTAATTGGAAACTGTCCAATGCTTGAGCAATTTCTTCATGAACAACTCGAAATCGCTTTCAACTTCGGGGTCCCCAAACCCGAAATGCCAGATAGCATCACGCAAAATCTGAGTCCTGCATTTGAACTCCGCGCTTATCAAGAAGACGCGTTTGCCAGTTTCATCCACTACTTCAACAACGACCTTGCTGGTAAAGAAAAACCGCTACACCTATTGTTCAACATGGCAACCGGTAGTGGCAAAACGCTCATTATGGCAGGCTTGATCCTCTACCTCTATGAGAAAGGCTACCGCAACTTCCTATTTTTCGTCAATTCTACCAATATCATTGAGAAAACGAAAAACAACTTCCTCAACCCGCGAACCGCAAAATACCTCTTTAACGAGAACATCTATTTTCAAGGCAAACAGGTCGCGGTGACACAGGTTGACAATTTCGAGGGTATCAACGAAAACGACATCAATATCTGCTTCACGACTATCCAGCAACTCCATACCGATATGACGACCCAAAAGGAGAACGCCTTAACCGCTGAGGACTTCGTAGACAAGAAAATCGTTCTTCTATCAGATGAAGCACACCACATGAACGTCCAGACGCGAGCACAATTAGAACTGGCATTGGCAGATCAGAAACCGAGTTGGGAAAATACAGTCGAAAGCATCTTTACCGCACACGAAGATAATCTGTTGCTGGAATTCACTGCCACACACGATTACGAAAACCCAAATATTGTAGACAAGTACCGGAACAAAATTATCTACCGCTATGATCTGGTGAATTTTCGCAACGACCGGTTCTCGAAAGAGGTCGTACTTGTACACTCCGATTTAGATCAAGAGTCCCGCATCTTGCAAGCACTCATTCTCAATCAGTACAAAGAACAGGTTGCAGTGAACAATGGCATCAATCTAAAACCTGTCATTCTGTTCAAGGCACAGCGGACAATCGCGCAATCGCAAGAGAACAAGGCAAACTTCCACAAACTGATTAATGAACTTACCACCGATCAGATTGATAGTTTTCGAGAATCGGGTCTCGAAATCGTTCAACGTGCATTCCGTTACTTTGACGAAAAAATGACGACAGCGGAGCTGGTCCAACGTCTAAAAGAGGCATTCCGTGAGGAACACTGTCTCTCAGTCAACAACGACAAGGAAAAGGAGACTTACCAACTGCGACTTAACAACCTCGAAGATAAAGACAATCCCATCCGTGCCATCTTCGCCGTGCAGAAACTTAACGAAGGGTGGGATGTGCTAAACCTCTTTGATATTGTCCGTTGCTATGAAACACGAGATTCAGGAAGAAACAAAATCGGGAAGACAACAATATCCGAGGCGCAACTCATCGGACGTGGCGCACGCTATTTTCCGTTTGTCCTACCAAACCACACAGCCAAATTCCGCCGTAAATTCGATGACCATCTTGATCACGAACTCCGCGTGTTGGAAGAACTCCACTATCACAGCATCCACGATTCACGCTATATCTCCGAAATCCGTACTGCCCTCATTGACCACGGCATGATGGACGCGCGTCCTGAAACTCGCGAACTCAAACTGAAAGACGCGTTCAAAGAGACCAATCTCTACAAACACGGCATCGTCTGGCTCAACAGACAGGTGCCGAAAGATTACCAGCATGTCAAATCTCTTACCGACTTAGCGAATCTGAGCGTAAAACAGAAAAACTATGAACATATCACCCACACGGGTGCCAGTGGTATGACAACCATCATGGAAAAAGACGAAACACCAGTCCAACAACGGAACCAAAGCAGCCGAGACGTAAAGATAGTTGATATTGAACAGAATATCGTTAAATTCGCTATGGCGCGGAACCCGTTTTTTACGTTTTCATCGCTTAAACAGTATTTTCCGCATCTGGCATCCATCCGAGAATTTATCAGTTCGGCAAATTATCTCGGCGGTTTAGCAATCACTTTCAAAGGAGATACCTCTCACTTCGAAGAGAATCGTCCAGCAAAGTTGGCAGCATGTGAAGGATTGCTAAGTCAAATTGAATCCGAAATTCGCGAAGAGATTACTGAATACGAAGGCACGAAACACTTTTATGAGGCGCATATTCACGCTGTTTTCACCGACAAAACCCTAAAATTCAATGTGGACACACCGCGCGCTGATGACAGCGATTTAGCGTATCTGGTCAAAGTCAGCGACTGGTTCGCCTTTGAGAACCTTTACGCCACGAGCGAAGAAAAAGCATTTGTACAGATGTTAGATAGGTGGATTCAGGTATCAGAGAAGACGTACGAGGACATCTATCTACTTCGCAACGAAGGGCATTTCTCTATTTACAACTTCTCCGACGGTCGAGGATTTCAACCTGATTTTGTGCTGTTTTTACGTGAGAAAAACGGGGAATCGCTGAGTTACCAACTTTTCATTGAACCCAAAGGTGAGCATCTAACAGCAAACGATCACTGGAAAGAGGCATTTCTGGAAGAGATCCAGGCAGAATTCCAAAGTAGAATCCTGACAGAAAATAAGAAATACCGCATCATCGGTGTCCCGTCGTTCTATCACCAAAGATACGAAAATCAATTCAAAGATGATCTCAACGCAGCATTGAAACCAACAACACAAACATCTGAATAAATGCCCTTATATAGTTGCCATGAACATTTGACAAGCAGGCTATGAACGTGCTAAAATCAAAGCGGGAACGCGGAATATTCCAACAAATTGATAAAGCAGTATCATCTAACCGTTCAAACACATCAACCAAGGAGTCATTTTCATGTTCAATGCAAATCCTTTTCAGCAACCCGGACAGTGGTATAGAGGAAATACACATAGCCACAGCACGGAATCCGACGGTCAACTTTCCATAGCGGATCGATTCGCAGCATACCGTGAAGCAGGATACGATTTCCTTGTACTGACAGATCATCGTAAAGTTAACGATGTGAGTGCTTACAGTACGTCAGATTTTCTGGCGATATCAGGAAGCGAAGTCCATCCTGAAAACCCCTATGGGGGTGCGATCCATCACTTCGTCGCTATTAATATTCATGAGACCATCAGTTGCGCAAAGATGCATCCGAACGCAGTACTTGACGAGATTAAGGCGCAGGGCGGCGAAGCCGTTTTATGCCATCCGTATTGGTCCGGACACACCGTTACAGATTATCTGCCATTGCAGGGTTATTTCGCGATTGAGGTCTACAACGACGGTTGTATGGACATCGGCAAAGCGTTTTCTGAACAAGCTTGGGACGATTTACTGGATAGAGGAGGACCCGTTCTCGGCATCGCTTCCGATGATTCACACGGCACCGAACACGATTGCTTCCACGGATGGATTATGGTTAAAACACAGGAATTGACGATTGAGAATATCATGGAAGCACTCAGGACCGGCGCGTTCTATTCTACAATGGGACCCGAAATCACGAATATGACGTTAGAGGGGAAAGCGTTGACAGTCAAATGCTCACCGGCACAATCAATCGTTTTTAAAGCACAATGTAGTCGCGGGCAGCGAACTCTGCCACCTAACAGCGAACTCTTGACGGAAGCAACATACAACATTCCGGAAGGCATCAAGTATGTTCGGGTTGAAATCACCGACGAAACCGGCAAAAAAGCTTGGTCAAACCCCTTCTTTTTTTAAGGCAGGACTTACGCATTCTTCCATGATAACGGACAGCCGACGGCAAAGGGCTGCGTAAGTCCTATAAGGCACGTATCTTGAGATATCCGGCTGCCTTTTCGTGAGTGTTATATGTAGCCCGCTCGGTCTTGGTGTGCCAAATAGGTGGTGGCTCGGCGAAAGTGTAATTTCAGGAATTATTGACAAGCGAATTACGGATATGATAAAATAAAAGTGGATAGATGGAATACCTCCAATTAATTCATAAATTAGCATCCGCGAATAACTTGAATATATCATTACAGAGCAAGGAGCCAGTTATGTTCAATGCAAACCCCTTTCAGCAACCCGGTCAGTGGTATAGAGGGAATACACATAGCCATAGCACCGAATCCGATGGGAAACTCTCTATCTCGGACCGCTTCGGTGCCTACCGTGAAGCAGGCTACGATTTCCTCGTTTTAACAGATCACCGTAAGGTTAACGATGTAAGCGCTCATAGTACATCAGACTTTTTAGCAATATCAGGTAGCGAAGTTCACCCGTCAAACCCGTATGGCGGCGCGACGTATCACTTCGTGGCGATTAATATCCATGAGCCAATTAATTGTGCGAAACTGCACCCGAACACTGTGATTGACGAAATAAAAGCACAAGGTGGTGAGGCTGTGCTCTGTCACCCCTATTGGTGTGGGCACACGATTACAGATTATCTGCCGCTTCGCGGTTATTTCGCCGTTGAAGTCTATAACGACACCTGTATGGGGATCGGAAAAGGCTTCTCAGAACAGGCGTGGGATGATCTGCTTGACAGAGGTGGCCCCGTTCTCGGTATCGCCGCAGATGATGCACACGGCACAGAACACGACTGCTTCCACGGCTGGATTATGGTTAAAGCAGAAGAACTGACGCTCGATAACATTATGGAAGCACTCCGAACCGGCGCGTTTTATTCTACGCTCGGCCCCGAAATTACGGATATGACATTAGATGATAAAGCGCTAACGGTTAAATGTTCGCCAGCACAATCAATCGTTTTCAAATCGGAATGCAGTCGCGGACGGCGCATCCTGCCACCAGAGGGTGAACTCTTGACTGAGGCGACATACAGTGTGCCGGGAAACGTTAAATACGTTCGGGTTGAAGTAACAGACGCAAGCGGAAAAAAAGCTTGGTCAAATCCTTTCTTTTTCTAAGATAGAATATCCTTGCGTCCCTTGAGATCTTTTCACGGGTGTTGTGATGCAAAATATACTGGTGTGCCAAACCGGAGGTTGGGTCGGGGACATGGTACTACTCACACCTGCCTTGCGTGCTTTGAAACACGCATACCCTGAATCCAATCTGTCGCTCCTTTTGCGACCACTTGTGGCAAATCTGATGGAAACCCATCCTTATGTGGATACTTGCATCATTGATACCAAAAACCGGGGACGTTATCGCTCTCTCACGGAATTGATGCGTCGGATACGTAAGGCTGCGTTTGATGTTGCTGTTGTGTTACATCCGACTTCGTTCCGAAACGCATTGCTACCCTTTCTGGCACGAGTACCGATGCGCGTGGGAACCAACGTCAACGGGCGTGGCATGCTGCTCACCGCATCTCGCAAGGACAATACAAGTGTTCATGAGGTGCATCGGTATTTACGGGTACTCCAACTGCTTGATATTGATACAAGTTTGGATTCCCTGGAGTTTTGGCATACAGATACTGAGCGGCGAATAATTCAAGACCTTCTGGATGCTGAAAATGTCTCTTCGACCGATAGACTGATCGCTCTCAATTTAGGCACAACATGGCGGACAAAGCGGTGGGATATAGCAAATTTCGCTGCGGTTATTGAGCAAATTGCACGCCTCGCACCAGATGTGAGAATTGTCCTAACGGGTTCATCTAATGAGTTGGCACTTGTGGACGCATTGCCGACTTCACTACCGATAATTAATCTTGTCGGCAAGACATCAATTTTGCAACTCGGTGCCCTTTTAGAGAGATGTGAGATGTGTTTGACTTGCGATAGCGGACCAATGCATATTGCCGCTGCTGTTGGTACACCGACAGTAGCACTCTTCGGTCCAACCGATCCGGTGCGTCATCGTCCTTACAGTAATGGACACGAGGTCGTTGAGAAATCCGTCTCCTGCCGCCCGTGCTATAAACGGACGTGTCAGCGACAAGATACGCTACATCTTTGTATGAAAGAAATTAGCATTGGTGAAGTTGTAAATGCACTGGAGATAAAATTACACTAGAAGGTTCCTATCGTCTAAGGAATGGTCGGTAATCAATGCAAATCGCGCGTAGAGGACAGCAATATTTGAGGAGAACCGGTGTCCATGTTCATTTTAGATACTCTTGAAAATATACTGAACCCTATGAGGAATATTGCGCGAGCAATCGTCGGCACTGTCAGCACCGTAATTGTGTTGCTCATATTCAGCATCGGCATCAGCAATGCAGATGTACAAGTCGATGGAAGTGTAAAAGACATATCACGGTGGTCGCTGCCAGAGGCAGCGAAGGCGCGTCTGGGGAAGGGCGGGATCAATGTACTTGCGTTTTCACCCGACGGCACACAACTCGCGGTGGGGAGTAATATCGGAGTCTGGCTCTACGATATTGCAACAGGAAAAGAAATTACTATGTTCCCAGGCATGTGTCAATCGGTAGCATTTTCACCCGATGGACACTACCTTGCCAATGGCGGCGGCTGGTTTCGGGAACATGTGCCTCAGGTATGGGAGATAGCAACACGTCAGGAAGTTTCGCGCTGGTCCTACCTCTATGCTGGCAGAAAACTACAATTTTCTTCAGATGGTAGGACGCTTATCAGTCTGGATGGACGAGGCAGCGCGATTAACAAATTAGATGTTGAGACTGGGAACATAAGTGGTGTCACGGCTATAGAAGGCAGATCTCGGGATCAACTACGCCGTCGATCTGAACCTGAAAGTTTCGCGCTTACACATGATAAAATTGCGGTTGGTAGTCCCGACGGGACGATTACGTTGTGGGATGCCACCACCGGTGAAAAACAATTGACCCTTACAGATGTAGGCGCACAGATACCGTTAATGGACGATGAAAACCTTCGATTGAGAGAGGGAAGAATTCGGTTACCAGCGGATAGAGCCAGACGTGTGTTGGTCTTAGCATTTTCAGCCGACAGCACGCGACTCGCGAGTGGCGGTAAGGATTCGATGGTTCGCTTATGGCGGACCACCGACACCGAGGGACCGATTGTGCTGCAAAAGCACACGGGTTGGATAAATGCCTTGGCATTCTCTCCGGACGGTCGAATGCTTGCAAGTGGCAGCACGGATAAGATGGTGCATGTGTGGGACGCGACAACCGGTGAAAGGCTCGCAACCTTCAGCGGTCATTTGAGCGTTGTCACTGGGTTAGTGTTTTCTCCGGATGGTCAGACACTTGCAAGTGGCAGCGTGGATGGCACAGTCCGGTTCTGGAACACAGAGACAGCGGAAGCCTTATCCCTGCGTATCACAGGACACACGGAGTCGGTGAAAGCCGTGTCGTTCTTAGATGGCGGATCGACGCTTGCAAGTGTTGCGTTTGGCGGGATAATTACGTTTTGGGATATGAAGACCTTAGAAAGAAGAGATATTCGGACCCCAGGACTAAAGGGTATATTATCAGCTGCAGCATTTTCTCCGGATGGCACACAACTCGCGAATGTTATTGTAAGAGGTGATATGTATTTTGATCCCCGTTCAGGAGTATCCCTTACTATATCGGGGGCGGGGGGACGGATGGTGCTGATGGATGCCAGAACTGGACGGGAGTTAGCGATTTTCAGAGGGATAAAGAGTGGCAGGCCCTCACACAAGCGGATGGTGTTTTCTCCCGATGGAAAAGCGGTCGCTTTAGGCGGTTCGAGGGGCATCAGCGTATGGGATACGTCCGCTATGGATAGGAATGTTTTTCTCGATATCCTTCTAACTGAAAGCGTTGCTATTAATGAAAACCGTAATCGAAGATTGCCACAAGCCCCGATGCCCCCATTCCACGATCAGGTTACTGCTCTGATATTTACACCAGACGGAAAGAAACTTGTCGGTGGAACGATACAAGGAAAAGTTCGGATGTGGGACGCAAAGACCGGTATCGCCTTAGCATCCCTCTTGGAAGGGGAGGATCCCAGAAAAGGGGAGGGCGATAACTTTAGGGTTTCGTATCTGGATGGTATTTCAGCGTTGGCATACTCCGGAGACGGTGACTTGCTTGCTGTGGGCAGCTACCAGCGCACGCGTTTGCTGGGGCGGCATAAACAGATTCACCTAAAGGAAATACCACGCGGGTCAAACGCATTAGTGTTTTCACCGGATCGGACAGTATTGGTTAGGGCATACGGCTTCGGCAGCATAGACTTATGGGATCTGACAACCGGTGCCAAACTGAGCACACTTAATGGGCATACGGCAGAAGTGAACACGCTAATATTTTCGCCGGATGGCAAAACACTTGTGAGTGCAGGCGGTGATGGCACGATCCTTTTGTGGGATTGGGAGGCAGCCCACGAGGGTTCGGCGAAAACGGTTGACTAATCTCCTGTTAGAAAACAGTAATAAAAGGAATAGTGAATGAGGGATATCCACGCATTAATATTTGATTTCGGCGGAACTTTGGATGGAAATGGCATCCATTGGTTGGAACGAACGTATCAATTTATCCACGAACAACACCCTGAGATTACGCGTGAAGCGTTCGACGAGGCGGATAAAGCGACGATAACTGAATTCGCACTCGGTGATTCTTCTCTTGAGTGGAATTACCAAGATGGCTCAATGTTACCAGTTGGAGTCGTCGCGTCCGAGCATGCAGCGCGTTGCACACTGCGTGAGACAGCTGACGCAATTGCAACGGGGATTTACCAACGGCTCGGATTGAGTGAGCAGATGAAAAATGAATATGTCAATTGGTTTTGCGCGGGTGCTGCTGAGCATCTCGAAAACAATCGGCGATGGCTTGAAACGCTCCATGGCACCTATAAACTTGCTGTGATCAGCAATAACTTTGGAAATACCCGCGGGTGGTGTGATGAATACGGACTGACCCCATTGCTCGAGGCGATTATAGATTCCACAGTTTTGGGGATAGCAAAACCGGACGCTCGCATCTTTGAAGCGGCTTTGTCGGAATTAGGAGTCGCACCAGCACAGGCCATCTACGTCGGAGATAGTTACGCTGCAGATATGGTGGGCGGCAAAAACGCGGGGCTATGGACAGCATGGTTCGTTGGAAATCAAGTGAAGCCATGCCAAGATCCAACTATGGTAGATGTCCAACTTTCGCACTTACACGAACTGACTGATTTTTTGGATTCAGATTATAGTAAAACCAATAAATAGACACTTTTGCAGGCGGGGTTTGGAACCCCGCCTTCCATAGATGTCTCGTTAATTGTAGGTTTTACTATAGATTTTGGGGAGGTAGTGGGCAGATACGCTGCTCTGCCCATCAAATTAAGATCACCAAATATTGGAGGATACTATATTTCCCGGTGAAGCCCGATGACTTTACCGAGTATCATCACATCATTGGTATTAAATAGGGTTGGCTCAATAGCCGGATTTTCGGGTTGCAGACGGACCTGTTCCCCGTCAATAAAGAAGCGTTTCACCGTTGCTTCATCGTCCACTAACGCAACGATAATGTCACCTGGGTCTGCGTTTGCCTGTCTTCTGACAATAACGAAATCACCTTCAAGGATACCGGCACCGATCATACTGGATCCGATGATACGCAGAGCAAAGCATTCGTGGTTGTTTACCATGCGCGTTGGGATCGGGAGTGTCCCCTCTATGTTCTGTGATGCGAGCAGTGGTGCTCCCGCTGCCACACGCCCAAAAATCGGGATCTCAATAATATCGCGTTTTATCTCTGCTAATGCAGGGTTTGCGTTCTGACCTTCCAGCCATTTGCTGGTTTCGAGTTTCGGGTCCGCTTCCTTCAGGATGGAAATCGCCCGCGGTTTACCTTCTTCTCGATCGATATACTTCTTCTTCTCCAACGCGTTGAGGTGGTCGTGCGCCGCTTTTTCCGAAAATCCGAACTTACTACCGATCTCACGGATTGTTGGCGGATACCCCTCTTTAATACGCGACTGGATATAGTTAAAAATCTCACGTTGTCTGGCTGTCAAAAGTTTTGCCATCGGTCATCACCTATAACAAGGATTAGTTTATATTTATATATTATATTATATGCAAGTTAAGAATGCAAGTTAAAATTGATAATTTATGTTAACAAATACGCTATCAAAACAGGGTCTACACACTTTATCCACGTGTTACCTGTGGTGGATAGGGTTCCAACAGCCTGCAAAGAGGGTTGTTTAAGTCCTGAAAATTGAAACCGAATGCTGCTATTAGCGTCTTAATTAAGGAAATTATGGAAAATGTACAAGTCTAATCTTATTTCACACTTCTTTGCCGTTTTGCTTTGGACATACGTAGCAACGGTTTTATACTTTGGGTTTACAAACATCGGGGTTGCTGAGGAGCCGCAGGAAAAGGTGGAGCTCGATGCTATCGTTAAAGATTTTACACTCAAAGACGCCGACGGTGCGCCTCATTCTCTGTATGTGTTGAGCGAGGAGAAATCGGTCACAGTTGTCCTGTTCCTCGCGACACAATGTCCAGCATCGACTGATTATGTGGAACGGATCGTCGCTCTTACCAAGGCTTATGATGACAAGAACGTACAGTTTATCGGTATTAATTCAAACAAACAGGAAACAGTTAAGGAAATTTTGGAATACAATAAAAAGCACGGTTTTGAGTTTCCGGTGCTGAAAGATCCAGAGAACAAAATCGCGGATTACTTCGGTGCCAGAAGGACACCAGAAGTATTTCTTCTTGATGCGGAGCATGTGCTACGCTATGCCGGAGCAATTGACGACAGCCGAAAAGAACCGACCAAAAACTATCTCCAAAACGCTCTGGATCTGGTAATCGCTGGAAAAAATATTCCAAAAACATCTAAAAAAACAAGAGCCATCGGTTGTACAATTAAACGTGTGAGGAAAGGAGAGGTCAATAGAACACCGTGACCCGTTCTATTGGAATTCGGATTTCTCACAGAGGAGACAAAAGACAATGCGCCAATTCTTATACCACTCTTCTCAGGCAGTGCTAACCCTGTTTTGGGTTGTGTGCATCCTCATGTCAATAGCGATTTTTGGCGGTATCGGTTTTGCAAGCGGTATGTTCCTTGGATGTTGGGAAGATGTGAGCACTATCAAATTTGACGATTTAGAATATGATGCTATTGATACGTGGCAGCAGCATCTGGAAGTATACTCTTCGGTTTGCGAGGTACAAGAAGCAGATAAAATCGCTTTCTTGGTTGATAAATTGGAACGTTTGGCGTACAAGCAGGTCTCGGAAATCGTTCCGAGATTGAGCCAACCCGGCGAGTACGCTAAAGCGTTAGATGTAGGGCAGAAAAACGGGACTGTTCGCATCCATCTACGGAACTTTGAATACCCACATCTTGACGTGAAGGCGGGACACGTTAAGATTTCAGTTAGAGACGGTGAAATTGTATCCATTCGTGGTGATGACAATTCTGTCCGCCAGAATTTTTATCTTCAACCGGAAAAGTTAGCGGACATCGCTGACCAAGAAGACGGGACTACGCGGCGTCTAATTCCGTTACTCCAAATGCCTCGCAGGTTACTGGGTGCGTTTATTGCAATTGAAGACAAACGCTTTTATAAGCATTGGGGCGTAGATATTCTTGGACTCGCAAGGGCATTTAAAAACACGTTATTGCACGGGAGGCGTTTAGCTGGAACGAGTACGTTGACACAACAATTGGCAAGAAATATTTATCTCTTTGACGTGAGGTCCGATAGAAGTGTCGTTCGAAAAGCCAGAGAAATACTCCTTGCTGTAAGGATTGAAAAGGCTTTTTCTAAAGATGAAATTTTAGAACGCTACCTGAACCACGTAGATTTAGGTAGGTCAAAGTTTGGTGGGAAAACGCTTCGCGGTGTTCAACAAGCAGGGCTCGGTTATTTCGAGAAGAAAGTATCGGAACTGAGCAATCACGAATGTGCAATGCTTGCTGCACTTCCGAAAGGCCCCCACGCTTTTTCACCGTTTTTCAATCCAGAAAAAGCCAAAAGTCGACGGGATATAATACTCGGTAAAATGTTGGAACAAGACTATATTAATGCATCCGAATGGCTTGAAGGTGTTAACGCGGACCTGTTGCCATTAAACCCACCCGGAAGTAGTGTGAAAATGGAGCAGAAGGAAGCTGGGCATTTTCTACAATACATCCACGAAGAATTGAATCTTTTGCCAGAACTTAAGGAAAAGTTATACAGCGGTGGGTTGAAGGTTTACACAACTATAGACATGTCTATGCAGGCTGTTGCCGAAAGAGCCGTCGCAGAGCATCTGCGTTATATGGATAGCACTTACGGCGGAAGGCGTTTACCTAATTACGATACAGTTAAACAAAATCGGGACAGTCGGAGCAATTATTTACAAGCGGCAGTCATTGCGTTTGAACCGAAGACTGGATACATAAAAGCAATGGTAGGAGGTAGAGATTATTATATCGGCGGCGGACATATCAATTACTATAATCGCGCTATTGACTCTGACGCAGTGCGACAACCTGGCTCCGCTTTTAAACCAATTGTTTTCGCTTCACTGTTAGAAGAACCTTCACTTGTTACACCCGCAACGGTTATTATGGATGAGGAATGGGGGATCGTTCCCTTTCGCGGACAGTGGTGGGCACCGAGCAACTATATCGCTGGCAGGTTCAGGGGACCCGTGAATGTACGAGAGGTTCTCACGCATTCCATTAACGTCCCAACAGCAAGAGCGATGTGGGAAACACCCCTCGGCGCAAATAATATAAAGGAAGGGATAAACCGGACAGTCAATTTGGCGAAAAGGATGGGCATTGAAAGTCCACTTGACCCGAAACCTGCGCTCTCTTTAGGTGCATCAGGTGTGACGGTACTTGAGTTAACCTCGGCGTATGCTATTTTTGCAAACGGTGGGATCCGGACGACCCCAAAACACATCCTATACATTCTGGACGCAGATGGGAACGTTATCTATCCTGCAACCGATAGTCCATCAATTGATGGCACCCCTGTGTTAGATGCGAGGGTGGCATATCAGATTACCTCGTGTCTGGAAAACGTACTTGATGATGGAACAGCCGGACGCGCCCGAAGAGCAGGATTTAAGCGTCCTGCAGCGGGGAAAACAGGGACGACGAACTCTAAAGTAGACGCGTGGTTTGTCGGATATACGCCCGACCTTGTGGTCGGCGTCTGGGTCGGATTTGATAATTATCGTCAGGATCGACGTAACTACAACAGACCGGGGTCCGAGGCAGCGTTGCCCATCTGGACAGAATTCATGCGCAACGCGGCGCGGGGTCCCGCAAAAGAGTTCCCTATTCCTGATGGCATTGTGTTTCGGGAAATTGATAAGACAAGTGGCCTCGTCAGCATACCCGGAAAATGTCCAGAAGAAAATATCAGCAGGGAACCTTTTATTGAAGGGCAAGTGCCGAACCAACTCTGTAATATCCATAGATAACGTGAACTTGAAAATAAATCTGTAGGTTGGGTTGAGCGGGAAATACACACTAAAAACCGTATAACTTCGACAAATATGCCGCTTTTCAAGGCACTTTCTGCATAAATAGCGGTAGCGAAACCCAACATCCCACTTTTATCAAACTCACGTTAGATAGCAATTATTGTCAATAAATGCCTTTTTTTTCCTTTACAGCGACTCCGAGTTAGAAAACCACACCAAGTTGTTCCTACTGTACCAATATTCTTTTACACATTTTCGGCGAAATATGGTATACTAATTGATAATAGGGTGTTCCACATACCAGACAAATCTCCTATAGTCTTGATGTCCATCCATGTTAGAGAGATACCGAAAGCCTGAGAAGGAGCAAGAATCCGAAATGCGAGAGAATTGGGAGTTGCTGACAAAAATTGACGCAATAGAAGAGGATATTGACGATCTCCACGAATCGAGTGATCGTCAATTTGAACTGATTTCAGACTTCTCACCCCAAGGCGACCAACCGCAAGCAATTGATCAACTGACAAAAGGTCTTCAACGCGGTGATAAGGCTCAGACCCTCCTCGGGGTGACCGGTTCAGGAAAAACCTACACAATGGCGAACTTGATTCAGAACGTCCAGTCGCCTACATTGGTCATCTCGCCGAATAAAACGCTCGCTGCGCAGCTTTATAACGAATTCCGCACTTTCTTTCCGAATAACGCCGTTCACTACTTCGTCAGCGATTACGAGTACTATCAACCAGAGGCATACATTCCATCTACGGATACTTTCATTGAGAAAGATGTCCGAATTAACGAAGAGATCACACGATTGCGTCTCGCTTCTACCGCGTCTTTAATAGCGCGGCGTGATGTTATCGTTGTTGCAAGTGTCTCCTGCCTCTACGGTCTCGGTTCACCAGATGAATTTGAAAAGCAGCGGGTTCAGATAGAAGTCGGGCAGATCATCCGACGCGACGCGCTCCTTCGCGCTTTGGTCGATATTCAATACTCTCGTAACGATATTGAATTCTGGCAAGGTGTGTTCCGGGTGCGAGGCGATGTCGTTGAAGTGTTCCCAGCCTATAGCGAAAATGCTTACCGCATTGAGTTGTTCGGTGATGAGATTGATCGTATTAGCGAAATTGATACCACCACTGGCGAAATATTGGGACACAGGGATGACCTTGATATTTATCCGGCTAAGCACTTCATGACGGATGCTGAAATCTTCGATCAGGCACTGATTAATATTGAACTCGAACTCCAAGACAGGATTTTGACTTTTGAAAAAGAGAACAAATTGTTAGAGGCACAACGGATTGAACAACGGACGCGCTTTGATCTGGAAATGTTGCGGGAAGTAGGCTACTGCTCCGGTATTGAGAACTATTCGCGGCATCTCTCAGGATTGCAACCCGGGGATCCACCGTATTGTCTCATGCATTATTTTCCTGAAGACTTTCTGCTCTTTATTGACGAGTCCCACGTTACGATTCCGCAGCTGCGCGGTATGTATCGGGGAGACCGTTCCCGAAAAGAGACGCTTGTCAACTATGGGTTCCGTCTACCCTCGGCACTTGACAACCGTCCCCTACGTTTCGACGAGGTAGAAGCGATTGTCAACCAAGTCGTCTTTGTCTCTGCGACCCCCGGACCTTACGAGATGGAAAACAGTGCACAAATTGTTGAGCAGATCATCCGTCCAACAGGTTTGATTGACCCGAAAATCACCGTCCACCCAGTGCGCGGACAGATAGACCACCTGATTGGACAGATTAAGGAGCGTGTCAAGCGTAAACAGCGTGTCCTTGTTACAACGCTCACCAAACGGATGGCAGAGGATTTAACGGAGTATTTTACCGAAGCCGGTATCCGCGCCGATTATATGCATTCTGAAATTGATGTGTTCGATAGGGCGCGTATCCTACGCCAACTCCGGGAAGGTGTCTTTGATGTATTGGTAGGTATCAACCTACTCCGGGAAGGACTTGACCTACCAGAGGTCTCCCTGGTTGCGATCCTCGACGCTGATCGTCCCGGTTTTCTGCGCTCTGTTAGATCACTCGTCCAGACGGCTGGACGAGCCGCTCGGAATGTTGATGGAGAGGTTATTTTGTATGGCGATGACGTTACAGAGGCAATGGATGAAGCGATGAGCGAAACCCAACGCCGACGCGACATACAACTACAATATAATGCCGATCACAACATTACACCTGCTACAATTGAAAAGGCGATTCAGGAGCTGATCGCTGAATCGAATACCACCTATCAGACCAAAGAATCTGAGGAACCGCCTGCCGTTATTGAGGATATGGACCCGCAAGACATTGAAGCAATAATTACAGACTTAACACGACAGATGCGGAAAGCGGCACTCGAACTCGATTATGAAGAAGCCGCTGCGCTTCGCGACCGCATCGCCGAACTGAAGGAGCAATCAGCAGGAACACCAAGCTGATTCCACAACCAATTTAATGCTTGCGTCTCACGGCGTAATCTGCTAAAATGCAATAAATTGTTCGTAATCCAAAAACCTATAACTTCGATTCTCGGGGGATTAATAATTTTGCTAATTCGGAATTAAAATGCTAATCTTCTTGAGGAATAGAGAAAGGACATTACAATGTTTGTTTGTATAGCTTGCGGCTATTTGTGGAAGGAAGCAGATAACCCACCGGAAGAGTGCCCAGCATGCACGGCACCCAAAGAGAAATACATTCCTTACGATGACAGAGCGGAACGCTGGGTCAAGCGTGCTGTTGCAGCACACGTTATGTACCCAGACGAAGAAGGCGCAGACCTCCGCGCAGAGAATTCTGCTCTCTCATCACACATCAGATTCGCCCTCGTGGGGTTACTCGGTGATCTTGCGAAGGAATAGAGCGAAAGAGCCTCGATCATCCAAATCGAGGCTTATTTCGTATGTGCATTGTGGTCTACACCGCCCCAAAAAGCCCATAGTCGCGTCTTTAACCTACTACGAATAGAAAGGAAGCGGCATTTTCTGAATTAAAAACTGCCGCTATAAAACGAATGAAAAAGATACGTTATTTGCTGATCCTGTTCCTTATTACCTTGCACGGGATAGCGTCCGCACAAAATCTCGCAGATCGTGTGGTGGAGCATACCTACCCCAACGGTCTGAAACTATTAATGATCAAGCGCGATACTTCGCCGACGATTGCACCCTACATCCTCTTTAAAGCAGGATCCGTAGATGAATCAGACGACACACGAGGTATCGCCCACATGTTAGAACACATGCTGTTTAAAGGCACGAAAACAATTGGCACAAAAGACTTTGAAAAAGAAGCCGTTATCCTCGCGGAAATTGATAAGATAGGCGATGCGCTTGACATAGAGCGTGCGAAAGGTTCAAGAGCAAATGCTGATAAAATAACTGAATTGGAAGCGGCACTCAAGGAACAACAAGAACTTGCGAAAGCGTGGATTGTTCAAGGAGAGTATACCGAAATCTATACGCAGCACGGCAGTACCGGTTTCAACGCTGGAACCTCTGTTGACTACACGATCTATACTGTGGAGTTGCCATCTAACAAATTAGAATTGTGGGCGATGCTTGAGTCGGATCGGCTCAAGAATGCTGTTTTGCGAGAATTTTACGTAGAGCGCGAAGCAGTGAAAGAGGAACGCCGGATGCGGGTTGACACACAACCCGGTGGTAAACTCTATGAACAGTTTATCGCTGCAGCTTTTACAACACATCCTTATGGTATGCCGATTATCGGGTGGCCCTCAGATATTGCGATGCTCAATCGTCGCAAAGCGCAAGAATTCTTCAAGGTCCACTATGCACCGAATAACTCCGTCATGGTGATTGTCGGCAATATTGACATCGACAAAACAATCGCGCTGGTAGAGAAATATTTCGGCGATATACCGTCACAACCACTTCCGAGTGAAGTGACAACTGTCGAGCCGCAGCAGGAAGGTGAACGTCGCATTGAAGTCGAATTCGATGCCGAACCGCAACTGATGATTGGCTATCATAAACCGACGATCCCACATTTTGATGATTATGTCCTCGATATGATTAGCGCGATACTCTCTGATGGACGCACCTCTCGCTTTTACAAGAACATCGTTGAGGAAGGGATAGCTGTCTCTGCTAATTCAATAAACGGCTATCCAGGAGCACGTTATAATAATCTGTTTTTCATAAGCGGTACACCCCGCTCACCACACACGACAGTTGACGTTGAAGAAGTAATCTATGCCGAGTTGGAACGGCTTAAGACTGAACCTGTCGCGGAAAAGGAGTTTAAGCGTATCCTTAAACAGGTTGATGCCAATTTCATTCGGAATCTCAGTTCCAACGCTGGGATGGCACAGCAATTGGCTTTCTTTGAAGGGATCGCCGGCGATTGGCGTTATGTACTTGACTGGCGCGAGAACATGTATAAGATTACACCAGAGGACATCATGAGAGTCGCGAAAACCTATTTTACAAAAAGTAACCGCACCGTCGGCACACTCATTAAGAAAGAGGACGCAGCCCCCGCCGGTGATGAATCGGAGGGTTATGAATAATGAACGAACGAATTTCTACGGGACTTGCCATCACGACACTGATTGTTTGCCTCATCGTTTGGGGCATCCCGTCTACATTTGCGAAACCGCACGAAGAACTCACCTTTGAACCTATTACCTTTAAACCCCCGGTTCCAGAAAAGCGGACACTCTCAAATGGAATGACGCTTTATCTGATTGAAGACCATGAGTTACCACTATTCAATATCAACGGCTTGATTAAAACTGGAGATATCTATGATCCTGCGGATAAAATCGGGTTGGCAGCTATCTTTTCAAGTGTAATGCGAACCGGCGGCACGGTGTCGCGGGAGCCGGATGCATTGAATGAGGAATTGGAATCCATGGCGGCTGCCGTTGAAGTCGGTATGTCCCGTGAATATGGGACAGTTAACCTTTCAACGCTTGCAGAGGACATCGAAAAGGGATTAGAAATCTTTGCTGATGTACTCAGAAACCCTGCCTTTCGTGAGGACAAATTGGAACTTCGCAAGCAGCAAGCCGTTGAAGGTATCCGCCGACGGAATGACAATCCTATCCAACTCGCGTGGCGTAACTTCTCTGCCTTGCTCTATGGAACCGACCACCCGTTCGGATGGTATTCTGAGATTGAAAACATAGAAAGTATCACTGTGAACGATCTCAAAGCCTTTCATACGAAGTATTACCATCCCAATAACATGATGCTTGCGATTACCGGCGATTTTGAAACAGAAACCTTGATCCCGCAACTTGAAAAGGTGTTTGAGGGATGGGAATCCACAGAAATTACATTCCCTGACGTTCCAACAATAGATGCCGTTTCAGAGCCATCCGTTAATTACATCTTCAAAGACCTCCCGCAGTCGGTCATGCTCATCGGACATTTCGGTATCAAACGCACCCCCGATTTCCCGGATTATTTCGCACTCCGTGTCATGAATGATATACTTGGTGAAGGCGGTTTCACCTCGCGTCTCATGACGGAAGTACGTGAGAAGCACGGTCTCGCCTACATGGTAGGCAGCATCATGCAAACAACCTACTACACGAATCCGGGGGAATGGTTCGCTTATTCACAAACCCGTACAGACAAAACAGCCGAGGCGATCTCGCTCATTATTGATGTCGTCAAGGGACTCCGAGATGCACCTGTGCCAGAAGCAGAACTCCAACGCACGAAAGACTCGCTCATTAATTCGTTTGTCTTCGGATTTGAGAGCAGCGCGCAAATCGCATTTCAGCAGATGATGCTCGCTTATCGTGGTTTTAGCCCCGATTTCCTTGAGACGTTTACCGATAACATCGCTAAGGTAACAGCAGAAGATGTACAGGCAGTCGCACAGAAGTATCTCCATCCCGATGCACTGACGATTGTCACCGTCGGGAATAAGGAAAACTTCGACCGCCCCCTCGATGAATTCGGAATGGTCAACGAAATTGAGATAGCGCAACCCGAACCGCCGCCCGCAGAACCAATGCCTGAAGCAAGCGAAGCGGAAATGATGAAAGCCAAAGAAATCCTCGCTGCAGCAGTTGCGGCGCACGGTGGACTTGAGAAACTGCAAACAGTGAAGAATTTGGTTATTGAGGCACAGGTAATGGGTAATACGCCCCAAGGACCGATGCAGATAGACGGTACATCATACTACGTCTACCCTGACAAATATAGGCAGGATTTGAAACTGCCTCAGGGCGAAATGGCTTATATCTTTGATGGCACATCTGGTTTTGCGATAACACCAATGGGGAATCAACCTATGCCCCCCCAAATGGCTTCCACCTTCAAAGATGCGATTTTCCGCGAAACTCTATGGTTATTACCGAATTTGTCACAAAACGATATTCCGCTCCAGTATGCTGGCACAGAAGAGGTGGACGGTAAACCTGCCTCCATTTTGCTGGTCCCGCAGCCATCTGGCGAGATGCTGAGGCTCTTTGTGAGTGACGATACGCACTATGTCGTGAAACTATCTTACCGCGAAACAGCTCAAGGAACTGCTGTTATCCGAGAGACATATATGAAGGATTACCGCGACGTTGATGGCGTTAAAGTACCATATCATATTGTGCAGAATGTGGAAGGTCAGCTCTTTAGCGAGAGCAAGGTAACGAACGTCACATTGAACGCTGAACTTGAGGAATCACTATTCCAGGAGCCAGAGTGAAGACGTTAGATTTACGCGTCCGCTACTTTCAGGATAGTACACCAGCAGATGTACCGTGCCGCGAAACGGCGTTCATCCGACGTGAGTTTGAGATGCCGTTGCCGGTTGATGAGACGGCATTGGTTCTGGTCGATTTATGGAACGTGCATTTCATTGAGAGCTGGATAGAACGCGCCGCCCGGATAACAACGGAGTGCGTTGTGCCTGTAATAGACACCGCGCGGAAAGCCGGTTTGACAATCGTTCATGCACCTTCTCCGCCGGTAGCAGCACAGTATCCGCAACTCAAACGGCACAAACCGCCTGAATCGTCCGCGCCTTCGGCGTGGCCACCCTCCGATTTCCGAAGTCGTGCGGGTGACTACGCCGTTTATCGCGGTCCGCGCAGCCAACCGCCGGGGATCAGTGTGCATTGGGACAAGCTCGCCTCACAACTCGCTGTCTCTCCCGCGATTGATATACAAGATGATGACTTTGTTATCGCCACGGGGCAGCAGTTGCATGAACTGATCGAAGAGCGGCGTATCCTACATCTAATTTTTGCCGGTTTCGCAACGAATTGGTGTGTACTGGGTAGGGATTACGGGATCCGATCAATGTCAAGATATGGTTACAATATCGTGCTACTCCGCGACGCTACAACAGGTGTGGAATTTCCCGATACCTACGATAATCTCTTCACGACAGAGATCGCCATTCGGGAAGTAGAGCAGCAGTACGGATTCAGTGCATCAAACGCCGATTTCTTTGCGGCGGTTGAGAAACTTCCTGGATTATGAGTAGAGATCCTATTCTTAGTGTTGTCTTTTTTGTACCGATGTGGGCCGAATGCCTGTACAGCAATGGCTTAAAAGTCTTGATGACGCAGATAGAAAGGCTATTGGAGAAGACATAAGACTTGTGCAATTTGGTTGGCCCTTAGGTATGCCTCTTGTTAGGAAGATGGAAACACATCTATGGGAAATTCGCAGTCGTCTCAAAAGAAGACGTATCGCACGGGTGCTTTTTACTGTGGAAGGTAACAAGATGGTCCTTCTGCATGGTTTCATCAAAAAATCTCAAAAGATACCTCGGACGGATTTGAATTTGGCACGTGAGCGAAGAAATTTATGGCAAAGTAGGAGAATTTAGCATGAATAAATATGAAGGGGACAATTTTGAGGATTTTCTCGCAGCGGAAGGTATCCTTGAAGATGTAACAGAACGCGCCCTCAAACGATTGTTGGCATTAGAAATTGAGGATATGGTAAACGCAGCGAATGTGAGGAGAGCAAGCGCTGCCGAGACCATAGGTACAGCTCCTGCACAATTGAATCACTATTTGTTTGACGTGGACAACGTTGTTATTTCCTCAGAACTGTTGAATGATTTTGCTGTTGAGGCAACGGAGCTGAAGACCGAACCTGTCCATTTAAATAATCTTTTGTTTGATTTGGAAGAATTGTTAGATCGCTACTTTTCCGAAAAAGTAGCTGCCTGAAAGAGGAATCAAAATGACCACAGAAACAAAATTTTTTATTCCTAAAGCGAAAGATGATGCCCAAGCAGAGGAAGTCTGGGAATCTGTTAAGAAATTTGCGGAAGAGACACTGGACTGGGACGTCTCAGATAGACGTATTTTCAGTATTGCCTATCAGAAACGCGGCGAAGACTATTATGTAGAAGTAGGGAAACCAGATCCGCGTAACAAAGAACTTGTGGTTGCAATATTTGAGTCAATGACTTATCTTATATGTACGCCGAACCGTGGTGTACTGCGAGGTATGCCACTTTTGATAGCGGAATCAGAATTGACAGATATTACAGATTTCCCACCGAGTTAGGAATTCTCCAAAGGCGTAAGTACATCATGAGAAGCAAAATTATTAACATATTGCTGGTAGTTTGGATTACTTTCTCCATCTACATGAAGGGTTCTAATCATCTGCTGGGACTGCATTACCTAATAGGTCTTCGTCTGAAACGGTTCGGAAACGTTCCTCTGGATTTCTCAGAACGAGACCTCGTAAGTCCGATGTAATCGCGTAGAGTGCAGGCATCACAAACAGCGTCATTGCGGTTGCAACGGCGAGTCCGAAAATGATCGTATACGCCATCGGCATCCATATAGGCGATTTGCCACCTAATCCGATTGCCATTGGAATAAGTCCAAAGATCGTCGTTAATGAAGTGAGAATAATCGGACGGAGTCGGATGCTACCGCCTTTCAAGATGGCGTACCACTTGTTGTAGCCGCGTTCTCGGTATTTATTGATAAAATCTATGAGCACAATCGAATCGTTGACGACAATCCCTGAAAGTGCAACGATACCAAACATCGCGACGATGCTAAGTGTCGCATCGGAAAGTAGGAGTCCTACCATCGCACCGATCATACCGAACGGCACCGCGAACATAATGATAATCGGTTGTATAAACGACCTGAATTGTGCACCCAATACCACATAAATTAGCAACAGCCCAACAATGAACAACTTCCACAACTCGGAAAAGGATTCTGTAATTTCATCGAAAACGCCTCGAAAATCGAGTTGGTATCCTGGGTACAGTGCCTCAACATTGGCAAAGGCACCCTTTAACGCTTGATCCACTTCAAATGGCGTTGTTTTCTGTCTATCAACGGAGGCATAAACCGTAATTGCGCGTTCTCCATCGAATCGATGGATATCTGCGTATCCTTTTTCCACCACGATGTTCGCAACATCCTTGAGTGGAACAATCGCACCGGTGGGTATTGCAATCAAGAGATTATTAAGTTCAGCAAGATTTGTAAGTGCGTCTTCCTCATATTTGACGATGACATTAATCGCCTCGTCTGCTTCACGATAGGTTGTAACTTTAGCCCCATCAATCGCCGTCCGAACGGTTTGTGCAACCTGAAACGTCGTTAATCCATATTGATATGCTTTCTCCTGATTCAAGTAGATGTGCAGTTCAGATTTTCCGATGCTGAAGTCATCCCGGATATCGTAAACGCCGTCCATCTGAATGAGCTCTGTCTTGAGAACGTCAGTGAGTTCAATCAGATTCTCAAATCTCGGTCCTTTTACTCTGACCCTCACATCTGCGACTTGTGGTGCACCCCCATCCTGTGTGACAAAACCCAGCCGCTCAATTCCACTAATTGTGGCGGTTTTCGTCCGTAGTTCTGCGATGATCTCATCCACACCTCGGGTGCGTTCTTGCTTTGGTGTGAGCTCGACGATGACCTCTCCTAAATTTGAACCGTAGGTAACACTTCTTCTTATCAAACCTGACATAAATGTGTGTAAACCGACATTGCTGACAACCGCATCAACCTCAACTGATGGAAGTCTTTTAGCCATCTCTTCAATTTGGACAATTACTTCTGTTGTTTCCTGTATACCGTAGGAAGGAGGCATCTCGGCTTGGACATAAAATTGTGGGAACTCTTCACCAGGGAAGAGTTCCCTGTCAAGAACAAAGAATGCCCCGATGCACGCAACCAATCCGAAAAAGAGGACACTACCTACAAACGCATATCGGTATCGAATGGTTATTTTTAGGATCCTAACATATCGGTTCCGAATTAATTCAAAAAACATAGCAAACCATACGAAAAAGCCGACAATGCGGACACCGAGGGCGAAACCCCTCGGAGACTCGGTTCGGAGATTTTCAAGCCTGCTGCGTCCTGTGCGAATTTTGGTACTTCCCCATTCAGCGACGTGTGCCGGTAAAATGACGAAGACCTCAAAAAGAGATGCTATCAACACCAGAATCGCCATAACCGGCACGATCCGCATAAACTGTCCAGTAACACCAGACATGAACATCAACGGTCCAAAAGCACAGATTGTCGTCAAACTTGCCGCTACAACGGGCCAACCGACCTCTCCTGCACCGCGAATAGCGGCAACTTTTGGAGATAATCCAGACTCAATATACCGATAGATATTCTCTATGACAACAATAGCGTCATCAACAACGATGCCAACAACCAAGATAAGCCCAAACAAGGCAACGCCATTTAGCGTATAACCAGCAATGGACATAAACCAAAATGTTGCCATGAACGCAACCGGTATGCCGAGTGCCGCAAATAGCGCATTCCGCCATCCAATAAAGAGAAGGAGCATTAGCACAACAAGCACCAAACCGAAAAACGCATTTGTTTCAAGAATTCTCAATCGTTCTTTGAGAACAACGGAATAGTCATTAACAACCGTCAACTCAGCACCTTCAGGGAGATCCGTTCTCCGATTGTTGACCAATTCTCGAAGTTTAGCAACCAATGCAATTGTGTTGCCCTCAGTCTTCTTTTGCACACTCAGACTAATCGAAGGTTGTCCATCAATTCGCGATAGTGTTCGCACCGCCTCGTAGGTATCAGAGATCGTTGCAACATCTTTCAGACGGAGAAGCGTACCTATCGGCTGAACAGTGATGAGAGTTTCGCCAATAGTGTCCAAATCGGTGAATTCTCCCATCGTTCGGATCATGAATTCTGTGCCTCCCAGTTCCATGGTGCCGGCGGGGAGATTCAAGTTGTTTGCTCCGAGCGCGGTAATGACCGCTGAAATTGGGAGTCGATATGCCTTCAACCGATCCGGGTTCACCTCAATCCATATTTCCCTCTCACGGAGACCTGCCATTCGAACAGAGGCGATGTTTTTGATGTCCGAGATCTCGTTTTTGAGATTTTCAGCAATATTCCGCATCTGCGTTTCCGCAATATTTCCACCGACAACAATCGTCAAAATAGGAAAACCAAATGAAATATCAAATTCGTCAACCCTCGGATCATCTAAAATCTCCTCTGGCAACTCATTTACCTGCTCAACAGCGGTGCGTAGGTTTTCAAGCTCCTTGTCAAAATCCCGGTCGCTTATCTCCTCAAAATCGACAAAGATAACAGAACGCCCCTCTGAAGAGGTAGAAAACAATAGGTCAACTTTGTTGACGTTCTCCTCAATAGCATCTTCAATAGAAGCAGTGACAAGCTTTTCAACTTCTTCTGGGGATGCTCCCGGATATAGCGTTGTCACAACTGCGCTCTGAACTGAGACTTCTGGGGTGAGTTCCCGCGGTAGGTTTATCCATGCGTACAACCCAAAAACGATGATGATTAGCATCAACATGTTCGCTAAGACAGGATTGTTTACGGATAACTTAGGGATAGACATGGCAATCGGATTTTTCTGTGTCGAATTTGGGGGCTTAGTGTTGACCCGAAAATATTCGTCTACAAGGAACAAAAGTGTATAAGGCGAGGTCAGGAAACCTCGCCTTGTGATTCTACTTAATCGTCAGCCGGGACGACTTCACCTAACAGGTCTTCATCGGAAACGGTTCGGAAACGTTCTTCTGGATTTCTCAGAACAAGACCTCGTAAGTCTGTTGTAATCGCGTAAAGCGCAGGCATTACGAACAGTGTCATCGTGGTCGCGAACGCGAGTCCGAAAATGATGGTGTATGCCATCGGCATCCATATAGGTGATTTACCTCCGAGTCCAATTGCCATCGGAATGAGTCCGAAGATCGTCGTTAATGAGGTGAGAATAATCGGACGGAGTCGGATGCTCCCGCCTTTCAGGATGGCGTACCACTTGTTGTAGCCGCGTTCTCGGTATTTGTTGATGAAGTCAATAAGCACAATCGAATCGTTGACAACAATCCCAGAGAGCGCAACGATACCAAACATCGCAACCATGCTCAGTGTGGCATTGGAAAGCAGTAATCCAAACATGGCACCTATCATACCGAACGGCACCGCAAACATAATGACGATCGGTTGTATAAAGGATTTGAATTGCGCACCTAATACCACATAGATCAGCAATAACCCGACAACAAACAACTTCCGCAAATCCGAAAAAGATTCTACAATTTCATCGAAAACGCCTCGAAAGTCGAGTTGGTATCCTGGGTACAAGGCTTCCACATTGGCAAAGGCACTCATTAACGCCTGATTCACTTCAAATGGCGTTGTTTTCTGCCTATCGACGGAGGCATAAACCGTAATTGCGCGTTCTCCATCAAATCGACGGATATCAGAGTACCCTTTCTCTTCGGTGATGTCTGTGACATCCTTGAGTGGAACAATCGCACCAGTAGGGGTTGCGATCAATAAGTTATTGAGTTCTGCGATATTTTGGAGGGTATCTTTCTCGTATTTGACGACGACATCAATCGCCTCGTCTGCTTCACGATAGGTTGTGGCTTTGGCACCCTCAATCGCTGTCCGAACGGTTTGGGCGATTTGGAACGTCGTTAACCCGTATTGATGTGCCTTCTCCGGCTTCAAGTGGATGCGTAACTCCGATTTCCCTATTCGGAAGTCATCTCGAATATCATAAACACCGTCCAACTGTGCTAATTCAGTCTTAAGGACATCGGTGAGTTCAGTCAGTTTATCAAACTGATCGCCTTTTACCTTAACCTCCACATCTTCACCTTGCGGGGGCCCCCCTGCTTGTGTGATATAATTGAGTTCCTCAACGCCACTGACCGTTAAGGTTTTCTTCCGCATGTCTACGATGATTTCATCAACGCCTCGGGTCCGTTCCTGTTTAGGTGTGAGTTCAATGATAACCTCGCCGAAGTTTGAGCCGTAGGTAACCCCCTCCGTCAGTCCTGAGGTAGGTGTATGGATGCCGATGTTGCTGACAATTGCGGCGACTTCACTGGATGGCAATGTTTTGGCAGCTGCTTCAATCTGTGCCATAACTGCAGTTGTCTCTTGGAGCCCATAGGAAGGTGGCATCTCAGCTTTGACGTAGAACTGTGGAAAATCTTCGCCCGGGAAGAGTTCTTTGTCAAGTACCACAAAAGCACCGACACACGCAATCAAACCGATGAAGAGGACACTGCCGACAAACGCATAACGGTGCCGGATCGTTACTTTCAGGATTTTAACATATCGGCTTCGGATGAGGTCGAAAAACGTGATGAACCAACTGAAAAAGCCGGTGATGAGCACAATTAGGCTAAAGGTACTTCGGGATCGGGTTCGCAGATTATCAAGCCGACTGCGTCCTGTTCGCGGGACTCTGGGTTTTCCCCACTCGGAAACGTGTGCGGGTAAAATGACGAAGACCTCAAAAAGAGATGCTATCAACACCAGAATCGCCATGATCGGCACAACCCGCATGAACTGACCGGCAGTTCCAGACATGAACATCAGGGGACCAAACGCACAGATTGTTGTTATACTTGCGGCGACCACAGGCCATCCGACCTCTTGCGCGCCGCGAATGGCAGCAACTTTCGGCGGTTCCCCTCTCTCAATGTGTCGATAGATGTTCTCTATGACGACAATCGCATCGTCAACAACAATTCCGACGACTAAAATAAGCCCAAACAGGGAGACACCACTCAGGGAATAACCTGCGAGAGACATAAACCAGAAGGTCGCCATGAACGCAACCGGTATGCCAAGTGCCGCGAACAAAGCATTCCGCCACCCGATAAAAACAAGCAGCATCAGTACAACAAGCACCAGCCCAAATATCGCGTTCGTTTCCAAGATGCCTAACCGTTCTTTTAAGATGACGGAGTAGTCGTTCACGGCTGTCAATTCAGCACCTTCAGGGAGATCGCTTTTCCGTTTCTCAACCAATTCTCGAAGCTGAGCAACTAATGCGATCGTATTCCCTTCCGACTTTTTTTGTATACTCAGGCTAATGGAAGGTTTCCCACTGATTCGTGATAGCGTTCGTGCCTCTTCATAAGTATCTGAAACAGTTGCCACATCGCGGAGGCGAAGTGGTGTGCCTGTCGGTTGAACGGCGATAATGGTTTCGCCGATAATATCTGGGTTAGCGAATTCGCCCATCGTCCGGACCATGAACTCCGTGTTCCCAAGTTCCATAGTGCCAGCAGGAAGATTCAAGTTACTTGTACCGAGTGCTGTAATAACAGCAGCAATCGGGATCTGATACGCTTTCAACCGATCAGGGTTTACTTCAACCCATATCTCTCTTTCACGAAGCCCTGCTATCCGAACGGACGCAATGTTTTTGATGTCTAAAATTTCGTCCTTTAAATTCTCAGCGATGTCACGCATCTGGGATTCCGAAATGTCGCCGCCAACAACAACCGTCAACATCGGAAAACCAGAGGAGACATCGAGTTCTATGACTTGCGGATCCTCTAAAATTTCTTCGGGGAGCTCATTCACCTGTTCTACAGCAGTCCGCAAGTTTTCAAGTTCCTTATCGAATTCTCGGTCACTCATCTCTTCAAAATCGACAGTGATGACAGATCTACCTTCTGAAGAGTTGGAAAGCATCAAATTGATTTTGTTGACGTTCTCTTCAATAGCATCTTCAATTGGCGCGGAAACGAGTTTTTCAACCTCTTCCGGTGAGGCACCCGGATACAGCGTCGTTACAGTAGCAGTCTGCAACGCGATCTCTGGTGTGAGTTCCCGTGGTAGGTTTATCCAAGCATACACCCCGAAAGCAATAATAATAATCATTAGCAGGTTCGCTAAAACAGGGTTGTTTACGGACATTTTAGGAATAGACATGGTGGTAGCATTTCTCCTGATTCTTTGCGTTGTCTGTAGACAGATATCTTTTGTGAAAACGGTTGTAGAGCTGTGTTTGCACCACCGAATTGTGTCCGGTAGTATCTACACGCTCTGGTGAGGTTAGGCAACCACATAGGCAATCGCAATCGCTCAGCGTTGTTAGCGCAAGACGAATATAAAATATCTATGGATTGACAACTCTAACACTCTCTCCATCTTTTAAAGAATGCTGCCCGGCTGTAACGACGGCTTCGCCTTCGGTAATTCCGCTGAGTATCTCCACTTCCGCACCGCGCAAAAGCCCGATTTCTACTGGACGGCGCTGACTCACACTCTCCTCATCAATAACGAAAACATTTTGTGTCTTTGCATCAGCATCACCGATGAGTGAAGTGCGAGAGATGATAATCGCATCCGTGTGAACCTTAACTGGAACGGTGACATTGGCAAACATGCCCGGTTTAATAGTGCCGTCGGGGTTGTCAATACGGACTTCCACTCTCGCAGTCCGACGCATCACTTCCAGAGTCGGACTGATGAAAGCAACGCTACCCGACATCAGCGCATCTATCCCATCAATCTCTATGGTCGCCTGTTGGTTGACTGCCAAGTCCCTCAACTGCGCCTCAATGACATCAACAGAAGCTTTCACTGTATCAATATTGACGATCTCAAAAAGCGGTGCTGTCGGTACTGCCATCCCACCTAAATCTAAGTAGCTTTTGGAGACGATGCCTGAAATTGGTGCGTGGATCGTCGCATCCTTTAAGCGTTTCTGTGCAAGTTTGAGCGAAACTTCTGCCTGTGTGCGTGCCGTTTTCGCTGACGTGATTTCCGCTTGCCAACTTTTCGCATCTTCGAGTGCCTCCGCGGAGATCAGACCCGCACGTGCGGTTTCGACCTGCGAACGCGCAAGATCAATGTCTTTCTGCCAGGTCTTCGTAGCCGCTTGCGTCTCTGCCAACCTTAACGAGGCTTCCGCTTGCTGCACCTGTGCTTCCATTGCCTGAATATCTTCGGGGCGTGCACCGTTATCAATCAGTAGAAGTTGTTCGGAAGCAATCTTATGCTGTGCCACAGAGATGTCCAACTGTGTCTTCACACCCTCAAGCGATTGTTGACTGATAGCACCGTTTTCAAAGAGTCGCAACATCCGGGTGTGGTTGCTCTTGGCATTGGCGAGATTGGCATCGGCTTGGTTCAAACCGGCTTCTGCCTGCCGCCTGTCTTCATCTCGTGCCCCACTTTTAATCTTCTCAAGGTTCGCAACAAGCGATTCCAACGCGGCTTGTGCTTGATCAATTTGTGTGACCGTCCGGATTTCGGAAAGATCCACGACCTGCTGAAGTGCGATCTCGGCGGCTCGGACTTGTGCCTTTGCTTGTGTGACTTGTGCGTTTACGCGAACTTCAGCGAGTTGTTGGGTTTGTGCGTAAGCGGTCTCGGCTGCTTCAAGGGTTGCCTCAGCTTGCTGGACTGCAAGTTCTAACTCTTCACGTTCTACAGTCGCAAGCGGCGCATCTTTTTCGACAGCGTCACCTTCATCAACGTTCAATTCAATGATACGACCTGCGATCTTCGGGAAGACATTAACCTGCGATTCGGCTTCAATGGTGCCAGACAATTCGAGTTCGGAACGAATCTCGCCGCGTTTCGCTTTCGCGATCTCGACGGGTTTCAGTACGGCTGCGGATTCGGTCTGTTCAATTTCGGGTTTCGGCGACTTCAGAAACCGTGGCAGGATAAGAATCGCACCTATCGCTAATATTACGAGGATGACAATCAGGACGTTCTTCAATTTATTTCTCCTTTTTCCTATAACTGATATTTTAGGTTAGGACGGACGTATTTTTTATATTTTACATGATAAGCACTAAAGGTGGAGGTATAAACCCCGCCTGCAACGGGGCCACCTAAGCGTCTGTCTATTGTAGCGTTTGCCCGATTGCCTTTTCCAATCTTGCTAAACCGACAATGTAATCGTGGTATGCCTGAAGCCGATTGACTTCGGCTTGCGACAGGGCAAGCTGCGTGTCGGTCAAGGCAACTGTCGTAATAATCCCATTTTCAAATTGGAGATTCGCAATACGTACGCTCTCTTGTGCCTGGGCAACCGCCTCGCGCTGGACTTCAATACGTGTTTGCGCACCAATCAGGCTCAGATAGGCATTGCGTATTTCAAACTCAACTCCCGTTTTCACTTGTGCGCCCCCGAGTTGAACCTGTTTCAAAACGGACTCAGACTGTTGAACAGCTGCCCCCGTCGCAAACCCATCAAAAATAGGGATATTGATTTGGAAACCGAGACTCCAAATCCGGTTCATCTGCGTGAGTCTTTCATTTTGTGAGATTTGATAGTTTGTGAAGAAACCGAGGTCAGGAAGTCGTCGCGTTCTGGCAACATCAACCTGTTTGCGTGCAGCATGTTCGCTGAATTGCGTGCGGTGCACCTCTGGACGATTTTGAAATGCCTGCTCTATTAATGTATCAAGATCTAAAGACCAAATCTGCTGTTTTTCTCGGATGTCAAGCGTGCCTTTAACCGATACATCTTCAGCGAGCGGGATATTCAGGACTGTTTTATAGGCATCTGTAGCAGTGACCGCAGCGTTCTCAGCGCGGACGAGTTGAGACTTGGCGTTTGCAAGTTGAACCTTCGCACGAAGCACATCAAAATCGGTCGCAGCACCCGCTTGCAGGGATGTCTCAGCGATGCCGAGTTGCTTTTCGACAAGGGTGACACTTTGCTGCGCCACCCGAACGAACTCTTGTGCGATCAACGCACCATAGAACGCTTCAGATACATCTAAACGGAGTTGATTGTAAGCGGCAGAAACATCCTGTTGGACCGCCTGATAGTTGAGTTTTGCGGCTTGGTAACCGTAATAGTAGCGTCCCCAAGCGAAGATCGGTTGTGTGAGATTGAGTGTGCCTTGTACGTTATGATGTGCGCCAAATTCGAGTTCAATCAAGTCTGCTTCGTCATCGGTGCCGGGCGGCGGCGTTTCGTCCATTTCGCCACCCGGCATCGGAAAACCGAATCCACCATCGGCTTGAATGACAGATTTTTGTATATCTTTAAAGTAGGTGTAGTTACCGTTTGCTGTAATCCTCGGCAAGAGTCCTGCGCGTGCGGTGCGGACTTGTGCCTCGGCGACTTTTAGGCTTTGCTCAGCAGTTTGCACGGTAAGATTGCTCTGTTTGGCAATCTCAATGCTCTCCTCTAACGTCAAACGCCGTGTATCTTCTGCTACAGTAGAGAGGTTTATTAGAAATAGTAGAAAGGTTCCAACACATAAAAAGTGGCGGAACCGCGGTGGGTTCATTGTGATTACGTCCTCCTAATGTTGAATAGTATGCAATATCATGCAATATCCGTGCCAATATTAATTGTTTGAAATAGACGTAATTTGGATGGAATGTCTGCCAAATTGACTTGACAGACATTTTGAATAAAACAGTGTGCTTTCAGCCGTCAATCTGACTGACTACGGGGTCTCATTTTTCCGTTTGAGGGTCCCCCACGTTGTGGTATGCCCCCATCCACCGTTTGGATTCGTCACCTGAAGGAAACCGCCTTTGACTTCAAACTCCGTAACTTCGTCGCGATAGTCGCGGAATTCCCATCCGTCAACGAGTCTGTTACCGTCAAAGGGGTCGGTCCATACGCCAGCGGACACGACTGCTATCAAACCAACATTAAGGTTGCACAGATTAGAATCATAACCGTTTTCATAGCAAATCCTCCATAACATACCCCCACAGCTAACACAGTGGGTTTCTTAAAAGGTGTCTTCAATTTTGTTACTATTACAACCGGAAACACTAATCTTCAGTTAGTTCGCACAGCATAGGACACAAATTAAGGTTTTGAAACTACAAACGAAGGTATAGCGGACTATCCAGTCTAAACGTTGTAGTTTTGCAGCTGAATAGTCCACCGACAGTTTAGGTTATTATGTCATAAATTACCGATCTGCTTTAAGGGTTGCCCATGTCGTCGTCAATTTGTTTGTCGGTGCGACACTTGCCAACCCGCCGAGTGTGTCCGATAACCCGTGTTCCATGATGGTTTTCAGATCATCTTCGCCGAGGGCAACGTTGAAAATAGCGGCTTCATCGATGATACCGACGAAGTATGAACCACCACCCCATCTACCGATTTCAACAGGATTATTGGTTCCAGCAATATTTCCGGGACGTGTGCTCGCGCCAGCACGTTCACCGTTAACGTACAAAACAAGTTGTTCGTTGTTCTCGTTGCTGTCGTACGTCGCTGCGTAATGGATCCATGTGTCCTCATCCGGGACATTTGCAGAGGCTCTCGGTTCCCAGCCACCGATAAAGACAAACGCTGACATCTTATTGCCTTCCTGTGGTGGATCAATACGTAGGAGATACTCAGCGTTTTTCGCAATGAGCTGCCGCCAATCTCCGATATCTGTAGCAAAAAACCATGCCATCAAGGTAAATTCTTCACCAGCTTGTAATTCCGGCGTTGACTCAATTGAGACCCAATCACCGCCGTCAAAATCAAGTGCTTTGCCGAATTTACCGTCTTCCCATTTAGCACCGTTGATTGTGCCTTCATGATCGTGTCCAGAGGAATCTGCCGTTGTGTCGCCCCCACCTTCATCAAACAGCCAAACGCCGACCGCTGTTTCTGGGTCAACTTCAGCCATACCAGTTTGTGGTAGCATCCAAGCAAATACACAGGCGAATGCTAAAATCAGTATCAACTTTCGCATCTTTATCTCCTTACTTTACGAACCCCGAGGGTACGTGTCAGAATGTTAAGAATTTAACGGTTTCTCAATTCAGCGGACAATTCAATTATAACATTTTATCCGCTATTCTACAAAGGAAATTACAAAAAACAGAAAATTTCTAACTGGACATTGAATCGAAATTGTGGTAATGTAACATAAAATCGTAAATTACGAATTATGCATCCAAAGGAAATAGACTATGCGCGAAAAAGAACAACTGATTGCGGATCTCTCTGCACTTCTCGGACCTAAAAATGTGTTAACAGATGCAACTGCGCTGTCCGTATATGAATGCGATGCTGCACCGTCTTTTAAAGCGATGCCGGATGTAGTTGTCTTTGCGGATACGGCGCAGCAAGTGTCGGATATTGTAAAGTTAGCAAACAAGTACGACACGCCGTTTATTGCGCGCGGTGGCGGAACAGGTTTAAGCGGCGGTATGCTCTCTGTTCAGGGTGGGATTATCATCGCGCTGAACCGGATGGATCGTATCTTAGAGATAGACCTCGAAAACGAACGAGCAGTGGTTGAACCCGGTGTTGTCAATCTATTGTTGACGCAGGCTGTCCAAAACCGAGGCTACCACTACGCCCCGGACCCATCAAGCCAGAAAGCATGTACAATAGGTGGAAACATCGCCGAAAATTCTGGTGGACCGCATACCTTGAAATATGGCGTTACGTCTGACCATGTGCTCGGATTAGAGGTTGTTCTACCAGACGGCGAGATCATTGAATTAGGAGGAACTGTTGAAGAGACCCCCGGTTACGACCTGCGCGGCGTGATGATCGGTTCGGAAGGCACGTTTGGGATTGTGACAAAAGCGGTTGTCCGTCTCACACGCAACCCGCAAGCCTATCAGACAGCACTCGCTATCTTTGAAACGATGGACGATGCCTCAAACGCCGTTTCGACGATTATCGGTGAAGGGATTATCCCTGCAGCACTCGAAATGATGGATAGCCTCGTCATTCGTGCCTTGGAAGAAGCGTTCGAGTTCGGCTTCCCGCTCGATGCCGAAGCCATCTTGATTGTGGAACTCGACGGGATTGAAGCAGGGATGCAGAATCAGACAGATCAGATTTTGGAGGTTTTTAAACAGCATAACGCGCGGCAGGTCGATTATGCCAAAGATGAAGCGGAGCGACAGCAGTTATGGAAAGCGCGGAAAAGCGCGTTCGGTTCGTTCGGACGACTTGCACCGAACTATATTACCCAAGACGGTGTTGTGCCACGGACAACACTGCCGAAGGTGCTACGTCGGATCTCTGAAATCTCCGAAAAATATCAGATACCAATTGCGAATGTTTTCCACGCGGGCGACGGCAATATCCATCCGATTGTCCTTTTTAATGAGCGCGATGCAGACCAGTGTGAACGCGTGGAGCATGTTAACATGGAGATTCTCACCGTCTGTGCCGAGGTCGGTGGCACAATCACCGGAGAACACGGCATCGGCGTTGAGAAAATGGATTATATGCCTTTGATTTTCAGTTCTGCCGATTTGCAAGTGATGGCAACTGTTAAGCACATCTTTAATCCGACTGGACTCTGCAACCCCGGTAAGATTTTCCCAACAGCTGAATCCTATGAGAAGTTGGGTTTGCAACCGAGTGAGTTCCTGTATTCATAGGCACAAGGTATACCTAAATTGCTAAAGGAGGATAGAATGGATCAACGGAACAGAATACGTCCAAGAATTTCTGGCATCATTGGTGGTATTGTCTTATTAATTGGGTTTCTGGTGCCTTTTACGATGGGTAGCACCGAAAACCTACAGCAACTCTTCAAGTCTGCTGAAGAGTTGTATGTACAGGCGGATTATGAAGGGGCAATTGCCAAGTATACTGCGGCACTCGAAGAGTCAACGAAGGAGGGTGTGAATACCCAGGTTATTGACAAGGATTTCACGACGCTTGCCCACTATAAGATTGCAGTGAGCTACACACGTCTCGCTGATCAAACAGGTGATGTTTCTCACTACAAAACTGCGATTGACCACATTGAAAAAGTCGCCCTAACAGCAAGTGTTCCGGTACATAAAGAAGGGTTAACTTATCTCTGGGGTTTCATCCTCTACCAGACGGACCAGTTTAAACTAGCGGAACTGAAGTTCAAGCAGCTCATAGAAGACTTCTCGGAAAGTCTCTTCGTCGAAAACGCTTGGTATATGATTGGGCAATCCAACTACAAGCTGCAGGATTATGAAGACGCTCGGCGGGCGTTCAAAGCTGTTCTTGACGGTTTTCCAGACTCCGATTTTAAAGATGAGGCGCAGCACTTGATTGCAACGTCTTTTCTAACTGAGTTGAACTATGAGCAGGCGTACTTGGAATTCGATAAACTTATGACTGAGGCATTCAAAGACTATCCGGACCTGCAAGCTGAAGCGATGTATAAAGCGGCTTATAGCTTAAATCAACTCGGTGGAGACAATGCGGCAATCGAACGTTATGCGAATTTTATCAAGCAATTTCCAGATAGTCCGTATGTCACTGCCGCTTATTTCGACCAAGGGGTAATTTACGCCAGACAAAAAAATTATCAAAATGCCCGCGCCAATTATAAAATGGCACTCGAAAACCCAACTGACCGAGCACTTCAGGCAAAAATTCAATCTGCTATCGGCCAGACCTACTTCGATGAAGGTGACTATGAAAACGCCCTCGTTTCGTATAATGTTCTTCTTGAAAAGTATCCAGATGGCAACTTTGTTGCCGAGGCAAGACTCGGTATTGCTAAGAGTCATTTCCGGTTGGAGAATTCGGATGAGGCGATCACCATCTATAAGCAGATTATTAATGAACATCAAAATAGCCTGTACGCCGTTGATGCTTACTATGGTTTGGCACTTGTCTATCGCGATACCAGTAGCTGGACGCTTTTGCTGGAAGTCGCTGACGAAGCTAAGAAAAAATATGCAACGAGTGCGGACAATCATATCCTTGAAACACTTACGAATATCACATCGCTAAGAGATATTGCTATTAAGAACAAAGCGTCGGGAACTGTGGAATGATACGTTACATAAAATTACATCTTTAAAGAACGTCCTTGATATTTCAGGTGCACGTTGTTTAACCGCAAGGAAAATTAAAAATTGCACGATGAACTTAAACATATTGTTGGAGAAGCCGGTATCCTGACCGAAGCGCAGGTCGCCGACTACACGTTTGACGGATACGTTCCGAAGGCAGTCGTTTTACCTGCATCCGTTCAAGAGATACAAGATGTTCTCCGATTCGCATCGAAAAAGGCATTATCGGTTATCCCTACGGGTGCGGGTACGAAACTCGGCATCGGTAATCTTCCACAGAAAGTGGACATCGTGTTGGCGACAACCCGTCTAAACAGTGTGGTAGAGTATGAACCCGCGGATCTGACCGTCACTGTAGAAGCCGGTATCCGTTTAGCCACTTTGCAAGCCGAGTTGGCACAGCATCGCCAGTTTCTTCCGTTGGATCCACCGTATTCAGATCGATGTACCATCGGTGGTATTGTTTCGGCAAACACAAGCGGATCTCTACGTCTACGGCACGGAACTGCTCGGAATCAGGTTTTGGGTCTGCGGGTTGTTCATGCCAACGGTTCTGTCGTCAAGAGTGGCGGCAAAGTAGTAAAAAATGTTGCGGGGTATGATCTTAACAAACTCTATATCGGCGCTTTTGGGACGCTCGGCATTGTTACCGAAGTGACGCTGAAGTTGTCTCCGATTCCACCGCGGGAAGCCATACTGACAGCGGGTTTTGAAAACGTACAGGACACCGTTAAAACCGGTTTAAACATCGTAGGCTCACAGTATCTACCGATGTTTGTAAACCTACTAATCAATTTTGAAGTTGGCGGTGCGATGGATGCGAAAAAACCGACATTGGTTGTTGGGTTCGGCGGCGATCCTGAAACCGTGGCGTGGCAATTGGAACGATGTCAAGAAATGATGGAACAAAATGGCGCGAAGGGTGTCACAATTATAGAAGGCGAACCGCGCCGACATCTTCACGCGGCTGTTCGGGAATTCGCTGCGGGGGCAGAACGGGTAATTGCCAAGTTGAACCTTAAACGCACGGATGTCGCCGAATTTGCTGCGCAAATTGTGGCAGAAGGTCCGGATCGTGGTGCCCAAGTTATGGCACTCCTCGGAAGCGGCGTGTTGTATCTCGCCGTTCCAGTAACGCCGGACACGGATTTCCAAACGTTTGCAAAACACTTAACAGAGTTACGTCAATCTGCAACGCAGGTATGCGGCAACCTTATCGTAGAAAATGCGCCACCTGAACTCAAACAGCATATTGATGTCTGGGGTTCTTTCGGAGACGCGGACGCTTTAATGAATCAGGTTAAAGTCAGATTCGATCCGTGTGGTCTGTTGAACCCCGGGAGATTCGTTTCAAGTATTTAGTCTTTTTAGGGGCGAATTTTTTTATCCTGCCGTCCTATAGTGTATCTATTTTTAGTCGAGAGGTCTCTAACAGTTCACCCCAAAAACGTCGGGCAATTACCGAATTGCCCGCTCTATCAAGATGTAGGTTTGTAAACCTATGTCACAAAAAGGGGGTTTAACATGGAAGAAAGAATATGGAGGATTCTGTGGATTGATAACCAGATAACTGACGTAGCGCGACCTATTGGACAATCTGAAGATGCGTCGCTTGAAAAAGAGTCGCTTGAAAAAGAAAAGTATATCACGCCGAAACCGTATGTCCGCTTCTTGGAGTTCAAAGGATATGACGTATCACTAGCAAATACAAGTTCTGAAGGCATTGCTTTACTCAAAGACGAGACCTATCATGCTGTCGTCCTGAACCATGAAGCGGCGATGCCAGAACAGAACCTACTTGCGTATGTTCGGAAAACGGATGCCCACATTCCGATCTTCCTCCTAACAGATGAGGACGAACATGAGGTCATGCAACAGGCAAGTCTTTATGATGTCGGCTATATCTTCATTATGTCAGAAAATGCACAGATTGAAATTTCTTCGAGGCAGCTGGCATCATCACTCGCTTTTTTGCTCAAAAAACAGAGCGTTCGGGAGGCGTATACACCACAAGCGTATGTGCAAAACTTCAATCGGGTGAACATTTCGGATTCGGAAACGCAACGGAGCGGTTTCGATGGCGATTGGCAAGATTGGATTGATACTTATGTCCGTCTCGTTGAATGGGATCTGCAGTTGGATTCACTTTACAATGTTGACGATCTTAAAACTGTCCACGAAACGGAGAGACGGGAGGCAAACGCGGGGTTCGCTGACTATGTCCAGAAGAACTACAGACCTTGGCTCGTCGGTAAAGCATCGCCTACACTCTCTGTAGATGTTGTCTACAGATATGTCATACCCGAAATCCAGGCGGGGAAACAAGTTCTGTTTGTGGTTATGGATTGCATGCGGCTTGACCACTGGCTGAAAATTGAGCCACTGCTCTACCCACTGTTCGACATAAAGCGTGATTACTACTACTCGATTCTGCCGACAGCGACGCGTTACGCGCGCAACGCTATTTTTAGTGGGTTGTTCCCGCTTGAGCTTGCTGAGAGGTATCCAGACCTATACGCCGAACCAGATAACACGCACACGAGCATCAACCGCCATGAGAAACAACTCCTGCGCTTGCAATTTGAGAGGCACGGCATACCGCTCAAACCGCCTTTGCATTACTTCAAAATTTTCGATGTGCGAGGCGAGCTGCAATATTTACACTGGCTAAACATTACCGACAGAGTGAGTTTGACAGCACTCGTTGTCGATTTCCTTGATATGCTGACCCATTCACGATACGAGGTAGATTTGCTTAGGCAGCTTATCTCGGACGAAGCGGCGTTCCGATCACTCGTGCATGCATGGTTCCACCACTCACGCCTCTATGAAATATTCAGAATCGCTGCGGCGCGCGGTATCACCATTATTTTAACATCTGATCACGGTTCGTTGCTCTGCCAGAATGCAGCGAAGGTTTCGAGTCAAGCGGAACTCACAACTGGACTTCGGTTCAAAGAAGGAAGAAACATCTCGTGTGCTCCTGATGCGGGATGGATTATAGATGATCCGAAAGCATATTGCTTACCTGGCGAATCGACGCGTAAGAACTACGTTCTCGCTAAAGAGGACTACTACTTCGTTTATGACAGGCAGTTCAATGTCTATAAGGAGATATTCCAAGGCAGTTTCCAACACGGTGGTGTTTCACTTGAAGAGATGATCTTGCCGTGCGTTGTACTTGAGCCGCGATAGTTGAGGAGAAATTGTATGTCGAAAACCGTTGAACTTCATAAATACCTGTTTTGTAGTCTGTTAACAGTCATCACGTTGTGTTTCCCGATACACGTAGAGGCACAGTTGGCAGATTTTGGACTCGGAACGCAACCTGCACCTGAGAAGCTTTCTGCGAAAGGTTACCTCTCCCTCAACAAAGTACAGCAGGGAAGTCAATTCCAGATTGCTGTCGTCGTAGAGATTACTGAGGGGTGGCATGTCAATGCGAACCCGGCGAAAGAGGGGCTTATCGCGACTGAAATTACCTTGCCAGATGTACCGAATCTCACTTTCGGAGAGATCGTATATCCGGAAGGCGATATACTACAGCTCGGGTCCATCGGGGAAGCCCCTGTTTATCACGACACGATCACCATCGGTATCCAAGCCGACTTAAGTCAGACTGCACCGATTAGATCCGATATGTTGGATTTCCAACTCCAATATCAGGCGTGTAATGATGAGCAGTGTCTGTTACCCGATGTACTTAATTTTTCGATACCTATTGAGGTCGTCAGTATAGAGCAGGCGGTTCAACGGGTTAACGAATCGGTTTTCGCCAACATTGATTTCGGCACTCCGCCAAGTTCTGCTGATGAGGAAGGCACCCTCGCACGTGCGCTCTCCGGCGGACGGGTTTGGCTTGCGTTTCTCCTTGTGTTTGCTGGTGGAATTTTGACCAGTTTAACGCCGTGCGTTTATCCGCTTATACCCATCACGGTTTCGATCTTCGGTGCTAACGAGTCTGCTGGCTTTTTTAAATCTTTCCTGCTTTCCGTTGTATACGTCATCGGAATTGTTGTCACGTATTCGATTTTAGGTGTCGCTGTTGCCTCAACAGGTGCGGTTTTCGGTCAGATCATGGCAAATCCGTGGGTCGTCGGTTTTATCGCTTTAATCCTCGTTTCGCTTGGGCTGTCGATGTTTGGTGTTTTTGAAATCCGGTTGCCATCAGCGGTGCAGAATCGTCTGAACACCGTCGGCGGTACCGGGTTTGCGGGTGCGTTCGCTATGGGGACCGTCGCCGGTGTGATCGCTGCGCCTTGTACGGGACCGGCATTGGCAGTGGTGCTAACTTACATAGCGACAACGGGGAGCCTGTTCCTCGGGTTCTGGCTCATGTTCACCTACGCCCTCGGAATGGGATTACTCTTCATCGCTATCGGTACCTTCTCCGGGTTGCTCTCTGCCCTACCGCGCTCCGGTGGATGGATGTATATTTTAGAGAATATTTTCGGCATCGCGATTATTACAATGGCACTCTACTTTCTTAAAGACGTATTTCTGCCATTACAGGACTTCCTGCAAAACTCGCTGCCGTTCTTTGCTATCGCTGGCGGTTTGGTGCTTGTTGGACTCTGGCTCGGCAAGCTAACACAACGTTTCAGCGGCATCTCTGCGCGGATGCAGTTCCAAAAAGCGTGTGGTCTCTTGCTGGCAGTTATCGGTACCTATATGTTTATTGGTGGTATCCAACAGCCAGCTGGACCCCATTTGGATTGGGTTTACGATGAAGCAGAAGGGTTTGAAATCGCTCAGCGGGAAGATAAACTCGTCATGCTTGATTTTTATGCCTCTTGGTGCGCTGCGTGTAACGAACTCGATCACCAAACTTATGCAGATCCCACTGTCGCAGCGAGACTTGATAACTATGTTAATGTCAAACTCGATTTCAGTCGCACCTCCGAAACAACGGAAGCGTTGACCAAAAAGTATCAGATCCCCGGATTGCCGGTTGTCATTTTCTTAGATGCTGACGAGACTGTTCTCAAGCGATTCACCGGATTTGTCGATGCAGAGGAGATGCTCGGTATCCTTGATGAAATTGAGAGCGGCAGACAGTAGGCTTTGATGCCTTGTACTTCGGATTTGCACAAAGGAGAGTAACATGCTATTCAACGCAAAATCCCTATTTTCCTTACGTAGTTGGCTCATCTATGCTGAGATTCTGGCAGTCGTCGGTTTTATTCTGCTTGCCTCGTTCTATATCCGTCAAGGCAGTGCTGAATCCGAACAGCCGCCGCTCTCAGAGGTCGGCAACTTCATTGAGCAGGCGGACACACGCTTTGCACAACAGGACCTTATTGATGCTGCACTCCTGTACTGGCGTGCGTTGCAGGCGTTAGAGACAGTCGATAAAGCACAGATGATCTCTGTAAACGGTGTGCCGCAGACAACCGATGCAATCGGTCTACATGCGAATCTTCGTATCTCGGAAATCTATTCACAGAGCAGTTGGTCAAAAGATGCGCGGGCCCGTCTGGAGCATGCCGCCCGTATCCAACCGGACCACGTTGATGTTCGCCTCTTACGAGGTAAACTCCTTAGCAATGACACTTTAGACGATGCATTGTTAGCACAAGCGACAGAAGAATTCCTTGCCGTGATTGAAAGCGATACGAAAAACGCTGAGGCGCATTATCGACTCGGTGTCCTCTATCACGGTAACAAGCAGCTCGAAGAGGCGGCTGTCCACTATAAAAAAGCGATCGAGAGTGATCCAGAGTTTCGAGATGTCGCATCCGAAAAATCACCTATCGGTATCCTCGCTCGCCTCCAGTTATCCAGAGCGTATGCTAAAATGCAGCAAAAATATCGATTCTTAGATCGCGAATTCACGGATGAAGACTTGGCTGAGGTTACGCGTCTCGAATCGGAGTCGATCCTGCTATTGGAACAGGCATTAGAGCAGCGTCCTGGGATGGATGAAGTTGTCGCGGATCTTGTTCGTCTACTCCTGGCGCGTGCGCGTGCGCTTGAACGCGAAGACATCGAAACGCGCGGGTATGCGGCTGCGATTCCGGTGTACGAACGCATTGTGGAACTCGATCCGCAAGAGGTTCGCGCGTGGGAACAGATGGCTGAAATCTATGCCGGTTTTCTTGGGGACAAGGCGAAGGCACTCGAAATGTATCAAAAGGTATACGAGATTGAACCACATCCAACAGTTTTAGCGAATATCAAATCGCTTGAAGAGGATCTGGTAGCGGAGGAAGAAGATTTAGAAACAGCAGACGACTTGGAATAAGGTTGTAATGTGATAGGTAGGGTTCGGGGAAAAACGAAAGCCGATGAGAGGATTTGAACCTCCGACCTACTGATTACGAATCAGTTGCTCTTCCCCTGAGCTACACCGGCTTAGCAAAGCATTACAAATTGGAATGGAATGCCGAGAGGCAGAATCGAACTGCCGACACATAGATTTTCAGTCTACTGCTCTACCGACTGAGCTATCTCGGCATCGGGCTATATAATAATACCACAAACGCGAGCGGTTGTCAAGTTTTTTTGCCAAAAATCGGAGGCATCTCTGCAAGCACTGAATCCGTGCTGCTATTGAATAGAGGCGCATGTACGGAGCGTCTCAGTTTTTGCTGGTATTGCTGAAAAACAACTCCGTACAACCAGAAGGCGTTTACCGGTTCACACCACCGAAATCTGCCTTTAAGATTCCAAGCGCATCGGTACGACGAGACATACATGTTCGTCTGTATCCACCGGTTTAAAGGCGATAGGCTTCACTTCACTGACAAATTCCACAGCAACGGATTCAGATTCGATGTGCGTGAGGGTCTCTATTAGCCAACGTGCGTCGATCCCGAAGCGTAGACTGCCGGTGCTGGATTCAACAGGTAGCGTCTCGTGGGCTTCCCCGACTTCCGGGGTACTCACTGAAACATGGATGCGTTCAGTGTCAATTTCCACGCAGACACAATGGTTTTTCGGATTTGACAGGAGTGCCACACGTTTCGCGGCATGCAGGAACAATTCTTTAGAGACAGTAGCACTACCTTCTACCGATTCTGGGATGACTTCCCTGTATTTCGGATAATCGCCATCTACGAGACGCGTGGTCAGTGTAGATGTATCATCGGAAAAGAGAATTTGGTTCTCGCGAATCGAGACTTGTACTTTATCGGCTCCATCAAAAGTGCGTTCAATCTCTTTAACGGCTTTGAGTGGAACGATAATTCCGTCTACATTTTCTGGTGCACTGAGAGGTTCGCAGCGTGCAAGTGCAAGTTTCACCATATCGGTCGCGACAACTTCCGTCGCCTGCTCATGGAAACTAAAATAGAGTCCATTTAGGAAGTAGCGGACATCATCTGTCGCTGCGGCGAATTCAGTCCTGCGGAGCACATTGCGCAAGGTCTCTCCGTCAATTGTCAACGAATGACCATCAATAGACGGCAGATTCGGGAACTCCTCATCCGAGAGTCCAATAATTTTGTAAACACCGTCGCCACACTTGATTTCAACGCGATCGTTTGCTGTCGTTGCGAAATGTATCTTCTGATCTTCCGGAAGCTCTTTGACAATGTCGGTCAGTTTTTTGGCAGAGACAGTGATTGTGCCGTCCTCTTGAATGTCACCCTCCACGATAATCTTAATCCCGACTTCAAGATCGGTAGCGACGCATTCGATTTTTCCGTCTGCGGCTTCGATAAGTACGTTTGAAAGGATCGGTAAGGTCGTCCGTCCACTTGCTACGCCTTGTAATATTTGCAGAGCATGCAAGAGATCATCTTTTTCAAAAGTTAGTTCCATTTCCAATTTTCCCCATTAATTATTTTTCTAATTCTACCAGAAAAAAGGCGTTAGCGTCAAGTCCTTTTTTCAACTCATGTTAAGTAGTTTTGGGAGATGCCCCCGGTCCAAGTATTGTCCATCTACGATCTTATCTCTCTCAGATGCGATGTAGTGGGAGCCCGATTCTCCGCAGCGGAGGGTGTCTGTCTTTAAGATGCCAAGCGCATCGGCGTTACCACGCACACGTGTCCGTCTGTTCCAACCGGTTTAAACGATACCGGGGTTACTTCACCGGTAAATTCGACAGCGACTGAGTCTGTTTCGATGTGCATGAGGGTCTCCGTCAGTAACCGTGCATCAATTCCGATGCGTACACGTCCAGCACCGGATTCCACAGACAACGTCTCGTGCGCTTCACCTAATTCCGGACTCATCGCTGAAATTTGGATCTGCTCAGTATCAATTTCGAGACAGATACAATAATTTTTCGGATTCGATAGGAGTGCGACCCGTCGAGTTGCATGCAGAAGTTGATCTTTATCAACGACCGCTCTGCCGGTAGATTCCGGGATGAGCTTCTCGTATTTCGGATAATCGCCGTCTATCAGTCTTGTAGTTAAGGTCGCTCGTTCATCAGCAAGGAGTATCTGATTTTCAAGAATTGAGATCCGTACTTCGCTGGATTCAGCGAAAGTGCGTTCAATCTCTTTGACGGCTTTGAGCGGAACGATGATTCCTTGGACGTTCTCTGGTGCGCTGAGCGGTTCGCAATGTGCAAGTGCGAGCCAAATCGCATCTGTAGCGACGATTTCTGTTTTATCTTCAAGGAAACTAAAATAGAGTCCGTTTAAGAAGTAGCGAACATCTTCTGTCGCTGCGGCGAATTCTGTTCTGCGGAGAACAGCGCGCAAGGTCTCTCCATCGATGGTTAATGAATGTCCGTCTATAGAAGGCAGCTGCGGGAACTCTTCGTCTGGGAGTCCAATAATCTTGTAAACGCCGTCGCCGCACGTAATTTCGACGCGATCGTTCGCTGTCGTTAGCAGGTGTATGCTCTGATCTTCAGGGAGTTCTTTGACGATATCAGACAATTTTTTCGCGGAGACAGTGATTGCACCTTCCTCTTGAATGACCCCTTCAACGGCGATCTTAATCCCGACTTCCAAATCCGTAGCGACGCACTCAATCTTACCATCGGCAGCTTGTATGAGGACATTTGAAAGTATTGGTAAGGTATTCCGTCCGCTCGCCACGCCTTGTAGGACTTGCAGGGCATGCAAGAGATCATCTTTTTCAAAAGTTAGTTCCATTTCCGGTTCTCCTTTTAAGAGGCGTTTCTATAATTCTACCAGAAAAGGCGTTTTTAAGTCAAGTAAATTTTCTCTGAAGTCCTACAGAATAAGCACTGCAAGCGAGGTTCGCGCACGCCTCATTTAGAGTGTTTCGATGTTGAGAGTTCGAGCCATCTTCTGATTTTCGGCCTCTAATTTTTCACGACTTGCGACGACACAAATCGAGGCTTTATTCATTCCAGATGCCGATTTCGCGGTAGAAACGGATCGCACCCGGATGGAAAGGTGTACCCGTATCCTTGACGACATTTGTCGGATTAATCGCTTTTCCAGCACCGTGTCGCGCAACCACCTCTGCACGGTTTGTATACAAGGTCTTCGTAAATTCATAGACTATGTTTTCAGCTGTGTTTTCGGCGGTAATCAGATGCATCGCACCGACGTTCATACTCGCGAACGGCTCCGTCTGTCCTTTATAGGTATTGGCGGGGATAGTTATTGCGTTAAAGAAGGGGTATTCTTCAAAGAGGGACTGTTTTGCCGTTTCATCAAACGGAATAAAGAAAATGTTCTGGGATGTACTGGCTTGCGTGACGGCTGGTGTCGGGATCGCACCACCGATGAATGCAGCGGCGGCGGAACCGTCCGCTAACAGGTCCACCGAACCGATATAGGTACTATTGAGCGGCGAAAAATCTTCGTAGGCGACACCGTGCGCAGCTAATATCGGTTTAAGAAAATACTCGAAACCTGCGCCTGCGGGGCCGACAACAATGCGTTTCCCCGCAAAATCTTGGATTTTACGGATACTTGAAGACTGCGATGTAATAAACAATCCGACGTTAGGAGCAAGCGTCATGACGGTGCGGATGGCGTGTTCTGTTCCCCAATCGCCTTCACCACGTACTGCGAAATAAGAGATGGCGGCGTTAGCGAGTGCGAATTCCAGTTCATTGTTCACAATACGGCGGATGTTCTCCTGCGTACCTTTGGTGGCTTCGGCAGTGACTTCCCAGCCTGCTGAAGGGGCATTACCAGCGACGACTTCAGCGATAGCGGAACCGACAACGAAAAAAGCACCACCAGCAGGGGCCGTACCGACACTGATGTACTGGCGTTTTGTGGACGTATCGTTTACTAACTCGGTAGCAGTGTCTTTTTTCTCACCTTCGGCAGTGTCGCGTTTTGCGGTGTTATCGCACGCAAAGGTAAAGATAACACAGATAATCGTTAAATAGCACAAGATTGATCGCATAACATTCTCCTATTTTTTATGATGTGGCACGGGTTCGGTATCAGCCGATCGGCATCTCAGGTGGAAGTGGACACATCTCCGCCATATCGGGGAAGATATGCGTTACGTCTTTTCTAAAGACATCGCCACTCAAAATGTCAACGATACCGCCTTGATGCTCTGGATATTCTGATAGAAACCGTGCAAAACTAAATTCTTTTGTATAAAAAGCGTAAACGAGTTTCCGAAATGCCTCCATACCATCCACAAATGCCGGTCCGAAACTTCCGAGCTGCGCCTCAGAGAAATCATCTTTTCGGAAGGCTTCAAGGATAACATCTGCTGCCATCTCACCAGATTTGAGTGCCAAAAACAGTCCGGTTGAGTAGACAGGGTCTAAGAATCCGAACGCGTCGCCTACCAAGACCCAGTTATTGCCTGCGATACGACTGGCACGATAGGAAAAATCTTTCGTGGTTTGGATCGGGAACAGCTGCTTCGCGCCTTCGAGTCTCTGCTTCAGCGGTGCACACTTCATCAATTCTTCGTTGAAGATTTTCTGTGTGTCGAGTTTTCCGTCGGCATCTCTCCGGTTTTGGAGGAGGTAATCCAATTCACCGACAACACCGATACTCGTACGGTTGTAGGGGAGCGGGATCGACCAGAACCAAGAGTCTTTCTCTTCAGTATGTAAGATGAGTGTGGCCCCCTCGTCGATACCTTCATCTCTGTGTCCGCCTTCGTAGTGCGTAAAGAGCGATGCCATCTTGAGGTTCGGTTCTATCGTGTTGAGATTCAGCTGTCTACCAATGAGCGATCGTTGTCCGGTGGAATCGACGATGACGGTTGCGTTGAGCGTTTCACGGGTGCCGTCAGCGTTCTGTGTTAAGACACCGGTTGCGGTGTCGCCATCCAAAAGGACTTCTCGCACACCAACCCCGCGGCGGACCTCTACGCCTTTTTCTTTGGCGTTGTCCAAGAGCATCTGATCGAACTCACTCCGTAGGACCTGCCATGTGACAGCACTCTCATGTGGATTGGTTTGGAAGAAATAGAACGGCGCGGACCCCTTGCCGGAGCGTGAATAGAACTGTACGCTGTATTTCTGTGGGAAATGGCTTGTGCGTAGTTTTTCGAGCATACCGAGCCGTTTGAAGGTCCAGTATGTAGCCGGAATCAGCGATTCGCCGATTTTGAATGTCGGTTCGGATTCTCGTTCAAGGAGCAGCACGCGGTATCCTTGTTCAGCGACAAGCGTTGCGACGGTGCTTCCACCGGGCCCGCCCCCGATAACGATGGTGTCGTAATTTTGATATGTGTTCATTTACGCTCGCTTGGTCAAGGAAACTTCTTCATGTTGCTAAGAATTGAAATCAATCCGCAGCTTCTTCGTCTTTCGACTTTTCTGCTTTGGGTTTCTCATCCGGTGGATTCACGAATTTATATTTTCCAGACTTCCGGTATTCTTTTTCTAATGCCTGATAGTGAGCGATCAGTTTGTCGATATCATGATCAAATCGCTCGGAGATTTCCCGTCGAATTCTGTGAATTTCATCGATTTCATAGTCTGCCATTTGCGTGGTTACCCCCTAAACAATTATAACCTCGGAAATACCGTTGTGGTACCGAGACAGCCATTTATTGATTTACCTGTGTGCTTCCATATACGCTCGAAGCACCGTATTTATTCGAGTGTGGTAATCTTGCCCTTGCCCCTTGAACCACTCCAAGATTTCTTGTTCAATCTGAAGGTAATTTTCAGGAATCATCTGCTGAGCGTTTTCCCAAAACTCGTCATCAAGTTCGGGGATATCTGATGTATCAATGGCGTTATCAGGCAGGTTCTCAATTTCAGAGAGCCGTGTTTTTGCAAGCCTCATGATATTTCTCTTTTATTATAACACAATTTAAAGGAATCTGTAAGTCTAAATTGGTGAACAAACGCACGCGCAATGAATTGCGCGACTACGAACCGGAATGTATTTTTCACGAAGTTCGCTCATCCCTGAAGCGTCTTGATTTGAGTTCATATCGCGGTAGCGTGCCGAGTGGCACTGTTTTCACGACAACACGCAAGCCTAAATCATCTCGGATAGCAGAAGCAACCGCTATGGCAGTCGCATCAGGGTTCGAGTTCGTAGATTCAATCTGGATTTCGAGTTCGTCAAGCGTCTCTGTGCTGTAAGCGCGCCCGGCGAACTCTTGGACATCTGGGAACTTGAGGATGATGTTTTCAAGTGTCGCAGGATAGATGTTCAGTCCACGGACGATGAGTGCGTCGTCTAACCGTCCGATAACGCCGCCATCAAGGACACGACCCTTTCGGCCGCCTTCATACCGTCCCAATTTAAGTTTAACATAGTCCCCTGTCCGATAGCGGATCACAGGCATACCGACGCGCCCCAAATTGGTAATCACTAACTCGCCTTCGTCTGCTGACGCATCGGTTTCTGGGTCGAGGACTTCACAGATAAACTCGTCTTCGTTGAGATGGATACCTACCTGCTGTTCACACATGAATCCCCATGCACCGACTTCCGTTGCACCGGTGTGGTCGTAGGCACGCGCACCCCAACGGGTTTCAATCCGCTGTTTCGTTGCCGGTACACTGGCACCAGGTTCGCCCGCGTGGATGGTTACTCGAACCGAGGATTCTTCGCTCAGATTGATGCCGTCTTGTTCGGCAACTTCAGCGAGTCGAAGCGCGTAGGTCGGCGTGGCGATAAGCACTGTTATATCATTACTGAGGATTGTGCGTATCCGCTGTTCGGAGGTCATGCCGCCGTTCGGGATGATGAGTGCGCCGAGCTGCTGTGCACCGTGATAGGCACTCCAGAAACCGATAAATGGGCCGAACGAAAAGGCGATCATCAGCCTGTCTGCGGAGGTCACACCCGCACCGCGATAGACTTTCCCCCAGCATTTGCCCCACCAGTCCCACGATTCTGCTGTATCTAACCAGCGCAGTGGTGCACCTGTTGTACCAGAGGTGCGGTGGAGACAGGTATATTGCTCCAACGGAAAAGTGAGGTTTGTGCCGTAAGGCGGATGCGATACCTGATCTGCGCTGAGTTCTTCTTTTGTAGTGAATGGCAAACGCTGATAATCGGCGAGTGTTTGTACGTCGTTTGGATGTGTGATCCCGGCTGCTGTAAGCTTTTGTCGATAGAAACTGTTTGTCTCTAATACCGGTGCAAGCATTTCACGAAAGCGGTGTAATTGTGTGTTTGTATCCATGTATTAGGTGTATCGGGTATTCTGGTATTCAGGTGCATAGAACGCTGGCAGCAGACTATCAACCTGTAGCAGTCCGCGCTGTGTGAGCTGGATATCGTCTGATTCGGCGTTGACGCGCAGCATACCGTCGTTTTGTAGTTTCTCATAAGGTTCAGCAAAAATCTCAAGGATATCAGCGTTGAACTTCGTTTTGAAATAGGACGGTCTAATTTTGCCGAGTTTAAGTTGCAGTATCATCTCCCGCGTCAGTCGTTCCGATTCCGTCGGTTTCAATGCTCGGTAAACCGGGAGGCTGTCTTCTTCGAGGGCACCGAGGTAGTCACCCCATGACGGTGCGTTCTGAAAGTGGATTCCGCTGAGATGCGAGAAAGAGGCGACTCCTGTGCCGATCATATCGCTGCCTTGCCAGACGGCATCGCGATAGACAAATTGACAATTTTTGTCTCTCTTTAGCACAGTGTACGCGCTGGATTGCGTATAACCGGCTTGTGCGAATTGTTCAAAGGCGTATTGATGCCACTCGCGTTTCAGTTTCCAATCTGCCACCGGCAATGCATCGCCACCGAGGATGTCCTTGGAGTAGACAGTGTTGAAGGGCAGCTCCAACTGATAGACAGTGACGCTGTCTGGATCGAGTTCAATTGTTTTTTTGACGGTCTCGCGCCAACTTTCCCATGTCTCGCCTATCATGCCTGAAATCAGATCGATATTCACCTGATCGAACGCCAACGCCTTGATCCATGGGTGGATGCGATAGACCTCTTTGGAAAGATGCGCTCTACCGTTTTCAGCGAGGATCTCGTCATTGAGGTTTTCAACGCCGAGACTCAATCGGGTTACACCGATCGCTTTGATGGCGTTGAGTTTCTTTTCTGTCAAGGTACCGGGTTCACATTCAAAAGCAATCTCTTCAGCGGCATCCCACGGCATTACCTGTTTCACTCTATCGACGAGCGTGGTCAAGTGCTTGACGCTGATATAGGACGGCGTTCCGCCACCGAAATAGACGAATCTTAGTGGACGGCCTGCGATTGCGGGTTTCGCACTGTAAAGTTCAACCTCTTTGGCGAGTGCGTTCAGGTACGTATCAATTTCCGAACTGTTTTTATCCGTATAGACACGGAAATAGCAGAACTTACACCGCTTACGACAGAACGGGATATGGAGGTAAAGTCCCAAGGTCGCATCCGGGCGTGGGGGTGCGTCGAGTGCTTGATGCACCGCTGGCACATCGGATTCCCCCCAGGTCGAATACGGGGGGTAGTTGGAGACGAAAACGCTCCCTACGGTTGTGTCCTTTGAATCTATGCCTGCTGTCGCAGGTTCTGCTAAGTGCGTTGCTTGTGAACCCGTGTTTAACTGTGTTTTAGACATAATCTATTTTTCTCCAAAGCAGTAGAGGATCCCGTCCTCAGTCCCGATGTAAATTCTACCATCCGAAACGCTGGGTGAGGCAACGATAGAGGCACCTGTCAGAAATTCCCATACCGATTCTCCTGTCGTAATATCCAAAGCGATAAATAACCCGCGCGTTGTCCCAACAAAAACACGGGTACCAGCAATCACAGCGGAAGACTCAATGCTGGATTTGGCGGTGTAAGTCCATAGAGGTTCACCGGTATCGAGTGAAAGGGCGTGAACCATTTTATCGCGGCCGCCGATGATGACGCTGTTTTCGGTGATTGCAGCGGAGGCGAAAAACGGGAATTGTCGTTTCGGATGCCGATACCGCCACTTTATTTCTGCCGTATCTAAAGCGACTCCCAATATTTCGGTCCCGTATGTCCCGCAATAGACCCGATTTTGGGAAATCGCCGGACTCGCACCGACGTAGGCACCGAGGTCAACTTGCTGCGTCTGTGTGCCGTCATCTATATCAACCACGCGGAGATAACTGTCGCATCCGGTAAGAATGACATAGTTTGCAGCATCACTGGATTCGTCTGTGGTTTGCGTCCAGACACCCGGGGTGCCGTGAACGTATCCTTCGGTCTCAAGTTTCCAGAGGAGTTCTCCGTTCTCACGGTTGAGGCAGTAGAGAAATCCGTCGTAGGATCCGAATAAGACGCGGCTGCCAACGATATTTGCCGATGATATAATTTCACCCTCTGTAGGAAATTGCCATTTCATTTGGTGCGTGCTAATGTCCACTGCATGAAAGACACCATCGCCATCACCAAAATAGACGGTACCATCGTCAATAGTGGGGGACGCTTTAATATGCGTGTTCGTCTGATAGGTCCACTTCTTTTCACCGTTTTGTGCGTCAATCGCGTAAAGCACTCCGTCCAAGGCACCGACATAGACGGTGCCATCAACAACTGCAGCGGTGGACTCAATTATGTCCCCAACCTGAAACGTCCAGAGTAGTTGCGGGTTGTTCGGTAATTGCGTATCCGCCACCCCGGTAAGTTGCGGGTTCCCACGGAAACTCGTCCAGTTCCCGAAAGCTGCGTGTGCTGCACAGAGCAGTAATATGAGGATAAAAAAGCTTTTTGCGCTGCTGTGCATATAGACACGCTGTTGTCGAGTTTTCATCCGAAGCGTGCTGTTGCATGCTGGTATATCATTAAATTTGTCCATAAAGTTTGACGAAATCGCTAATATTCAAAGGGCGCGGATTGAATTGCGCTGTCCACTGCGTCGCCGCCTCCTCTGCCAATACTGGTAGTTCTGTTGTTTCTGTCGTGCATTGGACAAGGTAATCCCGGAGTCTGTTCGGTAAATTGCCGACCCGTTTTAGCTCGGTAATTCTGTCTGCTAAATCTCCGTCCGGGTACAGTTCATGATAGGCATCACTTGCGACAGGACGATTGAATCGGATGACATGTGGTAGCATCAAAGCAACAGCAACGCCGTGGATGACACCGTATCTTGCTGTCAGCGGGTTAGCGCAAGCGTGTGCGGCACCGAGCATCGAGTTTTCGATCGAAAGTCCAGCGAGATATGCGCCAAAGAGCATTTTACTTCTGGCTTTGGTCGTTCTGTCTTCAAGACACGCCTCAAAATGTGTGTTCAGTAACTCCCACGCATGCCGTGCGAACACGCGTGACATCGAGTTGCTTCTATTTGAGACGTAACTCTCAACGGCGTGTGCGACGGCATCAATGGCAGTGATCGCAGCGATGGAGGCTGGCAAAGTTTTGGTGAGCGTTGGGTCCAAAATTACGGTACCGAATCGCGCCTTTTTATCGCCACACGCCATTTTGATATGCGTATCCGGTTGCGAGATGAGGGCGTAAGACTGTGCCTCGCTGCCGGTACCAATTGTTGTAGGAATACCGATGGAGGGTAGCATCGGTTCGCTCGCTTTACCGGTGCCCCAATAATCCTCAATTTTGCCGCCGTTTGTGAGCAGGAAGTTTGCGCCTTTCGCGCAATCCATCGAGCTGCCACCGCCGAGTCCGATGATAAGGTCTATCGGTGCGTTTGCCTTTGCGACAGCAACCGCGGCTTCAACATCCTCCGTCGTCGGATTCGACCTGACATCCGCAAAAACGTAAACGGCGATCCGTTCCGCCTGCAACGCTGAAACGGCTCTCGCGAGGATACCAACCTTCTCGATGCCGCGGTCTGTTGTGATAAGAACCCGACTGCCACCGAGCGAGCGGGTCAACGCACCGAGTCGTTCGATGCCGTTGTCGCCGTGGATGATCTGTTGGTTCAGTTCACAATCAAAAGTTTCCATGTGTCAATGCTGATATGGATAAGCCGAAATTTGGATATTGAGTTTCAATCTGACGCTTCAGTGTCGGCAGATTCCAAGATTTTTGGCTCTGCCTTCGGCAGCTCGGCGAACCTATATTTACCGGACCGCCGCATCTGCTCTTGTAATTCTTGATAGTGGGCAACCAGCCGACCAACATCGTGGTCAAACCGTGCAGAAATTTTATGTCGAATTTCGCGAACTTCCTTAACGATTTCGCATTCATCATTCTTTTCGTTTTCTATAATCTTTCTGTCTTCCATTTTAGTCATTGCCCCCCAAATAACTCAAAGGTGTTGTTAATTCCGGTGTTGCTAAGCCGAGTTCTCGGTTAATCCGCTGAATAACAGGGATCTTATTTTCGTTGGCAATGTGCGAACGGTTCCACGTGAGCAGCACATCTATCCTATGAAAAGAGGCAATTGCCAAGTGAAGCGCGTCACCAGACGGATCTTGAGGCATTATTAACCTGTCAATATAAATTTGCGCGATTTGGTAGATATCGACAGTGATCGGTAATATTTCAAGATTTGCTACCAAGGCAATTCGGTCTCGCGTTTTCTCACTCGTTCCAACACTAAGTTCCTCAATAACAGTAGGGCTTGAAGTTAGGATGAATAAATTAGCGTATTTGTCCCACCATTGCCGAGTTACCCGCTGCCTCGCAAGAGAACCCTCGTCGGTCCGAGATGTATAGTAGGCACTCGGAATTGATGTATCAATGTAGATGCGTTTCTCGATCTCTCTATGCAATAATTGTACCCCATTTGCGTATAAGAATGCCAAGATATTAATCCCACACCTTGCGCGAAGTCAATTCAGGATTCATGTAACGTGAGTTCAATATGAAAATAGCACAACGCCGCGCGTGACTTTCCGGTTATGCTGAGTCCATATCCTAAAATTAGTAAAAAGTTTTCTATAGCGCAAACTGAAAGTTTACGCTACAAGCTCGGACGAAATGTTTAAGTTGAACTCACGTTGAAAACAGTAGAATCGCTTAGTACCCCAACAATGCAATCCCTTCTCGATACGTTGCAGCGGAGTGCTGTAAGGAACCGAGTTCGTCGTCGGTAAGTTCGATTTCGATAATCTCTTCTACACCGTCTCCACCGAGTTTAATAGGAACGCCAATATAGAGATCATCAATACCGTATTGTCCGGTAAGGTGCGCGGAGCACGGGAGCAGCCGTTTCTTATCAAGGATGATAGCCTCTGCCATCTGTGCTAATGAAGCACCCGCTGCATAGTATCCACTCGTTTTCAGGAGATTGACGATTTCAGCACCGCCGTCACGGGTCCGTTGTGCCATCGCTTCGATACGGTCTTCCGGTATAAGCTGCGGGATCGGGATGCCGTTAACAGTTGTATAACGCGGGAGCGGAACCATCGTGTCGCCGTGTCCGCCGAGGACGAGTGCGTGGATGTCTTCCACGGATACGCCGAGTTCAAGGGAGATGAAATGACGGAACCGTGCCGAATCCAGCACGCCTGCTTGCCCAACGACGCGGTGTGACGGGAATCCTGAGACCTTCCACGCGTGGTAGGTCATGATGTCCAACGGGTTGGTGAGCATCATAAGAATCGTATCTGGTGAATGCTTCACCACATTTTCTGTGACGCTGCCGACGATGTTCGCGTTCGTTTGCAACAGGTCTTCGCGCGTCATCCCCGGTTTACGTGGGGAGCCTGATGTAATAATTACCAAATCGGAGCCTGCGGTTGCGGTGTAGTCCAGGTCTCCATCAATCGCGGCATCAAAGAGTTCTACGGGACCCATTTGTGCCATGTCCAATGCTTTACCTTGCGGGACACCATCCACGATGTCGATCATGACGACATCCCCGAGTTGTTTTTGTGCGATCAGGAACGCCGCTGTTGCGCCGACATTCCCCGCACCAATAACGCTGATTTTTTTTCTTGCCACTTCTGCCTCCATTATGAAGATGTATGGTTTTTATTCTAAGATTGACAGTACTAATTATACCCAGAAATCTGAAAATAATCAAGTCTCCAATAATTTTCAGTCAAGACGATTTAGTTTTCGGTTTTGACTTTGGTTTTCATTTACAAATGTTAACCCAAGTTGCCACTTTGTAGCATAGGAGACCGTTGGTCTCCTGTGCCTCAAACTTGAACCCACAGATGTCCGGAAACCGCTAAGGCGTTGGGTTTTTCTCGGTTTTCTGTTTGACGTGCCATCTATGGGGCAGGCTGAGCCCTATGCTACTTTCCAGCGTTTTGGGAGTATCCGTTCAACCCAACCTACAAGACGATACGATTTCTCTTCTTAAATTGACGCTTATGGTTATAATAGTATAGCAACCTAAGTTGCCACCTTGTAACATAACCTGTTAACGCCAGTTTGATAATAAATGAGATGATAGGAGACTTCAGTTGAAAAGGCAAATGCTGATTCCACGTGACTTCGACGATAACGATATTAGCAAATGGGACTGCCGCCAGGAGCGATTAGACGATTTGGACAGGGATACGCGAGCACTATGGCGTTTTGCTCCCATAATGGTGTAGTGGCTGTCACGACAACTGAAGGCGTAAGGAGCATTTCCATTTACATGCGTTTAGTATTTCCGTAAAAAGAAACCAATTTTTTTCATTTTATGGTAAAATCGGGAAATAAGTTTGCACTCCTATTTTCGAGGGTTTCTATGAATAAAAATAGTTTTACTGTTTGGGAACTGCCACAGGACGCAATTGCTCGTTTTGGGTCGGGTGCCTTATGTGATTTAGCCGTTTCCGCAGATGGAACGTCCTTGGTAGCTGGTACTGGGATAGGCGTGTGGTGGTACGACCTCACGACACACCAGCCCGTTTCGTTGTTTGAAACGGGACGAGGCATGGTCGACAACATCGCCCTCTGTTCAAACCAACCGTGGTTGGCAGTGAACAACAGTGACAAAGAGGGGAAAGGGGTGATCAAGATATGGGATATGCAAAGACAGAAATGTATCGCTGTTATGGACTATCCTGCAGGGTGGAGGGACGATCCACCTCGAGATTATTTAGGCAATCTCTGTTTCTCTCCTTCAGGACAATGGCTTGCTGCAAGTCGAGATGATAGCGTTATCGTTGATGTCTATGCGTCGTTAACCGGTAGCGTACATGCCTCGCTGGAATTACCTGCGGAAGACATTGAGTTATGTCGCATAGATGACTGGCCTGACAATGGATTCTTTTGGAACTTTAGTGGCACCTTGGCGTTTGCACCGGACGATCGCCACTTTGCGTCGTCTCATTGGGCTGATTTTATTAGCGTCTGGGATATAACGACCTGTGAACGGATCATCCGCCTTACAGGCCATCCCGAAGGTGTACACGCGCTCAGTTTTTCACCGTGCGGCCAGTTCCTTGCTGCGGGCGGGGTGAAGGGGACTGTGCAAGTCTGGGAGACTACCACTTGGCAGCTGCAGCAGACCTATCCATCATCCGATGACACGCTGATGAATGTTTCCTACGCACCTGATGGCACGCTTCGGGCAGCAGGTATCTCTCACGATCAATGCACAATTACTGTGTGGGATGTCGCACAGCAAAAGGCGTTATATACTTTTCATGAAAAAAATTATTGTGACGCTGAAATTTATCCTACTCACTTTTCCAACGGCACACATCTTGCCTTCCAAAGCGATTTTGAAGTTAGAGTCAAGTCAGTGGGCGGGACAGAGAAACCAGCAATACTGCCGTGGGAACAGGGCGATCTGCATTCACTAACATTTTCACCTGACGGCAAAACACTCTGTGCGGGGTACCGGCAATTTGGTGGCGTCATTCTATGGGATGTTACAACCCATCGTCCACAACATGTTGTTACAGAGCCGCGTTGTCATATCGTTGCCGTTTATTCGGACACGGCGACTGCAAAATTTTATGCAACCGGGTTTCCGCCGGGAGAATCTGACTATTGGAGCAACACCCTGAATCTGTGGGAAATTGGACAAAGTGAACCGATTGCTGAACTTACGATCCCTGGAGAATTACCTAATCGGCGTGCGATGGCATACGCGCCTACCACGCAACTACTTGCCTGTGGGAATGGAACGGAAAAGGATAGTGAGAGTTGGGATGAAAATGACCCCGAAAATGGGGCAGTCTATGTATGGGATGTCGCACGCGGACAGATGAAACACATACTCAGAAGTAAACATGCGAATTCCATCAATTACGTGAGATTAAGTCCGGACGGCACACGCCTTATCAGCAAATGTGATAGCTGGATAAATCGGGTGTGGGACGTGATGTCCGGTGAAGAGATGGGTGAGTTTCCAGAAGTTTTTGTGATGCCTCCCGAATATTTTGATGCTGCGTATATTAAATCACTTGGAGAGGACTTAAGAGAACTAACTCATTTTGTTCCGCTCGTTTTTTCTTCTTGTGGAAATCTAATTGTTGGAGTTTCCGGTGCTAGGATACTTGTGTGGGATATTGAGCAGTGTAAAACACGTATGACAATGCTGCTCCCACCTACAGTGCCAGATGGAGAGTATCCCAATATAGATCCGATAGAAATCTCGCCTTGCGGTCAGTATGTGGCTTTCGGTGAAGTTTGGCAACCGGGGTTAGAGAAAGTTCCTGTTCAGTTATGGGACATTCACACCGGTGAAAACATTGCTACTTTTCTCGGACACCCGACAGATATTCAATGTCTTGCGTTTTCACCAGATAGCACTATCTTGGCAAGCGGTAGTTTTGATCACACGATTCTGTTATGGGATCTGAAACCTTATCTGAGAGACTCATAAAAGGACTGCACTAATCCATTAACTTTATTTCACCCCAACGTGAAGCCAATTTGCCGCGTGCCTCTACGGGATACGGTAGACTTTCCGATTTTACGAAGACATCATCAACGGCAACCTCAACCACCTGATCGGCAGTGAGGTAGATGCTCCACCACGGGAATTTACCTAAGTCGGCGTTAGAGGAAATATCGTCCTTTTTCCATTCCGTCTTTTCACCCGGATCGACGGTGACAGCCATTTCATGTCTCGCGTCGTTCCATTCCAAGCGGAGCGTTCTGAGCATGTTCGTATTTTCGGGGATGTCCTCGTAGGCGAATGCTTCCCAGCCTCCGAGTTGACCGACGGAACCAGAACCGAACACACCTTTCGGGCCCCAGTCGTGTTGGTGGCTCGGCGACATACCGAAAACCCAGTTCGGATTTTTCCAATTCGGTTCCTCGTTGGTACATAGCACCCCGAACCATCCGCCGGCTTCAGAGAGTTCAGCGACTTTTACCGTGAACTGGATGCCGAGGATGTCGCGCGGTTCCCATCCGAAAACGAGTTTGAAACCCGGATCGCGACCGCCAGGACTTTTGACCTTCATCTGAAACACGCCATTCTCGATGCCCATCTCTAAACGGTTTTCAGGGACAAACTGGACCCATTTCGTGCCGAGGTCTGGTATCTGTCCGGGGGTTTCGTCAATTGCGTCTAACTCACCCTCAAAATCGTCGTAAGGTTTCCATTCAGGTGCAGCAAACGCACTGGAGAGCGCGAGTGCTACCAAAATGCAAATAAACAATGTCGTTTTCATAAGTATTTCACCAGCAATATTGTGTGGATAACGCTCGTTAGCAGAACGAGACGAAAAATCCACCGGATAACACGCGAGTTCGGAAACTCCAATTTTAGAACAAACAGCCGTGCTGCTGCCATCCAGACACAAGGCGTTACAAGACACTGATTTAGAAAATTATAGGTGTCACCTAAAAAAAGCGTGATAAGCGTCCCGAGCGCAAGGAAGAGGATAATCAGAGTGAAAATGGTACTGAATTTACCTGATCGGCTGACGACAATAAGCCATTTTCTTAGAAATTCCTTCTTCAGTTCATAGTCGTCGCTCATTTGAAACTTCCATCCTTCCATTTTCCAATCACGCTCGCGAAAGTCGTTAGTCGTTAAAACGGTTCAAAATCTGCGTTAATCCTTCTGGCATCTCGCCGCGCTTCATTCTGATTTCGATGTGTGCGCTCGCGAGGTACTCCCGTCCTTCCCGCTTATCGAAGCCGATAATAGGTTCCGTTACAATCTGCATCTCGTCTGTGAGTTCTAACGTGAAATTTAGGAATCGGAAATCGGGGAGCCAAGCCGTTTAAGCGTGTCGGGGGCCCATTGCATAAGCAGGGTTGTCGCCGAGGTTTTCGATGAGCCAGCCGCGCAACGGTACATCGTCTTCGGAGGGAACGTAGCGTCCGTTGTTTCGAGTAGCAGCACCGAGCAGCTGCCGACGGATCGGATCGCACCGTTCATAGAGCGGTTCAACTGTCATCTCATCTTTGGGACGGATCCAGCGGTACCCATAGCCGTAGAAGAGTGCCTTCCGCGTGATTGGGGAGTGGTTCGGGCTACGCGAGTGCCAGAGCCGTCTGTCGAACAGAACAGCAGTTCCGGGTTCCACGCAGACCGGCATCGCATCGTCAGGGACATCATCCGCGGTGCCTTCTCGTGGGTCTCGACTAATCTCGGATTCTGGAACAGGCATATCCGACTTGAGATGGCTGCCCGGACGGATATAGAAGTTGCCGCGTCCGGGTTCAGAGACATCCGTGAGGAAATACGCCACTTTTAGGGACAAACGTGGCCGCGGATGCGTCTCCATTTCGATGTTGACGCGTCCGCTGTCTTGGTGCCATTCGAGCCAACCTTCACCTTCTTCGACATCAGCGGAGGCTGGCGGCTTGACGTGCATGTGCGCATGGTAGAGGTATATGTTCCATCCCAAGATACCCCAGACTTTCGGTAGCGTCGTCGGCAGATCAACAAGATTTAAAAGCGCATCATCGGCACCTAAGAAATCTGACCAACCCCAGTGTGATCCGGGTTTTGCTCTGCCTGTGACAAGTGCCTTGTTGTGCAAAGTATCCACCGCATGTATAAGCTCTTCGCGCGTCTCTGTGGTGAGCGCGTTCGGGATGTATAGATAGCCTTGTTCTTCAAAATGGGTGCGTTCTTCTTCCGTGATTAGGTGAGGAAGGTACTTTTCAGGAGAAGCCTGCATACCCATATTCAAAAGTTCGTTCATGGCAATTTCTCCTTGATTGCGCTGCCGTTCAACGGTTGTGCAAGCGGACGCAAAAATTGGACGGATTACCGGACAAACTCATCAAGAAATTCACGCGAGCGGATCAAACCGTCGGATTCCGATTCCCACGTTCGCCAGTAACGGTAATCTTCGAGTTCTACACTGACGATGCCATCAAATCCTTCATCTTCTAAGCGTTGCACGACACGTAGCCAGTCCACAATACCATCACCGGGGATGGTATAACGCCACCAATCTTCGCCGAAGCCGCGTGGGTTTTGGAAACTCGGTCCTAAATTGCCGTGCAGGTAGAGTGCTTCTTCGTCGAAAGCGGTATCCTTTCCGTGAACGTGTTTGACATAAGGTGCGAACTCGTGCAAAGCACGGAGATAGTCGATACCGATCCTGACGAGGTGCGACGGGTCGTAGTTGAGTCCTAAACCTGGGGAATCGCATTCAGCGAACATTGCACGCCACATCTCCGGTGTACAACCGAGGGCAGGATAAGCGGGACCAGGACCGGGCCACCCTTCAACTGCGATAGTGACACCATTGTCGGCGGCGAATTCGGCGATAGGCGGAACCGTCTCTTTCCAAATATCAAAGTTTTTTGACCTGCCGAGAGTGGCATCTTCAGGAACGAAGACGCAAAACATGATATGGACATCGTTTTCAGCGGCGGCTTGAATTGCTGCTTTCGCCGCTTCGGCACCGGCTTTCTGTTTTGATTTTTTTGGACTCAGCAGGTCTCTTGTGCCGGGTAGATCCGCAGAACCGATAGCGAGGCCGGCATCCCTCGCTGTTTGGACAATTTCGGGAGTAACTTCTCCAATATCAACAGCATCAAACCCGTTATCTGCACACCATTTGCAGAAATCCGCGAAAGGTAGTTGACGGGCTGTGCCGGGAATACGTAATCCTATCTTCATATTTTTAACTATGGACCTCCACCCTGTTTTATTGGCTAATACGTTGGGTTTCACTGCGTTCAACCCAACCTACAACTGCTATGGGCCTCCACCCTGTTTTATTCGATAAAGGTACTGCCCTCATAGGGAGACAAAAGAAAACTGGCAACTGAAAACTGATAACCGACAACTCTTAAAACCCCATTAAACCGCAGCATCGGCGGCAGACAGGCATCGGTCCATCATTGCTAATAGACCGTCGGAACTTCGTCGCCTTTTCGTTGTTCCACATATCAACAACTTTATCGGTTTTGATGTTGCCGATGATATAGTCGTGGTAATCGCGGCAGAGGCTAACGTCGCCGTTGCTATCAATCTCCATTGTCATGTAGATGCTGACACACTGGTTGTACCCGAAGGTTTGCTCATGATCGGTGTAATAAGTTTGGATCTCGCCTTTCGTATTGAGCCTCGGCATCATAATAGGTGGACAACGCCGCTGTTCGTTAGAGAGGCTTTCCATCTCTTCAAAGCGGTCAAGGATAACGCCGTGATCAAAGTCCTTCCACGTTCCGATCCAACCGTAATGCGTCTGTGGCTTGAATCCGAAACGTTCCTCAAACTCTTCTGTATGCGCCTGTGCGGATTCGGAATCTATCCACCACGTGAGATAGAAGATTTGTGCGTCGGCGAATTGGCTGGTGAACTTATAGAGGTCTACAACAACGTCAATATTATACATCGTAACGCAGCTGAGCGGAATGATGTAAGGGAATTTCATGTTCCGTTCTTCCTTCGCTGCGCTGAGTGTTTCGAGAGCGGCTTTGACATCTTTGAAGTTATCATAGTTCTCTGTTACACCGGGACGTTGGGTGTTGTGAATTTCCTCGTCCGGCCCGTCAACGCTCAAGTAGACAATTTTGCAGGTTTCCAAAATATCTTCGGCGCGTCTTGCGATATTGGTCGCGTTGCTAACGAGGGATATAGGCATGCCCTTCTCTTTGATGTAGTGCAACAGTTCGATAATCCCGGGGTAGAGCATCGGTTCGCCGCCCCAGATGTACCAGACGGGTGACCAGCCTTCATCAACAATCTGGTCGACGAGTTCTTTGTAAATTTCGACGGGAACTTCGCGTTGCTTGAGTTCTTTGAGCGATTTTCCGTGAAGGTAGCCGTTATCGCCCCACTGTCCACAAGAGTGGCAGCGAAGATTACACATATCGGTGATCCGGAGGCTAACCAATTCAATGGCATCGCCTTTCCCATGTTTTGCACCGAATGGGTGTCGCCAGTTGAAGCTCTCTTTGGCGAGTTGGTAGCGCATGAACTTGCTCGAAGTCGCCCAATCCTGTGATATGGCGGTAGCAAGTTCGTTGACAAGAAACCTTGATGAAATTCGACTTCGTAGTGCCATCAATACTCCTCTATCGGTTATCGGTTAATTGCGTGTGTTTCTCTTTTCTGAAGTGCCTCTACTGCTTTGTAAAGTCATAAATGATCGGTATATCGGGCGGGGAAACCCTGAAGAAACGCCCTATCAAAAACCCCCTACGAACCTCTCTATCCATCATTTTCGTGTGGACAAAACACCAGTCGTTTGCGTTTCTGTCCTTGTCGTTGTCCGTGTCCGTTCTTCACTGACAACCTTCATTTCATAGGCACCTGTTTCAGGATTCTTTACCAGCTGCTCTACGACTGTGTGCGTCTCTGTCGTCACTGTGGGCACAGACTCTGTCATGGGTGTATGTGTCGTGCCGGCACAACCGTAAATAAGTATTAACATCAGGACGATACTCGCACAGTAAAAGACTGTAAACACGTTGGCATATTGCATTTTTTTCCTTTTTCTCTCCGTTTTTTGACGAATTTTTCTGCAAGGCACGTTAACATAAACATACCTTTTAGAAATGACATTAGGCTGCATGTTTAGGACTCATCTTCTGATTTTACGAGTGTGAGTGCAGCAGAATTCATGCAGTAACGTTCGCCTGTCGGTGGTGGACCGTCGTTGAAAACGTGCCCAAGGTGTGCATCGCATCGGCTACAGACGACTTCGGTGCGCGGCATGAAAAATATACTAAAGTCGGATTTTGTCTCTATAGCTCCTGGAGAGATGGATTCCCAAAAACTGGGCCATCCGGTTCCAGAATCGAACTTGGTTTCAGAACTGAAGAGCGGGCTGCCACAACAGATACAGTGATAGGTCCCTTGCTCTTTACAGTCGTGGTATTTTCCTGTGAAGGCACGTTCTGTCCCTTTTTTCCGAGTCACTTTATATTCTTCTGGACTGAGCTGTTCTTTCCACTCTTTTTCGGATTTAATAATTTTTTTTGTACGCATTTTTTGCTCCTCCGATAAATATAACGACAAGGTCGGCTGTTAAGTCCTGCATGAATACTATACCACACTTTACGAAAAAAATCAAATATGTTTCAATTACGACGTGCTATTTTTCCGTTTTCGTTGGACGATGCCTAAGACCCTACATTTTGTTGCGGACAAAATTTCGTATCGTACGCCGCCCCAAGTGATTTTGCGTTGGAATACCGCATAGACAGCATTGAGACCAGCAAGGAATATCCCGATTGAGGTAACGTAGGAGGAGATGCCAATCGTCTGCCGTACCTTTGGCATATCTTGGAGCCAGCGCGGCAAGTTTTTAGAAAAGAGACGATAACTGAGTGCTTCCAGAAAAGGGATAAAGATAACCGGTAGTAACTCTCTCCTGTGAAATAGAAACGGGATTGATCCAAACACGCAGATGCCTTTCGGTAGACACACAAGAAGACTTATTAACCACTGCACCCAGAGTCCCATGTGAAATGTCATAATCACCTGACGGTTGGTAAATTCCATAACCTGGTTCCATGTACGATTGGCAGTTTGTGTGATTGCCACACAATCTGGAACGAAATGCACCTTGCGCTTAACATCTCGCATTGCGAGTGTCGTGTTGAGGTCTTCGATAGTTGCTTGCTCCCAGCGTTGGAGGATTTGCGCTTTTTCGAGCATCTCGCGTCGGAAGGCGTTAGAGCCGCCCCAGACCATTGTGTACAAATGGTCGCCTTGGAAACTCATCTGGAAATTTACCCAGATCGATTCCGCGAAAGCTGCGATGTTCCAAGTTTGCGGAAAATAGAACCTCCCGCCGACAGTCGTCCCTATCTCCGGTTCTTGGAGCGGATCAACGAGCAGGGTTAACCAATCCTTTTGGATAGCGACATCGGCATCCACGAACGCGATGACCTCAATATCATCTGGCAGTTTTTCTATAACCGTCAGGAGGTTCTGTACTTTTTGCGAGCGTCCGAGGTCGTTATCAACGATATTCGGTGCCAATAGGACATGGATGTTCGGATGCGGTTCTGCAATTTCACAGAGGTGTGGATAGGAGACATCGTGTCCGGTATCCGCTTTTTCGTGCGTGACGAAGAAGACTTCGTATTCACCTGCATAGTCTTGGTGCAAAATTCCTTTGGCGTGTTCTTCTGTCTCGGCATCCCATCCGTAATGCGGCGCGATAATTGCCACTTTTGGTGTATAGTCTGGTCTCTTTGTGTTGCGTTCGCGCCGCGCATAGAGAAAAGAGCGACTAATAATGAGTAGCTCAACAAAAAAGAAAAAATAGGCGGTTGCGATAATATACGTCTGCATAGCGTTCAATCATTGCTCCGATTTGTTTATAGGGACCCCTGTTCCGAAGTACGAAGCAGTGCGAGTGTTGTTTTCAGTTTTGGGACAAGTTCCGCATTCAGCAGAAAAATTAGGTCTGGTTCATGTTGCAGCCGTGCGTAAAAACGTCCGGACGCATCAGGCTTGCCGATTTGCAAGGTATACACTTTCTGATTTCGGAGTTCGACGGTTAGCTGCACGTTCAGTTTGTCGAAACTGACAGGGGCGGCCTCGCTTCCGACGAATGCCTCCGCCATCAGATCATCAAGTTCGTAGATGATAGTGTTCACTTCTATATTATTTGCATCCTCTTGCACCGGTGCGGTAATCCGCCAGTTGGTGCCCAAACGTTGGCATGTAATCGGTTCTTCTCCGGACGCGGTAAAAGTGAGTCGAATGGCATCGTCAATATGAAAGTCGAGCACCTGTTTATCCCGTAACCACGCTGTCCCGAGTGCGATGTTATCGATTAAGGCAGGTTTGACCCGAACAATCTGTGTAGATTGTTTAGTCTTGACATAGACAGTCCCGTCCTGTGTCCGGTTTCCGATAAGCAGAACGGCAGGTTTTTCCTCGCCGCGTTGCGTGAACGCAACCTCAATAGACGGCGGCACGAATCCATACGACCCAAAATTGTGATTAGGACCATCAACGAATGCGGTAGCCTCAAGGGAATCCACACCGAAAATCAGATCACTCACTGCATCCGCGTCTGCTTTTATTTTCGCTGTCGGCGTTTGTAATTCCCACGTATCATCAAAGTTCCTTGTGCCAATAGTTGTCTCTTTACCCTTCTTGATTTCAAAACGGATTGTATCGGTACGTTGAAAATCTATGACCCGTTTATCACGCAGGTCAAAGACAGATTTATTGAGTAAATTGTAGACATCCTCAGACACCGTATAGATCGCATCTTGATGGCCGGAGACCTTAACATAGACCTGTCCTTGCGTTCCGTTCTCTGCTGGGACTGCCGAACCGATGTTAAGCGTGTAGGTGTTATCTGTGTCTATGATCTGCACTCGAATGCGCGGTGTATCCAACCCATATTTTTCCAACCGTGCGGGGACGTTGGCATCTGCGCCATCTCCCTCAAAGGTGGATACTTTTAATGTAGGCAATTCCGAAAGAAGCGTCTCAATTTCTTCTGCGTCTGCCTTCGCTTGAATAGGGTGGACGACGCGCCATGCGTTGTCTCGCTTTTCGCAATGAACGGTACTTCCTGTATCACGCTGCTGAAGTTGAATGTGAGACACGGTTTCAGTATCAAACTTAATCATTGACCGGTCCCGAAGGTCAGTCGTGGATTTTGTCAGGTCGTCAAGTGCGCTGGATTCAATCAGAAAGATATGTGATTCCGATTTCTCTTTGGTATAGACAGAAAAGTTAATCGTCTTTTTACCGATTAAAAAGGTCGCTGCTGGTGCCTCTCTATTTGTCCAGAGTGCGAGTGTAATACTCGGTGTATTATCAAGTCCGTATTGTGTCAGCTCAGACACTTCGAGGGTCTGCTTGATGCGTTTGTTAAGGACATCATCCAACACTTGGTTGACCTTCTTGCTGTCTGCATCGACCTGAATTGGTTTGGTGAGTCGCCAGTTTCCGGTGCCGTCTTTTTCCAGTTTCAGGTTCTGATATGCCGTGTCTGCAAACGAGATTTCGACCTGTTGGATTGTATCGCGCGGTACATTGTAGACCTGATGGATCATTGGTTTCTCGTCTGTTGACGCGTCATCAGGCGATTCCTGAAAAAAGAGGTAGTATGCACCACCGATGCCAATAAGGAGGATAACGATAATCAGCGTTGTCTTGAAGTTCACGCGTTCTCTCCTTTTCGACGCTGCCACCAGACGGTCACGCCGGCGATAAATACGATGATCGGAATGAAAAAGACAGAGGTTATCTGTACGACGCGCATATCTTGGATAGTTATCTCGCGCAGTGCTTGCTGGCTTGGATCACTTGGACGGATTGCGACGAGATCTTCCTCGATTGTGAGCCAATTAATTGCGGCTAAAAAGAGGTCTCGGCTCGGTTCTCGGAAAATGGCGTTCGCTGCGAAATCTGAATCCCCGAAAACAACAATTCGGGTTGGGGTGCGTGTCGCGTCTCCGTTGCTGTCTGTGTCAGTTTTCTGTTCAATCGCGACGGCGACAGATACCGGCGGTGGTGTATCAACACCGGTGTTATAGGTGAAATCGGTAAAATCTTCGCTGAAAGTTCCGTCGGTTTCACGCCCTGTTTCGCCCCAACTGTTTCCGGGTCCACCGACGGTCTTAAAGAGTGATTTTACATTGAGGTTGGCAGATCTGTCTGTTATAGGTTCAACAGAACGAACGACAGGAAACGGTACTGCATCTCTCACAGCGCGTGTAATCTCATGCAATTCGGGTCCGGGGACCGGTGTACCGGGCCCGAATAGAGGTATAAACCGTGCCTTGTCAATAACGAAGTCATTTCTTATGGTAACACCCCATCGTTTCATGCGTCGAACGAGTCCATTATTTACATCTTCTGCGGAAGTTAGCGATGGATCGAGCATCAGGAATAGTTTTCCGCTACGCGTTAGATATTTTTCTACAGCATCAAGTTCGTTGCGCGCGAATGCGGTTTTTGGTCCTGCAATTACAAGTCCCGCACAGTCTGCCGGTATATCGGTTTTCGTCAAAAGCGAAAGCGGGAATGCGGCGTAATTCTGGTTTTCCAGTTCTGCTTTCACCTCGCTATAGCCGTTGTTATTGTGATCTTCGAGATCGTGTTCCCCGTGCCCGACGAGGAAATAGATTTTTTTGGTTTCATTGCGGATCAGTTTAAGGATCGCGCTTGTGAATTTCTGCTCATCAACAACGGTTACCTTTTCTTCTCGATCTTTACTTTCAAAAATGATTGTTCCGTCATACTGTACTTGGTACTTTTCACTGAGTTGTATATCAACATAAGGGTCTTTAAATGAGACAGTTAAAAATTGGGTTTCGCGCTGATACAATTCTAAAATATTTTTGGCACGTGTTTCCAATTGCGGGATGCTGCTGCTAAAGAACGCTGTCACCTGTATTTCCATATCGAGATTATTGAGGATAGTTGTGGTCTGTTCTGAAAGCGTATGGAGCTGCAGTGCTGTTAAATCCGTTCTTTTATCAAATCGGTGTGTGACAATAGCATTAGCGAAGACGGCGATACCGATAACGCCGAGGATACTCAATGCGACATTTGCACCGTAACGCGCTTGGCGACTCACGAAAAAATTTACAAAGTCTGCGAACCGTAACCGAGCAAAAATAGTGAGCGAAACGAGTGCAAGGAGCAGACATATCCAAAAAACGGGCCATGCTCGAAAAATCCCGCTGGCAGTTGCACCAAAACCGAAAACCAACGTAAGGAGTCCAAAGAGAGGCGCTATAACGTTTTTTTGGATATCCATGTTCTATCTCCACTTTGATGACTCAATGGACTTGAACGTTGCAAATAGACAGACACATGTAAAGCTAATGTAGTAAACGACATCTTTCAGCGAGATGACACCGCGCGCAAAGTCACCGTAGTGTTCAGAGAGGGACAGATAACTCAAAAATTTTGTGATCGCATCCCCGCGCATAGAAAGCGCGCCGATCACCCATAATGTTATCAGAATGCCGAAACTCGTCAGTGCCGCAACAAGTTGATTTTTACACATTGAAGACATCAACAGACCTAACGCCAAAAACGAAGAAGCGATCAGAATAACACCGATATATCCGCTGAGTAGGATGCCCATATCCAAGTACCCGAACCGTTGCGTCAGAAACGGGAACAGGAGGGTTAAACTGAGCATAATCAGCATCAGTGAAATACTGGCGAAAAATTTGCCGAGAACGACCTGTCCATCTGTAATCGGCGAGGTGAGGAGCAGTTCGATTGTTCCTGATTTCCGTTCTTCTGCAAAAAGTTTCATCGTCAAGACCGGCGTAAAAAAGAGCAGGATGATCGCCATACTACCGAAGAGCGTTCCCATCACGTCTGCTCCGGTCCCACCTTGCCTGCTTGTAATAATAAGCATGATAGAGAAAACGAATCCTGAGATCGCAGTAAAGACAAAACAGACAAAATAGGCGATCGGTGAAACGAAATAGGTGTAGAGTTCTTTTGTGCAAACTGCAAGAATATTTCTCATTATTTTAATTATTCGCCAAGCGTGAAGATAAGCAATTGGAGTATTAGCGATTTTCGCTTAAGATCCGCACGCGCTGTTGTTGCGTGCTGCGTGCATTGGTCAATCTTCAATTTCCAAGTTTTCTACGAGCACTTAATAAACTGCAGTCGAACCTTTCCGACGAAGAAGGGTCCGAGCGATTCGATGTATTTCGTTGTCTGCTCCGTTTGGCGCATATCCTGTATCAGTCGCGAGAGCGGATATAATTCGGGACCGACTAACCCGATAACGAATTCATTGTCATTTGTATCCAACCCGAAGCATGCCAACCGGATGTCGCTGGCGTGTCCACCGGCGGCGTAACTGCGACCGAGCATCGCATGTTCAGCTAAAATGCGTCCGCGTTCGCTCGGTTCAAGACGATAAAATTCCGGGTTTCGACGCAACGGATACCAGATCGCCCACGGAAATTCGGGGTTCAGCGCGTTTTTGAGCGGTTTATTGATAAGCGATTCTTCCAAATCGGGTTCCCTGCCACTTGAATAAGTGCGACCGAGCATCGTCATTTCTGGGCGATATGAGAGGTCGGCCACATTTTGAAAATCTGCCAACAGATTTCGCATCTCTGTCGCTAACACTGTCGGGTCTTCGGTAACAAAAAGCACACCGATGCCGGTCGGATTATTGATGTCGTCGTATAGTACTGCGTTCAGGTTACTCTTTTCGAGTGCTTTAACAACAGGAGCCAGGCTTGCGCAGTCTGCAAAAACGTGGAGCTGGAAAAACAAGCGTTTATCACTAACCTGTGGTTCGCCATCAATCGGTGCCCCGATTTCTCGAAGGTCTACCGGTTCCGGGCGCGATGGTCTCTTTCGTCCAGTATTCATAATTTTTTATAACAGTTTTCCAATTTATCGACGGCTATTCCTGCCGACGGCTGATAACTGATAACTATTCAACGTTTTGTGGTATACGACGCACGAATCCATTCCTCAAGCACCTGGTCCGGGTTTTCCACGATCCCCTTTGGAAAGGTGAAGGTGGTCTGTCCGGTGTTCTGTTTGACGAGGTTCAGACCGTGCTGGTAGCTTTTGAGGAGTTCGTCACAGACCTGTTCTACTTTTTTCCCGTCTGCGATGGCGCGTTCACAGATAAGGGACGTTGCTTCACAGTCAAACTGAATCTGTAATCCGTGGTCATTATTGAATTGCGACTCATACCGACGGACTTGCTCATGCATTATGGTATCCCGGTTGTAATCGGTATCTTCGATAATGCGTTCGAGTTCAACATCAGGTGTATCTACAACTTCTTTAGTGACGACGAATTCATCAACACCCGTGGACGGAAGTTCAAATTTATAGTCGCGCAACGCCTTTTCGCAGACCGTCATTAAAGCACGCGCGCCTGTTTTCTGCTCAATGGCTTTTTCAGCGATTCGGCGCAAACTGTTCTCCGAGAACAGCACGGTGATACCGTACGCGCGAAAGGCGTTTTCGTACTGCCGAATAATGGAGCCTTCAGAATGTTTCAGGATGTAGAAAAGGTCGTCCACTGATAGTTCATTGCAAACGACATGTACCGGGAGGCGTCCGATGAATTCAGGTTCAAAACCGTAGTCGATGAAATCCTTCGGTGTAACATTTTCATAGTACTGTGTTGTGTCATCGGTTTGGTTGGCGATTTCGGCATTGAACCCGATTCTGCTCTGATGCATCCGTTTCTTGATTATTTTTTCCAAACCGGTAAACGCCCCACTAATGATAAAGAGGATATGACGCGTGTTGATGACCTCTTTATCAACTTTTCCACTTCTCTGGAATTCCATTGCGGCACGCATCTGTGAGGCGACATCGTTTCCGCTACGTAAGTCGACCTCTGTCTCTTCCATGAGTTTGAGGAGTCCGGTCTGTACGCCGCGTCCGCTCACATCGCGTCCCATAATATTTGGGGGTGTCGCGATTTTGTCTGCTTCGTCGAGATAGATGATACCGTATTGTGCCAATTCGAGGTTGTCATCCGCCTGTGTGACCAATTCGCGGATCAAATCATCTACGTTAGCACCGACGTACCCCGTTTCACTGAATCGGGTGGCATCGGCTTTGACAAATGGGACACCGATAAGTTTGGCGATGTGTCGGATAAGATACGTTTTACCGACCCCTGTCGGTCCGAGCATAACGATATTTTGCTTTGAGTAGTCGTTATCAGCGGCATCGGGGTTTTCGTGGCATTCTCGGACGTGGTTATAGTGGTCGCAGACAGCGATGGCGAGTGCCTTCTTCGCCTCATCCTGTTGAATCACGTACCGATCAAGGTACTGTTTAATCTCCTTGGGTTTGAGATCAAAATTCAGGTCGAAAGTCTTTTTCGGTTCAGGCTCTTCGGTTTCACTATCCGATGCGGGTTGACTTGCAGACACGTTTGTTAAACGGACGGTTCCGCCGTATTTCTTCTGCCAGAACTCTTGGAATTCCTTTTCAATTTCTTCGGGTGTGGGTAATTTTCTGTTGGTATTCATGGCGTTGTGTGAACCTTAATCAAGATTCGGTTCCAGTGAGTTCACGTCGGATGATCTCAGCACCGGTAACCATTGATCTCAGTTTAGCGGCAGCTGCCCATCGCGCCGTCTGACTGAAACCACAGTCCGGTGTAATCGAGAGTTTTTCTGGGGACACGTGTTTGAGTGCCTCTCGGAGCAGCACTGCGACATCCTCTGGTGTCTCAACATAGTAGTTTTTGACATCAATCAGCCCAGCGGCGAGTTCTTTGTCATTTGGAAATTCGCTCCAGAGTCCGATTTCTGCCATCTCTCGGTTCGCGAACTCTAACGCGAGTTGGTCGAACGCTGCGTCAAGGATATGTGGAAACAACGGACGATAAGAACGTTTGCCGACAGCGCGACCGCGGTAGTTCCCGAAACAGATATGCAGTCCGATCTTCGCAGACTCTTTAATATCGGCTTGCGAGCTACGCCCTAACCCCTCAACGGTCCGGTTGAATAGTTTCACGAATTCTTGCGGACGGTCAGGGTAAACGGCGTAAGAGGGTTCATCCAACTGAATGAATTCCGCGCCTGCTGCGACGAGTTGTCGGAGCTCCGTATTGATAATCTCTGCACACGCGTAAGCGACTTCGAGACGTTCTTTGTAGACGCCCCCGGTCTGGATACGTCCGGAGAGTGTGAACGGACCAGGACATGTTACCTTAAGTGGTTTCGTCGTTTCATTTTTTGCGAATTCAAATTCTGCGAGGATACCGAGCCCATCGGGTGCAGTGAGTGGTACGGAGGGCAGCCACTTGCCGCGCTGATCGTGTCCATCGGGACCTTGGGTTCTCGGTGCCGGAAGTTCTTCTAACCCGGGGAACCGTTCATAGAAACCGAGCACGAAATCTTGTCGGCGCATCTCACCCTCGGTGATGATGTCAACGCCGGCGCGTTCTTGGTCGGCGATAGCGGTTCGGACCGCATCATCAAGGGTTTCACTGACGTCAGTCTCACCGAGTTCTCCGCGTCCGATTGCCTCAAGTGTTACGCATAGCCAACTCGGGGGTGCGTAGCTTCCGATAGTACTTGTGGGTATCAAAATGTTTGTATCTTTCATCTGTTTTCACATTTACCATTTCCATCATTTGATGCAATTATACTGAAACTATGAGAAAAACGCCTTTATCGCCCCTCCGACACCAACCGCGGCGGCAATTCGGAAGAGCCAATCCATGAGCGTTTTCTGAAAAGTTGTCACCGCTTTTTTGCCAGCGACGGCTTCCTCCACTTTTCGTAATCGATCCTCCAAAGCGTGTATGTCCGACAAAAGGCGTGCCTCTGAAGATTTTATATCTTCCCTAATCTTTTGCATATCTGCCAAAAGGCGTGCCTCTGAAGATTTTATATCTTCCCGCAGCAACTGAAACATATCCAAGGTCGTGATTTTTTCGTCGTTCATTAGGAGTCTCCAACATTTGCGTAGAAAAATGGTGGCATTGTTAAGGCGACCACATCGTCCTCACCGGAGATTTCGCGTGCCATTGCAAGTGCGTCGTCTAAGTTTTTTGCCCAGTCAACACCCAATCGCTCTGCTACCCTCGGTTCCTTTGGACCGACAAGGATGACCTTCGAGAGGTATTTCAGTGGATAGGTTGCCCAATACCAGACGGTGAACGGATGGAAACCGTGGTGCGCAAATTTGTTGCGATAACAGTCGATGAGATACTCGTCTTTTGCGTATTTTTCTTGGAACTTCTGTTGCATCTCAAAAGGTTCTGTCGTCTCGGCAAGGACTTCATCGTAGAACTGTTTGTAGGCGACGTGGTACTCCTCGTGGAAAATCTCATAAGTCGGGTTTAAGATAATCACGACACCATCTTTTTTGATGATCGGTTTGTTATAGAACCAGTTGAAGACGTAACCTAAGATGTCACTGACGACCAATACTGGATTGATACGCGCATCAACGGCGTAAGGACTCATATCGGGGAGTCCGAACACCAACGTGCTGAACTGGCGTGGGATGTCTATTGCCAATTGATCCTTCATTGACGTTAGCGTTCTTGCATGGACGGCATCAATGTCGCCTGCGTTGATCTGTATCGGCTCGTAGTCGGTGCGTACACTTTTGAGAATGCCGTACCGTACGGATTCTGGCAACAGCGAGAGGGTCGCCGGTGTGAATGTCTTGATAACCTTCTCGGCGATGTTGCAGTCGCGATTCGGCTTTCCGACGTAGCGGAGATGGAACGGGTAAATCGCGCCGTTCATCGCTGCTTCAAGGACTAAGATCGGGGTCTCTTTCTGTATGAGACGGCTCATCCGCTCGATACAAGCGTGCATGTGCGAACCTTCGGGTTGCATCACGTGCGGACTCTCCGCCGTCATGTGCGGCGAATGGTGCGGTGCGATGGAGTTATACGTGCCGAGACCGACTGCTACGGATTTGTGTCCGCCGTTGAGCGGGATTTGTATCATATCAACATAAATCACGAGATCGGCTTCAAGGGCTGCCTTATCGGTCTCAACGATTTCGTCTTGTTCTGTGCGTCCTACCTCAACAATCTGATCGGCATCTTCGGCATCAAAGTTTCGGAGTTGATGCGGATAGAACTCGTCCATAATGTCTTTACCGAGCATATAGGCGAGTTCATGTTCCTTCATCTTACGGTGCAGTGCGACAGCACATATCAGTTGGATGTTTTGTTTCTCTACGCCGTAGCTATAGAGCATCTTCAGAAGCGTCTCAATCATGATCTGCCGCAGGTCCGGTTTTTTGGTAGCAGGAAAGGGTTGGCAGTTATCATCGAACAGGATGAGTATTTTTGAGTTACCATCAACGAGTTCGCTGAGCGGTGGCATCTCCAGCGGGTTTTCAAAGGCGCGCTGCGTGTGTTCACCTAATGCGGCGCGCTTGATTCCGGGTATCGGTGGTTTCGCGTAAAAGACCTCCGAATTGTCCGGCAGTTTCGTGTTGATGAGATGGTTTCCGAAGTAGGTAAAGTATTTCATTTACACCCGATAAATCGTTTCATGAGACGGTTTCAATTGATGTCGTTAAGGCTTTGCAATCACCAATTTATTTTAGCACAATTTATCGGAATGTGCAAGTTTTTTATCAGATTACAAGCATTTTGGAGAAAACGGGTTATTAGGAAGTTAAGCAAGTTTCGTGCCATTTCAGATAGCGTCCCAGATGGTTTTCTCAAAAAAAATTGCCCTAAATAGTGCAAGTCTCAAAACAGATTGCACGAAATAGGGCATTTTCACATCTTCTATGTTTTGGGATTTTAACGGATATGATGTCTAATTCGTAAATGGACGGTGTGTTGATAATATCGGCAGGTTCTCAAAGTTTCTACCATCGCTGCCTTGTGTTTTTCATAGTATTCTCAATAGTCATACGATTCTTGCCTTTTTGTCGCCCCATTTAGCATTGACTGAAGGGGCACAAAGATGATCACGATAGTATCCTAAAGCAGCCGCGGCATCGTCGTGTCCACCATCTTCCAACTCGCGTATTTTCTGGTTATAGTGGGCAATAACGCGATCGTACACCTCTTCTGCTGTTAAACCGTCTGCAAACGCTCTATCTATTTCAGAGTCACAATCAAAAAAAGCGTCAGAGATGTGCATGGGTACGATGACATCTACATCGTATCCAAAGTAGGCAAGGCATCCATTATTGACAAAGTCTGTGCCGAGTTCAGCCGCGGTTTGACAGGCAAAAAAGTGAACGACTTTGCCATTCGTCTCCTCGGGTTGATAGTTACCTATATCAAAAATAGGATCGTAATGCTGTCCCATATATGTGGTATAAAGCCCGTGTCCTGCTCCGGTTATGTAGACGATGTCATCTCGACATGCTTCCCCCTGAACGTAGACTCGACGCGCCGATTTGCCCTGACAACGCACAACTTCAAAACCTTTGGATTCCAAGTAAGGATAAACATGCTTATTTCGATAGTCCCAGCAGGCTTGTGTAACTTGATCATGATTGGAATCAATGGCAAGGATTTTCAAATTATGTCCCAATTCAGTGCGTCGTTTTTTGCCTGAGATAGCATTGTTGTGTAGTAGGTCATAGTGTTCCTTCGCGAGCTCGTTCAATCAAGCGTTTAATCATTCGTTGCTCAATATCGATTAAAGTGGATCCTACAGACGTTCTCGCCCGGACTTCGTTAATAGCACGCTTCCTACTTAGGGGTCCCAGTCCGAGGATAGCTACATCAAACACAGGCCGTTGCTGAATGCGTTCCGCAACCAATTCTGCCTGCTGTTCAAGGGACAATTGAACAAATGACAACCTTGCGGGTTCTTCATCTATCACTTCCCGCAAAGAGATCCATTGCCCGTCTGGAGCCATAGCCACCGGACGACTCCAATGGTCTTCGCGAGTCACGGGTGTGTTATTTGCCATGAGGGGTCTCCTTTCTAATAGAGTCCATAGGGTTTCAAACGGATATGAAAAACGGAAACCTAAACCAAGTCATTACTGGATTCAGGTTTCCGACATGAGTAGTTGTTGGTTATAAGTTATAAGTGGTAGGGTAAGAGGGTTTTCTTAACTTATAACTTATAACTTCTGCGCTTTACGCTATCGGGCGTTTTTGATGCTTCCCCATGTGGTTGTGAGCTTGGCTTTAGGGTCTACGGAAGTCAAATTAGCATCGCCGAAGTACTCAATTTCGCCGATTTGAAAGTACGCCCCAGCCGGGTTCGATGCGGTGTCAAAAGTAACATGCCGAAAGAACCGATATGCGGTGGTTTGAACGTCAAAATCTTCGCCTGCCTCAAAAAGGACGACTTGCAGTCGCTGATCCCAAAAGCTATCGCCGTCGTGAGCGAAGATAGTCTCAAAACTCTCGCCGTCGTTCGACCCTTGAACTTCCCACACTGTAGGGTCCCGTGCCGGAACATCGTTCGCTGAAGATAGGGTGAAGTGTGTCAATGCGTATGCTTCCTCAAACTCAGCTGTCACGTGTAGCCCTTCCTCCGGAATGCCGCCGCCACGTCCGCAGCACCATTTGTCATTACCAGGACCAAGAATGTTATCGAAGACGTTAAACGAAAATTCGCCGCCCCCGAATCCGGGTTCCTCGTTGGCTGTGAAAATGGCGTTGTAACCCTCATCTGCGTCAGGGGCACCATCGTCTTCTGGGTCGGTTAGGTCGCCTCCGAGCAGTGAACTCGTCCCTGTTCCCAAGACTTCCTCTGCCAGTGCCATGTCGCTCGGGTTTCCGATAACACAAAAGGCTATCATCAACACAAATCCTGCTAATACCGAAATAATTTTCATACCGTTTAATCTCCTACTAAAATTTGGACAGCAAAATTCTCCAAAAAATCCTGCAAATCCACGGATGTATTGACCCAAACGCGATTTTTTACCAAAAACGGATCGGAAGTCAGACACCACCTGCGTTCTTGGGAAATTTAAGAGGCATCTGCACCGGATTACCGAATCGCGTTTGTATTGATGTATTAAGTATACCCTAAATTCGCACAAGTGTCAATTGTTTTGTTTTCGCGGGTGTGTAAAGTTTTAGCGCGCGATAGAAAGATGCGTTCGGCTGCTGTGGTTTTTGTCCTAAAAGCACTTTAATTTTTTTTGTACGCAAAAAACCTGCTGTTGTGATTTTTGTCCTAAAGGCATTTTAATTTTTTTTGTACGCAAAAATCTGCGTTATATTTTTTTCTGTGATGGGTTAGGGTGTGTCGATTCAGGTTTGGGATGCGGCAGAATGAAGACCAACTCTCGAATATGCACTTCATTTTTTTCCCATTACGCATGTTTGTCTATAGTAATATTCCATGTCTGTTATCCCTTCTTTTCTACAACACAACTCTTTCGCCGAAGGGGAGTGTTGGTAAAACGCCTCTGAAATAGTCTTGAATCTCGTAGATTTGGAGTGCTGGAGCCTCCATGTCAAGGAACGGGTGTTGGTATGTTCCTGCTCGGCTTGATTCTGTCAGCATCCCTTGTGTAGGGGGTCGTGTTACGACGAAAACGCCTAAATCCGCCTCGGCGTTCTGCATAGCGGTTCGGAAGTCTCGGATATGTCCGAGTGTGTAGTTTCCGCCTTTGACTTGTGCGACGGCTCTGCCAAATGCTTGCCTGCCTTGCATCCGTCCGACTGGGAATCTGAAAGTGCCGTCGATGCCACCGTCTCCGCCTCGCGTGTCATTTGATCTGAATTTCAGGACGTGGGTAACGCACCATTCCTCGAAGGCGTATGGGTTGTTGCCTGCAAGTCTAAGTGCCTGTTCCTCGTTTTCGGGTGTGCCAATGACGTTGACACTCTCCCGATGTTGCGGGAATAATCGTTCAAATTGCTGCCTCACAGCACCGATCGAGAGATAGGTGAGATCGATCCCGATCCAGTGTCTGTTGAGTGTTTCGGCAGCCATAAGCGTTGTGCCACATCCGCAGAATGGGTCGAGGATGAGGTCTTCGTCATTTGACGAAGCTGTGACGATACGTTTATAGAGTTCAATTGGTTTTTGGGTGGGGTAGCCGGTGCGTTCTCTCGAATTACTTGTAAGGGGATTTATATCCGTAATAACATCATTTACCCTTCGCCCTCTTGATGTTGATAAGTACCGCTTAAACCGTGGAACCCTACCCCTTGGGGGCCAATAAATCAATCCATTGGCATCCAACACGTCCAATTTTTCGTGAACTGAAAGAGATTCGTAGTTTTCAGGGGGCTGGATATCTTCGGGCCACGAATTTCTGTGTGGTATAGCCCAATGCCTACCTACAGCAGTTGGATCCACACCTCGCCATGCTTGTCCCGATTCGCCTTGAGTCGTTCCCGCTGCAGTTAGGTTGTCAACTTGGTAGCGACCTCTTTCATCTTCGTAGCGATAAAACCTTTCTATGTATTCTGGATCGTGTTCTGTATAGACGGGGTTCCATAAGGGTTGCTGACTTTTGCTATAGAACAGGATTATGTCGTGAACTCTACCGAAGCGATTACCGTCGTTATGTGCGGAGGTGCGTTGCCAGACAATCTCATTTCTAAAATTGCTTGTCCCAAAGACTGCATCCAGAATGATTTTGAGGTAGTGGCTGGCGGAGGGGTCACAGTGAAGGTATAGGCTTCCGGTGGGTTTGAGGAGTCGGTGCATTTCGACGATTCGGATTGCCATCATGACGAGGTATGCCATCATGGGTGTTTGGTTGAGGAATTGGCGGAGTCCTTGAATGGTATCACCGATCTGTCCACCGATGTCTACGAGTAGTTGCTGGTATGCGTCTTCGGCGGCTTCGCCCCAGTTCCAGGTATCTGTGAATGCCCTAACGAGGGTGTCGGGTTCTTGTCCGTGTTCGTCGCGATAGGGGACGAAGTAGTTACGCCTTGAGTTGAAAGGGGGATCGGTGGCGATGAGGTCGATGCAGTCGTCTGGGAATTTTCGCATCTCTTCGAGGTTGTCCCCGCGGACTAAAGTTCGGTTTTCGTACATAGGTGTTCCTTTATCTGCTATCAGGTTCGGAATCCCGGTAAGGTTAGTCCAACCATGTCAATAGTTTTTTTTCGATGTCTAAGGCTACCGCCATCCTCCCAACGAGCTGCTCAAGGTGAGCGATATGCCTCTCGGAAACCTCGCTGGACTGCTTATCAGTAGAGTCAAACAGCATAGACGCATTTTCAAGCAACTGTCGCTTCCACTGTGAGAGTTGATTTTCGTTGAGATGTAGTAAGTTAGATTATGTATAGTATATCACATTTTGCCTTCAGAATCAAATTTATTTTATTTTTTCGTAGGTGCCTTATTCTGTACTATAGTTTGGACAATTTTTAGACATAGCACTCCGCTGGAGTGCAGGATTGCTATGCTTCACGGCTATAGACATATTGCTCCGCTGGAGCAAAGACCCATAACTTATCCGTGTGCCAGACACAATCAATATGCAACTAACG
>JAJEET010000063.1 GCA_022820835.1 Candidatus Poribacteria bacterium
AAGTCTGATAACATGTCTTCTAAGCGGGAAAGAGGATTCATCAAAAACATCCTTTCAATAAATGTCAGGTTTATTATGAAAGGATACCCTCTTTTCTGCTATTTGTCTGTAAAAAAGTTAAAATTGTCCAAACTATAGTAACTATAAGGTTTCCGCATCCTTTTTTCCGTTGTCAAAACAGGATTGGAGACTTATAAGTCCTTTACCTCAAAAATTGAAACAGAAGTTTCTAATAACAATAGATGGAGCATGTGTCCTCGGGCACATGAACGAAAAATGGAGAAGTTTGAGAAACCTACTGGAACGAACGACTTTCTACCGGCTCAGATGGTTCAACGAAATTTCGTCGAGAATGTCGTTCGTGAAACCTTTGAAACTTACGGATACGCACAGGTGCAGACACCTCTCTTTGAATCCTTCGCACTTTTATCGGCGCAATCCGGTGAAGAAATCCGGCATAAGATGTTCACTTTCGTCGGTTCAGATCGCGTGGACTACGCCTTGAGACCCGAACTGACAGCTCCCGTCTGCCGACTCATCGCAAACGGAGAACTAAAACACCTTCCTTATCCCTATAAACTCTACTACATCGGACAGTGTGTACGGCAGGAACCGATTACCGACGGAGCCAAAGTAAAACGGGAATTCCGACAAGCAGGTATTGAACTCGTCGGACCGGCTTCCACTTACGCAGATGCTGAAATCATCGCGATCCCCACCCGAATCCTCGAAAAACTCGGCATCTCACAGACAAAATTGAGAATCGGCAATACCCGGATTTTCCGAGAGATTTTCAAACAGGTCGCACTCGATACCAAAGACCACGGCGAAATTATATGGGATATCGATTATCTTGCTCGTCTTCGCACCGAAAGCCACCTATGGGATACCGAAACGCTCCGAGACGCACTCAATATGTTACGCAGATCACAAGGATCAGACTACCAAGGTGCCCACAAAATTGATACCTCCGATATCGAGGAATTAACCGAACGGACGGCAGCTACTTATGCAGAGAAACTACCAGGAATCGCTGAGGAGACTTATAAAGCACGCTGGCACCGCTACTTCGGCATCTCCCAAGAAATGGCGCAATGCTGTATAGATGTCTCAAAGATTTATGGCGATAAGGACACCGTCATGGCAGCATGGGAAACGCGTCTCGGTAATACCGCACAGGCAGCGCGCCAAGAACTGCTTTCACTCTGTGAATGCTTGGAAAATTACGATATTACCGACTTTGAAATCAACCTCGGCATTACACGCGGGTTCGATTTCTATACCGGCACGGTTTTTCAGATCGAATCGACAGCGAAACGTCTACCGCTCTGTGGCGGTGGCAGATACGATGGACTCATTGACGCCTTCGGAGGACCGCCGACACCGGGCGCAGGGTTCGCATTCCAATTCGACGCGCTTGTAGATGCATACGTTGACACCGGAAAAGCAACCGGCAACGGCAAAAAAGACTATTTCATCGCAGTGGATACATCTGAACGGGTTTCGGAGGCATACCGACTCGCTGAGAACCTACGGCGAAACGGAAAAAACGTGGAAGTCGATCTGATGGAACGCGATCTACAGGAACAGCAGGAATACGCGAATCGAGCACACTACGATTATCTGCTCCGCTTAACCGCAGACGAACCGAAACCGATATGCCGAATTCAACTGAAAACTGGCAACGCTGAGTCCGTCACGCTTGACGATCTCCTCTAAAAGAAAATTGGGGCTACAAACGCTATAGAAGAAGGAGCATTTACGATGCAAACGGAATCACAACGGACACTGAACCTACTTTTACCGAAAGGGAGTCTCCAAGGAGAGACCCTTGAACTGTTTCAGCGCGCAGGTTACGAACTCAACGGGTACACCGAAACTGATAGATCTTATCGCGCGACCTTCCGGGATGATAACGAAGTTCAGATCAAAATTTCACGTCCACAAGAGATACCGGTCTATGTCGGCATGGATGACTTCTACGATTTAGGGATTACCGGGCAAGACTGGGTTGAAGAGACAGATTCAGAGGTTGAGGAGATCCTGCCTCTGGAATATGGACACATTGATATCATCCTTGCTGTTCGCGAAGAACGAGAAGATATCAATACATTTGAAGATTTGATGACCCATGCTGAGGGAGACATCCTTATTTCTACCGAATACTTGAATCTCGCCGAGAAATATATCCTCGAAAAAACGGAAAATAAAATCGCACCAGCTATTCTAACACCGTGGAAACGTCTCAATACCCGTGGTAGTTACCAATCGCCGGTTACGCTCATGCTCTCTTTCGGGGCGACTGAAGGGAAACCGCCAGAAGAAGCCGACGCTATCATCGACAATTCGACATCTTCACGGCGGACAATCAAGGCGAACGCTCTCAAAGAGATTGAACTCTTACGCCAATCTGAATCTACGCTTATTGCCAACCCGAAAGCACTCAAAGACCCGTGGAAATCGCAAAAGATTGAAGAATTCAAAGAGACATTACAGAAAGGTCTGAGAAGACGGCGGAGCCAATCACTTCCCGGACACATATAATCGAAGGAGTAAAACCCATGGCAGCCCCATTCATTAAACCGCGCGTCCCGCGCGGGATGCGAGACATCTTACCAGAACAGATGATTCCGAGGCAGTATGTCATAGATGTTATCCGTGAGGTGTTCGAGGAGTTCGGGTTTGAACCCTTACAAACGCCTGCTCTCGAACTATCAGAAGTACTCACAGGTAAATACGGACCAGATGCAGAGAAACTCATCTATCAGGCAGGACACGTCGGCGGTAAAGAAGACATCTCCCTCCGATACGACCTTTCGGTACCGCTCTGTCGGGTTATTGCGATGTACCCGCAACTGCCGAAACCGTTTAAGCGATACCAAATTGATCCAGTCTGGCGAGCCGAGCGTCCACAGAAAGGACGCTATCGCCAATTCTACCAGTGCGACGCAGATACTGTCGGTAGCGAAAGCATGCTCGCAGACGCTGAAAACGTCAATCTCATTTATCAGGCACTAACGCGCCTCGGTTTCACGCAGTTCGAGGTTAACATCAATGACCGGAAACTCATCACCGGTATCGGGCAATTCGCTGGCGTACCGGCCGAACAACTCGGTGGACTTTATCGCTCTATTGATAAACTCGATAAAATCGGGTTAGATGGTGTCAGAGCGGAGTTAGCAGAGAACCAGATTCCCGAACCTGTTATTGAGAAACTCCTGACACTCCTTGAAGTCAAAGGTGATGCCGAGACCATACTGAACGCGCTCAGGGAGCAACTCGGCGGATTTGAAACCGCACGAGAGGGGATCTCGGAATTGGAGGAACTGATTGGTTACCTCACAACACTCGATGTCCCAGAAGAATTCTACAAGATAAACGTTGCGATGGTGCGCGGTTTAGAATACTACACCGGTCCAATCTACGAAACCGTTGTTGAAGAACCGAAAATCGGGAGCATCACCGGCGGCGGGAGATACGATGAACTCATCGGAAGTTTCAGCAAACAGGGACATCCGGCAACCGGAACCAGTTTCGGTATTGAGCGGATTATCGACGTGATGGAGGAATTTGATATGTTTCCCTCCACAGTCGGAAAAACGGTGACAGAGGTATTGGTCACTGTCTTTGATGCCGATCTCGCTCCGGAATCACTGAAAGTCGCGACGTTGCTGCGCCAAAGCGGTATCCGTACAGAGGTCTATTCGCGTCCGACCCGCATCGGGACGCAGATGAAGTATGCCGACACTAAAGGCATTCCGTACGCCGTCATCCTCGGTTCCGATGAAGTCGAAGCAGGAACAGTCGTAGTCCGAAACCTCGCGAACAGAGAACAGCATACCGTTCCAAGAGAAAACATTGTCGCACAAATTAAAGAATTGGTGGCATCTGTTACCTGATAAAAGTCGTCGTTTGTCCACTATAGGCATCTTTGATACGTTGTGCGTGGTTCAAGAGCATATCCAATTCCTGTATCTCTTGATAGGAAAAATATCCGTATTCGGTTGTTTCGCAACTCAGCCGAAGTTCGCCACCCACAACTTCTGCTTCAAAGCATAGAGCCACCAACTGGATTTCGTTTCCGTCTTGATAGACGATTAACTCGTGTGGGGTTGTGTAAATGCCGATTAAGCGTTTGATGGTAACTCGTAAACCGGTTTCTTCGTCAACTTCTCGGATACACGCCTCACTTGCACTCTCACCCGGCTCCATCCCTCCGCTTGGTAGACACCATTGGTTGTTATCTTCGCGTCTGGTTAATAGAACCTTTTCACGATGCGGATCGAAAATAACAGCCGAACAACCAACGCGGATTGTGCCATTTTGTCCAACGCGATGTCCTGTAATAATTTTAGCCATTCCATTCTTCCGTTTGTTGTTGAAATCGTGTGTTCATTCAGTAACAGACTCAAACAGATCATCTGTTTCAATGAGCGACACGCCTTCTTTCACAGATCTTTGTTGGAGTGCCTCCGTAAAACCGTTAGCAGAAAACAGGACATATCTCGGATTTTGCTTCCACTTATCATGAACTTTCGCAGCGTTCTCAATGAGACGGTTTAGGATATTCTCTCCAACGGGCGAATTCCACCATTTGCACTCTCCGAACCAATGACTTCCATCGACGTTTTCTGTTAATATATCAATTTCAAGATCAGATCCCCAATGTGTCCCAACCTGTATTGGAGCAACCCTTAGTCTCTCTTCCCAATAACGTTCGACGTATTGGCGACAAATGTCTTCAAAGATGTCTCCCATATACTGTGATAAATGCGGTGCTATCATGCGTTGACATACCAAATCAGCGTTTCCGGATTCGATGAGACTCCGGTTCGGTAGCACAAACCGAAACCAGAACTTGACATAGTTATCCGCAATTTTGTAAAGTCCTTTTCTACTTTTTTGCGGGGCGCGCTCAGTTACCGGTGTTTCACGCTTGATTAATCCTAATTCTCGGAGCACGCTCAAATATTTATTTGCATTCGTCGGGTTAAGTCCAACCCGTTGAGAAATCTCATTGAGTCGCGTCGCACCCCCGGCAATCGCGTGCAACAGACTGGCGTACGTTCTCGGTTCCCTGAGTTCAGAGCGTAAGAGGAAGTTGACTTCATCGAACAGGTAGCTCTGCGGTGTGAGCAGTTTGTCTTTGATCTGTTGTTCAAGTGTCGTTTGTGGCGTATTTAATTGATTGAGATATGCCGGAATACCACCCGTGATGCCGTAGAGGATTAACTTCTCTTTTGCCGATTGTTCTGGAAAGAAGGAACCGCTATCGCGATACGACAACGGCATCAACCGGAGTTGCCCAGTACGCCTTCCATATAGAGGCGATCGTTCCGCCAACACCTCCTGCTCCATGAAACTCACCTGTGATCCGCACAGAATCAAGAAAAGGTTGCTGTTTTTCCCATGTAGGTCCCAAAAGCGTTGGATCACCGACGGGAGTTCGGCACTGTCTTCACAGAGGTATTGGAACTCATCAAGCACCAAAATAAGCCGTTCTTCTCGCGCTTGTTGAGCAAAATAGATGAACGCGGACTCCCAATCATCAAAAACAAGGCTTTGCAACAACGGATCATTGATAACGTGTCGTGAGGTTTCGGTCAGCTGCCGAAGTTGGTCTGGCGTTTTTAATTGACTGGCGAGAAAGTAGATACTCCTTTTATTTTTACAAAACTGCGTGAGGAGTTCGGTTTTCCCAACCCGTCGCCTACCATATAAGACGAAAAATTCAGCGACACCTGATTGGAACATCTGCTCTAAAGCTGCTAATTCTTGATGCCGATCAATAAACATGAATTTTCCTCCAAACGCATCTCAAAATATTATACGCTAAAGTATTATAAACTAAAGTATAATTAAGGTCAAGTGAAGTACAAATAGATTTGACCTTGCAAGTGCGCGTTTAAAATGCTACAATTAAGGTATGACATTTCTTGAAGCAATTCTGCTCGGAATTTTACAAGGTCTTACCGAATTCCTACCTATCAGCAGCTCAGGACACCTCGTCTTAGCACAGACGTTCCTCGGACTCAAGGAGCCACTCATCTTTTTTGATGTGATGCTCCACGTCGGGACGTTAGCCGCTGTGCTTGTAGTCTACCGGGGTGCAATATGGAAACTAACAACAGGTGGATTATCTACCCTCACGGACACCCAATTCTGGCGACAACCAGCATCAGGGTTCAACACATCGACGGAACTCAGGTTTATATGGCTAATACTGATCGGATCGATTCCGACTGGTGTTATCGCGGTACTGTTCAAGACGGAATTGGAGTCTTTTTTCCATGAAGTACGCCTTGTAAGTATCATGTTAATTCTCACAGGGATTATTCTTCAACTGCCTCGCCTCCGTAAACAGGAAGTAGATAACGCCGATACACCGACCGGAAAACTGAGAGCATGGCACGCACCGCTCATCGGGATCGCGCAGGGAGGTGCTATAACGCCCGGTATCTCCCGTTCAGGCACGACAATCTCGCTGGCACTGTTCTTACGGATTCCCGCAAAAACGGCAGCAGAATATTCTTTCCTGCTCTCAATTCCCGCTATCCTCGGTGCCGTTGCGCTGAAGATGCGAGACATCGAAGAAACCACTATACCGTTTTACATCGTCGGTGCCGGGATGCTCGCCGCATTCATCGTCGGTTACATCGCACTGCGGTTCCTATTAGTTGTGCTAAACCGTGGCAAATTCTCGCTGTTTTCCTACTATTGTATTGCCTTAGGAATGGTCTCATTTTTGATTGCCTTAATCCAATAAGTCGAGACGCACCCTAGGACCTTTTGATTGTAGTGTCGGACCTCTGGTGCTAAACCGATATTGTTGAGGAGGGCGCAAATCTCCTTGTCGCTCTGAAGCGTGTTCCGGATCCACTTTTTCCCAATGTACTTATAAATCAGAGTGGCGAGATACATCTGCAACGGTTTCAGCCTAAGACGTTTGAGATAGCGGAGTGGAAACCCGAAACCGTGTCCGGAGATAGCTAGCGTACCCCCCGGTTTCAGAACACGCGCAAGTTCCAGTAAGGCAACACTATCATCAGGGACGTGTGGCATAACAAGGAAACAGGTGACGAGATCAAAAATTTCGTCTGCAAACGGCAAAGTCGGTAGCGAAGCACGGAGGAAGGTAGGCGTTACGGTGAGGTCTTCTATCGAATTTTCGATGTGAGAACGTCCAAACACCAAGAATACCTCGTCTACATCCACCCCGATGAGGTGTTCCGGCGCATCAGCAGCGAGTTCAACAAGGAGGTTCCCCGGGCCGCATCCGACATCTAACACCTTTTTATCAGTGGCTTTAATGTTCAGGACATCAAGTTGTTGTCGCGTTGTGCCGCGTTTTAATTCGTGATAAGCGTTCTGAATATAGGCAGAATGCCATTTGGTCAATCTGTTTTTCATTAAAAGTGAGTCTGATCTCATGTAACCAATTGCTGGTAAATATCTTCCAGTCTTTGCATAGATTCCGTGCTGTCGAATTTCTTCTGAATCGTTGTGCGTGCATTCCGACCCAAGGTTGTGGCGAAATCGGAATTCGTCAATACCCGATGCAGTGCCGATGCCAACGCCTCAGAATCCTTTGGCCGTACTCGTAAACCGTTCTTCTCGTCTTCGATCAGATCGATAATGCCTCCTACATCCGATGCGACGCACGGCATCCCGACTGCCATCGCCTCAATCAACGCATTCGGCGAACTCTCATGGAGCGACGGCAACACAAAGACATCCGCTGTCAGAAGCACAGAAAAAACATCCTCACAAAAACCGGGGAACGCTACCTGTGTCGAAAGTCCGTATTCCACCACGAGCGATCGGAGTTCCGCCTCAAGTTCACCCTCACCCAGAAACGTACATCGCCACGCAATATTTTGCTGCTTCAATAGGTTTAGGGCCGTTATCAGGTACCGATGTCCCTTCTCAGGGGCAAAACGTCCGACAGAGACGATTAACTTCTCCGCAGCATCAGGGCTATGCAGCGGCTGCCACACCTGCGACGGTAGTTCCAATAGGTTGGGGATACTATAGATTTTTTTGCCAGGGTATCGCTGACAGAGATAGCGTTGAATCGGTGCCGCGTTTGTCAGCAGGATGTCGGCGGTATTATAGATAAGTTTTTCGGTCAGCCAGAGCCGAAACTTGCCGTATCGCGCGTGGTAATCGCCGCGCTGTGAGGCAACAAACGGGACCCCTTGCCAAAAGCCTAACTTTCGGGAGAGTCCACAGAGGAAATTGGAATACCACAACCAACTATGCACCATGTCGGGTTTGGTCGCCTTGACGATACCAGCGATAGCGAACGCTTTTTCCAATAGATGCCGGCGTTTATCTTCAGTTGTCAGTGTAATTATCTCTCGAACACAAGGTATTGACGCTAGTTCTGTGGCGCGCTCACCTTCGGCACGACTCAGCACGATGAACGCCTCATACCGATCCGGTGGCAACTGTGCTAACGTTTTAAGCAGCTGCGATTCGGCACCGTCTTTTGTCATGGAATCGATGACGTAAAGAATCCGCATTATTAGTTGTCAGCCGTCAGTTAAGAGGTTTCTGATAGAGTTAAGATTCTTTGTCAGCCGTTATCGCTTCTGAACTGTGAAGAGTTATCATTATAGTAAAATCCAAAAATATGTTTACACTTGTAGCATAGGAAACCGTTAGCCTGTGCCTCCGTGAGACACACATTCACAAGTTCACATAACGAGGCAAGTGTATAAGTAATTACGGGATCTACTATAAAAACCAAACTGACAACTGATTACCTTAACCATCAACTCGTCTATAGATACTTTTGTTAAGGCACGAGTTGATGGCTAAAACTGATGACTCCTCTGCTACCAATACGTGTAAAGCAAGACTTCCCCGATGATGAGTTGTGCAACGAGGACACCGATGACCCAATAGAAATCAGAGATCGGACGCGCCGTGAGGTGTTTCGCAACCGGGATCACGAAAAACGGCACCATGAAAATCCAGATACGCTCTACCTCCATTGTAAATAGGGTCGAGAACGTGAAAAAGAGGAGCGTAATCAGGAAACCGATAACGAAAGTGTCTGCATTCTTGTGACGGAATATCCAAGGGACCCGTGATTCACCAGTTTTTTCTTCAGATATGCGCGTGTGTTGTCGCCATTCCCTTATTGTTACGACAAGCTGCCGAAGCCAGACGGTGGTTATCGGGAACCCTACGCCGATGAGGAAGGCAAAAAGATTAGCAAAACTCAGGTGGAAATAGCGTCCGACGCTTTCATAACCCGTTCCCATACCCATTTCGTCCTTTTTGATCGCTGCCCAGAGTGCCTCAATCGGACGGAAACCTGTCAGGACAAAGAGCACCAGATAAAATCCGATAAACCCGGAACCCGCGAACAGCAGAACCTTGAGATACTGCACGAACCGCTGTCGCTCCAATAAGGCGATAACACACAAAAACACACCGACAACTACCGTCGAATACGTCATGAACATTCCAAGCGCAAGCGAGAGGCCTGTCAATAAACTGTACAGACGGAATTCATGCCACTTCTGATCCGGGATAGTCTCGCGTTCTCTCGCAACATAAAAGAGGTAGACGCTCAGAATCGGAAAAACACTAAAGGGGCCGTCCATTGACGTGCCAGTGAACATTACAAAGTTGGGAGTGATAAGGAAAAGAAGCAGCGCATAACGCGCCACCTTTTGACCGTAGAGCATCTCCGCAAGCCGATAAATCGGTATTACCGTTAGTGCCGTAAAGAAAATTGAAATTAATGAAGCAGATATGAGATTGTAACCGAAGATCCCGCTCACATGCCATAAGAAAAGCACACCGCCTGGCGGATGCGTACGCGTGTGTCCTGAAAGGGTATCAAATACTTCCGGTTTACTATAATCCCTGAGAAATCTGCGGATCCCGAGTTCGTCAACCCGCGGCACATCGCCGTAATACTCCAGCGAAGTCCGCGTATACGGTTCCAGAAGCGTTAAAATTCGCTCCTTCTCGCCTGCCGCCCCAATTTCCCGGTACCCATCAATTTGGGCAACGCTGATGTTAATCGCGATGAAACAGACAATCGCTACACCGATTAAACGGCTGTCAGACACATCCGAAAGCAGGTATCTGTGGCAGAGGTACAGAAAACCAGCACACACAATCAAGGCAGGCAATATCCATAAACCCAAGTCAAAACTCGGTTGGGCGTACAGCGGCACAACATGGTTGTTATATCCGACCGCCCCCAAGTCGAGCCCTGTCTCGCGCATGATATATTTCAAAAATATATGGTAAACACAGAAAAACAGCGCAATCAACCCGATTTGAACAGGAATCAAGCGAATGGCTCTGTGAGTGTACTGCCGGAAGTCGTTCATCTATAATCCTATGGCTTCATCCAGTTTGAATTTTAGGATCGGTTACTATAGTAAAACCAATAACAGAATGCTACGAAGCGTTATCGGTTTGAGATGATTGTAACTGCTGTGCTGCTGTTAATAGGGCATTCGCCAAAAACTCTGGATTGACCTCGTCTTTCCCACGAAAGGTCCGTACGCGTTCACCTTTAACCTTTAGGACTGCGAGTTCTTTACCACCCAAGTGGATACCAACTTCAGCGTTGCGCGTCTCACCCGGTCCGTTGACTTCACAACCCATCACTGCCACTTCCATGTTGATGCCGTGTTTCTCCAGAAGTTCCTCGGCAACAGCAACGATGTTCTCATAATCTGCATCGGGGTCACCACGACCACAGAACGGACAAGAAACGACATTCAACATATTCTCTGCCAGACCGAGCGCGCGTAGGAGCTCTTTCGCAGTCAAGACCTCCTCAACCGGATCGCCGGTGATTGAGATACGGAGGGTATCACCGATGCCCTCCAGCAAAAGTGTCCCGATGCCGAGCGTTGATTTGACATGTGCACGCCGAGGTGTTCCGGCTTCCGTCACACCGAGATGTAACGGATACGGTACCTTCGATGAGAGCTGACGGTTCGCTGCGATCATCCGCAGCGGATCGCTCGACTTAACAGAGATAGCGATGTCCCTGAAATCATGCACTTCACAAATATTGACGTGCCGCATCGCACTCTCTACCAACGCCTCTGCTGTCGGTGATGGGTATTTCTCCAACAGATCCTTTTCAAGCGAACCCTCGTTGACACCGATACGAATCGGGATATTCGCCGCTTTCGCGGCAGACAGTACCTCTTCAATCCGTTTCTCACTCCCGATGTTTCCAGGGTTGATGCGAACCTTCGCAACGCCCGCGTCCACCGCGGCGAGTGCATAGCGATAGTTGAAATGGATGTCCGACACGATCGGGACGGAGGCACGTTGAACAATCGCACGGAGTGCCCTCGCGTCCGGTTCCTCTGGCACAGCCACGCGGACAATCTGGGCACCCGCCTCGGCACACCGTTCTATTTGTGCCAGTGTGGCATCGATGTCGTGCGTCAGCGTCGTCGTCATCGTTTGGATAGAGATCGGACTGCCACCGCCGATCGGCACGTCACCAACCATAATTTTCCGTGTAAGACGTTTGTTATTGAGTTGTATAAGTTCTTTCATGTGTTTTTTCAAAGCCCATTTTCGTAGGCGTTAGGTCCCCTAACCCCTACGAAAATGTCCATTTATGTCTATAATTTGTTATATATCAAACTCACGTTATAGTTATCGGTTATCGGTTAAGCGATGAATTGCTACATGAGACTCTTAACTGTGTACTGACAACTGCGTACTGACAACTTTTAATGCCTCAATGAATCTCTCGTTTTCCTGTTGTGTGCCGATTGTTACGCGGACCGCGTTCGGGTAGCCGTACCCTGCCATCGGACGCACGATGACCCCCTGTTTCAGAAGGGTATCCGTGATCTCCGCTCCCGATGGTTCCACGTGCAACATGATAAAATTGCCTTCCGTTTCAATATAACGCAACCCCATATCGTCAAACGCTTTATAGAGAAACGCCTTTCCGTCCGCGTTGCTTCTCTGGCTTTCCTTAACGTAAGCCGTATCTTTCAGTGCTGCGCGTGCCGCCGCCTGTCCGACCAAACTACAATTGAACGGTTGACGTACCCGATTCAATATTTCAACCAAAACAGGGGAGGCAATACCGTAGCCGATACGCAGCCCCGCTAATCCATAAATTTTAGAAAAGGTACGCGTGATGACGAAGTTTCGACCCTCCAGAACATAAGGCAGCGTCTGCGGATAATCTGCACGTGCCACATATTCATAGTAGGCTTCGTCGAAAACGACAAGCACATTCTCCGGTACCTGTGCCATAAACGCCGCCGTTTCCTCCGCTGTGACCATTGTGCCGGTCGGATTATTTGGGTTCGCGACGAAGATAACCTTCGTTTTATCGGTAACTGCCGCTGCAATAGCAGTGAGATCGTGCGTATCATTCACCATCGGGACGACAACCGCCGTCGCACCGCACAGTTTCGTTACAAGACTATAGACAACAAACGCTCCCGCTGCATAGATGACTTCATCACCCGGCGCGATGTATGCCTCAGCGACTAACTGCAACACATCGTTGGAACCGTTCCCTAAAATCAGATGATCAGGAGAAATCCCGATATGTGCTGCGAGCTCCCTTTTAAGATAATAGGCATTCCCGTCAGGATAGAGGTGCACCTTTGCTGCACTCTCAGCAATCGCCTGCACTGCCAACGGCGACGGACCCAATGGGTTCTCGTTGGATGCCAGTTTGATAATATCAGTGATGCCCAACTCACGTTGGACCTCTTCAATCGGTTTACCGCCCTGATACGGTTGAATCGCTTCAACACCCGGTTTCGGTTTTAGCATAGCGTTTTTTGTATCTCAATTCTTCTATATCTGTTCTTTCAAGCGCGTCTCCGGACACACCTAAATACAATTTTATTATACCATACCTCTCCTTTTTTGAAAAAGGAAATTTTATGTCCACAGAGATTTTCAACTATCGGTTGTTAATTTAGGACTTACGCAGCCTACACTGCAGACGGGGTTTAAAATCCTGCCTGCAGTACGTCATGCGTCCGTTATCATGGAAAAATGCAATTGTTGGATTTTTTTTTAAAGTGGTATTATCCAACAAATTGCTGTATACTAAGGGTGGAAACTTGGATAATAGATCGAATCTTAACCCTCCTTATCCTAACAAACGCTCATTTTTGCAGAATTATGCAACCGTTTCACCCCTAAGTAGCGTCACTATAGGGCAAATCGGAGGTGAACCATGAAAAACACGGATATAGCATTAATTCATCGCACGCTCAACGGTGACGATAACGCCTTCGCTGAACTTGTCAAAAAATATCAGAAACAGGTTCACGCGCTCGTATGGCGGAAGATTGGAGATTTCCACACCGCTGAGGAAATCACGCAGGATGTATTCTTGAAAGCCTATCAGAGACTGGCAAAGCTGAAGAAACCGCAAAGTTTTGCGAGTTGGCTGTATGTGATTGCCGCGAATGACTGTAGCACATGGCTTCGCAAAAAGCGTTTGAAAACGCAACCACTTGAGGCCACAAGCGGCGTGCACCTCGAAAAGGCGACCTACTCTGGATACGTCATTGCGGAAAATGAACGGACATCAGCAGAAGCACAGCGCGATGCTGTTCAAAAGTTGCTTGCGAAACTGCAAGAGAGTGAGAGAACTGTCATCACGCTCTTCTATTTCGCGGAAATGACCTGCAAAGAGATCAGTGAGTTTTTAGGGGTCTCCGCGAATACGATTAAGAGTCGTTTGAGTCGTGCACGACACCGCTTAAAGAAGGAGGAACCGATGATTCGAGAGGCGTTAGACCATTTCCAGATCACACCACATCTCACAGAGAATATTATGCGTGAGATCGCGCGTATCAAACCGATTGCACCGTCCGGCAATAAACCGTTCATACCGTGGGCAATCGCCGCTTCGACAATGATGGCGGTATTGATATTACTTGGTATCGGCAGCTATCAATACGCAATTCGATTTCAGCAACCTTATAGTTTCGATGCTTCATCAGAAATGACAGTTGACATTCTTGAGACACCCCTTGTGCTGAACCTTGTGTCAAAACCTGATGCTCGGACACAAATTGAAACTGCGAACGCGGGTAAGGACAAAAATTCTGAACAGCGATCCAACGAGGCACAAACCCCGGCGGACGAAGCACAAGCGGAGGCATTCATGAAACATTATTCAAAGTGGGAGCTGCCGAGAGCAGCGAAAATGCGTTTGGGAAAGGGTGGCATTAATGATATGCAGTTTTCACCCGATGGCTCGCAACTCGCTGTCGGTAACGATATGGGTACTTGGCTTTATGACATGAAAACGGGTAAAGAAATTGCGTTATTCCCAGGGATATGTGAATCTCTTGCGTTTTCACCCGATGGACGCTTTCTTGCAAAGGGCGGGTTTGGTAAGTTGTGGGGCGAGGAACCCCACTTATGGGAAATAGCGACGCGTAGGAAAGTCCCATTCACCGACGCACCCCGGCCCGCCACAGCGTTACGTTTCTCTGAAGATGGAAAAACGCTTATCAGTGTGGACAGCTGGGGTGCCACAATTAGTCGATTAGATATTGAAACAGGCGAGAAGGATGTGACAACTCTTGAAGGACAACCTGACTCCTTGGGACATATTATCGAAGTCTATACGTTTACGCACGATAGCGTTGCAGGCGGAAAAGTAGACGGTAAAATCCGTTTGTGGGACACAACAACGGGTAAAAAATTAACCACTCTTAACGGACATGCTGTGGAGGATCAGGATCCGTTGCTCGACACACACGTTCTGACTTTGGCTTTTTCGCCTGACGGTACGCAACTTGCCAGTGGGAGTACGGATACAACGGTACGATTATGGGATACTGTCATCGACAGGGACGAACCGGTTATTCTACGAAAACACACAGGTTGGGTAAACGCGTTAGCATTCTCACCAGATGGAAAGATGCTCGCCAGTGGCAGTACTGATAAGACGGTGCAGCTATGGAATACCGCCACTGGAGAACATCTCGCAACGCTTACCGGACATCTCAGTGGTATTGCTGCGCTAACGTTTTCACCGGACGGTAGCACGCTTGCAAGTGGGAGTACAGACGGCACGATCCGATTCTGGGATACCGAAACTGGAGATGAACTGTCAAACCGTATCACTGGACACACACAGTGGGTAAAAGCAGGAACTTTCCTGAAAGATAGTTCCACGTTTGTCAGCGTCGCGTTTAACGGCACAATTACCTTTTGGGCTCTGGAGACATCAGAAAAAAACGCCCTCCAGATGGCAGGAGATCGGGATTTGTTACGCTATTTAGCATTTTCGCTGGATGGCACAAAACTTGCCAGCGTCGACACAAAAGGCGATATATTCTTTGCGGCAGGTTTCGGGCACTCTATTTCTACACCACCAAGGTCAGACGCGGTAATTCGTATAACGGATGTCAAAACCGGACGTGAGCTGACAAAGACGTATGGTGCTGGTCAAAATTTGGCTTTTTCACCTGATAAAAAAAAGGTTGCCTTCGACCATGGAGTTAGCATTCGCTTATGGGATACGGAAACTGGTAAAACGTTAGAGATTTTCCTTGTAGATCTAACCAATGAAACTGATGTATCATCGGATAATATAATTGCTGCTTTAACGTTCTCACCGGATGGGAAAAAACTTGCCAGTGGAACCTGGGGAGGAGATCTTCAGATATGGAATTCGGAAACCGGAGAGGCGTTAAACACCTTCCTTAGAGCAGAGCCTCAGAAAGGTCATCACGGTCGGGATACTATTAGGACTTTGGCGTTCTCTCCGGATGGGGCAATGCTTGCCGTGGGAAGTGACACACATATACGCATTCGGTTGTTAGAGGGTGAAAGACAGATCGGCTTTAAGAACGTACGCGGTCAAACCGAGGTATTGGTGTTTTCACCGGATGCCACCGTACTTGCCATTGGGCGTAGAAATGGCGGAATTGAATTATGGGATATTACTACCGGGGATCAACTTACCACACTTGAGGGGCACACGGGACCGGTGGAAACATTGATCTTTTCTCCCGATGGCAGAACGTTGGTCAGCACGGGGCAAGATGGTACAATTCTGGTCTGGGATTGGGATGAAGCACTCAAAAACACATCAAATGATAAAAATATGTTAGAATAATTCAAAACCGATGAAAGTTTTAGGTTCTTCTCTCCACATTTCTATTTGTTCAAGGAGTATTTTGCATGTTGGGACGTGAAAAGCAGATCACTATCGTATGTGTCTTATATCTTATAACCTGTCTACTACCATTTGCTGGTGCCCAAACCGACGAAATTGTTGACACCTATCCGCAGTGGGAATTGCCGAAAGCAGCGAAAATGCGTCTGGGCAAAGGTGCTATTAACGCTATCCAATTTTCACCCGATGGCACCCAAATCGCCGTCGGAACCCAAATCGGTCTGTGGCTGTACGATGTTAAAACAGGCAACGAAATATCTTTATTCGCGGGGATATGTGAATCCATCGCTTTTTCACCGGACGGTCGTTTCCTTGTCAATAGTGGTGGCGATTATTTCTCCAACCTCGGTGGGAGTCGCTGGGAAAACGGGGTAGAAGTATGGGAGATAGCCACCGGTGAGAAAATAGAATTCCGAGATATGCCATCCGCTGCCGCAGTGATGCAGTTCTCTCAAGATGGCAAGACACTGATCAGCCTTGATAAATCCAGGGACACAATTAATCGATTAGATATTGAAACCGGTAAGCGGACTGTGAGCCAATTAGGAAAGCGTCCCGGTTATGTCCATCTTGAAACCTATGCCCTCACGGAAGATAAAATCGCCATCGGAAATAGAAACGGAAACATCGCGTTATGGGATACGAGGAGAAATAAAAAATTATCCACGCTCAGAGAACATGCAGAAAGGATCCGGTTACCGGATCGAGCGATGGCGGACAACAGCGTTTTAGCCTTAGCATTTTCACCCGACAGTACCCAACTCGCCAGTGCAAATAGGGGTTCAGTAGAACTATGGGATATGACCAGTGATAACGAACCGATCACCCTTCAAAAAAGTACCGGTTGGCCAGACCATTATGTATTAGTGTTCTCACCCGATGGGAAAATGCTTGCCAGCGGAAATGAATATGGTACAGTGCAATTGTGGGATACCGCTACCGGTGAATCGCTCACCACCTTTACAAATCATTTTAGTCTTATTGACGCGTTAGCGTTTTCACCCGATAGCACCACGCTTGCCAGCGGGAGCACAGATGGCACTATTCAGTTTTGGAATATCAAGACGCGGAATCCGCTACAGAAACGTATCACTGGACATCTATCCTGGCTGAGAGGCGTAACTTTCTACAAAGACAGTTCTACAATTGCGAGCGTCGCGTATAACGGGATAATTACCCTTTGGGATCTGAAGAAATCCCAAAAAACCACGCTCCAGACCCAAATGACGCTTGAGAGCACAAGGTATCCGAATTGGTTCCCAGATTTAGCATTTTCGCCAGACGGAACAAAACTCGTCTTCTATGGGAGGGACACGAATTCATCTGAACCGTGGTTGAGTTATGTGCTGCGGTTGACGGATGTCGGCACCGGACGTGAATTGGAAACTTCACCTCAAAGGGCTTCAGAGCTGACGTTTTCACCGGACGGAAAAACCGTAGCTGGGAGGCACTCAGGGGCAGTTCGCTTATGGAACACAGAAACAGGCAAAATTTTTGATATTCCGCTCTCAGATCCGAACGATGACCCTGATGGACGGAACCGCCCTTTTATCCGAACCTTGGAATTCTCACCAGATGGTAAAAGACTTGCTGGTGGAACCATGGGCGGAGACGTTCAGATGTGGGATACCGAAACCGGGACCACGCTCACTTCCTTCTTTGGGGAAGAACCGCCAACAGACAATCGTCATCGGGATCCCATTATGAATTTGGTATTCTCCTCGGACGGTTCCTTGCTTGCTGTCGGAAGTATGAAAACGTTACGTTTATTGGGAAATCTGAAACAGATCGGACTTAGAGAAATTTCTTATGGCCCCGAAGTCTGGGGCGATACATTACTGTTTTCACCAGATGATACCGTCCTTGTTATCGGACTTATACAGAGCTGCGGTATCGAGTTATGGGACCTGGGCACCGGAAACAAACTCACAACGCTTAATGGACACACAAATGGTGTGGATGCGTTAGCATTTTCACCCGATGGAAAAACGCTCGTGAGTGCAGGCGGAGAGGGAACAGTACTCCTATGGGATTGGGACGAAGTCCTCACGACCGCGCGAAATCCTGAAGCTGGTGAAGTACCCCAAAACACAGAAGCGCGTTCGGAAACAGTGTTGAAATTTGTTGAACGCACGGCAGAAAACGAGGCAAACGCACGTTATATCTCAACAGTAGAACACACCTATATCGAAAACAGGTGGAAAAATGCATTCGCGCAATTCAAAAGCGACTTGGAGACAACAACGTTTGGAAGCTCTCAACGTCAACTGATCGCACAGATTGCTGAAATGGGCAAAAGTGCCAACGACAAAAAGCGTTATATTGATATGTTAAACAAGTTGATGGATGCCATACCTAACAAACTGAGTGTGCAATTAAACATTCATCTCTTGCTGGCGGCGTTCTATCGCGACAACGATATGCTTGAGAAGGCCGAAACGCATATTCAAAAAACTGGCTTCATCATTGAGAACGCCTGGCAGGTACTCACACCATTTGACAATACGCATGGCATCGGTTATAAGACGGCATATATTCCTGAAGATGCAACACAGATTGACACAACAGAAACATACAACGGTTTAGATGAACAGGTCCGTTGGAAAAAAAGCGAAGACAATACGCTCAACGGCTATATCAGTCTCGGAGACAACGTTGACTGGGGTGTCGGCTACGCATTCGCAACCGTTACTTCACCCGATGCACGCGAAGTCCTACTCAAATTCGATAGCGACGACCAAGGGAAAGTATGGCTTAATGGGGAACAAGTATTTACACACACGAAATCCTTCTCCGCAGAAATTGATAAATACACGATTCCAACAACGCTCAAGCCCGGTAAAAACAGCATTCTCGTCAAAGTATGTGAGGAAGAAGGCGGCTGGGGATTCTATTTCCGAATTACCGACACAAATGGCAGACCTTTTGAAGACCTGAAAATTAACGACCCCATAGAAAATTAACAAAAATACCCCATCAGCATGATAGCCTGACAACTGAAAATACCAATAATTTCCTTGATTTTTCGCTTTATATTATGTTACACTCAAAATGTGTTATGGTTTGTATCTACAATAGTTTGCTTAAGTTTATCGGGTAATGCCGCGCGTTTATTCTAAGGAGATCCCTTGTATGCTTAAACGAGAAAAATTCCAAATTGTTGCGTCCCTTCTGTGTCTGATATTCTTCACCTTTTCTCTTTCACCACTGCTGCTTGCACAAAACGAAACGAACGACGCAAAAATCATTGAACGCTATAGACTTATGCTGAGCCGTAAACCGAAAGAGGGGAGCACATTCGACCGGCTCTATCAGTTTTATCTTGAAGGTGCCGGTTTAGACGCAATGGTTACGGATTATCAGGCGGAAGCAGAAGCGAATCCCAATAATCCAAACGTGCAGCTCATCTTGGGACACATCCACAAACGCCTCGGCAAAGACGCTGAGGCTGTCAAAGCATATCAGCGGGCGGTCGAACTGGCACCCAATAATTACTATTCTCACTTTGCCCTCGGACAGGCGTACGCAACTTTGCTTCAACATGAAAACGCCATCAGCGCGTTGAAACAGGCAGCAGCACTTGCAGAAGAGACGCAGGTTGCCGCGACTCCTGAAGACCTTACCGCTATCTACAAAGCACTCGGTAGAGCATACTTCCGACGAGACCGTGTTGATGACGCAATCTCAGCATGGGCAAAAATTGCCGAACTTGACCCGGAGAATATCTTTACACGCATTGAACTCGCTGACCTACTCCGAGAGCAGGAACTCTATGAACAAGCAATCGCACAACACGAGGCGATCATTGAATTCAAAGCGGATGATCCGTATCGCGTGTGCCTGAGTCGGCGCGAAATCGGCAATATCCATGAGGCAAAAGGCGATTACGGAGCCGCTATTCAAAGCTACGATTCTGCACTGGCATTGACAGCACCCGGCAACTGGCTCCGCAAGGACCTCCAACACCGCGTTATCGGGATTTATGCTGCAGATGGAAACTGGGAAGGCTTAATCGAGTACTATCAAAAGAAACTCGAAACCACACCGAACGAACCTGAACGCCTTGGATTACTCGCCACCGCTTACATTGAAAATCAGCAGCTAGCTGAAGGCATCGCAACATATCAGAAGGCAGTAGGGCTTGCCCCGACCGATGCGAACCTACGTTTGAGCCTCATCGCAGCGTTTCGCAATGCCGAAAAATTTGAGGATGCTGCAGCAGCTTATGAATCTTTAAGTGAACAAGATCCTGACAATTTCGGCATCTACCGCGAACTCGGTGAATTGTATCTACATTTACAAGACGAGAGTAAAGCACGAGCAACGTATCAGCGGATGATTGACCGCGACTCGGAGAACGCGGGTACACACCTTATTCTCGCTGAAATCTACGCCAGCAACGAATGGATGGATGATGCCGCTGCGGCATATCAACAGGCGATTTCGCTTGCACCGAACAACCTTGATTATATTGAATACTTCGGTGAATTCTACTTCCGACAAGGCAATCGTGAGAAAGCACTTCAGACATGGAACAAAATGGTCGCTGGCGACAAGGAAGTTGCTGAGAATTATGAACGGTTGGCGAAACTGCTTAATACAAAGAACTACCGCACCGAAGCAATCGCCACAAGTCGGAAGGCTGTCGAATTAATGCCTGATGTCTATCGTTATCGTGAAGCATTGGCAAAACTGCTTACGGAAAACGGGGACTACGATGCGGCACTAATCGAATATACAGAAGCCACAAAACTTGCACCAAACCCGTTTTTTGCTGAAGAGATGGATAACCAGCGGATTGAACTCTATCGACGACAGGGGACACTCATTGAAAAAATTGAAGCGTTAGAAACGGAACTTGAGAATTCCGAACTTCCCGCTACCGATAGTTTCGCGAAGCAGAAACGGCTTGCCAAGATGTATCTCAAACTCGGCAACATTACTTACGCCCTTGAAGTCCTTCTGAAGGCGAAAGCACAGCAACCCAATGATGTGGTTATCAACCGCTGGCTCGCCGAGGTTTACGTCAGGCAAGGCAGGCGCGATGATGCGAATGCTGTCTATGGACATCTCATTGAAATTGATAGCGCGAATGCCCGCGAATATTATGAAAACATCGCGCGTTCCTATCTGAAAGTGATGGACTTTAATGCAGCGACAGCAGCAGCGAAGCAAGCGATCGCACGCAGTCCACGCAATCCAGAAGGCCATCAGATGCTCGCGGAAATCGCGAAGCAGTCTGGAAACTATGAGAGTGCCATAGACAGCCTCAAACAGGCACTGCGTCTGCGCCCGGAAGCGATTGATATTCGCTCCGAATTGGCGGCGACCTACAAACTCGCAGGTAAACCCCGACAGGCACTGGCACAGTACTGGCGATGCTGGGAGTTGAGCGGTACCGTCAGCGACAAACTCGTTTTCGTTAAACCGCTTTCCGAGGCGTACTATGATTTGGGACGGCGTGGAGAATTTGAGGAAAAGCTGAAGCAGCTCTCGAAATCTAACACATCCAACGTCGCTCCGGTTATCGCACTTACCGAACTCTATCGGATGGAGGGTGACCTACCAAGCGCACGTTTCCAACTCGCACGCGCATTGGACAAAGAACGAGAGAACCCTGATTTGCTGACACAAATCGTCAATATCAGTATAGACCTTGGCAATACACAAGACGCAATCACTTATCAGCAACGACTTGTGAAAGCACACCCCGACCCGATCCATTATCAACAACTCGGTAAATTATTATTTGATGTTGGACGTGAACAGGAAGCGGTTCAAGTCTGGACGAAACTACTTCACGCAAAGAACCAAACACTTGAAGCAGAAGTTAAACTCGCGACACTACTGATCCGAAACGGAATGCTCGATGAAGCGATTTCTGTCCTAGATCGCGCAGCTGAAAAGATAGCAGGCACAGATGCTGCTGCTACACTCTACCAACTCGGGGCAGTATTGGTGGGAATGAACGAACCAGAACGCGCACAACCTTACTTCCAACGTATCTTGGAACTCCCACAACCCCGTCAGTTAACACAGGATACCGCCGAAATTAATACCAACAAATTTGAAATATCTCGGAGTCGTGTCGGAGATATTCAGAGGAGACCAACGTTTGCAGCGAGGGGCATGCCGTGGATACCCAAGACCTTTGCGGACGCGCGAGCCGCAGCACTCGTTCAGCTGACGACGTACGCACAACAACACGGGAAACTGAGCGAACTCATCCGACAGTTTGAAGCAGATACCGAAGCAAATCCAACGGACATCAACGCACTTGAGACCTTAGTACAACTCTACACGCTCGTCCAACACCACGACAAGGCAGATCAAGTGATTGAACGGTTGATTGACGCTTCACCCAACGATCCAACCTATCAGCCGTTGCTGCTAGAGCGTACACTTCAAGAAAACCTTAGTTATGAAACGCTAAAAAAATCCCTTGACGATATGCACGGTTTGAGCCATGAGGCGCGACTCCGGTATATCGCGGAATACGCCGCACAACTTTATCGTCAAAGGAAACGCGGCGATGCCAGAAAACTTATGAACGAACTTGAAGATGTCCAAGTCACAGACCTCGACACCGGAATTGTGTTGGTCAATACGCTTGTACTTATGAATAAAACCGACGCAGCGGAGAAAATTATCGCACAACTCGCGAAACCTACACCCAAGCAGCTCTCACAATACATCCAATCCTACAGAAGACTCACGACGGACTACATCCGTGACGGACACATTGACAGAGCTGTCGCCCTGCTCTGGACTTTCTGTGAGCGGACGAAACCGGATGCTGCACATCCGCGGCGCGTCGCAACACTTGCACAAGCATCTCAGTCCTACTACAGTGGACACACACCCCTTCAGTCAAGTTATCCATCCCCGACGGTGTACTACAATCAAACACGTTTGGAACATCTACAGTGGGGCTTCCGGGAACTCTGGATACGAAATCAACAGGAAACATTATACGCCAAGCTGCAGACTGAGTTAGATACTGCGAAAGATAGAGACCGCATCTATCCGAGTTTGGCACTCAGTTACTGCTATTGGTGGGACGAGAAACGTACGGAGGCACAAACAACCCTTTCTGAACTGCAAGCAGAATTTCCTGACGATCTCACACTCAAACTCATCACCACCTTTGTTTCTATTCAGACGGGGAACCATAAATCAGCATTAACAATGCTCAAATCGCTCGCTGAAACCGATCCGAGGAACCGTCGTCAGTATAACGAACTCACGCTCGAACTTGCTTTACACACAGGCGACACCGTCACGGTACGTGAACTGGTCACAAAACTTCTGAATTCACCCACAACAGCCCTGGAACTCTATCATTTTTCGCAAAAACTTCAAGAGGCTGGACTCACACAATACGCTGTTGCCACCGCGAAAAGAGCGATACCACTGGCAATGGGACAGCAGACACCAAACTTCCTCATGGAATTAAGTGGACATTTGGAAAGACTCGGGCGCGGACAGGACGCAGCACAACTCGCTGAACGCGCCCTGCAGGCTGCGAATCGACCGGACCGCTACGGACGGACATTATACTCCTGGAATTTACAGCGAGCCACACACCTCACGAGCCGCTCAAAAAACCTACGCTCGCGTGAATCCGAGTTAGTTAAAGCGACTGAAAATAATCCGAATTCATTTCAAGCATACCTCAAACTCGCGACATTCTATGAGAGTGCCAATCAAATTGAAAAGGCATCAGAGGCTTTTAAGGCAGCACTCAACTTGCGCCCTAATGACAGCATGACCCGCTTACGATACGTCCAAATGCTCCAGAGAAGTGGAAAAGTAGGAGAAGCCGTACCCCATTACACCATACTTCTCAAAGATAACTCAAGTTCACTCGGATACGGCTATCGAGAGGCAATAGATGCCTTCTTCCAAACGGATAAGGCTGACGAACTCATTGCCCTCGCGAAGGACTTGATTCTGCCTGTTGGACAATATGCCGGTAACGATTTTACGCACAAAGTCGCACAGCGGTGTTTGAGTGATAACAGACCCGAAGCAGCCATCGAAATATTTGAAAAGATTATTCAGGTACATCCAGATTGGGACTACGTCTATAGAGAATTAGCAGACGCTTATGTTGCAACAGGCCACCATGAAAAGGCGATTCGGTTCTTACAAGAGAGTCAAGACGCTGATAAAATAGGGCTTTCCAATACAGAATTTACCCTAAAACTCGCTGGATTCCATGAGGCATCCGGCGGACCTGAAGCTGCAATTCAGTTCCTCCGTGAAAAATTGGAAGGCAGCGACATATCTGATTCAAAAGCACCGTTTGTCCTGAAACTCGCCGAGCTCTGTAAGGCATCCGACACACTATCAGACTTAATTACGGAATATGAGGCAAAACTTGCTGAAGAACCCGAAGATGCAACCCTCCTCTATCTCATTGCCAGCATGAAGCTCGAAGCAGATGACAGTGAAGGCGCGGACGCGCACGTAGATCAGTTGTTGGATAATGCGCTCACGTCAACATCTACCCAATGGTTATACAGACTCGCTGAGAGATACGAAAACTTAGGGAATCATGATTTTCAACTTCGAATACTTGAAGCCGCCGTTGAAAAACTTAAAAGCGTGAATTCATGGTCACTTTCAGAAGCTTACCAGAAACTCGGAACGGCGTATGCAAAAATAAATGAGAAACAGAAGGCACAAGACGCTTTTCGGAAGATGGGCACGATCCAACTGATGCAGAAACGCCGAAGAACCTTCTATGATATAAGGGACCTCGCTACGACATACATGCAACACAAGATGTGGGACGATGCTGAAGCACTCTTTACCGGGATCATCAACGATGTTTCAACAAGATCCTATGATCGTGAACAAGCACAAGAACGGTTGATGCAGATTGAAAAGCAGCGCAGTCGTCTTGAAACGACAACCCAGCTAACTGAAAAAACACAGGGGCTGAATGTCGGTGTTCAGCGCGCGTTCGCAAAAGAATATATAGATCGTGGTGAAATCAGGCAAGCGATGGAAATTTACGAGCAGATCGTGAAAGCGGTACCTGAGGACCTCGAATCCCGCGCCCAACTCGCAAGCCTTTATTCACAACAAAATCTACACGATAGCGCAATTGGGATGTGGGAAACTTTACTTGAAACGGACCCAGAGAACGAGAAGTATCAGGATGGACTCATCAATGGTTATCAAGCCTCTGGTAGGTTCGAGGATGCTCTCAAACTTGCCCAACAGTTCATCGACACAAATCCAGAGGTCGGTGTTCACCACGCACGTATCGCAAAACTCTATAAGGACGAAGACCGTATTGATGAGGCGATTGCTGCATACCAAAAAGCGACTGAACTGATGCCCGGAAACGCTGAAATTTATAAAGAACTCGCAAACCTCTACCTCAGCAAAGACAACCTGACTGCTGCTGAGAAAGCCTTCAAAGAAGCCATCCGATACACCAGCCGAGATTGGGACCGGGAGGATCTTGAACGGCAGCTCGTTGGTATCTATGAGCGTCAAGGGACATTAGAAGAGATGCTACAGAAAGCAGAAGCCGAAGGCACACTCACACCTGAGATGCAAGAAGAACGGGCCAAACGCTATCGAGAGTCAGGCGAATTGGAAAAGGCTGCGAGTGCCTATAAGAAGGCTATTGACATGACGACCCAAGGGTACGACCGGGAAGGTCGCATCGCCACGTTGGTTGCTGTATACGCTCAACTTGACAAGGTGGATTCGGCATTAGAACTCTATGAAGCGGAATTGCTTCGAGCTTCCAGTTCAAATGTCCAATCAACGTCCTTCGGTTCAGGTATCAGCGTTAACTTCGTCGGTGATAGAATACGCGAGGCCTTAATCAGGGCTTATAGAGAACAGGGAAAACTTGAGACATTACAAACTGTCTTTGAAGACAGGCGCGAGAAAGAACCGGAAAATCCGGTTGTCCTTCAAGTGGTCGCCGATATTTACCGGAGTGCAAACAATCATGAGAAAGCAGCTGAAGCCTATCAAGTCCATTCTCAATCTGGGGCTGGTCGAAAAAATATCCGTAGTGCTTACTATGCTGTTGCTGCATTGCATCAAAATCAGCAGCCCGAATTAGCGAAAGACCAGCTCAAACGTGCCGAAACGATGCTCTCATCAAGCAATTACAACCGAGATGAGTCGTTTCTCGGAGCACTCGCTACCATCTGTTGGAAGGCTAAGATGTACGCGCCAGCTATTAAACTTGTTAATAACGCAGTCACTGAAGCACAGAGTTCCGGTAACACTTGGGAACTGGAGTACATGTACGAAATTCTTGGGGAATGCTGCCTCAATGCAAAACGGTACGAAGAGGCATACAACGCGTATCAACAACTGGCAAATATCGCCAGATCCGAGTACAGACGACAAAACGCGGAAACGAAAATGCACCAAGCCTCTAAAGATGGTAACCTCTATGAAAAATGGATTCCGCAACGGCTCAAACAGGTTCAGGAAACCCCAGACGACCTTGATGCTCGCCTTGCCCTCGCCGAAGCTTATGAATTCAGCAACAAAGTTGACGAGGCAATCGTTGAATACCAGAAGTTGAGCGAACACCAACCCGATAACTCACAATGGTACAAGAAACTCGGCGACCTTTACCAGAAAAAATCCGTCCAACGCTATGAAACCGGAGAGGTGACCGAAGGTACTGCACTCATACTTGACGGCAATTCAAGTTTCGTGGAAATTGAGAACACCGATGTTTTGAACAACATCACGCAACAGGCGACGATCTCCCTCTGGATTAAACCGACCGATTTTCCGAACAGATACGCGCCTATTATCTTCAAAGGCGACGAACGAAGATCGAACTTTAGCCATCGAAGTTACATCCTCTACATGCGGGAGGACGGTAAAATCCAACTCGCCTCAGCACCCAATGGTCAAGGACAGAAATCATTTTACACGCAACCTAACACGATTCAACTCAACAAATGGTATCACATCGCTGGGGTCATCAATGCAAAAAGAAATACCATGCAGCTGTTCATTAACGGTGCTGAAGTTGGGAAAACAGATTTCAAAGGTAGAGAAAGTTTTTATCAAAGCCGAAAACCCCTCCGGATTGGCTGGACGTATGAAGGAGCGAGACCGACCCAATCGCCCTTCGTCGGATTTATTGATGAGGTGCGTATCTGGAGCGTCGCTCGGACAGAAGCCGAGATTCGTGCCGATATGAATACCGAGTTGACAGGAAACGAACCCGGTTTGGCTGCTTATTGGAAATTTGATGAAGCAACAGACGGGATTGTCACTGATATGTCGCCGAATCAGAATGACGGTAGATTAATTGGGAATGCAAAACTGGCACCTTACACCCGCCCTATCTTTGAAAATTCAAGACCTGAGCAATTGACACAAGCCACAGCGGCGTATGAATCAGCACTTCAACTTGAACCGAATTCTTATGAACTGTACCATCTGTTGGCGCAAACTCACACACAAGCCGATCACCCCTTAAACGCGGAAGACGTGTATCGGCGCGCCTTGGAGACTTCCCTCACACAGAGCGAGTACGAGGCTGCCGCTAAAGCTATCTTAAACCTATATCCCGACGATGGACACCCAGAGAAACATATCGCTCTCCTTGAGGAACTGAAACCCAAAATGGCGAACAGTGCTTTTCTGTACGAACACTTAGGGGATGCCCACAAAAAATCAGGCGATACCGAAAAAGCCGAAGCCGCCTACAACCGATGGCTCAAGATCCGAAAGAAAGAGGTAAGTCAACGAAACTACCATTGGTACTATCACCAATTTGCTGAGGAACTGCTTAACAAAGGACTCTATCCTGAGACTGCATTGGAATTCACCAAACGTGCTACACTCGAGGATACAAACTCAAGTTACATCTTAACACTCGGACAGGCATATCTCGCTAATGAACGGTATGAAGAAGCATTTCAAACATTAAGCGGTACAGACACCGAAATGTTAGGGTATGTTGAACGTGGAATGTTCGCACAAATCGCTCAAATCGGTAAAAATGCTGAGAATAAAGAAGGCTACATCAATATGATGCATAGATTAATTAACGCTATGCCTCACAAACCTACCGCTCAGTTAAATGCACAACTCGTGTTAGCGGAATTCTGTCAGGAAAATGATATGCCTGAGAAGGCAAAAACAAATATTCAAAAAACAGGCTTCATTACCAAGGATGCTTGGGTAGTCTTAGGTCCATTTGATAACAGTGATGGAATCGGTTACGATACGCCTTACATCCAAGAAAATAGCACACCGCCTGACCTGACAGCAAAACATGATGGCGTAAATGAACAGGTGAGTTGGAAAAAGTTCACTGATGCAGCTTTAGATGGTTATATCCATCTCGGGGAGCAGAACGTTGATTGGCATGTCTCTTATGCTTTTGCAACCATCGTTTCACCTGATGAACGGAAAGCACAAATCCGCTTTGATAGCGATGACCAAGGAAAAGTCTGGCTTAATGGCGAACAGATATTCACTCACACCAAAACTTTTGCTGCGGAAATTGATAAATTTATTATTCCTGTGACGCTCAAACCGGGGAAAAACAATATTCTCGTTAAGGTCTGTAATGAACAAGGTGGATGGGGATTCTACCTGCGGATTACCGACACCGACGGAAAACCATTTGACGATCTGATAATTAACGAGCCGGAAGAGAATTAACAACGAACAATCAGCAGGCACATTCACTGTCTATTGCCTAAGCTTAAGGAGATATGTTCATGTTCGGACGCAAAAACTACAGGATCCCTCTCTTTGTTCTGTCCTTTATAGTTTGTGCCTTGTGTATTCCATCCATCACCTTCACGCAAGAGGTAACAGACGATACTAAAATTATCGAACGCTATAAGCAGATGCTCAATCGCAAGCCGAAAGAGGGGAGAACGTTTGACCGGCTCTACCAGTTTTACCTTGAAGGTAACGGTTTAGATGCGATGGTAGCAGACTATCAAGCAGAAGCAGCAACGAAACCTGACGCGCCGAACATCCAAATTATCTTAGGGCATATCTACAAACGCCTTGGAAAAGATACCGAAGCTATTGACGCGTATCAACGCGCGATAACACTCTCTCCGAACGATTACTACTCGCATTTCGCCCTCGGGCATCAACATACAACCTTACGCCAATATGAACAAGCAATCAACGCTTTGACGAAAGCAGCAGCGTTGTCAGAACAGACGGCATCAGCGACTCCTGATGATCGGACTTTGATCTATAAAACGCTTGGTCGTGCCTATTTCCACCAGGACCGAGTGGACGACGCAATCGCGACATGGAAAAAAATTGCTGAATCGGATACGCAGAACATTTTTGCCCGAATTGAACTTGCTGACCTCTTTCACGAGCAAGAACTCTATCCACAAGCCATCGCACAGCATGAGGCTATCACCGAGATAAAAAAAGATGACCCGTATCGTGTCTGTTTGAGTTTGCGAGAAATAGGCAAGATTCACGAAGACATGGGAGACTATGAGGCAGCGCGAACGCGTTACGATACTGCACTGGCATTAACGGCTCCGGGGAATTGGTTACGAAAAGACCTTCAACACCGTATCATCGGAATCTATGCCGCCGATGCTAATTGGAAAGGCTTAATCGATTACTATCAAGGCAAACTTCAGGTAACTCCGAATGATCCCGAACTCATCGGTTTGCTGGCTTCAGCTTATATTGAGAATCAGCAGCTTGACGAAGGCATCGCAGCGTATCGAAACGGATTGGAACTGGCTCCGACGGATGCCGATTTACGCTTAAACCTGATTGCTGCGCTCCGTAGTGCGGAGCAATTGGAGGACGCTGCAGCAGAATACGAAGTGCTCAGCGAACAACAGCCGGACGATTTTGGGATATACCGTGAACTCGGAAAGTTATACTTGCAGCTCAAGAATGAAGATAAAGCAAAGGCATCCTATCAACGGATGACCAACCGCGATCCAGAGAATGCAAGCACATATCTCATTCTCGCCGAAATTTACACTGGACATGAATGGATAGAGGATGCCGTCGCTTCATATCAAAAGGCGATCTCACTAGCGCCGATCAACCTCGATTACATTGAGTATTTCGGCGAATTCTACTTCCGTCAAGGCAATCGTGAAAAGGCACTTGAGACATGGAATCTGATGGTCGCTCCCGACAAAGCTGTTGCTGAGAATTATGATCGGTTGGCACGACTACTCAACAAAAGGAATTTTCACACCGAAGCAATTGCCGCCAGTCGGAAGGCTGTTGAATTGATGCCTGGTGTCTATCGCTATCGTGAAGCCTTAGCCAAGCGGCTCATGGAAAACAAAGACTACGCCGCAGCACTAATCGAATACACGGAAGCCGAAAAACTCGCACCGAACCCGTTTTTCGCTGAGGAGATGGATAACCAGCGGATTGAAATCTACCGGCGCCAAGGCACGCTCGGAGATCACATTGAGGCGATGGAGGTGGAACTTAATAAGCCAGGACTCTCGGATGCTGACATCTTCGCGAAGCATAAAAGACTCGCGAAGATGTATTTGAAGTCGAAAAATATCACTTACGCGCTTGCAGTGCTTTTGAAAGCGAGATCACTCCGCCCTGACGACGTGCCCGTTAATCGATGGCTCGCAGAGCTCTACGTTAAGCAAGGCAGGCGCGATGATGCGAAGGCTACCTACATTCATTTAACGGACATTGATAGCGCGAATGCACGGGAATACTACACGGGCATAGCGCGCATCCATCTAAACACTATGAATTTAGATGCCGCTAAAACCGCTGCAAAGCAGATTGTCGCACACAGTCCGCGCAATCCTGATGGACATCAGATGTTCGCAGAAATCGCCAAGCACGCAGAGGATTATGACACCGCGATCGTTAGTCTTAAGCAGGCGATTCGCCTCCGGCCCGAAGCAATCGGTATTCGTTCCGAATTGGCAAATATTTACAAAATTTCGGGGAAACCCCGACAAGCACTCGCCCAGTACTGGCGGTGTTGGGAATTGAGCAACAGTGTGAGTGATAAACTCGCCTTCGTTAAACCCCTTTCTGAAGTATATTATGACTTAGGGCAACGCAATGCGTTTGAGGAAAAATTGAAGCAGCTGTCGAAAACTAATGCGTCCAGTATAGTGCCTGTCTTGGCATTAGCAGAGATCTATCGAATGGAAGGTGACTTACCCAATGCGCGCTTCCAATTGGTGCAAGCATTAGACCGGGAGCGCGAAAATCCTGAGTTGCTGGCACAACTTGTAAAAATCAGCCTCGACCTCGGTGATAACCAAGGCGCACTCGCCTACCAACAGAGACTCGTCAAGGCACAGCCAGACCCCCGCCATCAGCAAAAACTTGGCGAGTTGTTATTCGATGCCGGACGTGAGCAGGAGGCAATTCAGGCGTGGACAAAACTGCTACACACAAAAAATCAGACACTTGAAACAGAACTCGAATTCTTAACCCTGCTCATCCGCCACGAATTACTTGATGAAGCACTTTTTACGATCGAACGCGCAGCCGAGAACGCGCAGGATGCAAAAGCTATCTATCAGCTTGGAGCAGTGTTGGTTGAAATGAACGAAGTAGAACGCGCACAACCCTACTTCCAGCGAATCTTGGAAATGCCGATTCCCGCCAGAAATGTGACGAAGAACATAACGATAGATCCAAATCAGACAACATCAGGAACCCCCAGACTTAATACGAACGAATTCCATCTCGCGCGAAGTCTTGTCCCTCAGATTCTAAGGTCACCATTTAGTAGAAGAAGTGGACCGCGATGGACACCCGCAAATTTTGAAGAGGCACAAGCCGGGGCACTCGTCCAATTGACAGCAATCGCGGAAAAGAAAGGGAACCTGAGCAGATTCATTAGCCAATTTGAGGCGAAGGTTAACGCGAATCCACAGGATACCCAGACGCTTGAACTGTTAGCACAACTCTACACACTGACCGATAACACCGATAAAACAAGAGAAATTACCGAGCAGCTGCTTGACACTTCGCCGAATGATCCAGCATATCAAGCCGTCCGGTTACACCAGACTATGCAGCACAACCTTAATTATAAAACATTCAAAAAACATCTCGATGAAGCGACCGGGCTGCCGCCTGAAGCACGGCACCAGTATATCATACAATACACTGAGAAACTTTATCGTCGTGGAGAAAACGCAGATGCCGAAAAATTGTTGGACGAACTCGAAGGTGACCAAGTACTTAATCTCAGCACCGGCGTTATGTTGGTTGATGTCCTTGTCTTAATGGGCAAGATGGACGAAGCAGAGAAAATTATCACCCAATTTCCGATCCCGATTGCTTCAGCAGCACCTGCGACCCCCCAGCAACAGCGACAATACGTTACGGTCTATCAAACTCTAGCGGACGCTTACCTTCGTCAGGGGAAAATTGAGAAAGCGACTACGTTCTTCTGGAACTTTTTGGAACACACTAAGCCGAACACCGCAAACCCGCGACGCGTCGCAAAACTTGAATATGCTGCGCCTTCCTACATAGGCTATACCTCAATTCAGTTAACCTATCCCTCGCCGACGATATACTACAATCAAGATCGGTTGCAGTATCTGCAGCAGGTTTTTAATCAATTTTTGTTGAAAAATCAACAAAAATCACTGTACGCCAAATTGCAGGCTGAGTTTAATTCGACAGAAGGCAGAGAGCGTATCTACCCGGGGTTAGCATTGAGCTACTGTTATTGGTGGGATGGCCAGCGGGATAAGGCACAAAAGACACTCTCCGCGTTGCAAGAGGAATTCTCGGATGATCTTACACTTAAAATTAACACTTTCTTTGCCTCAATCCAAACTGGGCAACACGAAACAGCACTGGCACTGCTTGAAGAACTCATTGAAGTAGAACCGAGGAACCGTCGTCAATATTATGACCTGATGCTACAAGTTGCTATGCGCACAGGTGACAGGAGCAGCGTGCGTGAATTGGTAACAAAACTGCTGAACTCACCGAGCAAAGTTCGAGAGTTTCATCAGTTTTCCGAAAAACTCCATGATGCCGGTTTTAAACAGCACGCTGTTGCTGTTGCCAAGAAAACGGTAGACCTTGCGATGGGTGAGCGCGACCCGAATTTTCTCATGGACTTGAGCCAACATTTAGAACGACTTGGACAAGTACAGGATGCTGAATCCATCGCGGAACGCGCGTTGCGTTTCGCTAACCAACGCGACCGGTCCGGACAGACGCTCTATTCTTGGAATTTTCGGAGCGCAACGCGGTTAGTGGGACGCTCCACAAACGCACCCGACCGCGAGCGAAAACTTGTGGCAGCTGTACAAAAGAATCCAGAAGCACACCATGCCCATCTCAAGTTGGCAATTTTCTACGAAAGCACCGATCAACCCGAAAAAGCATCGGAGGCATTTAAGGCTCTACTTGCTCTAAGACCTAAGGACAGCATGACCCGATACCGCTACGCCCAGATGTTACAGAGGACCGGACAGGAAAAAGATGCTGTTGACCAGTATATGGTGCTTCTCAAGGACAATCCAAATGTCCTTGGCTACGACTATTTCGAGGTAATAGGTACTTTCATCCAAACGGAAAGAATTGATGAACTCGTTTCACTCACCAAAGAGATGATGGTTCCATCTGTGGGACAAAATTTCGGGCGACAATTCGCGCGTAGTGTAGCACAGATGTGTGTCCGAGGGGGCAGCCCTAAAGCGGCAGTCGAAATCTATGAGAAATTTGTTGAAGTTTATCCAAACCAGACCGGCACGTATCAAAACCTTGCATCCGCTTATATCGCCGCTGGAGAACGTGAGAACGCAATCCAACTTTTGCGCGGAAGGTTGGCAACTGGAAACATCGCGTCTCAAGTAGAGACTGTCCTAAAGCTCGTTGAACTCTACAAGGCTTCCGATGAATTAGAAAACTTGACAGCGGAATACACAGCAAAACTTGCTGAGAAGCCAGCAGATCCGGCACTGCTCTATCTCGTCGCTTCAATGAAGGTCGCAGCAAATAACCTCGAAGAAGCGAAACCGCTGATTAATCAACTCCTTAAAGTCCTACCTACTGCACGGAAACTATCCTGGCTGAACAGACTCGCGTTAGAATACCGGATCGCAGGGGACCGGGACTGGGAACTCCGTCTACTTGAAGCCGCTGTTGAGGATGTTTATCCGAAGACTTCCAGCATACTTTTGGAGACTTATCGGAGACTTGCTATGGCATACGTCCACAAAGGCGAAAAAGAGAAGGGACAGAACACCCTTCGCAAGATGGGGGCTCTCCGCCTTTCGCAACGCAGCGTACGCTATCTCGAGCTCGAGAAAGAGGAAATTGCAAAGATATATGTTCAACACGACATGTTAGAAGATGCCGAACTCTTGCTTAGCGATCTTCTTAACGATTTTTCAGTACAACCGTGGACTCGGAGGCAAGCAGAGCAACAACTAAAGAAGATTAAACGACGACGTACCTTTTTGGAGTTGAAGAGGCGAGTGACTTCAAAAATGAAAACTACGCCCCGCAAGTCAACTGTCGAATAGCGCGAATCAAACAAAGGAGATATTTTCGTGTTCAGACGAGAGAAATGCGTAATTAGTGTGTGCATAGTGTACTTTATAGCCTACATCTTGTGTTTCACATCCATTACCCTTGCACAAGATGAGACAGACGACGCGAAAATTATCGAACGCTATAAGCAGATGCTCAATCGCAAGCCGAAAGAGGGAAGTACGTTTGACCGGCTCTACCAGTTTTACCTCGAAGGTAACGGTTTAGATGCTATGGTAGCGGATTACCAGGCAGAAGCGGCAGCCACGCCTGATGCTCCAAATCTCCAACTTATCTTGGGACACATCTATAAACGCCTTGGAAAAGATGCTGACGCTGTTAAAGCCTATCAACGCGCCGTCGAACTTGCACCCAATAATTATTACTCATACTTTGCCCTCGGACAAGCGTATGCCATATTGCTTCAACATGAAAACGCCATTAGTGCATTGAACCGAGCAGCAAAAATCGCTGAGGAGACGCAAACCGCGACTCCCGAAGACCTTACCGCCACTTACAAAGCACTCGGCAGCGCATATTTCCAGCGAGACCGTGTTGATGAAGCTATCACAGCGTGGACAAAAATCGCCGAACTTGACCCGGAGAATATCTTTACACGCATTGAACTCGCTGACCTACTCCGAGAGCAGGAACTCTATGAACAAGCAATCGCACAACACGAAGCAATTATTCAGTTCAAAGCCGAGGATCCGTATCGCGTGTGTCTGAGTCGACGCGAAATTGGCAATATTCACGAGGCGAAAGGCGACTACGGGACTGCTATCAAGAGCTATGACTCAGCACTTACATTAACAGCACCCGGCAACTGGCTCCGTAAAGACCTCCAACACCGTATCATTGGAATTTACGCTGCAGATGGGAACTGGGAAGGCTTAATCGAATACTATCAAAAGAAACTTCAAAAGACACCAAACGAACCTGAAATCCTTGGGTTACTCGCCGCAGCCTATATTGAGAATCAACAACTTGACGAAAGCATCACGACATACCAGAAGGCAGTGGAACTCGCACCGACCGATGCGAACCTGCGCTTGAACCTCATCTCAGCATTTCGGAATGCCGAAAAATTTGAAGACGCTGCAGCAGCTTATGAATCTTTAAGTGAGCAGGACCCTGACGATTTTGGGATCTATCGCGAACTCGGTGAATTGTATCTGCATCTACAAGACGAAGACAAAGCACGAGCAACGTATCAGCGGATGATTGACCGCGACCCAGAGAATGCGGGAACCCATCTTATCCTCGCCGAAATCTACGCCAGTAATGAATGGATGGAAGATGCCGAGGCAGCCTACCAATCAGCACTTTCGCTTGCTCCCAATAATCTTGATTACATTGAGTATTTTGGCGAATTCTACTTCCGCCAGGGGGATCGTGAAAAAGCGATTGAGACATGGAATCTGATGGTCGCTGGCGATAAGGCCGTCGCTGAGAATTACGATCGGTTGGCACAACTACTTGACACAAAGAACTACCGTGCCGAAGCGATTGCCGCAAGTCGGAAGGCGACTGAATTGATGCCGGATGTCTATCGGTATCGCGAAGCCTTAGCGAAACGGCTCATGAAAAACAAGGATTACGACGCAGCACTAACCGAATATACGGAAGCCGCAAAGGTTGCACCAAACGCATTTTTCGCTGAGGAGATGGATAACCAACGAATTGAACTCTATCGGCGGCAGGGCACTCTCGTAGAGAAGATCGAAGCAGTCGAGGCAGAACTGGAAACGTCGGGACTCCCTGCTACCGATATCTTCGCGCAGCAGAAACGGCTTGCAAAAATGTACCTCAAGTTGGGGAACATCACCTACGCCCTCGAAGTCCTCTTGAAAGCAAAAGCACATCAACCCGATGATGTGGTTATCAACCGCTGGCTCGCAGAGGTTTATACCAAGCAGAACAGGCGTGATGATGCGAACGCTGTTTATAGACACCTCATCACAATTGATAGCGCAAATACACGAGAATACTATACAAACATCGCGCGCGCGCATCTAAACGTCATGGATTTCGATGCAGCAACAGAAACATCAAAGCAGGTCATCGCGCACAGTCCACGGAACCCCGAAGGGCATCAAATGCTCGCGGAAATCGCGAAGCAGGCTGGAAACTATGAGAGTGCTATAGACAGCCTCAAACAGGCACTTCGACTGCGTCCAGAGGCGATTGATATTCGCTCCGAATTAGCGGCAACCTACAAACTTGCAGGGAAACCTCGGCAGGCACTCGCGCAGTACTGGCGGTGTTGGGAATTAAGCGGTACCGTTAACGACAAACTCGGTTTTGTCAAACCGCTTTCTGAGGTGTATTATGACTTGGGACGGCGCGGCGAGTTTGAGGAAAAACTCAAACAACTGTCGAAATCCAATACATCCAGCGTCGGACCTGTTATCGCACTCGCTGAACTCTACCGCATGGAGGGGGACCTACCGAGTGCACGTTTCCAACTTGCCCGCGCATTAGACAGAGAACGCGAAAACTCGGATTTGTTGATACAACTCGTTAGTATCAGCGTTGACCTCGGTGATAACCAAGACGCACTCACCTACCAACAACGCCTCGTCAAAGTGCAACCCGATCCGAGCCATCAGCGACGGCTCGGTGAGCTGCTGTTTGATGCTGGACGCGAACAAGAGGCGATACAAGCCTGGACGAAACTGCTACACGCGAAAAATCAGACGCTTGAAGCTGAGGTTAAACTTGCGATGCTTCTGATTCGGCACGGACTGCTTGACGAGGCACTCTTCGTTCTTGATCGCGCAGCTAAAAAGATCACAGGAAACCCAGATGCCCACCTCGCACGCTATCAACTTGGCGGGGTGCTGGTGCGTATGAACGAATTCGACCGCGCTCGCACACATTTCCAGCGAATCTTGGATATGCCGAAACCCCCTGAAAATGTAACTAAGCATCCGAATGCAGGGAATAGAAATACTTCATCAGGTACCCCCGGTATTAACACTAACAAATTTGACCTCGCGCGTAGTCTTCTCTACCGAATTCAGGACCAATCGTATTACAGTAGAAACGTACAGGGATGGATACCGAACAACTTTGACGAAGCACAAGCGGGCGCACTCGTCCATTTAGTGACAATTGCGCAGCAACACGGGGAACTTAATGCGTTCATTCAGCAGTATGAAACGGCACTTGAAGAAAATCCGAAGGACATCAAACCCCTTGAAATCTTGGCACAAATCTATACCTTGACCGAGCATCCCGAGAAAACAGCGGCTGTGCTTGAGCGATTGATTGCTGTGTCTCCAAACGATACGGTCTATCAAGCTATACGTTTCAAAGCGGCAATTCAGAGAGACCTTGCTTCTGAAACGATAAAAAAATATCTTAGCAACATCACAGGACTGACAGGAGAAGCCCGTCTTTGGTACACGCTACAATACATCCAAAAACGCTATCGTGATGGGGACAAGACGGAAGCTGAAAAACTGATGCGTGAATTTGAAAATACAAAAGTGATGGAGCTTAACACTGTTGAAGCACTCGTTGAGACACTCGTCCTGATGGAGAAAACGGATGCTGCAGCGCAAATCATCGCTGATCTGTCTATTCCAACACAATCACAGCAGTCGCAGTATCGAGACCTTTATAGAATAGTTACCGATGCGTACATGCGTCAGGAACACATTGACAAAGCGATTGATCTCTTCTGGACTTACTGTGAGCGAACCCAACCGCAAATCACAAACACTCGGCGTGGTGTCTCCCATCCATTACGTTTCGCTTCTTCAAGCAGTTCATCTATTCAGGCAATTTTTCCTACGTCTACAACCTATTATAGCGGGAGCAGATTAGGGTATCTAAGATCCTTTTCTCGACGGTTGTGGTTGAAAAATCAACAGGAAGCACTATATTCTAAGTTACAGGCTACGGTTGATGCTGTCGAAGGTAGAGACCGAATCTTCGCGGGATTAGCATTGAGTTACTGCTACTGGTGGAACGGCGATCGCGAAAAAGCGCGAGAAACACTCGTATCGTTGCAGGCGCAATTCCCCCGGGACCTTGCCCTCAAACTCAGTACTGTGTTTAGCTCTATTCAAACCGGACATTATGCAGGAACACTTAAACTGCTTGATGAACTTTCTGTAAGTGACCCGAGAAATCGCCGTCAATACTATGACCTAACGCTCCAATTGGCATTGCAGTCAGGGAATACTGTCGCTGTTCGGGACTTGATAGTAAAACTTCTGAATTCACCGAGCGGTGCGCGTGAACTCTATACGTTTTCGCAGCAGCTGCAAACTGCCGGTTATACACAGCACGCGGCGACTATCATGAATAAAGCGATGCACTTGGCGATGGCGGTACGGGATCCGAATTTCCTGATGGAACTAAGTCGTCACTTAGAGGATCTCGGTAGAGGTCAGGATTCTGTGCTAATTGCTGAACGCGCGCTACGATTTGCCAACCAACGCGACCGATACGGTAGAACAATGTCGTCACGGAATCTACAGCAGGCGACTCACCTCACGAGCCACTCGAAATCCAGAAAGGATCAGGAAACGCAATTAATTGATGCGGTCGAAAAGAATCCCACCTCATACAGAGCGTTTATGAATTTGGCGGCTTTCTATGAAGGAACAAATAAATTTGACAAAGCATCAACGGCATACCAACGTTTACTTACCATTAGACCTACAGACAGTGGGACACGCAAACGTTTCGCCGATATGTTGTATGCCAATGGAAAATATGAAGCGGCTATTCCGCAATACACAAAACTTCTCAAGGACAACCCGACTATACTTGGCTATGCGACTTCTGATGTTATAGAAACTTTCTTTAAAGCCAAGAAAGTTGACGAACTCATCACACTTTCAAAAGAGATGATTACGCCATCTATTGGACGTGACCTCAATAACGAATTAGCACGAGACGTGGCGCGAGAACTGATGGATAAAAACAATCCCAAAGCTGCTATTTCAATTTATGAGAAACTCATCGAAGCGCAGCCGAGTCGTACTGGCTATTATCGCAGCTTAGCATCTGCTTATGCGGCTACAGGTGAACATGAGAAAGCGATCCAGATATTAAGGAACACACTAAAAACTGAAGAGTCGTCTTCGCAAGAAGCGACCATAGGAATGTTGACCCGTTTCTACAAATTATACGGCGGACTGGACGCATTCATCAAGGAATCTGAAGCAAAACTATCAGAAAAACCGACGGATAACAACCTACGCTATCTCCTTGCCGCCATGAAGATTGCAGCCAACGATTTAGAAGGCGCAGATAGACTCGCTTTCCAACTGCTTAATGAAGACGCATTTAAGACAAGACATAATACAAGACAACTCCACAATTTGGCAGATGCATACCGTCTTGCGGGCGTGCGAGAACGTGAATTTCAAATACTTGAGAGAATAGTACAAGTTCAAAATCAACAAAGTTATGTTGATTGGGTTCCCTATCATAGACTCGGAATGATCTATGCACTTAAAGGTGAAATAGGGAAAGCACAGGACGCGTATCGAAAAATGGGGAGACTCAGGCTTCGATATAGGAACGACTTCGTTGAATTAATGAATGTTGGTGCCACATATTTGCACAACCAAATGTGGGACGAGGCTGAACCACTTCTCACCGAAATCGCCAACGATCTATCAGTGAGGTCCTACTTCCGCAGAGAGGCAGAAGAACGGTTAGTGGCGATTAAGAAGCGGCGTGACAATATTTCCAATACGACTCAACTCAAAGAAAAAATAAAAACGATGGACATCAAGACGTTACGGACATTGGCAAAAGATTTCGTCCGGCGTGGAGATAGACAACAAGCTGTCCTCATTTACACACACCTCGAAAAAGTGATGCCCGAAGACTTCGAGTCTCGCGCGCAACTTGCAACGCTTTACGCGATACAAAATCAACAGGATAACGCTGTCGCGACTTGGGAAGCACTCCTTGCAGAGGATCCGGGGAATACGAGGTTTCAAGATGGACTTGTTCGGACTTATCAAAGTGCTGGTAAAATTGACAAAGCATTGGAACTCTCGCAGCAATACATTAAAACGGATGCTAATAATAGTGTTAATTACGTACGCCTCGCAAAACTCTATGCGGATGATGACCGGATTGATGAAGCGATCGCTGCCTATCAAAAATCAATTGAACTGGCTCCTGGTAACGTGAAACATCATCTCGAATTGGCTGCGCTGTATATCCGTAAAGATGATAAAGTTTCTGCGGAGACGGCTTTCCAAGAAGCAAAACGTTACACTGTTCAAGAATGGGAACGCCATGATATTGAACAAGAAATTATGAAACTTTCTGAAGCGCAGGAAAGTTTTGAAGGAGGGATGCAGAAGGCGGAAGCGGAAGGTACGCTTACGTTTGAAATGCAGAAAGAACACGCGGAAACTTTTCGGGATGACGGCAAACATGAAGAGGCAAGCATCGCTTATGAAAAAGCACTTGAGATGACTACAGATAGCTACCAACGCCGAAGAATCTATGAAAATTTGCTTGATATTTACCCCAAACTCGATAAGCACGACGCTGCCCTCGAAATGCATGACGAGCTTGCATTTATTCCGTATATAGGCAATGCTGCTGAGTTGGCACACAATAGATTGATGAACGCATACAAAAGGGAAAATAAACTCGATGTCCTGAAATCGATCTATAAGACGAAACTTGAGAACGATTCCCATAATATTAATTATCTCGAAATGCTCGCTGAGATTTACAAGCGCACAAACACCCACGGTAAGGCTGCTGAAGCGTATCAAGTCATCAGCAAACTACAACCCGATAATGCCCTGAGTTACTACAACGCCGCTGCAGCATATAATAGAAATGGACAATCCGAATTAGCGAAAGAGATGTTAAACCGCGGTGAAAGTGTCCTTTCTGTCAGCCCTCAAAAGCGAAGTGGTTCTCTCCTTGAAACGCTTGGTGAAATCTGTTACGATGGGAAAATGTACGACTTAGCAATTAAATTCGCTGATTCTGCAATCGCTGAAAGTACAGGTACCAGAGTATACGGCATAGCTTCACCTGTAGAAGCTGAATATGAACTTCTTGCGAAAAGTTTACTTGCCGCGAAACGGTATGAAGAAGCCGTCCATGCCTACCAGCAAGTGGAAAACATGGCAAGATATCCAGGGGAGGGAGACGAAGCCAGAAAAGCGATAGAAAGTGCATTAAGATTGGGGAACCTGTATGAAAAGCAGATACCTAAACTGTTGGAGAAGGTAGAGGAAAATCGTGATGACCCAGAGGCACGTTTGACCCTTGCCGAAACCTACGAAAAAGCCGACAAGATTGAAGAAGCAATCGGGCAATACGAAAAGATGAGTCAACTCCAACCTGATAATTGGCAGTGGTACAAGAAACTTGGTGATCTCTATCAGAAACAATCCCAACGTCATCAGACACCTGAGCAATTGGCACAAGCGGCAGCAGCGTATGAATCAGCACTTCAGTTTGAACCGAATTCTTATGAATTGTATCGTTCACTGGCAGAAACCTATACGAAAGATGGCCGTTCATCAGAGGCAGAGGCTGTGTATCGCCGGGCATTGGACGCGCCCCTTACGCAGAACCAACAAGATGACGCTATTAAAACCATCTGGGCATTTTATGCCAACAAGGCACATGAAAACAAAGGCATTGCTATCCTTGAAGAACTCAGGCAAAAAATGGAAAATAGCACAGTCCTGCATGAACTGTTAGGAGATGTGTATAAAAAAGTTGGAGATACTGAGAAAGCCGAAAACGCATACACACAGTGGATTGCGATCCGACAGCGGCAGCTAAACCAGCGCGGTTCGGCAGGAAGTTATCAGGATTTTGCAGAAAAACTCCTCCAAAAAGAGATTTCACCCGAAACAGCCATAAAATTTGCCAAACGCGCAGTTCAAATTAGCAATAATTCGGATGACATCTTAACCTTAGGATATGCCTACCTCGTCAATGGACAGTATGACATAGCAGTTGAACAGTTCAAAAAAGGACTGTTGACCCTGACATCCCGGACTTTTCAACGTAAATTCTTCTCATGGATTTCCGAATACGGCAAAAAAACTGAAGATAAGGAGGGTTACGTTGATATGTTAAACGAACTGGTAAACACTGTATCCGATAACGTGGTCATCCAGCTTAATCTCAGTCTCACGTTGGCGGAATTCTGTTTCAATAATAACATGCCGGAGAAGGCAAAAGCATATATTCAAAAAACGGGTTTCATCGCTGAAAACGCCTGGTGGACGCTCGGTCCTTTTGATAACACCGATGGCAGCGGGTACAATACGACTTATATCCCCGAAGACACAACGCAGATCGACACAGCCACAAAATACGAAGGTATAGATGGACAGGTCCGTTGGCAAAAAAGTGACGACAGGACACTGGACGGTTATATCGGTCTCGGGAGGGATATTGACTGGGGGGTCGCTTATGCATTCGCAACCGTTGTTTCACCCGATGAGAGAAAAGTTCAACTCCGATTTGATAGCGACGACCAAGGGAAAGTCTGGCTTAATGGTGAAGAGGTGTTTGCCAATACCGGATCCCATAGTGCCACAATTGACCGTTATACGATTCCTGTGACACTCAAGTCCGGCGAAAACAGCATCCTCGTCAAGGTTTGTGAAGAGGAAGAAGGTTGGGGGTTCTATCTGCGGATCACAGACACAGACGGAAAACCGTTTAATGATTTAAAAATCGGTGGTTCGGATTGAAATATTCGACAGCACAGCAAAATAATGCACCCTTTTTCACCGTAATATGCGTCACTATAAGTAACGCCATAAATTTATAATAAAGTTTATAGTAAATTCCAAAAATAAATACACACTTTCAACCCCTCGGTAGGTGCGGTTTTGCGGCGTACTCGCCTGCCCCCCTGATAAGGGGGGATAAAGGGGGGTTGCGACCTGCATTCCAACCGCACCGATGCTAAGTGTATAAGTAATTACAGGATCTACTATAAAATAAATTGAACTCTGTACCCAGGGGGATTTATAGTAAAGTTTAGAATTAAAGAAACATTTCAAGTCCTAAACAGACCGTAATACGAGCCCTGAGTCGCCGCAAACGCAAATCGGAAAATATAACGTAGATTTTTGCGTACAAAAAAAATTAAAGTGTCCTTAAGACAAAAATCACAGCAGCCGAACGCGTCTTTCTATCGCGCGCCGAAGCCGTTACCAAGAAGATAGGAGACCGTTAGTTTCCTTGGCACAGGATGTCTCATTAATTATGGGATCCACTATAGTTTTACATTTTCACTCATTCGATATATCTATATTCTCCACTGTAGGAGCGAGCTGTGCTCGCGATATTGTGTCCGGACGTTAACACCTATCAACCGAAATCAAGATTGGAACCGAAAACTAAATCGCCCTGGCTCTGTACCAGCAATGTTTTGACATATAGAAAAATTTATGCTATAATTGATAGTAAACACTTTGGAACCATTTAAATCGCAATTCGGGTACTTTACAAAAGGAGCTCATTTCATGGCAGAAAAATTGATTCTTGAAAAGATTCGGCGCGTCCGCCACCGTCTAAGCATCCAACGGTATTTTCAGACGCTCGCGACCTTCCTGTTTTACGGGTTTTTGGTGTGTGTCCCGTTGGTGATCGTTGACAGCGTCACATCATTTAATATCCAGCCACTCGTTTTTCTTTGGGTAGCGTTCGGCATCGCAGCGGCTGCTTTGGTAGTTCGCCTCCTGCGGCCCGTAAGTCTCCAAGAAGCGGCAAAAACGATTGACACAGACGCGTCGCTGAAGGATCGGGTCATTAGTGGGTTAGAACAGATTCAACACCGAACCGGTGAAACCTTGACGGCTCTTCAACTTCAGGACACGACTAAAAAGTTACAGGCTGTTCCGGTGAATCAGGTCGCTCGCTATAGGGTACCGCGCGAGACGAAGTTTATCGCGCTCGTTACTATATTTCTCGTTGCCTTTTCGTTCGTTGAGTTTTTCGCACCACCAGCGACTTCAACGGAAATCGACTTCTCGCCGCAGATCGCAGCCGAGGCTGACACGCTCTTGAAAGAGATTGAAGAGGCAAAAAAGGAAGCCGCGCAAGACGAAGATACGGAACTTGAAGAACTCTTAAAAGAGATTGAGAAAAGGGCACTTGAACTCAAGAAACCCCAGATTGACCCCAAGGAAGCACTCGCACGTATGACGGAATTGAGCGCGATGCTAAAAACGAAAGTTAATCCGCTCGAGATGGCGCAACAGGAAGCACTCCTCAGCGGATTGGGGCAACAGTTTATCGGGAACCCATATTTAGGGGAATTTGGGCAGCAGCTGAAACGGGGTGATTATCAACAGGCAGCGTCAAAACTCGACAAAGTGACCAAAGAGTTACCCGAATTCGATAAGGAGAAACGCCAAAATCTTTCTGATGAACTGAAACGGGGTGGTAAGAGTCTGCAAGGCACCGACCTTGATGGACTCGGCACTGAGTTATCTGGAGCAGGTGAAGGCTTGGCAAACGACGATCTTGAAGGGGCGCAGACACGGCTCCGCGCATCAAGCAAAAAGATGCGGAATATCGCACTGCTCAAGAAACGCGACCTGCAGCTTGCGAAATTGCTCTCCGAATGTGAAGCATGCAAGGCAGGCATCGCTGGCGCGTGCCAAGTCGGTAAGGACGGATTAAGCTACGCACTGAGTCAGACCCCGAGTACCAGCATAGGAAAAGCAACTTCTGCAGGGCAGCTCGGTCAGCAGTCAATATCGCTTGATTCTACACTCAACCTTCAGCAGATTACTGGTGTTCAAGGAGAAGGCAGTTCTACCGTGCAAACCTCTAAAACATCTGCCGAAGGTCAGCAATCTGCTGTCAGTTACAAAGATGCGTACACGAAATATCAGAAACTCTCCGAAGATGCCCTCACCGAAGAGCAGATTCCGTTGGGATACAAGTTTTACGTGAAACGCTACTTCGAATCGATTAAACCGAGTGATGAATAGAACGCTTGTAGGGGCTGGGTTACCCAGCCCCTACTATAAACGGCAGGGAGAAACATGTCCGAACACGCCGAACAAAAATACGAAGAATTTCGCGAAACGTTCCTTAAAATACAAGAAGAAGTATCCAAACAAATCGTCGGGCAAAAAGAAATTATTGAAGGCGTTCTGATCTGTCTCATGACTGGTGGACATGCACTATTAGAAGGTGTCCCCGGTTTAGGCAAAACGCTGCTCATCCGAACCTTACATGAAGTATTAGACCTCAAATTTTCCCGAATCCAATTCACACCGGATTTGATGCCAGCAGATATCATCGGCACCACCGTTGTTGCTGAGGATGATGCCGGACGGAAATTCTTCGAGTTTCAACAAGGGCCCGTATTTGCCAACCTTATTCTCGCTGACGAAATCAACCGTGCGACCCCCAAAACACAGTCCGCCTTGTTAGAGGCGATGCAGGAAAAATCCGTAACCGTCGCAGGACAACAGCGCGAACTGGAGCTGCCTTTCTTTGTCATGGCGACGCAAAATCCGCTGGAGATGGAGGGTACATATCCGTTACCGGAAGCACAACTTGACCGTTTCTTTTTTAAACTCAAGGTCCAATACCCCAGTCTTGACGAACTGGACCTCGTTATGGAACGCACAACGCGCAGTGAAATGCCATCCGTTGATAAAGTCTGCGATGGTGCACAGATTAACGCGCTGGAACAGATCGTCCGTGATATCCTTATTGCTGAAGACGTGCGTCGGTACGCATTGCGAATAGTACTCGGCACACACCCTGAGGCGGAGGACGCACCGGAACTGACGAAAAAATATGTCCGCTACGGCTCCAGTCCGCGTGGCGCACAAGCGTTGATTCTTGGGGCGAAGGTTCGCGCAATCCTTGATGGCAGATATAACGTCGCACGTGAAGATATTCAAGCCGTAGCACTGCCGAGTCTGCGACACCGACTTATCCTGAGTTTTGAGGGTGAGGCTGAAGGCATTGACCCAGACGACATCATCCAGCACTTACTGCAAGAGATTGAATGATGAATGATACACAGTCCGCCTTCGACAGCGAATTCCTCAAAAAACTCGAATACCTCTACATCGTCTCCAAAAAAATATTTGCAGGACGTATCAAGGCAGAACGGCGTAGTACACGGCGCGGTGTGAGTGTCGAATTCGCTGATTACCGCAATTATACCGCAGGCGACGATTTTCGCTATATCGACTGGAACGCCTTCGCACGCTTGGATGAACTCCTGCTAAAACTATATGAAGAGCGGGAGGACTTACATATCTACTTCCTTGTTGATGCCAGCCAGTCAATGACCTACGGCGGTGAACTGCCAAAACTGATTTACGCGAAGCGGGTTGCCGCCGCACTCGCCTATATCGGTTTGTCTAACCTTGACCGAATTAGTATCACCACCTTCAACAATACAGGTGTAAACCGACTCCCGACAGAACGCGGTAAAGGTAAAATCTTTACCATACTTGATTTTCTCGATCAGGTTAATGGTAGTGGTGAAACGGACTTGGAAAATGCGTTCCACAACTTTGTTCATACAACCAAACGCCGCGGTCTTGTCGTCCTAATTTCCGATCTCTTTGATCCAAGCGGATTTGCCAATGGACTGAATGTGTTGAAGTTTCAAAAGCATGAACTCTTTGTGATTCATATCATCGACCAGAAAGAGGTAGCACCTGACCTGCTTGGAGACTACCATCTTGTTGATGTTGAGACGAGTCAGCTGCGTCAGGTCACTATCAACGAGAACCATCTCAAGCGGTATCAGGCACTGTTCCAAAAATATTGTGACGACATGGATTTGTACTGCACGCAACGAGAAATCAGTCTCGTACGGACGACAACAGAATCACCTTTTGAGGAGCTCATCCTACGTATCTTCAGGATGGGCGGTTTTGTCTCTTAATAGTTTTCAGTACGATTTTTTCTGCGAAAAAATATGAATTTCTTGTCCCCTACCTCACTTTTCCTATTCGGGTTAGCGATCCCGATTGTTGCGCTGTACATCCTTAGACTACGGCGGCGGCGTGAACCGGTCTCTACATTGATGTTCTGGGAGGAACTTTTTAGGGAACGACAGACGACCTCTCTGTTCCAGAGACTGAAGCATCTCCTATCGCTCTTGCTGCAACTCCTATTTCTTGCTCTCTTAGTGCTTGCTGTCGCGCATCCGCAATTTGCTTTCATAACGAAGTCTGCGCGGCAACTCGTTTTGATCATTGATCAATCGGCAAGCATGAACGTTGTTGAAGAAGATAACGATGGACGCACGCGGTTAGAGGTCGCTAAAGAGCGCGCCCTCCGAACCGTAGACGGACTCCGTTTTATGGACGAAATGACCGTGATTAGTTCCCATACGCGCCCTATAATTCACATCCCGTTCACCAATCATCAGAAATCACTACGAGCAGCGATCAATGATATCCTAACCACAGACATCAGCACAAACCTCGAACCCGCTTATGATTTAGCACACGCGATTGCCCAAACTAAGCCTAACCCTGAAATCGTTATCCTCAGCGATTTTCATTCCGTTTCAGAAGATCTGCTCGCTAAACTTAAGAGCGAAACCGAAGAGGACACAGATACTGAAAAACCGGAGCAAGGGATTAAACATCACCTCATACAAATAGGGAAAGCCAACGATAATGTCGGTATTACGCAATTTCGTGTCCGCAAGAGTCTTGTTAACGCTTTCGATTATCAAACACTGCTGCGTGTCGTCAACGCTTCAGAAGAAGATAAGAAGTTCAACGTTGAACTCTATTTCAACGAGAACCTATTTGATGTTCGTCCTTATACACTTGCACCCGGTGAAAGTAAATCTGAGATTTTCAGTAACTTTGCATTTGAGGGTGGAAAGCTCAAAGCAGTTCTTGATATCCAAGATGCACTCGCTACGGATAATACGGCTTATGCCACACTCCCGAAACGTGACCTCATCCCTGTTCTACTCGTGACATCAGGAAACCCATTTCTCCAGAAAGCACTCGCCGTAGATGAACAGATAAAACTCACTGTTCTCACACCAACAGAATATGAAACCGACATCCTCCCCGAAAGTGCTACTTCACAAGAAAAAAGCGATTATCAAGTCGTTATCTTTGACGGGTACAGTCCATCTACTCTCGGTGATGGGAATTATATGTTTATCTATCCGCCTGCTGTTGATTCCTCAGAAACTTCTAATCCTGAGTTGAAATGGAATATCGGCGCAGCGTTAGAAACACCGATTATTACCGATTGGGAACGAACGCATCCTATCTTGCAGCACGTTCACTTGGCAAACGTTCAAATCGGCACGGCGTACCAAGTCACACCACCACCAACTGCACAGGTAATTGCCCGTTCATTTGAATCCCCCGTGTTGTTCATTGACGTTACACCGAACCGGAAAATTGTTTTTGCTGCGATCAATATCTTGGAATCTGACTTACCGTTACGCATTGCATTTCCGGTAATTATAGCGAACACGATTCAGTGGTTCCAACAACGTTCTGAAATTCTGGAATACCATCTACATACGGGAGAAGTCCTAAAACAGCGCATTGATTCGATAGACGCGACCTATCAACCCGAATTAAAGCCAGAGACGGGTTCACAGCATCTTGTAAAAATCACAGGACCTGAGGATAAAACGTGGGAAATGCCTATTGAACGAGACGAACTGCTATTTGATCAGACGCAACGCGCCGGTTTTTACGAATTGGAAATCTCAGAAGCAGTTGACACCACAGTCGAAGAAGCATTGTCAGATACATCCAGTTCTACAGAGGAGAGTGGTGGAACCGTATGGTCAATTAACCTTGCTGATGCAACAGAATCGCACATCGGTGCTGATCCAGCAGTTGAAGACCTTCTTGAGGAATCAGTGACACCGAGTGGTGCTGCGCTCTTACGTTACCCGCCGTGGGTCTACTTGGTATTCTTCGCCGTTGGGTTGAGTGTCATCGAATGGTTCCTATATCAACGCAGAAGAATCGATTAAAGGAAGAGTAGGTGCGCTCGCGTGATGTATTTGCAACCGTTTCCAAAGCAAGCAATGGCGTTTTCAGGCAAGCGAAGCACATGTTGAATATCAACTCCTTTCCTCACTCCGTAGGAGTGATATGTCTATAGAAGAAGAATTATGCTAAATTCAACGGATGCAGGTCAATCGAACAATAGCAATACCCAACCCCTCCAACCCATGCGGACGGGCGAGATTCTTGATACCACGTTCAGTTTCTATCGGAACCATTTTTTCTTGTTCCTTGGGATCGCTGCCGTCCATTTCTTTGGAAGTCTCGTGAAATATTCGTTAGAGGGATTCTTTTCAAACTCAGGTCTACCACGCATTATACCAAACCTTGTTAACATACCTTTTGCACTTGTAAGCACGGGAGCAGTCATCATCGCGACGGCTACAATTTATCTGGATGGAAATATAACGAGTAGGAATGCGTTGCAGCAAACCCTCCGTCGGTTTTGGCATCTATTAGTGTGTCATCTTATATGGGTATTAGTTGCGACGATGCCGTTTACAAGCCTGTTCTTTCTTGTACCTACTATGTCAATTGGAACATCTTTGGAATCAATCCTATTCATTCCGTTATGCCTCGCGCCATTCTCGATCTATTTTGCTGTGCGTTGGAGTTTTGTCGCTGAAACGCTTTTGCTTGAAAAAACTAACGTGCAAAATGCCTTCAAGCGGAGCAGTGAACTGGTTCGCAGCAGATGGTGGCGAGTCTGCGGGATACTTGTCTTGATTCTCCTGTTGAGTGCCGCTATTCACTATATATTTGAAATTTCGCTTGGAATTATCTTTGTTTTAGCAAAATCTGCAGGCGGAACGGATCTCAAAACCGTCATCCAGTGGTCAGTTATGGAGACGGAACTCGATAGCGGGAGCTTACTCTTTTATGCAATTATGACCAGTACAGACTTAATTCTTAAGACCTTTATTTTTCCCATTTGGGTCATCGGTGTTGTACTTCTATACTTTGATCAACGGATACGAAAAGAGGGGTTTGATATTGAAATACAGACGAACACTGCTACGACTACGTCAACCTAACTATAGTAAAGTTTAGAATTAAAGAAACATTTCAAGTCCTAAAACAGAAACCGATAGACCCTAACCCATCGCAGAAAAAAATATAACGCAGATTTTTGCGTACAAAAAAAATTAAAGTACCTTTAAGACAAAAATCACAGCAGCCGAACGCGTCTTTCTAGCGCGCCGAAGCCGTTACCGAGAAGATAGGAAACCGTTGGTTTCTTGGACACAGAATGTCTCATTAATTATGGGATCCACTATAAATTAGCAGTTTCTGCAAACCGTTTGACATGCAGTCGTCCGGTGTGATACTATAAATCATGATGTTCATAGCACTATGGAAACAAAATTATGGAAATTACACGACCCTTTTTACTGTTCTTGTTGTTACTACTACCGCTGCTTTACTACGGTTTCCGTCGTAGTCTCGTAGATCTATCGCGAACGCAACGCGTGATTAGCCTAATTACGCGAATTATCATTGTCCTGCTGCTAATTTTCAGTGTCGCGGATGTCCAGTATCTCAAAACCGATGACAAATTAGCGGTCATGTTTCTCGCAGACATCTCAGATAGCATTTCAGACGATGGATTGACGAAGACAACGGATTATCTCAACGAGGCACTGAAAGGACAAGGTGGGAACCAGCAAGCCGGTCTCATCGCATTCACGGATAAGGCAAAAATAATTCAAGCGTTATCGAGAACTGAAGATAAACCTGATGCCGAATTAGAACTCGCTGAAATCAAGAAAACGTGGCTGGATGCAGATGAGGAGGCAGGAGATACGACAAACATCGCAGAAGCCATTGAAACGGCATGGGGGTTTTTCCCAGCGAATGCCAACAAACGTATCGTCTTAATCACAGATGGCATCGAAACACAAGGCGAAGCAATCCACACAGCACTTCGCGGAAAAGACTTCGGTATACAGATTGACACCGTGCCAATACACCCGAGCGATGAACCGGAAGTTATGGTTCAGAAACTCGATATGCCAGCGCAAGTCAAACAAGGGGCACCCTTCAATGTAGAAGTACTCGTCTACAGCAACCATGAAGATATCGCAGAAATCCGTCTCTTCAAAAACAAGTTCGAGGTGGCTAAACAGGAAGCACGCCTTGAAGCCGGTGAGAATCGGGTGATATTTACCCAGACCGCTATGGAGAGTGGAACGCTTACCTACGATGCAATCTGCCGAACAACAGAAGACACACGCTACGATAACAACCGTGCACTTGGTATCGTTTCCGTTACAGGCAAACCCAAGGTCCTCCTGATTGATGAAAACGAGTCGCAGGCACGTTATCTCACAAGAGTCCTTGAAGATGCTAAGATTCGCGTGGATGTCCGTAATGGACTTGGCGTACCGAATGAACTTGCCGACTTACAAAATTATGAACTCATCATTTTCAGCGATGTTCCAGCGAATCGTCTGACTGAGAAACAGATGGATCTCGTCCGTACTTATGTCCAAGACCTCGGCGGCGGCTTTATGATGCTCGGCGGTGAAAATAGCTTCGGACTTGGCGGTTATTACAAAACGCCAATCGAGGCAATTTTACCCGTCCGTACCGATACCGAAAAGAAGAAAGAGACACCATCTCTGGCGATTGTTCTGGTTATTGACAAATCTGGGAGTATGGGTGGGATCAAGATTGAGTTAGCGAAAGAGGCGGCGCGGGCATCGGTTGACCTCCTCGGACAGCGCGATCAAATCGGTGTCATCGCATTTGATGGGTCACCGTTCTGGATTTCGGAGATGCACAATGCCTCGGATAAACAGTACATCTCGGATCAGATCGGCTCAATCGTTGCTGGCGGCGGTACAAGCCTCTATCCCGCACTTGAACAGGCTTACTTTGCGCTAACAGAGACAAGTGCTAAACTCAAGCACGTCATCGTTCTCAGTGACGGGCACTCTACACCCGGAGACTGGTACGGCATCGCGAATGCCATGTATAGTGAGAATATCACAATCTCAACAGTCGGTATCGGCAGCGGTGCCGATATGAACATGCTCGGTAACCTTGCCAATTGGGGAGGCGGTCGCGAATACTTCACCCAAGACCCGTATAACATCCCACAGATTTTCGCGAAGGAGACCGTCACAGCATCGAAATCCGCTATTATTGATGAACCTTTTATTCCGCAACAGATCAGGCCTACCCAAGTCTTGAGTGGAATCGACTTGGAACTCGCGCCGTTCCTACTCGGTTATGTTGCCACGCAACCGCGCCCTACAGCCGAAACCTTCCTCGTTTCCGACAGAGGGGATCCGCTGCTCGCGAGTTGGCAATATGGATTAGGGAAAGCTGTTGCTTTCACATCTGATGCCAAAGCGCGATGGGCTTCAGATTGGTTGGAGTGGCCAGGATACGGTAAATTCTGGACCCAACTCGTTCGCGACACGATGCGGAAAACAACGCTTAGCAACTTTCAGACAGAAGTCACGAAGGATAAAGGCACTGCCCACCTCGCCATTGATGCCCTTGGAGAGACTGGGAATTTTCTCAACGATTTGGAGAGCGACATCTCTCTCATCGGCCCCAACCTCAAGAAGCAACAACTCGCTGTTAAACAGAGTGCGCCGGGACATTACGAACTCGATTTTCCGACAAAAGACGTTGGACCCTATTTCGTTAATATCGTGCAAAAACAGGCGGGTGAAATTGTCAATACCCAAGTGACAGGAACCGTTGTCTCCTATCCTGAAGAATACGTTGTTCACAATGCTGATGAATCGCTGCTGAGTCAACTCTCGGCAACATCAGGCGGGAAATTCGACGTTTCAGTCGAAGACGCGTTCAGAGACCCTGAAGACCCGGTTATGCTTCGGATTCACCTCTGGAGACCATTTCTCATCGCAGCACTTTGTCTGTTGCTCATAGATATTGCGTTGCGTCGAATTGATCTTATACGCCGTTAGGGGGATATAGAATGATGGAAAGATGTAGATGGCACATGTATATCATAACCGTTGTTGGTTGGTTTTGGTTGTGTTCGCTAACATTTGCCGCAACGATTCATGTCCCCGAAAATCAGCCGACAATTCAATCCGGTATTGATGCCGCAGAAAACGGGGACACGGTTCTGGTAAACGACGGCATTTATACGGGTGAAGGAAACGTCAATATCAGTTTCGGCGGAAAACAGATTACTGTTAAGTCACGCAACGGTGCTGAAGCAACGATTATTGATTGCCAAGAGACACCGAATACGCGAGGTTTCGCTTTTGAAAGTAAAGAAACCCATGCATCGGTCCTGAATGGGTTTACGATCAAAAACGGCGTGCATGATCTTGGTGGTGGTATCTACTGCCATACCGCCTCGCCGACGATTCAAAACTGTATCATTACACAAAATCAAGGGACCGTGACCCGCTTTCGCGGTCAAAGTGCTGGTGGTATCTACGGAACAGATACTAACGTGCACATAACAGACTGTACAGTAACACAAAATCAAGGCTGCGGTGTGGTTTTTGAGGGAGAACGTGTATGGACCTTCAATACACTACGATCAACAATTCTCGCCAATTGCACCATTTCAGAGAATACCAATAGCGGGGTTATTTGCCAAGATCTTGCCCCTGTAACAATAAAAGACTGTACAGTACTCCAAAATGGTGAACGCGGCATTGTATCTACCTTTTTCACACGCGGCGTTTCCGTTACCAATTGCCGTATTGAGCAGAACGCAGGCGGTGGTATAGAATGCAGCGAAGAATCCTTTGCGAGAATTGAGGACTGTATTATCAAAAGAAACAGAGCCGTACACGGTGGTGGGATTTACTGCAGCCCAACATCCGAAATCGAAGTTTCAGGGTGCATCATCGCAGAAAACATAGCAACAGAGACCGGCGGTGGGATTGACGTTATTTCGACCCGAGGATCGGCAACCATCACGCATTGTACCATTACACAGAACACGGCACACGAGAAAGGCGGCGGTATTGCGACTTTCATTGAATTCAGTCAATTTACCCTCACCAATTCAATCGTTTGGGATAACCACACACATGGAGACTATGCGGAAGTCTCGCCAGGAGGTAGACGTGTAATCATTAAGTCGTGTGATATCCGAGGCGGGTTTGCAGGAATGGGGCGTGAGCCAGATGACGAGTGGTTCATCTATGAAAACAACATTGACACGAACCCACGTTTCATCAATGCTGATGCCGGTGACTACCGCCTGAAACCGGATAGTCCGGCAGCATTGATGGGAGCACATCCACCATTTGGTGGTGTCGCTGCGGTAACGCACAAGCAAAAGCAGTTGGTAACATGGGCAGAACTCAAGATTAATTAGCGCAATTGGGTAGGAGGCATAAAATACACAATGGCATTTCAATTTCAGGATTCTATGGTAAACGAATACCTCTCACAAGGTTACCTGATTTTTCAAGGGATTGTTCCGCCGTCGTTGCTCACCGATTTGCGTCGTGAAGCAGAGAAGGCACGCGACCTCGCACATAAGCTCAACGGACCGCAGACGCAACGCATTCAACCGCTCTCGAATTACGGTGATGAATTAGACTTGAAGCCTTTTTACGACTACACAGAACTACCCGAACTTAGAGACGCTATCGAAAAATTGCTTGGACCTGACTATACACACGGACATGTTGACATCATGGGACTCCTCGTTGAACCGCTTGAGTATCCGTGGCATATCGGTTGGCATCGAGACGGCGTTGTTGAGGTCCCACTGGAAGCACGGGATGAGATCATCAACGCGAAGTTAGCAGAAGTTTGGCACGATTTGCGACACTTCAATCAGGTCAACTGTGCGATTTATGCGGATTCTTGTACGTGGTTCGTGCCGGGTAGCCATCTGCGTCAGTGGGACCTGCCGGGTGAAGAGCAATCCACAAAGGATCCAAAACTCCGAAAACCTGCTGAAGGGCAGTCTAATACTGAGGCTGAACGATACTGCTTAGAACATTGTAGACAGTTCCCTGGGGCAGTTCAAGTGCATCTGGGACCCGGCGACTTCATGGTTTACCGAAACCTTGCGTGGCATACCGGGAACTACATCACCTACCAACCGCGTGCAACCATCCACGATGTCGTCCGGTACGAAGGCAAGAAAGACTGGACGGACTGGCAACAGACGAAACTGGATGCTGTTAAACGCATGAAGGAAAAGCAGTCCGAAGCATAGCGTTAATCCAATTGTCTGAAATCAACAGACCTGAAGCCGTGATGCCAATATTTTTCTGAATTTAATCCGGTAATACGGATTATACTTTCTCAGAAATATTACGGCTACAGGAGGAATAACAAAATGCACACAAAACAGACACAGACAAATGGAATTCTAAAACACCCGTTCCCACAGCAGCGACCGGACGTGAAGATTGTCGAAAGCGATGATCGTATCACCGAAGTTGACTGTCCAGAGCTGCAATGGTGGTTCGCCGTTCCAGAGATGGGTGAACCGCATTTCCGAGCTGAGTACGATGCCAATACGCTGGAACTTGACGCAATCGTAGAAATTACGCCGACCGCCCCTGCGACAATTCGGGATATTGATTGTGTGGGACTCCGAGTTAGAGAATGGTTAGCACCGAGAGACTGGCCCGATGTAAATCCGCCGGTTATGATGTACGCAACACTTGACGATACCCATAGCAGATGGATTTCGGTCGTTAATATAGTGGACGGGCAACAAGTCTCCTACACAATCGGGGACGAGTGGTTTGAAGATCAGTGGGGCGGTCCCTTAAAACGACGGATTATAGACGATGGTCGGTACGAACTTCAAGCTGATGGTTCGTATAGAATCACCGACGGTCAAGGTTTCGGTGCTGGCACATACAACGTGACGATCGGTGAAAACACTTTTCGCTGTCTTCGTATTTTAGACGTTGACATTTCCGAGTCTCACGGTGGCGAACTTGCTGAAATATACATCGAAAGCGGGGGGCGCACAGTCTTCTTCAGACGCTATGATGGTCGCTATTTGCGAGGACACGATTTAGTGGCTAAGTATCCGAACAACCGTCGCATTGTTATCAACGATATTGTTTATGTCCACAGCGACTGTAGCGGTTGGGCACATGATCAGTTGACATCTGTATCCCTTCATCCGATTGATTAACTGCAGATTAGGAGGCTTACGGCTTACAACTTATCGACGGTGTACGCTTCTAACAGGTCTTCGCCCAAGTCTACACCGAAACCGGGGGCATCGTTGAGACTGAAAAATCCGTCACGAGTTTCGGGACGTAGGCGGCGATAGAGTTCGTTTTCGACACCGTCGCGGGAGGGACCGAAGGTCTCTGCCATACACGGCATCGGCAGACACGCTGTGAGATGTAATCCCCACGGTGTGCCTGCTTGATGCAACCACGTCGGAATACCGAGTTCAGCGGCTTCACGGGCAATCCGCAAACATTCCGTAAAACCACCTGCCCAACTGATATCCGGCTGAATCATATCTGCAGCCTTCCAACGCAACAACTCACGAAACCCGTATCGCGTGAACTCATGTTCACCAGAGACAATCCAAGCCTGTTGGACATCTCGAACGAGTTGTGCCATACCTGCGTAATCGTCAAGTGCGATGGGTTCCTCAATCCATTTGAGGTTCACATCAGCAGCTGCCTCAGCGAAACGGAGCGTGTAGTCCACATCCCAACGGAGGTAGATATCCGTCATCAGTTCCACCTCTGACCCGATAGCATCCCGCGCTGCATGTATCATCTCAACGTTTTCTGCGAACCCATCTTCTCCCTCGGCGAGTCCGTTGCGGAGCGGTAGCTTGCAGGCGGCGAACCCGTTTTCTGCGTAATAACCGACATCGGCACCCGTAGCATAAGCCGGAATTTTAAGACACGGTGTCTCTGTCACGAGACTGTAAACGGGCGCGTCTACAATCTTTCCACACAGGTCAACAAGCGCGAGTTCTATACCGCTTAGGGCGTAAATCACCAAACCGCGCCGTCCGTAAATTGAGGTGATATGATACAGATGCTCCCAAATCTCCTCAACATCAAGCGGATCGCGTCCGATAACAAAATGCTGGAGATGTTTCTCAATAATCATGGCACCAGCAAGTCCGCCGCCGCCGAGACCGTATCCTTTCAAACCCTTATCGGTCGTTATTTCTACGATTAACGCCCCTGCTTGCGTCGCGAAGGGACCGCGCCAGTCAACGTGTGCGGTTTGGGTAGCAGGCTTTTGCCACTGTCCTTTGGCAAATCCGAGATTCGGCATGGCGCGAGGGTTCAGGTTGACGTGCCACGTCCGAATGCCAGCGACGGTATGCCGCGTTTTTGCACGTTCCTTCCATGTAGCCGTGAGTTTGTTTTCATTGGCGTGCATAATGTAATTCCTCTTAGATGCCCTTTAATTTGAGTGGTCAGGTTCGCAATTATCTATAGGTCACGATGGCAGCGCGAAATAACCTATTCCTGTGAAGAACCCGACAATCATCCATAATCCGACCATTACGTACTCGCCGAAGATCAAGCCGAAAGCAATGGGGCGAATCTTCCGATACGTTGCGGCACCACCAAATTTTAGTGCCATGTATTTAATGAACCACCCGACTAAAATAGACGACCAGAGATGAAACGGTGGATACGTCGCGCCTAAGAGATAACCGATCGGATGCAACGACCACCAGACAAAGTTCTGCCGCATCCAGAGCATAAAACCTGTAAATCCAGCACCAGCGATCATACTGTAGACCTCAGCCCATTTCGTTTCGACAGGAAATTGGATGAGGTTGTTCATCCGCTGGAAATAGTTTCTCGGTGCGGCGACAAAGGACCAACTCTGCAAAAAGAGTGCACCCTTGCCGTATATCAGCGTCAATGAGGCGTAAACGGAGACCAGAATCGCAACAACGATTGCAATCCCCAAAATTGGTACAACGCGTCGTCGCGCGAGTCGGACTTCATCGGCTGCCTTGAAACTGTGCAGGAAGTTTGGCATCATGAACTCTCCCCAATCCCGGAGGAACGTGCGCTGGAAACTTAGAACCGCCAAACTCTTATGTCCGACAGCGTTGGAACCTAAGGTAATGTCAATATATTCTGAAGGAAAAAAGGGAGCCTGCACCAGCAGTAAACCGCCGTTAACAACCATCCAAGTCAGGACTACTGATGTGATAAAAATTGAGAGGAGCGTCACAATTGCGACCCATGTTGTTATGCCTGCGACAACCAAGAACACAGCTAAGGTAACAAACCCGAAGAGAAATCCGAGCAATGCAACACGATACGAGATAGGTTCGTTGGAATCATCTATTGGTTGCTTCGCTGTAGTCGTGGCGGTTGTCCGCACGTGTCCAAGTCCAAACGTTTTTCTGAAAACCGTTACAATATGTTCACGTCCAATCCAGAAAACCGCAGGTACAAAGACGAGATAACCGCCCATCACCTGACGGCTGCAGCTAAGCCACGGACCGATGCCGAGTCCAATCGCATTCATGATGATATATTGAACTTTGAAAAAAATGAAAAAGAACCAGAGACTGAACGATACCTCCAACGTCAGTAAGGTGGCGATGCCGATAACCGAGAAATAGATGACGAATCGCATCGCGGGCCACCATCCAAGCGTATGCCACGGTTTCTCGGTAAAAGCGCGGTGAATGTTATATATGAGTGGAATCTCTGGGACATTCGGAAAGTGGGCATGCAAGCCGTTGATAAGATGCAACGCCACCGGCAGTGCCATTCCAGCCCAAAGGAGTTTGTTCTTGAAAAAAGCGTTGAGAAGTGTACCGGATGCCGGTTCTGCAGCGAGTTGGACCGGAATCTGAATTAAAGGAAAAGAGAAGCGTTCACGTTCCACCCACTGTTTTCGGAGGAGGGTCGTTAGGCAGATTGTTGTAAAATAGAAGACAAGGATGAAGAGTGTCCAGATGAGCAGCGGCTTGATCCAGACCAACCACGGCACACTTTCACCCGGAGCAATGCCTTCATAAAAGTCTGTTACTGCGCGAGTATCGGGGACAACGAGCCACTCTGGGATATGTGGATGTAAAATTTCTGCCCAATCATTTTCTGTTGTAGCAAAATAACGCACTGCGACGAGAGAGGGCAGCAGAAATTGCAACAGCCCCATTGACGGAATGCCGACTGCCACGATTAGCATCATCCAGATGACAGTCAGTTCGAGTGCGGAGAAAGCAAAACGTCCACTCCGCATGAATTTACGTAACGGGACATTGACGAGAAATACCAGAAATAGGAGTCCAAAAATTGAACCGACAGGTAAGTGGTTGCCTGCTATCTTGGTGTTTTGTAGAAAATAGTTATTGTAGGGAGTGATTGCGCACATTGCAACCACTAAAAGCAACCCTACAAGAATAGCAGGAAATCGAATTTTAGCATTCGATCTGCCAGTTTCCCCAAAATTGTCCTTAAATGTATGAGCAGCCAATCGTTTATAGGTCTCCAATTGTTAGCATCGGTTCAACAAACGTTCCTATCTATTCCTCATCTCTCAGTGAAGGACGATAGAGACAGGTCTCCGCGTCAACGATACGTCCATCAGGCAGTGTATATTGATTCGGTGTCCCTCCACCCCATGGTGCCTTGAAATCTCGGCTGCGTACTTTATCCACTGCTTGTTGTTCGCTGACAGATTCCCATGAGAAACCATCCATGAGTTGCGCGTGAAGAGATGATTCTAATTCCTTATACGCTTCTTCGCCTGATAGGTTCTCAAACTCATCTGGGTCTGTCTCCAGATCGAAGAGGATGGATTCATCTTCAGGGAATGCGACGTATTTATAGCGAGGCGTTCGGAGCATACGCATCGGACCTGTCGTCTGTGGTGCCCAATATTCCGTGATTGCAGTGTCGCGCCAATCGTCTGTGTTGCCTGACATTAGATTTGTTAAATCTGCGCCATCCAAATCATCAGGAGTCGGGATGCCTGCCCGTGCACATAGGGTCGGGAAAAGATCGTTTAGCTCGACGGGTGCTGTTATCCTTGCCCCGTGTGATTGCTGGATTTGCTTATCCCAGACGATCAAAGGTACACGTGCTGCCGCTTCGTAGTAACTCGATTTCCACCACTGTCCGTGTTCACCTGCCATCTCGCCGTGATCGGTTGTATAGACGATGATGGTGTTATCCAAAAAACCGTCGCGTTCCAGAAGCGCGAGCAAGTCTCCCACGGTCTCATCCAAGAATTCGCAACAGGCGTAGTAAGCTGCGCGTGCTTTTCTTGTCTCTTCAGGCGGGATATCCTGCGTGTTGAAATTATCTCGCAGCCCTTTCGCGAAGCGGTGCGTCTGCTCTAAGTGTCCTGGTGGGATATTCGGCATATCTACATTATCGGGCCAATATTTATCGAGGAGCCGTTTCGGTGCCGTGAGCGGAAAATGTGGACGACTGTAACTGGCAAGCAAGAACCACGGTTGATCTGACGGTTGCGATCTTAGGTATTCAAGGGTCTCCCCGTTAATAACGCGTTCTTGTAGAAGACTGCTTGGAATCTCTGTGACCCCCGCGAGCCGGGTTCGTCCCCGTACGCGAGATGGTGGATTTAGCGGGTCTGTTTGGTGTCCAGCATTGCCGCGTAAGTCACCGTACGGGCGGGACTGGAATCCGTTGTGCTGTTCTTTACCGCCGAAGTGCATCTTACCGACAAGTGCGGTCGCGTAGCCGTGTTGTGCGAAATGTGCAGGCATCGTGAGATGTTCTGGGAAAAGAATTGATCCGTTATTCCACGCCGAACAGCGATGCGCGTGCTTACCTGTCAGCATACACATCCGAGATGGCGTACAGAGTGGGACTTGACAATATGCACTCTCAAAATAGGTGCCGGAAGCAGCGAGACTGTCGAGATTTGGGGTCTGGACAATGGAATTACCTTCATACCCGATAGCATGCGGACTGTGTTCATCACTCATCAAAAATAGAATATTCGGTCTTTGCGCCATGAATCAAAAATCTCCTTTAATTTTGCGTAGGGTGAGGAAGCCGTATCATTTCAAATTTGAACATTTTTAGCCGTGCGGTACAGCATAAGCGTGAAAATCTACATCAAAAGGCAGCATTATGTCTGAATCTTTTTGAGCGAAGTGCTGAGAAAAATCAATGAGCGTGAAACCCACTAACTGTTTCGTCTCTGGATGGAAACGCAGGATAACATCTTCGGTGTATTCAACGTAGTCAGTATGCTCTGGCGTGCCCTTTGTTACATAGAGCACATCTGCTTCTCGGTCATAGACAATCTTGAGTCTGTCCTTATTGAGATCCATGGAATCTCCTTTTTCTTATTGGGTATGCGGTAATAATGAAATTGTTCCGAATCAGTTTAACAATAACAACAATACGGGTGTAATTGTGAGGTAAACTGCCAAAATCCTTATAATAAGTATATTTGTGGGGATCTATAGGAGACTGTTTTCTTCTGCCTGTCTGTACTGTTTCAAGAATCTCGTCACGGTGTTTTCTCAGTTCCCAATGATTTTCAAATATATGTTGCCATCTCTCATCGGTTAATTCAATAAGATTACCCCACTTATCAGTAACCTGCCACATAAATATGCCTTTGTCGTTTGGTGTTACTTGCGTGTCCGCTTAGAAAGCACGTTTATGGAAAATCCGACACTCAATGTAGTTTACACGATTTACCAACAATACGCAAGTGAAATACGGGGTAAATACGGAAAAATTGGACTTCTATTTCGCGAGGATAGCAAGGTAGTAATGAAGTTATTTAAAATCCCGATACAATAGCAAAATCGGATGGGTTTATCAATGCGGCACTTTTGCCTTGCTTTTCGTGACACCGAGTATGAGTGCCGGCAACACAGTCTCAGAAATGTCAGCGGAATAGTCAAAGATCGTCCACCCTGAAGCTCCTAAGATACGGGATAGGTAAATCTGCTCGGCTACAGCATCGGGTGTTAGTAGCGAATTGGAGGCGGTTGCACCGATACCGGGATAAATGGGGACATTCTTAGGCATGAGCGCGATTTGGTTGGTTAGCAATTCCGTAAAATAGCCGGGGTCTTCTGTATAATTCATCGGGCAGACAAAATCGACGTAACCAGATTTTGCCCAGGCGACCCAATCCTGCCCGATACTCTTGATACATCCCGGATACCAGCCAAAGACAGCGGCAGAGATTTTGATTTCAGGATCAACTTCGCGCGAACGTTTGTGAATTAGGCGCACCAACCGTGTGATCTGTTGTACGCGCCACTCGGTATACTGCTCACCATAAGTACCGGTTTTCGGTAAGACCTCGGCGGGCCATTCGTTGATAGGCTTTCGTATTGTCCGCACAAATCTCTCACGGCAGCCCTCACAGTAGCAGGCGTGGCTTCCCGGATAGCGGATATAATCGAGGTGGATACCGTCTACATCGTAATTTGTGACGATCTCAAGGATACTATTTAATTCCAGAAGCACATTTTTCGGGTGTGACGGACAGAGCCAATTGAGTGCTTCTCCAGTTGCGGAGACTTGGGTACGTCCCGCCTCGCGTATTTTTTCGACAAATGCTTTCGGCGCGCCTTCCAAATTCCACGTAATCTTCCAGACATGGACCTGCAAACCGTGTGCATGTGCTGCTTGAACGCACTGGGCAATCTGGTCGCCGTATTCTGTGAAAGTCTTGCTCTGCGGTAAGATTTTGCTCGGATAGTGTGCGACACCTGCCCACGCCATGTTTGGGAGAATTATATTCACGCCAGCGGCTGCTAACTCTTTCGCAGCGCGCGCCCAATCTCCCGGATATGCACCGAGCCCAGAGTGATTCCATACCGCGCGTCCTTCGGTTTCCACACTGGCGTGCGATAGGAAATAGGCTTTGGATAATTCAGCACGACTCGCACGGGCTGTCGTTATTGCGGAATTGTAATCCCCAGCATCAAATTCGGTGCGCGCTCGTTTCATCAAGTCTGATCCGGAATTTAACACTTGATTCGCTTCGCTGACATTGCTTCGTTGAACAAATTGCGCTAACTCCGTAAAATCTTTGGTGTGTCCAACGGTTGTCATCACTGTTATTGCCTGTTTAGCAAACGTTTGGCGAAATTCTGGAACGAGGTGTCCCAAGAGGGCAGCGAGCATCTGCGTCTTGCGTTGAACGTCATCAGAAAGGAAAACATGACTAAAGAAGACTCCCGCCTCCCCTACAAAAAGCGCAGGCAAGCCGGTTGATTCTCCGTTTTCACTATGCCAATATCCGGCAACCTTGGTCTGTGGTATCGTAGGTTCTGCTACCGTAATGTTCCAGGAGGCCTGACTGATAAACGCTGGCATATCGAGGATCTCCGGTGCGTTCAGTTGAACTGACGCAAACTGTCCTGGGGTTTCCTGTTTTAGCCAATCCGTTTGACGCAAACCGAGGAGTGATGCCACAGTATCCGGTAAATTATAGGTCACAAAAAGCTTGCCACCCGATGCTACGAAACCCTTCAATAAACTTGCAGTTGTCGGGATAATTCGCGCGTTCAACGGAAGCACAACCATACGGCGGGCTTTCAGTTGTGCTTCAGAGAGCGCATCTTCATTGAGTAGGTCAGCAGTTAATCCGATACTGTTGAGCAATCGTTTGAATCTTTTGCCCATTGACTGAGCGTATTGAATATCTCCATCCGATATCCGCGATGCAGCTGTCGGTAAGACAATTACAATCTCTGCGGTCTGTTGTGCTTCGAGATATGTGAATCCACCTATACACCATAGAACGGTGAACACGAGAAGCGCGATTGTGATTAGGTGTGATAAATGTCGGACTGTGAGTCGGTTCAAAGACATTACTTATTCCTCTCAACGCGTGTAGCGGCAAGTTTTGGACTTCGCTTGGCAACAAACGGCGTTTCACCCGTTTTCCCAAGAAATCTGTCAACACCTTGCGCGATCGCAGTCGCTATTTTATGTTGATACGCCGATGTCGCGAGTTTATTCCCTTCTACTGGATTCGATACAAATCCAGTCTCAATGAGGATCGCTGGCACCTTTGTCCCAATCAGGACGACAAAACGTGCGTGCTTGACACCACGATTGACTGCGCCTGTACTTTGCACCAACGCTTGTTGGACATATTGTGCCAGACGTTTGCTGTCTTCGCTCTTACTCTCGCGTATCAATCCTTCCAATAGCGTTTCGAGCTCTTGGATATTATACCCTGAATTTACATTTTCGCGTGCGGCGATTTTTTCCGCTGCACTGTCCGTACTCGTAACGTCCAGATAATAGGTTTCGATCCCATTGGCTCTTGTACTTTCGCTGCCATTGGCGTGGATACTCAGGAAAAGATCTGCTTTATGTTGCGTTGCGAATTCGGTGCGCTTTTTTAGTGGAATAAAGAGATTGGTATCACGCGTCATCAGGACGGTGTAACCTTTTGCTGTTAGTATCTCGCGAAGTTTTTTCGAGATACTAAGGACAATCCCTTTCTCCTGTAGTACACCGGTTCCCGATGCGCCAGGGTCTTTGCCACCGTGCCCCGGGTCAATAACAATTGTTTTTGCTGTCAATCCAAATTCACGCGTCAATGATTTCGGTGTTAAGGGTTTAGGTTTTGATGTCGGTCCTGCGAGTTTTGGCTGTTGCGGACGTTGTGTCTGTTTTTGTTGTGGACGCTGTGATGATTTTGGTTTTTGTGCCTGTTTTGGGCGTTGCAGTTGTCTCGGTTTTTGGGGCGGTTGCCGTACCGTTTGTTGCTTTTGTGTTGTATTTTGCGGTGATGATACGACCGGTTTTCTTGCGGTTTTGAGTGCCTGTAACTCTATTGATGCAGCGACACCGATCTCGTGATTTCCTGAAGCGTTGATAAGACTTACATAGAGCGTCTCGGCACGTTTGACGTATCCTTGTCTGGTGTACAGACGTGCTAATTCCAACTTAGCAAACGCCGACATCTCGGAATCCGCGTAGCGGTTCTCAACAAGATGGTATTGGATAATTGACTGATAGTCGTCCCCGATATAGTTATAGCAACGTCCCAACCAATAGTATGCAAACGGAACGTACTCAGAGGTCGGGTAGGTGTAAATCAGTTTTTTGAACGCTTCAATTGCCCTGTGTGATGCTTCGGTATTGCCTGTGTTGATAATCCATAGCCAACTTGAAGCGATTGCGTACTGGGCATCATCTGCTGATTGCCCTTTCGGATCGGCATCAATGACCCTTTGGAACTCTGAAATAAGGGCGCGCCACTCCGTAGCAGTCGCTGGTGCTGTACCGGTTGCATACGCATGATGACGCAGTGAAGCCTCCTTGTAACCCGACATGCTCATACACCCAGATACGACTGCCAAAGGAAATATCAGAAGACACAAATAGCACATCTTCATATTTTTTACCTCTTACACGATGTTTTTTGTAATTCTACTTTTAATTGCTACAAAATAAAACGAAATATTTCAATCTTTCGTTACTAAATTGCGTAATTGAGACAAAATTGGTTTTTATTTCTTAAACGACGTTTCTCTATTGACGAGGACTGCGATCCGTGATAGACTACCAAACTATAATTGACACTTGACACGATGGAAGGAAACCGATGAAACTGACACCACAAGAAGTCCAACTGTTTCGCCATAACGGCTTCATCAAATTTCCGACGCAACTCTCCGCGGAGCACGTTGAGGCACTGAAGGCATCAACGTTGAAGGACATGTCGGAAGTTGTAGAACCCGTCGTGCGGCAAGATGGTAGAATCATCCGAATTTCTGCAGTCTGGGAACGCGGCGGCATTTTCCGAGAGACAATTACCTGTGATGAAATTCTCAACCCTCTGGAATCGTTATTGGGTCCGGATATAGAATTTGTGCTAAATCGACATAATCATGTCTATCTCCGAGATGCGCGGACAAGTCATTCGCTTGCGTTACACCGTGATGTCCGTCACTGGTCGCGGACAATTGCAACTGTCCTCGTCTATCTGGAGGACACAAACCTTGAGAACGGCTGTACACGGGTTGTGCCTGGGTCCCACCATCTACCTGCTTTCGCTGATCTCAAAGGTGATGCTGTTCAGGAGATCGCTGCGAGTCAAGCGATACCATTACCGATGCCAGCAGGCGGTTTACTTGCTATTGATAGTATGATCATCCATTCGGCTGGCATTAATTATACCGATGGCACGCGGATGAGTATGACGCTCGGTTATCACAGTGCAGATGAACTTACATGGGAAGACAACCCGAGGCGAGTCCTTGTCCGAGGGACGCGACCGTACCGAGGCAACGACAACCCGCAAAAATAATTTTTTTCGATCCCTTCATTTTCCCATTTTTTGGAAAAAATTCAATTTTTTCTTGACAAACATCAAACTATGTGGTATACTTAATAACGTCCTTGAGGTAGATAATGCCACAACCTCATTTTGGGCGGGTAGCTCAGGTGGCTAGAGCGACAGCCTTACAAGCTGTAGGTCACAGGTTCAAGTCCTGTCCCGCCTACCAGTTAGGTGTTTTCTTTTATCTATGGGCTCGTGGCGCAGTTGGTTTAGCGCGCCTGCCTGTCACGCAGGAGGTCGCGGGTTCAAGTCCCGTCGGGCCCGTTTTCATTGTACCGAATTAGCCACAGATTGTCTCTACAATACTGTGGTTTTTTCGGTACGGGCAGTCTGTCATCCTATCTGTTTTTAGTATGCTATCTGTGCTGTTGATGTTGCGCATAGAGGTTAAAATATGCGAAACCGAAAACAATCTGAGGCGTCCCCCTTTGCCGAATACGATGAAGCGATTAGACTGAATTCTGAGGCTGCCGAAGCCTATTTCAATCGAGGAAAGGCAAAACGGCAGTCCCCGTCTGCGATTGCGGACTTTGATGAAGCCATAAGATGCGATCCAAATTTCGCCGATGCGTATTTCTATCGAGGATGTCTGAAGGACTACTTGGCACAAAGCGAGTCTGTGCGTGCTGCGCGTCATGATGCCCGCCGTTCTGCGATTGCAGATTTTGGCGAAGCGATACGATTAGATTTAGGTTTCCGAGAACTACTTCATGCCTACTACAGACGTGGACTTGCGAAATACGATTTAGACCGATATGAGGAGGCAATTACCGATTTGGATGAGGCTCTTAGGCTAATAAAGCAGGGGGATCCTGAATGCCTATTCTCTGAAATCACAGAATTGAGAGCGGAAGCAGAAGCCATGCTGGATTTTTACGAGCAGGGAATCGTTAATATAGACGAAAGGATCCGTCAAGAACCACACAAGATAAGGGATTACAAAATCCGAGGCGAAACAAAAGGCTTCTTAGGACGGATGCTGGAAGCGAAAGCAGATTTCGAGAAAATTTTAGAACTCACAACTGACACACACATCATAGCCGAGATAGAACGGCATCTTCAAGAACTCAATAACCCTAACTATTGGCAGCAATATAGTTGGCGAACCGAACGCTAAGCACGGAAACAACCGTAGATTGTTTCTCATAATGCTACGGTCGTTTTCTTCCAAAATTAATAGTGTTGTATAAATCTGAAAAAACGGAGGATCGGAACCGCCGTGATTGATCTTAAATTTATTCGCGAAAACACCGAAGATGTCCGCCAGATGTTAGTAGATCGCCGGACAGAAGCGGACCTGGACAGATTGGTAGAACTGGATACACGCTGGCGCGAGAATCTAACACATACCCAATCCCTCAAAGCACACCAGAATCAGGTCTCGCAACAAATCGCAGAACGCAAAAGGGCGAAATTGGATGCGTCAGAAACCATAGCAGAGATGCGGGAACTCTCACAAAAAATCAAGGAACTCACAGCAGAAAATAACAGTACGAAAGCCGAGATAGACGCTATTCTATTGACAATTCCGAACATGCCGGAGGCGAGTACCCCTGTCGGTACCAGTGAAGACGATAACATCGAAATTAAGACGTGGGGTGAAATTGTGAGTTTCGATTTTGAACTGAAACCGCACTGGGAAATCGCTGAGCAGTTGGATGTTGTCGATTTTCAACGCGGTGCGAAGGTCGCGGGTAGCAACTTTGTACTTTTCAAAGGTTTAGGGGCGCGTCTGGAGCGAGCGTTGATTCAGTTCATGCTCGATCTGCACACGACACAGCACGGTTATACCGAAGTCTCACCGCCATTTCTCGCCAACCGTCCTACGATGACAGGGACAGGACAACTCCCAAAATTTGAGTCAGATATGTATCGATGCGATAGGGACGAAGAGAATCCGGACAGCGATCTGTTTCTTATCCCAACGGCTGAAGTTCCTGTGACAAACCTGTTTGCAGGTGAGATACTCTCTGCAGAAGATTTGCCTATCTATTACACGGCATATACGCCATGTTTCCGGCGCGAGGCAGGTGCTTACGGCAAAGACACACGAGGCTTACAACGTATCCATCAATTCGACAAGGTGGAGATGGTGAAGTTCACTACACCTGAAACCTCTTACGCCGAACACGAATCGCTATTGGCGAATGCCGAAAGCGTTTTGCAGGCACTCGGTTTGCCGTATCGCGTCGTGCAGCATTGCACAGTGGAACTCGGCTTCGCTGCAGCGAAATGCTACGATATTGAGGTCTGGGCACCCGCTGGACAGCGGTTTTTAGAAGTCTCTTCCTGTAGTAACTTCGAGGCGTTCCAGGCACACCGTGCGAACATCCGTTATCGGCCGGAAGCGGGTGCAAAACCGGAGTTCATTCATACGCTTAATGCGTCCGGTACAGCGTTGCCGCGTGTCGTTATCGCGCTCCTTGAGACGTACCAGAACGAGGATGGCACGGTGCGTATACCTGCAGTGCTACAACCGTATATGGGCGGCTTGACGCAAATTGGATAAGGTTAGGGCATTCAACTTGCTACAGAAAACTCTTAGATCCAAGAGCAAATGTAATACCTTAATTAGGGATAATGAATATGGCAAGGACTAACACGGAAAAAGTAAATACTGTCTTAGCACGAAACACTTTTTGGTTTCAGACTCAATCGTTTGAGAAAAAAAGTGAAGCAGATATTACTGCTCTAAAAGAGACCTTACTTGTTGTGAGGAACCAAATTCAAACGGAAAACCTTACCAAAAAGTTGATTGACGATTTGATTTTGGAAAAGAAGAACGGATTAAAAGCTCTGTTGGCACTGACAGGATTTTCTAACGAAACCTTTAAACGGTTAATTACCTTCATCCGAATCGTTGATGACGAGGAACTTTCAAAACTTTGTTACAAGGACCAATGGCTAGAGGAGTCAGACTCGGGAAAATCTGACATAACGGAATGGTCTAATTCAAAAATCGAAAAGAAAATCAGAGAATGTGCCAATTTTAGAAGAGGTATTGTTAATCTCTTTTTTGAGGGTTGTACTGTTCCTGTGCTTTCTGAAACCCTCCCACTTTTCGAGTTAAAAAAGTTAGGCGTTTCTAAACTCAGTTTTGAGATTGAGGCGATGGTAGATACATTGATTCGCTATAAAGAGAAAGGATCTTACTCAGGAAAGGAACAAAATAACGCCGAAATCGTTATACAAGATCTTTTAGATGATATGGAAATTAGCTTTGAAAGAAGTATAGATTTGGATAAATTGAGACAACATGCCGCGAACCAAAAACGGACAATGGATTTTATTATACCTAACCGAGAAGATCCACAAGTTATTATTGAGGCTTCATACTTAACAACAACCTCATCCGGACAAGGCGATAAAGCAAAAACTGAGATTGGCATTAGAAACCTTCTCGCGGAACATTATCCCAACGCACACTTCTGGGGATTTATTGATGGAATCGGTTGGTATGTTCGCAAAAAGGATTTGGAAAGGATGGTTGGAGCGTTTGAAGATGTCTTCACTTTAGAAGAAACGGAACTTACGCGTTTCAGGAAAGCATTAACTACTGTCTTGAAATAACGCTATGTTGACAATCTCTTGATTACTTGAGGTGCCTTATGGAAAAATACATTAATAAAATCATTCACGGTGACTGTATAGAAGTCATGCAGGACATACCTTCAGATAGTATTGACGTTACATTTGCCGATCCACCTTTTAACCTAAAAAAGAAATACGGGACCTATAAAGACGAAAAAGAGACAGACGATTATCTCAATTGGTGTAAGCAGTGGATCTTGGAGATGGTTAGGATTACAAAACCGAGTGGTTCTATCTTTCTTCACAATATCCCGAAATGGCTCACCTATTATGCGGGTTTCTTAAACGAAGTCGCAGATTTTCGGCATTGGATCGCGTGGGACGCGCCAACGGCTCCGATGGGCAAAACTTTACAACCGTCGCACTACGGCATTTTGTTTTACGCGAAAAATCAACTGGAAAACAAATTTTATGAAATTCGCTATCCACACAGGCGGTGTCGGAAATGCGGGTACTTGTTAAAAGACTACGGTGGGAAAAAGAAGATTTTGCATCCTTTTGGTCCCCTTGTTTCAGATGTCTGGTCGGATATTCATCGTATCCGTCATAACAAACATAGAGATCCGCATCCATGCCAACTTCCAATCCATCTCTTAGAACGTCTCATTTTGATGAGTACAGACGAAGGGGATGTCATCTTAGACCCATTTATGGGAACCGGCACAACAGCCGTTGCCGCTGCGAGATTAGGAAGAAAAGTTATCGGTATAGACTTGGATCCCCAATATGTAGAAATCACACAGCGGAAATTGGCACAAGAAGCCCCAAACTCTAAGATTGGCGATATATGGGTGAGCTTCCATCGCGGGGAAATTATCACAATTGTTGACAAAGATTGGGATATGTTGAAGGCACACTTTGTGATTCCAGAAGACATAAGGCATATTGATTTTCAAAAAATCAAAACTGGTAGTGCAGTGGTCGCAACGGTCCCTCAAACGCCACAACTTCACTTGGATATTCGAGAAGAGGAATGCAACTGTTATTAGGCATTATTTGGAATTAAGTGCTGGATTCCATGCGGGGTCGAAGTACTTTCAAATCTTTGAGAAGGACATCCCTTTTCCCCGTGTCTTCCAAGTTGCGTTGTGTGGTCAAGTCCTCGTTTGTTTTCACAGTGAAACCGGCATCCCGAATCATTTCCATTGTCCGCGCTGCCGCCGAGCCTTCCGCATTCAGGTACCCCTCGATAAACATTGAATTTGCTGGGTAGAGTGCCATGACTTCCATACTCCGTAGATGATGTTCTCTACCTGCAGCGACCCGTATTTCTGCTCGCGGGTTCAGGAATCGATACAGACACAGCACTCGGAGACAATAATCCGGCGTTAAAGTAGTAGGGACACTCCGGTGTGCCGTATTGAACTCCGACAACTGCGTACCAGATATCGGCAAGAAAAAGTTAACGGGGAGTGATGCTACTTCAATCTGACGGAGTGCCTTGGCAACTTTAATTAAATCGTCCGGACTCTCACCCATTCCAACGATGACTCCCGAACAACAGGCGAGTCCAACGGTTTGTGCCGCTTGCAACGTCTCCATCCGATCTTGATACGTGTGCGTGCTACATATCTTCGGGTAGTGGGTTTCGGAGGTATTCAGATTGTGGTTCAATCTATCCAGTCCGGCGGTCTTCAAGGCACGGGCAGACGCCACATCAATTAATCCGGCTGAGAGACACACCTCAATCGGATAACGTGCTTTTATAGTATGGATGAGTTCAGCAAGGTGTGCAACCCGTTTTGGTGAGGGACCGCGCCCGCTCATGACGATGCAGTAACGATACGCGCCAGACTCGTAGGCATGTTTCGCTTCTTCCAGAACTTCGGCATCAGGCTTTAATGGATATGCGTCAATATCTGTCGTTGCGGTACTTGCTTGCGCGCAATAGCCACAATCCTCCGGACAGTAACCGTTCTGAGCATTGTTGAGGATATGGAGTTGTACATCGTTCTGGAAGTAGGTTTTGCGAACCTGATAGGCAGCATCCAGTAACGGAAGTAATTCTACGTCCGACCCGGTGAGTACCTTTTCACAACAGGCTTCCGAGAGCAATTCATCTTGGAGGCTAGTGGTTGTTAATTCATGATAAAATGTAGTCTTCATCTTTTAATTTGTCTTATTTTTTTAATTTGACACAAACGCGTCTATTTTCTTTTCAAGCATCTCCTAAACGTCCCATACAATGTCAGTAGCATTAAAGACCGGTCCTTCGGTGCAAACACGTTGGTATTCTATGGTATCCGCGTCCGTACGGACGGGACAAACACATCCGAGGCAGACCCCCATTGCACACCCCATCCGATTCTCCATAGCAATTTGTGCTGGTACTTGATAGTTTGCTGCAATCTTTGCGACGGCGGAAAGCATTCCGTCTGGACCGCAGGCGTAAATTGTAGGACGATGCCAACTCGTTTTTTCAAGCAGATCTTTGAGAATATCAGTTACATATCCGTGATGTCCAATGCTTCCGTCATCTGTAGCTATATGTACTGTGATCTTGATCGCTTCTAAGTCCGCTACACTTAAGAGTCGCTCTCGCCGTTGTGCGCCTACCAACCCAATCGTCTCAATACCGTTTTGACGAAGTGCCGTAGCGAGTAGCATCAGCGAGGCGATACCGGCACCGCCACCGACAAGGATGGCAGGTTCGGGATGTGTGGTAAAATCGAACGTATTCCCCAGAGGTCCTAAAACGTGGAGCGGTTCACCTACCGGCATCTCTGATAACCGTTTCGTTCCTTCACCGATGATCTGATAGAGCATCGTAATCTCTTGTCTACTGACCGTATAGATCGTGAACGGGCGACGTAGGAGCATACCAGTATCTTGCGAAATCATAACGTGGATGAACTGCCCGGGGTGTGCGTACTGAGCGATTTCCGCACACTCACAGCGCAACAGATAATGGGCATCTGCCACTATCTCGTTTGAGAGAATAACAGTGCGGCGATCATAGGGGTTCGATAAACGATTATTTCGCATAGCACATATTTTAACACGAAAAATTGGATATAGCAAGGCTATTCTAACATAAAGATGCTCAGTTGCTGTTGCTCGTGAATAATAAATGAGAAATCTTTTTACTATCTTTTTAAGGATAGATGTTTCTAATGAAGAAGAACACAAGCGTTGATTATATGATACTTGCAATTGAGAATTTACTTGAATTTTTTCGGAATTATGTTATGATTTTGCCAAAGGAGAGCAATAGACAGTGAAAAATATATTAAGATTCCGCAGCAATCAGCGTTTCAAAATTGTTCAATTTACTGATATTCATTGGCACAACGGGGAAACACCGGATCAACAATCAGCGAAACTAATGACACAAATCACAAAGTCTGAATCCCCGGACTTAATCGTCCTAACAGGTGATATTTTGGCGGGTGGTGGTTGTGAGGACGCTGCTGATTCTCTCCGACAGGTTATTAATACTGTGGAGTCGTGTTCGGTACCTTGGGCAGCTGTTTTTGGCAACCACGATGACGAGGGCAATGCGGATCGGCACGAGTTGATGGCAGTTATGCGAGAAAACAGTTTTTCTCTATCGCAACCGGGTCCCGAAGACGTACCGGGTGTCGGTAATTACACGCTACCCATCCAGAGTTCTGAGGGGGATGCATCTGCTGCAGTACTTTATTTTATAGATTCTGGTAGCTATGCGCCGACCGACATCGGCGGCTACGATTGGATTAGACGTGAACAAATAGCATGGTACCTACAAGAATCTGCCAACTTCACTGCTGAAGCTGGACATCCACTTCCTGCCCTTGCCTTTTTCCACATCCCGATTCCGGAATATGATGAGGTATGGGATTTTCATACCTGTTATGGTGTGAAATATGAGAATGTTTGCGCCCCTAAGATTAATACCGGTTTTTTCGCTGCGATGCATGAAGCTGGTGATGTCATCGGAACATTTGTGGGACATGAGCATATCAACGATTTCTGGGGTGATTTACACGGTATCCGTCTCTGCTATGGTCGTGCCACCGGTTATAATACGTATGGGAGAGAAGGTTTTCCGCGCGGCGCGCGCGTAATTCAGTTGGAAGAAGGTGAACGGCAATTTGAGACATGGCTACGACTTGACGACGGCACCGTAATCCATTCCCAACCAGAGCATGCACCGCTTCAACGGACTTTTACTGAGGATTAATCGGTCATATTACAACTAATACTAAATCTAATTGATGATTCCTCTTAAAAGTGTCATCATTTTTGAGTTATGCCCGGTTCGGTTAGGGATGCAGATCGCATCTGAGCGTGTACGCCGCAAAACCGAACCTACCGGGTCCAGGTGGACGGTGTAGGGTTAATGCAATATAAACTTTTAAAAGTGGTATAATACTAAGATTGGAAGTAGGTATAATTTTGTATTTTTATAGGAGGAAATTGTGAGAGCAAATTCTCAAATCTCTGTTCGCCATCAAGACGAAGGAAAGATCGTGATTTTTGACATTACGGGTTACCTTACGGACGCTTCTGAACCTATTTTAAGTGATGCCTATGCAGACGCGGAGGTACAAGATGCAGAGAAAGTTCTGCTTAACTTTGAACGCCGCAGTTTCATCACCAGCAGTGGTTTCGGTGAGATTATCAGATTACTCTGGAAGATGCGAGAAAAAGGACAGGTTTTACGGGTTGCACATCCATCTACGCAAGTGAGAAATATCTTCAATACGATCGGATTGACGCAAAGTATCGGTGTCTTTGAATCCGAAGAAGATGCACTCAAAGACTTCTAATCGGTTTTCTGTTGAGGAGTTGCTTCATGGAAAAAGTGTGTACATATTTTTATTTAAGACGACTCCGAGCAGACTCCAGAAGCTTCCGGCAAGGAATTGACCGAATACGAACCCTAAGAAAAGCGGCAACGCTTGACGATAGGCTCGCACCCCACCGCCTGTGAAAAGCAGCTGCTTGAAGAGCCATCCCAAAAATATTGAGAACCACATCCAGCCGATTGCCCATCCGTTGCCGACAGCATAGCCGACAGGATATAACGGCCACCACAAAAACTGCCGTTTCAAAAACGTCAGTACACCAGTGAATAGGAAGCCGAACGCTATGTGTTGGACAGCCGCGAAATTCGGTGCTCGTGGCGAGATAATCCAGCTTTGCAGGCGATTAAATTCACCGATACCCCACCGGGCAAACCGGTATTCATAATAGAGCGCGACGTGTCCGACAATCGAAACGATTGTACCTACAATTGATGCCACAATAAGTGCGACAACCAACCGATTCTCATGAAAGCGGAAATGCCTGCCGATTTTAAATGCTTCTAACTGATGTGGCATCGGATGGCAGCGGTAACCGTAGGCAAGCCATGATAGTAGTGTCGTGTTGGTCAGGTTTTGTGCGCCCAACGGACGACTTCCTCCGAACAGCAACATAATCCGATCAGGATGCATCCCGTGCAATTCGTGTGTTGGGGGACCGAGTTCGGCACGCATCCGCGTCATTGCGATGCATAATATTAAATAGATACTGAAATAACCGAGGGCGACCCACGGCGATAGACCCGCAAAATACCAGAAAACTAATACAATCGCCATGCTGATGATTAACCCAAAGACAGCAAGTCGGTATAACCCATCCTTAGATTTGAAGGAGAATACGTCTCGGAGTATCCCCCAAACGTGTTTCCGACTTGTGACGAGTGCAAGAAAACCGATACCGAGCCATGCCCCGCCGCGTTGTTCCGTCTGTAGACCGATAGCGGTTGACCATCCGATCGCACTGAAAAAGACGCGCTGTGCACCCCAGAATAGATAGAAGAACCAAAACGACAATGACAAGTCCAACGGCATGAGGTATCCAAAGCCTATTGCAAACGGATAGACGTAGATCGGCAGCCGTCCGACTGCGTTCCAAGGTCGATCAGGAAAGTAGAGTTGATATTTGATTTTGAGGGAAGGAATTACGGGGAAGAGATAGTTCAAACCTGCCAGAATTTCTAATCCGAATGCGATGCCGAAACCGAGCCAAATCAACTTATTCCGAAAAAGTGCAGACGTATTGCCGAGCAACTCAACAGGTAGCGTTGTCAGAGGATAACTCAATTTCTCGTGATCAATCCACTGCCTTCTAATGATGATATTGACACAGAGCATCATAAACAGGAGGACGATGACCAATCCACTCCACGCCACGATGGGCCAGAACCACGCCTCCATATATTGTTGTTGCCAAAACGTATCGTCCCCTTCAAAGTATCCTTGTAGAACACCGCGGTCAGTGATCGTCAGCCATGTCGGCATGAATCGGAAAAAGATATCCGCCCATTCATTTTCGGGTGTCGCGAACCACCCAGCATTGGCGATCATTGGTACTAACTGTCGGACGATGTCGTGTCCTGCAAGTGCGGTTGCTACGGATACCATCACATACGTCATAGCGAGTTCACGAGATGTCGGTGCGAAACTTTTGAAAGTCTTTTTCAGAAGAGGCGTAATGACAGCTAACAGGAAAAAAGTGAAAAGTACCGTTGGAAAGATAGAAAAATCGGTGAGTTCCCAGACGACGCGATTTTCTGCCGAGATAATCCAATAACAGGTAAGAATAATAAGGATTGAACCGAAGACCAGCGTTCCGAAAAAGAAGCGGGATGCTGAAGGCTTCTGGTCGCTTTCATTTATGGGGGATGCTCTATGATCCATGTGGATAATTATACCACATTAATTGGTATTGACGCAAATAGTTTTGCTTAAAACAAGGCAGATGGAATTTGCCATTTCCACGGATATGTGTTATAATAAGCGACACTTTAACCCTGTCCGTAAAGGAACAACTATGCTATCCGGTGGTCAGATTTCCGCGTCGCGAGTTTCGGGTTTCAAACGAGACAACACGTTGGCTAACATCAATAAGATGCTCGTCATTCGGGTTGATGGTATTGGTGACTTGTTGAATTCAACACCGGCACTTGCGCTGTTAAGGGAAAGTTATCCGTCAGCGGAGATAACGGTATTGGCGCGTCCACTCAACGCACCAGTGTTAATCGGTAATCCAGACGTGGATCGGGTCCTCGTTTTCGACCGTACAGGTAAGCACCGCGGTATTACAGCACAACTCCAATTCTATCGTCAATTGCGCCGTGAGCGGTTTCAACTCGTCGTTGCTATGCAAACAGCAATGTGGTCCCATCTCATTGCATTTCTCTCGGGAGCCCCTTACCGATTAGGTCGTTATCAGAAACGCTTCAGATCCACTCTCACGCATGCGTGGCGGGGCAGATACCGAAAAGGCGAAACTCATGAAGTTGACAGGAATTTGGAACTGGTACGCTTAATTTGCAAGGGCGAAAGCAAACGGAAACTCGTGTTTCACCTGTCGCCTGATGAGACTGCTGCAGCCAAAGCACAGCTTGCCGCGTGGGGTGTCGGTCCTGATGCGTTTCTCATCGGTATTCATCCGGGTGGGAGTTCGTTCGACAAACGCTGGCCAGAAAAGCAGTACGCCGAACTCGCTGATAGACTCTCACGTCAGTACAACGCAACAATCCTGCTCTTACGCGGTCCTGAAGAAGCCGAATTGGTGCGGAATATCGAAAAGGCGATGGAGTCTCGTGCGATTCCTTACGCGCCGGAGTCAATCCGTGCGTTGGGTGCACTCTTATCTTGTTGTGATTTGGTGGTCTGTAATGACTCCGGTCCGATGCATCTCGCTGCGGCATTGGATGTACCAATGGTGGCAATCTTTGGTCCCACAGATCACGTGGCGTGGCATCCGCTGAGCGAAAACGCCTCTATCGTACGGCGAGACATGCCGTGCTGGCCGTGTAGCGCGCATAAATGTAAAATCGGATGGGAGTGTACAAAAAAACTTCCTGTTGAACCCGTTTGGGATGCAACAACATTGACCGTAGAGGCAAATCAAAAATGAAAATTGTCGTCGTCTGCTGGGGTTCAACCGGAGATGTCTATCCTGTTTTAGCACTCTCAGAACGTTTACTGGAACGTGGACATCAGGTGCGTATATGCTCACCGGCACTCTATAGAGATAAAATCCTTGAGGTCGGTGCGGAATTCTACGAGATAGGTGTCGCTTTTGATTTGGCAGAATTTCACGAAGCGATGGATGCTATTATTCCGAAGCGTGACCCGACCGCGATGCTGCGGCTTATCGTGGAAGAAGGGATCGTGCGTCGCGGGCCACAGTGGTATCAGGATTGTTTGACTGCTATGAAAGGGTTTGATATAGTGATCTGTCATTCAGTCGATATTCCGGGACAGGAGGCAGCGATTCGGAATGGTTTGCCATGGTTTACCGTGACGTATTGCCCAGGTTTCATCAAATCCTTAGATTTCGCGCCCTACCCGTTTCCGAATTGGGGACGCGCCTTCAACGCTATCGTATGGAAATTGGCGGAACTCCGTCTTGCCTCAAGCATAGATACACTCTTTAACCGATTTATTGCGTCCGTCGGGGGAGAGCCGAGGTCTTCTGTGGCGTTAGATGGCATGTATTCGCCACATCTAAACCTCATTGCCGCATCTCCAACGCTTTGTCCACCTGCTGATTTCCCCCCGAATCACAAATTCACGGGTGTCTGGCATCTCGCGTCATCTGCTTACGATCCACCTCCTGATCTTGTCGATTTCTTGGAGGCGGGTCCACCGCCGGTTATCATCACGTTCGGGTCTATGGGAGGTTCCAATGGACGTGAAACAACCGAAATCCTGATTGAGGCTGTTAGAAAAGCGAAACAGCGTGCGATTATTCAAGCCGGTTGGGGACAACTCGGCACACCAGAGGCGTTATCGGACATCTACTGTGCAGAATATATCCCGCATCAGTGGCTATTTCCACAAGGATGTTGCATCGTACATCACGGGGGTGCTGGGACGACTGCCTCGGCATGTCGCGCGAAAGTCCCATCTATTGTTGTAGCGCATCACGCTGATCAACCCTATTGGGGAAAACGTTTATCGGATTTAGGTGTTGCACCACGACATCTGCGGCGCCGGAATCTTACCGCTGAACGCTTAGCGAAACGGATTCGGCAAGTCTTGGAAACGCCTTCTATGACAGTGCAGGCACAGGTCTTGGGTGAAAAGATCGAGGTCGAAGACGGGTTGACGACAGCCGTTGAAATGATAGAATCCTTTCGGTCGTCTGAAAAATGAAAAAGATACTTGTTTTTAGTTTCAGTTTCATCGGCGATGCAGTCTTATCAACTGCTGTTATCCAACCGCTACGAAGACACTTTCTAAATGCCCATATTACCTTCCTCGTCGGACCGAGAGCGTCTGATCTCCTTGCCACTGAACCCAACATTGATGCCGTTATTGTCTATGACAACCGCGGCGAACACGCCGGTTGGCGTGGGCGTTTGCGGCTTGTAAAAACCTTGCGACACGATAAATTTGATCTCATTGTGAATTTACGGGACAGTCTTACGGCGCGGTGTGTCGGTGCGGAACATTGGGGTATGGTGCGAGGGGACAGTAATCGGCACGCCGTTACCCGCTATCTGGAGGTGCTCCAAAAACGTGACGTTGACACAATAGGCGCGCATCCACATTTACAGTTGACTGAAGGTGAACTGACCGCTGCGCACGGTTTTCTGGCAGAAGCAGGTTGGACATCAGAACAGTTATTAATCGGCATCCATCCCGGAGGGAATTGGGTACACAAGTTGTGGGACGCAGCGAACTACGCACGTGTAGCGAACGCTTTGGTAGAGAAACGGAATGCAACGATTTTGCTCTTCGCCGGTCCGAATGAACGGGAACTCCAAACACAAGTTGCAAACCTGATGGATGTTCCTCCGATTCTTGTCCAAACAGACAATCTGCGTCATCTCGCGGCGTTAATCTCTACCTGCGACGTATATATTGGGAATGATACAGGACCGATGCATATTGCGTCAGCAGTGGATACGCCAGTAGTTGCACTTTTCGGTTCAACGAATCATCTTCGGAGCGGTCCCTACGGTGAGAAAGGGACAGTTGTGCAAAGCGGGATAGATTTGGGATGTAACCCGTGTCATCCGGGTCGGAATCCGGGGGGATGTGGTGCTGGCAGTTGTGAAGTGATTGCAGGAATTACAGTGGAACAAGTATTGGCAGCAGTGAAGCGTCCCATCATTCTCGAAACTTCTTCCTGAGACCTTCGTTTACTGTCCGATCTGAGATAAACGACTGTCGGTGCCGCCTTTATTGTATCCTGTATCCTACATGGGTATGTGTACAGTTCCACCGCCGGTTACCAATAGGCAATGCCAATTATCAGTAACGCCGTGAAGCAGACAAAGAAAATAGTGGGTACAAAGGTTTCAACGACAGTCAACCGCCAATAGGTTTTCTGCTCTCTACCTTCAGCGAGTAGATCCCATTCCCGTTTGAAAAATGGATAGGCGAGTTTTTCTTCCAATTCATGCAACGCTTTAAATTTACCAGAATTCAGTCGTCGATAAGAACGAATGACGATATACCATGCCGATGCCAAGAGCATACCAAATAGTCCAAAACCTACCATGAGCCATTCGATAGGTACTCCGTTTTCACGTTGTAGGAAAGCAAAAAAAAGCACTGCCAATCCAGACAAGACTAGCGTGTAGAAACGGTTTGTGGTGCCCCGCTGCTTGCTGACACTGTCGGCAAGTTCCGCGTGGAGTTTGTAGATTTCTACCAATTCCTGTTTTTCGTCCATGTTGTTCATTTCATTTTCCTCCATTGCAGCCGTAGACTGTTTAGCACAACGGATACGCTGCTAAATGCCATCGCGAACGCCGCAAGCATGGGGTGCAACTCGCGCAACATAGGAGGTAGTGATGGAAACGGATATAGGACACCGGCTGCAATAGGGATCAATAGCACATTGTAGAAGAATGCCCAGAAAAGGTTCTGCTTAATCGTACGCATCGTCGCGCGGCTGAGCCGAATTGCATCGGGGAGTCCGCGCAAATCGCTGTGCATGAGTGTCACGTGTGCTGTCTCTCTGGCAATATCGGTGCCTGTGCCGAGCGAGATACCGATGTCGGCTTGTGCCAAGGCGGGGGTATCGTTAATGCCGTCTCCTACCATAGCGACGAGTCCATTGTTTTTCGCTTGTAGTTTTTTAACGGCTGCTGCTTTATCCTCGGGTTTGAGTTCTGCCATGACATCGCTAATCCGAGAAGCCTTGGCGATCGCATCAGCTGTGACGCGGTTATCCCCGGTCATCATTGTTACTGTACACCCAAGTTCGTAGAGTTCCGCGACCGCAGCTTGCGCTTCGGGTTTCAACGTGTCCGCGACCGCCAGAAGCCCGACAACGTGTCCATCAACGGCGACCCATAGGACGGTTTTTGCTTCGGTCTGTAGACGTTCTGCTTCTGCTTCAAATCTTTTCGTCGGAATGTTGTGTTGCTGAATTAGCGATAAATTGCCGATGATGACACTATTTTTACCGACCTGTGCAGCGATACCGTGTCCAGCGACCGCTTTAAACTGAGTTGGTGTAGCGATGTCCAATCCACGTTCCTTAGCGGCTTGAACAACGGCTTTTCCGATCGGATGCTCACTGCCACGCTCCGCAGCAGCAGATAACTGTAAAAGTTCCGATTCGTCTTCATCTGTGAGAATATCGGTAAGTATGAGTTTCCCCTCGGTTAAGGTCCCTGTTTTATCAAGGACGATTGTGGTTAAGTCTCCTGCGCGTTCGAGTGCTTCGCCGTTTCGGAAGAGGATGCCGCGCTGCGCACCAATACCAGTTCCCATCATAACGGCTGTCGGTGTGGCAAGTCCCAATGCACACGGGCAGGCTGTGACGAGGATGGCAACGAGGCGGAGCATTGCCGGTGTGAATCCTGCGCCAATGACGAACCACCATACGAGAAACGTCACAACGGCAATAGCGGTGACGATAGGCACGAACACATTTGTGACTGCGTCGGCAGCGCGTTGGATAGGCGGTTTGCTCTGTTGTGTTGTGTGTACCAATTGGACAAGGCGTGACAGTGCCGTTTCGGCACCGATGTGTGTGGCTTCGATGGTGAGCATCCCGCTCTGGTTCATTGTTGCAGCGGTTACAGGGTCGCCCGGTACCTTATCTGCAGGGAGGCTTTCTCCGGTAAACACGCTTTCATCAATGGCACTGTTACCGCTGCGCACTACGCCATCCACAGGAATGCTTTCGCCGGGACGTACAACAAGGATGTCTCCTACGCCGACTTGTTCAATAGGGATCTGTTGTTCTTCGCCATCTTTTAGTCGGCAGGCTGTTTTAGGAGCAAGTTGCGGGAGTTTTTTGAGGGCTGCGTTTATCTTACCTTTGGCACGTGCTTCAAGCAGTTTGCCTAACTTAATCAACGTAACAATAACTGCGGCTGTCTCAAAATAGACGTGTGCGCCGAAGCGTTCTCCGACGCCCGCGGTTAGTGTAATCGTTACAACGAGGCTATAGAGAAACGCCACAGATGAGCCCATTGCGACGAGTACGTCCATATTCGCGGATCGGTTGCGCAGTGCCTTAAAGCCGCCGATGTAATAGTCCCAAGCGACATACCCCTGCACGGGTAACGCTAAACCGAACATGAGCCAGTTAACCCAGTGTGCAGATGCCCACTCCCCCAACAGGTTCATATCTCTACCCATGCTGAGGAGGAAAAGCGGGAGTGTGAAGATGAGCCCGACAGTGAATTGCAGCTTCTGTCGTTGGAATTCTGCGGCGCGAACTTCGTCTTCTTCATCTTCATCAACAACGTCAAAACCGAGGTCTCGGATTTTATCGACAATAGCAGCTTCACTAAGCGTAGTTGTATCGAAGGTAACAGCAGCATGTTCGGTGGCGAGGCTGACTTCTGCGGCAAGAACACCCTCCATCTTTTTAAGATGCCGTGTGATGGTGCTTGTACAGTTTTCACAGTGCATTCCGGTAATGGGGAGGTTAATTTGGTGTTCCATTTTTATAGTCGTCAGTTGTCAGTTATCGGTTAAAGAGGTCTCCTGTATAACAATTCACGACTTCCTGGAGTACTTCAAACGCGGAAGGATTGTTACGGATGGCTCTTAACTGACCACCCGTAACTGATAACCGATAACCATTATCCTAAGTGGACTGGTAGACCTGTTTCAAGAGATTCGTTGGCCGCGATTGACAGAATAGCAGTCTTAGCAGCATCGGCATAAGGGGATCGGATTGCGCTGCCATCGCCGGTGCGGACTGCATTAATAAAGGTGCTATCCATATCAATGGTGCAATTGTTTTCTGGATTCCATGTGGTTTTCTCATCTGCGGTAGAAAGCACAAGTGCACGACGGAGATGATACTCAAGCGAACCGTCTTCACAGAAGATGTCCAATCCAGAACGCCGCATCCCATTTGTCGTGAAGCAGGCGGAGAACATGATACCAAAGACACCACTCTCAAATTGTAAAGAGACGGCAGATGCTTCTTCGATATCGTAATCAGTATCAGGAATGAGGTCGTAACGTGCGACTGCGTAGACGGTCTTGACTTCGCCGAAGAGGTATCTCGCCATATCAAATTCGTGTGTCGTCTGCTCCATGAGTTGTCCGCCGGATTTCGCTTTCTCGCGCCACCAACCCCCTGGCATACCGCCCATCCAGTAGCCCATGAAGAATCCGACACGTCGAGAAGCGAGGAGCTCCTGCGCTTTGTCGATAATATCAAGATAGCGTTCTTGATACCCGGTAGCAGTGATGATGCCTTTCTCTTCTATCACCGCTGCGATCTCTTTTGCGTCGTCGGCATCCATGTGTACCGGTTTTTCGACAAACATCGCCAATCCCGCGTCAATCACGGCGCGTTCAGGGGCACCGTGGGCAAACGGTGGGATTGAGATATAGACGGCATCTAATTCTTCGCCTGCGAGCATCTGATTATAATCCGCGTAGGCTTTACCGCCGTATTGTGTAACAGCCCGCTCCGCTTTCTCAACAACAATATCACAGAAGGCGACGAACTTCGAGCCGCCGATCTCAGTCAATTCACGTAGGTGACGGTTCATGTTGCCGCCTGTACCAATAAAACCTAATCTAACATCTGACATAATGTCCTCAAAGTTGTTATCGGTTGTAAGTTATAGGTTATAAGTTAAGAGGTTTCCCTGTAACAATCTACTGCGTGTTGGAATATGCCAAACTGGATGAGATTGTTACCAAAAACCTTTTAACCAACCACCAATAATTAATAACCAATCACTATTAAAACACAGAATTCTGTGCGGGTGTGAGCATAAGCGATGGCAGAATACCGATGAGTAGTACACCAATCGCTGCGATAATCAATCCGACGACCAAAGTCGAAGCGTAGGGGCTAAACTCCAACTCCTCTTCTGGTTCACGCATATACATCGTTACGACGACACGTAGGTAGTAGAACGCTGAGATTGCGGTATTGACAGCACCGATGATAACAAGCCAGATATGTCCTGCCCCAACTGCAGCCTTGAAGATATAGAATTTTCCGACAAACCCGGCAGTCGGTGGAAAACCCGCAAGCGATAGAAGCATTACGGACATAAATATAGCGAGTAACGGTTTTCGGTTTCCGAGGCCTGCGTAATCCGAGATCATCAGGCTCTCGCCATCCTCTGTTTTTGCCAATATAATTGCCCCGAATGCACCGATATTCATCACACAATAGATCAGTAGATACAGCATTGCACTGGAGATGCCGTCGTTATTTGCTGCTGCTAAACCTATGAGTACATAACCCGCATGTGCGATACTCGAATACGCGAGCATCCGTTTGATGTTCGTCTGCGCGATTGCAATGACATTTCCGACCGTCATTGTCAGCATTGCCAACAAGATAAGCACACCGCTCCATTCTCCTTGCAGGTTGGGTAACGCTTCCATGAAAATTCTGAGAAACGCTGCGAAGCCAGCAGCCTTTGGGCCTGCGGAGATAAAAGCTGCTATGGTTGTCGGTGCGCCTTCGTAAACATCCGGTGCCCACTGATGGAATGGAACAATAGCGACTTTAAACCCGAACCCAACGACCAGCAGGAACATCCCTGCTAAAAGTAATGGGGACGTGCTTTCTGCTGTTATTTTTTCTGCGATTGCGGGGATACTCGTTGTCCCGGCACCACCGTAAATCAGCGCGATTCCGTAGAGGAAGAATGCGCTCGCGAATGCACCGAGCAATAGGTATTTCATCCCGGCTTCGCTTGAAGCGGGATTGTCTCTGAAATAACCAGCCAAGACATACAGCGATAACGACATGAGTTCCAAACCGAGAAAGACAATAATCAACTCATTGCCAGCAGCCATCAACATCATGCCGAGTGTTGCAAGCAGGATAAGTAGATAGTAAGGTCCCTGCTTCTTGTCCCCTCTGCCGAGGTAACTCATCGAAAACAACACGACCAGAATTGTTGAGACGAGGAAGATCATGTTGAAAAAAAGAGAGAAGTTATCTACTTTGAACATTTCATTGAACTGGGTACCGACAGTGCCAGCCAGATGCATCTGGATGGAAACCCATAGGGCAATCGCGGCACCAACAATCGTCATCCATCCGAGCACCGTTTTTGAGATCGAATCAAAAAGGTCGAAGACGAGGACGATGAGCAGCGTTAAAACGATAACCAGTTCTGGCATCAGTAATTGCCAGTTAATCTCTATTGGCATTCAAAATCTCCATTTTTAAGAGTTGTCAGCCGTCAGTTGTCAGTTATCGGCTAAGAGGTTGCCTGTAATAATTCACCTTTTGCTGTAACATTCGGAGTGTGGGTAAGTTGTTACGAGCGCAACTCTTCACTGAAAATTGAAAGTCGATAACTGATAACCACTATAGGAACACAAACGTCACAATCACAAAGAGCGGGAACAAGATCGCTACCGACCAAAGCATGTACCCGAAAAAACTTGGCATGCGGATACCGCTTTGCTCCGCGATTGCTTTCACCATGAAGTTCGGTGCGTTGCCGATATAGGTATTCGCACCCATAAACACCGCTCCGACGGAGATCGCCGTTAACAGGTCAACAAAGGTTTTATGGCTCTGAGGTAACGCTTCCACTGGTGTTGACAAAATTCCTGGCACCAAACCTTCGGCCAGCTCCAGCTTCCCAAGTGCGGTATTGAAGAACGTCAAATATGTTGGCGCGTTGTCCAAGAAACTGGACAAAATACCGGTAATCCAGAAATAATGATAGGGTTGTTGCATAGCACCGATTAAGCCCGCGAGGGCACCTTCATCCCCTGCTTTCAGAATCGCTAGTGCTGGAATGATTGTCATAAAAATTCCGGCGAAAACTTTTGCGACTTCTTCAATCGGCTCCCATGAAAATTCGTTGGACTTACGTAATTCACCGCTAAATGGCGTATATTTCAGGGACAACAATCCCATAGCAACAATCATTAATTCACGAGCAATATTTTGCCAATATACATGAACACCGAGAATGTTAACTTCTCCCCACTTGAAAGTTCCACTCATTAAAACGGCAGCGATGATACCGAATAAGAAAACGAGGTTGAAAAGTCCCTCTACGCGAACAGGTTCATTGGTTCCGTCATCTGGTACGACGCCGCCTTCCCGTTTAAACATCAGTGTGTCTATTACAAAG